>NZ_BAAARA010000016.1:0-3304 GCF_039531955.1 Saccharopolyspora halophila
AGTCGTTGCGGCAGGGGGAGTGCTCGCTGGCCCTGGCCGGTGGTGTGACCGTGATGTCGACTCCGGGATCGTTCGTCGAGTTCTCCCGGCAGGGCGGTTTGTCCCCGGACGGTCGCTGCAAGGCCTTCGGCGATTCGGCTGATGGTGTTGGTTGGTCCGAGGGCGTGGGTCTCCTGGTGCTGGAGCGACTCTCGGATGCGGAGCGCAACGGGCATCGGGTGTTGGCGACGTTGCGCGGTAGCGCGGTGAATCAGGACGGCGCGTCGAACGGCCTCACCGCGCCGAACGGTCCCTCGCAACAGCGGGTGATTCGGTCGGCGCTGCGCTCCGCGAACTTGGATCCGTCGGATGTGGATGCGGTTGAGGCGCATGGCACGGGTACGACGCTGGGTGATCCGATCGAGGCGCAGGCGTTGCTGGCCACGTACGGCCAGGATCGCGAGAGGCCGTTGTTGCTGGGTTCGGTGAAGTCGAACCTGGGGCACGCGCAGGCTGCCGCGGGTGTCGCCGGTGTGATCAAGATGATCGCGGCCATGCAGCGGGGCCGGTTGCCGCGCACCTTGCACGCGGAAACGCCCTCCTCGCACGTGGACTGGGAAGCGGGTGAGGTCGAGCTGTTGACCGACCCGGCGGAGTGGCCCGAGACCGGGCGTGCTCGTCGAGCCGCGGTGTCGTCGTTCGGAATCAGCGGCACGAACGCGCATCTGATCTTGGAGCAGCCGCCGGTCGTGGACGCACCGGTGGAGGATGCGCAGGTGCTCCCCGCGGTCGTGCCGCTGCCGGTGTCGGCGAAGTCCGAGGGCGCGCTGTCCGGCCAGGTGGAGCGGATCCGGTCCTTCGCCGAGGAGGAGTCCGCGGTCGACGTCGGGTTCTCGCTGGTGTCCTCGCGGTCGGTGTTCGAGCACCGCGCGGTGCTGCTGGCCGACGGCATCAGCACGGCCGAGGTCGCCGCCGGCACGGCCCGTGAGGGCGAGTTGGCGGTGTTGTTCTCCGGTCAGGGTTCGCAGCGCTTGGGGATGGGTTGTGAGCTCTACGACCGGTTCCCGGTGTTCGCCGAGGCCCTGGACGCGGTCCTGGAGCACCTCGACCCGGGTGTTCGGGATGTGATGTGGGGCGATGATCCGGAGGCCCTGAACCGGACGGGTTGGGCGCAGCCCGCGTTGTTCGCGGTCGAGGTCGCCCTGTTCCGCCTCGCCGAGTCGTTCGGGCTGCGGCCGGATTACCTGGCGGGGCATTCGATTGGTGAGGTCGCGGCTGCGCATGTGGCGGGTGTGTTCTCGCTGGAGGACGCGTGCGCGTTGATCAGCGCCAGGGCGCGTTTGATGCAGGCGCTCCCGTCCGGTGGCGTGATGGTGGCGGTCCAAGCCGGTGAGGACGAGGTGCTGCCGCATCTGGTCGAGGGTGTCTCGATCGCGGCGGTCAATGGGCCGGCCTCGGTGGTGCTGGCCGGTGACGAGACCGCCGTTCTCACCGTGGCCGAACGCTGGAAGTCGACGCGGCTCAAGGTTTCCCACGCGTTCCACTCGCCGTTGATGGATCCGATGCTGGAGGACTTCCGCGAGGCGATCAGCGGTGTGTCGTTCGAGGTGCCGCACCTTCCGGTGGTGGCCTCGGGTGATGTGTCCTCGCCGGAGTTCTGGGTGCAGCACGTGCGGGAGACCGTGCGCTTCGCGGATGCTGTCGCTGATCTCGCCGATGCGGGCGTGAGCACCTTCCTGGAGCTCGGACCGGACGGCGTGCTTTCCGCGATGGCAGCGGATTCCGCGACCGAGGACGCGGTGCTGGTGCCCATGCTGCGCAAGAACGGCGGAGAAGAGGCCGCCGCTGCTACCGCGCTCGCACGTCTGCACGTGGCGGGCGTCGACGTGGACTGGAAGCCGTTCTTCACCGGGACCGGTGCGCATCTGATCGAGCTGCCCACCTACGCCTTCGAGCACAAGCGGTACTGGCCGGCCCGGACGGCGCGTTCCCAGGACGCCTCGGGGCTGGGCCTCACGGCCCTGGGACACCCGTTGCTGGGCGCGGGTGCGGAACTGGCCGGTTCGGACGGGTATCTGTTCACCAGCAGGATCTCGGTGCGGTCGCACCCGTGGCTGGCCGACCACGTCGTGCTGGGACAGGTGCTCGTTCCGGGCGCTGCCCTGGTCGAACTGGCGATTCGAGCGGGCGACGAGGTCGGCTGCGACCGGGTCGAGGAACTGACGATGGCCGCTCCGCTGGTGCTGCCGGAACAGGACGCGGTCCAGCTGCAGGTCTCGGTCGGCGACGCCGACGAGTCGGGCCGTCGCTCGATCACGATGTACTCCCGGCCCGAAAGCGCGGCGGATGCGCCGTGGACGGAGCACGCGGTCGGCGTGCTCGGCAGCGGATCGGAACACGCGCAGCTCGACCAGGGCGCGTGGCCACCTGCGGACGGTGAGCAGGTGTCGCTGGAGGGCTGCTACGAGCGGTTCGCCGAGGCCGGGTTCGACTACGGCCCGGTGTTCCAGGGGTTGCGCGCGGCGTGGCGTCGCGGAGACGAGGTCTTCGCCGAGGTCGCGCTGCCCGAGGGGGTGGAGACCGGCGGTTTCGGGCTGCACCCGGCGCTGCTCGACGCCTGCCTGCACGCGGCCTTGCTCGCCGAGGAAGGTGGCGAGGCCGGGTTGCCGTTCTCCTGGAGCGGAGTCTCGTTGCACGCCTCGGGCGCGACGGACCTGCGGGTGCGGTTGTCCCGGGACGCCGGTGGCGCGACGACGCTGGACCTGACGGATACGACCGGGAATCCGGTGGCGTCGGTGCGGTCGCTGGCGGTCCGCCCGGTCTCGGCCGAACAGCTCGGCGAGACCGGCGCCGGTCGCGACTCGCTGTTCGCGCTGGAATGGGTCCCGGCCGCGGCCCCGGCCGAGGTATCGGGGCAGGACTGGGCCGTGCTCGGTCCGGACGCGCTCGGGCTGCCGGGCGCCCTGCACGAGGACCTGACCGGCGTCGACACGGACGCCGTGCTGGTCCCGGTCGCGCACGAGCCCGTCGACGACGTTGCGGGTGCGGCGCACCGAGCGACTTCGCGCGCGTTGGGTCTGGTGCAGGAGTGGTTGGTCGAGGAGCGGTTCGCGGGGTCGCGTCTGGTGTTCGTGACGCGGGGTGCGCTGTCCGGCGGTGATGTGGCGGCTTCGGCGGTGTGGGGTCTGGTGCGGTCGGCGCAGTCGGAGCATCCGGGCCGGTTCGTGCTGTTGGACGTGGACACCGGCGAGGTGGACGCATCACTGCTTGAGCGCGCGCTGTCCTGCGATGAGCCGCAGCTGGTGGTCCGCGATGGTGAGCTGCG
>NZ_BAAARA010000017.1:0-1205 GCF_039531955.1 Saccharopolyspora halophila
TGTCCACCGTCATCGCCGGGCCCTCGAACCCGAAGGTGTAGGACAACCTGCCGGAGACCACACTCGGCGATCCGCCGGTGGCCTGGTATCCCTCGGCCTCGCCCGTCAGGAGCTGGGCGTAGTCGTTGTACATCACGCCCGCGAACACACCGGTCTGGCTGCCCCGCAGCGAGGCCGGGGCGATCCCGGAGCGCTCCAGCGACTCCCACGCCACCTCCAGCAGCAACCGCTGCTGCGCATCGGTGGCCAGTGCCTCGCGCGGCGACATCCCGAAGAAGCCCGGGTCGAAATCACCCGCGTCGTGCAGGAATCCACCCGACCGCGTGTAGGAGGTACCCGCGTGATCCGGGTCCGGATCGAACAGCGCGTCCAGGTCCCAGCCGCGATCGGTGGGGAACTCCGAGATCGCGTCGACGCCGTCCGAGACCAGCTTCCACAGGTCCTCCGGTGAGGACACGCCACCCGGGTAGCGGCAGGCCATGCCCACGATGGCGATCGGATCGTCGGTCGTGCTCGCCCGCTCCGGCAGCGATGGGATTGCTGCGGTGGCGCCGAAGAGCTCGTCGCGCAAGTGCCCGGCCAGCGCGTTGGCCGTCGGGTAGTCGAAGACGAGCGTGGCGGGCAGCCGAAGTCCGGTCGCGGAGCCGAGGCGGTTGCGCAGCTCCACCGCGGTCAGCGAATCGAAACCGAGGTCCTGGAACGCCCGGGACGGATCGACCACGGCCGAGTCCACGTGCCCCAGCACCGAGGCGACCTCACCGCGCACCAGATCGACGAGCCCGTCCCAGCGCTCCGATTCGCCCAGCGCGCCCAAGCGGGCCAGCAACGTCTCGGTCGCGCGGGATCCGGCCAGCGATCGGCGCGACCTGGTCCGGATCAGCCCGCGCAGCAGCGGCGGCACCTCGCCACTGGAACGAATCGCCGNGGCACCTCGCCACTGGAACGAATCGCCGCCAGATCCAGCCGCACCGGCAGCACCACCGGGTTCTCCCCGGACAGCGCGGCGTCGAACAGCCGCAAACCATGCTCGGTGGTCAGCGGCGGCATCCCCGACCGGCCCATCCGGTCGACGTCCACCTCCGTGGCCATCCCAGCCTGCTCCCAAGCGCCCCACGCCAGCGAGATGCCCGGCAAGCCGCGTTCGCGCCGGTGCTGGATCAGCGCATCCAGGAAGGCGTTGCCCGCCGCGTAATTGCCCTGCCCCG
>NZ_BAAARA010000018.1:0-22806 GCF_039531955.1 Saccharopolyspora halophila
CCCCTAGCAGCGGAAACGCTCCAACGCGAACGGGGCCAGGTCGCGCCGGTACAAATCCGGTACGACCTGGCCCCGCCAGGGTGTGTTTCCTAGCTCGGGGAAACGGAGCGGCAGATCAGGATTGTGCCTGCGAGCAGGACGCCGCCGAGAAAAGGGCAAACTTGCTCGGCGTAGCACGTGACCGCTCCTCGCCACAGTTTCACGCGTTTGAAACTTCGCTCCATGGTGTTGCGGCTGCTTGTGGATTTCCGCGTCGAAGGTTGTTGGTCGACCATCCGCCGAGCTTTTGGCCTTGTAAGCGGGCGGTCTGTTCGCGCCGTTCGGCGATCGCGTGCCCGGCACGATGTCGGCGCGTTTCCCGGAGGGAGCCCCTGCGGGATGTGCATCATGCGTACGGCTAAGTGAAATGTTTACCGGTTTGCTTAAAGGGGCGCGTCGAGATAATTCTTTCTGCCGGGGTCAACTCCGCACTCGAAATGACGGTTCATCTATAAGGAGAAACGCAGTGGACTTTACGCACAGCTCGAGCTTCCGCCGGATCGCGGTGCTGTTCATCGCGCTTATCGGATTGGTCATGTTTTCCGCGCAGGCTTCGGCTCAGCCCTTCGAACCGACAACGACGACGTTGCAGGCATCGCCCACCACGGCGACCGTGGGGCAACAGGTCGTGCTGACCGCGACGGTCAGCTGCCCGGGTTTCGCACCGGGCGGGCTCGGCGTGACCTTCTTCGACGGCTCAGAGCTGCTGGACACCGTCCCGGTCGATGCCAACGGTCAGGCAAGTCTCACAACGTCTTTCGCCACCGAGGGTCCGCACACCATCACCGCTTCCTACAACGGCGACGAAAACTGCGGCGCGTCGAACACCACCACGACCGTAGACGTTTCGGCCGAACCGACGCCGCCGGCGCCGGCGCCGGAGCCGTGCGGGTGCGGCTTGATCAACATCAACGTCTTCAGCAACAACGCCAACGGGCGGGAGGCAGCCTGAGGCTCGCGGTGCGAACGCCAGGCCATCACCGGCGAAGTTCGCGAGGCTGGTGGCGGATCGCGAAATGATGCCGGTCATCGGCCCCGGCTCCATCGTGGAGTCGGGGCCGATGACGGTGGCGCGCCGTGCGATGAACCTGTTCACGGGTCAGATCTGGGGCGCGTCGACGTAGGTGTAGGTCAGTTGCGCGCTCGTGCCTCCCGGAGAGGTGACGGATACCTGGGCGGCTCTCGTACCCGGTGGGACCGTCGCAGCGATGAGGGCATCCGACAAGACCGTGAACGCAGCCGGCGTGCCGTCGAAGGTGACCGTGCTGGTGAAGGTCAGGTTCGAGCCCGTGATCGTCACGTTGTTCCCGCCGGTGGCGGGTCCCTGGTCGGGCGTGACCGCGGTGATCACCGGGACGGCGATGTAGGCGAAGGACACCGCGTTGCTGGTGCCGCCCGGTGTGGTGACGACGACGGGTGCGGGCCCTGCGGCTCGGGGCGGTGCGGTGGCGGTGATCTGGGTGTTGGAGGTGACGGTGTAGGAGACGGCGGGAGTTCCGCCGAAGGTGACCGCAGTGGCACCGGAAAGATCGGAGCCCGTGATCGTGACGACCGTGCCACCGGCGACCGGGCCCCTGGTCGGCGAAAGGTTGAGCAGGACCGGGGCGCTCACGAAGAAGACGACGACGGTCTCGTTGCTGGTGCCGCCCGGTGTGGTGACGACGACGGGTGCGGGCCCTGCGGCTCGGGGCGGTGCGGTGGCGGTGATCTGGGTGTTGGAGCTGACGGTGTAGGAGACGGCGGGAGTTCCGCCGAAGGTGACCGCAGTGGCACCGGAAAGATCGGAGCCCGTGATCGTGACGACCGTGCCACCAGAGGTCTGCGCGTTCGCCGGACTGACGCCGGTCACGGTGGGGGTAGGCGGGGCCTGGTAGTTGAAGAACACCGGATTGGTGCTCGTGCCGCCCGGCGTGACGACCACTACTCGGGCCGGGCCCGCAGGACGGGGTGGCGCGGTCGCGGTGATCCGGGCGTTGGAGTTGACGGAGAACGGAGCGGAGGTGCCGCCGAAGGTGACCGAGCTGGCACCGAGGAACGCCGATCCGTTGACGGTGACGGTCGTTCCGCCTGCGGTTGGCCCCGAGGTCGGGCTGATGGAGGTCACCGCTGGAACGGCGAGCGCCCCTGAATCGGCGCGGACATCCGCGTTCTCCGATGACGGGCCGTCTGGCTGAGGATGTTTGGTCATGGTGTCCTTCGTGCACGAAGCCAACGTGGTCGAGGCTCGGCGAAGTGCCGGGCGCGGCGCCGCAGGCGCCTGAATTCGGCGCCTGCGAGCCGCTGGACGCCCTGCGTGGCGGTGGGCCGGGACCGCCGACTCAGCGGAAGCCCCGGCCGACCTTGCGGGTTAGATCCCGGGCCCTGCGACGTAGGTGAAGCCCGCGATCAGGGTGTCGCTGCCACCGGTCGTCGTGACCGTCACGTCGGCAGTTCCGGCAGCACCGGCCGGAGTGACCGCCGTGAGCTGCGTGTCCGACACGACGGTGAAGCTCGCCGCCACTCCGGCGAAGGTGACCTGGCTGGTCGATGTCAGCCCGGCGCCGTCGATGGTGACCGGAGTGCCACCCGCCGTGGACCCCTCGGTCGGGTCGATCGCGGTCACGGTCGGCGCGGCCACGTAGGTGTAGGAGAGACCATTGGTCGTGCCCGCTGCGGTGGTGACGGTGATCGGCACTGTTCCCGCCGCACCTGCCGGGACCGTCGCAGTGACCACCCCGGCGTTTGAGCTGATGATCGTACCCGCGTTGGCGCCGAACGTGATCGCGCTGGCGGTGTTGAGGTTCGACCCGGTGAGCGTAACCGTGTTGCCTCCAGCGGTAGCCCCCGATGTGGGGCTGACGCTGCTCTTAGTGGCGGTTTCGATGTAGTAGAACGGCACCGCGTTGCTGGTGCCGCCCGCCGTGGTCACGCTGACGTCGGCCGCGCCGTGACCGGCCGGCGATACCACGTCGACCTGGGTCGGAGTGTTGCCGGTGATCGTCGCTAAGTTCGCGCCGAAGCGCACGGCACTGGTGTTGGCCAGGCCCGTTCCGGTGATCGTCACTTCGGTTCCCCCGGCGGCGGAGCCTTGGTTCGGAGAGATTGGCATACGTCCTCGTTCCAGTCGTGTGTGTCAGGGACATGCCCGCAGAACACCCCGCCCCCCATCGCGCTGTTGCCCTGAGTAATCGCAATGCGCTTAGTCGGAGGTTGACCAATGCGGACAGTGACCAAGGCTAGTAGGTATGTCGCTTTTTGTAACCAGATCGACACTAATAGTAACTTTTTCATCCCGGTGGCCGTACCACTGACGACTGACCGTCAGGCGTTGGTCCAAGCGCCCAGACCGCTTGACCACGCATGGCCGAAGGAACCCTCGAGCAGTTACGGAGAGCCCATCGCCACTGCTCGAGCTCAGGTCAACCGTCCTGCCGCCGGCACTCGCAGGTGCGCCCGCTTGCGGGGAGCGGGGGTGTTCGGTTGTGTGCTCGGGGAGCGGACGTGAAAGGGGTGCGTCCGGGGCTCACGTGGCGGGAGTGGTGATGCCTGGATTCGCCGGTTCGTCCAGCGCCGGTTCACCGCGTCGCCGGTCGTTCGAGGCGCTGCTCGGCTTCCGTCGCGGCGGTTCCGCGGTGCGCAGGCAGGACCGCTACGCGCTCGTGCTGGGCCTGCTGCTGTTCAACTACGTGCTGGGAATGTTCCCGGCAGACGAGCTCGGTGATGCGTGCCGTCTCGTGGTGTTCGTCGTGACGTTGCTGCTCGCGGTGCGCACGTCGCACGTGCACCGCTCGACCGCGCGTTGGATCGCTGTCGTCATGATCACCGGGACCGTCGCGGTCGCGATCCTGCTGCTGGCCGGGGCGGACGCGCTCGGCGCCGGGGTGCTGAACGCTTGGATGAGCGCCGTATTGCTGGTGACGGTGTTCGTCATCGTCCGGCGTGTGCTCACCCACGAGGTGGTCACCGTCAACACCATCTTCGGTGCGTTGAGCGCATACTTCCTGATCGGTTTCATGTTCGCCGCGATCTACGGGGCCATCGTGAACCTCGATCCGACCCCGTTCTTCGCCGGCGGCAAGCGGGCGAGTGCCGGCGTGCTGCAGTACTTCAGCTTCACGACGCTGACCACCCTGGGGTACGGGGATTTCACGGCTGCGACCCAAGCAGGCCGTTCGCTGGCCGTCCTCGAGGCTCTGGCCGGGCAGATCTTCCTGGTCACGCTAGTCGCGCGCCTGGTGTCGGCGTTCCGCCCCGGCGCTGGCGCTCGAGATCGGTGACCAGGTCGCGACCCGTCCGATTCCGTGCGGTGAGCAGGAGCGCTCTCGATGGTTCGCCGGGTCGCAGCGGGGCTGTGCTCTGGGTGTCCCGCTCCGACGGCGCGGGACACCGGCCCGTACGCTCGGGCACAACGGACTTGTTCGCGAAGCCGGCGCGCCGATGGGGGCGCGCGTGCGGCTTATCCTGGGTATCCGGAACGGACGTGAGGGTCCGGCCGAAAGGGAGATGTAGTGGCAGCCACCGAGAACGCCCGCCAGCTGGCCCTGGTCGCCGCACAGGCGGCGGCGGACAAGAAGGCCACCGACGTGGTGCTGATGGATGTCTCCGAGCAGCTGGTGATCACCGACTGCTTCATGATCGCCTCGGCGCCCAACGAGCGGCAGGTCGAGTCCATCGTGGAAGCGGTCGAGGAGAAGATGCGCGCCGCGGGCACCAAGCCGGTCCGGCGGGAGGGTGCCCGGGAGGGCCGCTGGGTCCTGCTGGACTTCGTCGACGTCGTGGTCCACGTCCAGCACGACGAGGAGCGCTCCTTCTACCAGCTGGAGAAGCTGTGGAAGGACTGCCCGCGCATCGAGTTCGTCGACGCGGGGACCCCGGACGAGGGCGACGAGGCGTGAGCCTGGAGCAGCTCGTGCTCTGGCGGCACGGCGAGACCGACTACAACCTCGCCGGGCGGATCCAGGGGCACCTGGACAGCTCGCTGACCGACAACGGACTGCGGCAGGCCCGGCTGGCCGCGCCGTCGATCGACGCCTTCGAGCCCTCGGTGGCGGTCAGCTCCGACCTCAACCGGGCCCGCACCACCGCCCAGGTCTACGCCGAGGTCAGCGGGGCCGGAGTGGCGCTGGACAAACGGTTGCGCGAGACCCACGTGGGCGAGTGGCAGGGGCTCAGCGGGGCCGAGGTCGAGCACGGCTGGCCCGGAGCGCTGAGCACCTGGCGAGCCGACCCGACCTGGGCTCCGCCCGGTGGCGAGTCGCGGGTCGAGGTCGCCTCCCGCGCCGTCGAGGTCGTGACCGAGCTGGACCACGGCCACCGGGGCACCGCGCTGCTGGTCGCCCACGGCGGGCTGATCACCGCGCTGACCGCGAAACTGCTGGCCCTGCCGGTGGAGTCCTGGCCGATCCTCGGCGGCATCCGCAACTGCCACTGGGTGGTGCTCAAGCGCCGCGGCGGGGGAGACCACCGCTGGCGCCTGATGGCGCACAACGCCGGGGTCGGCGAGTAGAACCGACGTCGTAGGGTTGCGCCGTGCCCATTGCAGTCGTGACCGATTCCACGGCATACCTGCCGTCCGGATACGCGGACCGCTACGGCGTGCGCATCGTGCCGTTGCACGTCAGCGTGGACGGCGGTGCGCCGGTCGACGAGACCGCGTTCTCGCCCGCCGAGCTGGCCGAGTCCCTGGAGCGCAAGCAGCGGGTCACCACCGCCAGCGCGACCTCTCGCGAACTGGCTCGCGCCTACCGGCGGGCCCTCGACGACGGTGCCGACGGTGTGGTCGCAGTGCACCTGTCGCGGCAGCTCTCGGGCACCTGGGACGCCGCCCGGCTGGCCGCCAGGGAGACCGATCCGGACCGGGTCCGGGTGGTCGACTCCCGCTCGGCGGCGATGGGGCTGGGCTTCTCGGTGCTGGCCGCCGCCGATGCCGCCGCCTCCGGTGCCGGTCTCGACGAGGTGGAGCGGGCCGCCGCGGTGACCGCCGCGCGCACCACCACGGTGTTCTCGGTGCCGACGTTGGAATACCTGCGGCGCGGCGGCCGCATCGGTACCGCCGCCGCGGTGCTGGGCACGGCGTTGGCGATCAAACCGCTGCTGCACGTGCACGACGGCCGGATCGAGGCGCTGGAGAAGGTGCGCACCACCACGCGCGCGATGGCCCGGCTGCGCGACATCTCGCTGGACGCGGCGGGATCCGGGTCGGCCGCGATCGCGGTGCACCACCTGGCCGCCGCCGAGCACGCCGACGAGCTCGCGGCGAAGTTCACCGCCGAGCTGGGGGACTCCGCGCAGTGCGTGGTCTCCGAGGTCGGCGCGGTCATCGGAGCGCACATCGGGCCCGGCGCGGTCGGCGTCGTGGTTCTCCCGAACGGGTGGCGTTTTCGCGCCTGAAAACCCTTCGGTGGACTGATTCCACACCATCGGGCCGAATCAACGCGATCTTGAGGTCGCGGCCGTCTGATACACGAAATTTCTTGCTGGGCAACGAGTTTCGACGGCGCTACGGTCGTCGCCATGTTGGACGGCAAGGTCTTCAGCACCCGTGACGACGGTCTTCGCGACGCTCTCGGACCGCAGCAGCGGTTGCAGGCGCTGCACCGGCGAGCCGGTCGGGAGGAGCCGCGCGAACGGGTTTCCCGGGATTACTCGGTGGACCCGCCACCGGACACCGCGCGACGATCCCCGCTGCGGCGCTTCGCGGAGCGCTGGCTGCCCGAATCCCTGCTGCGGTCCAGAGTGGACCCGGGCCGTGCCGGGCTGCTCGCGATCGCGCTGGTGACCGTCGTGGTGCTGATCGGTGTCCTCGCGCTCGCCACGAGCGCCCGGCCGACGGCCGAGGAAGCGCCGCCACCGCTGCCGCCACCACCGGTGGAGACGACGACCAGCACGAGCGCTCCGGCGGAGCTGGTGGTCAGCGTCGTCGGGCAGGTGCAACGCCCCGGTCTGGTCACGGTCGCCGAAGGTGCCCGGGTCGCCGAGGCCGTGGAGGCGGCCGGTGGCGCGTTGCCGGGCACGGACCTGACCACGCTCAACCTGGCGCGCCGGCTCACCGACGGCGAGCAGCTCTACGTCGCGGTGCCGATACCGCCGCGGGTGCGCCAGCCCGAATCGGCCGCGCAGCAGAGCGGTTCCGGGAAGGTCGATCTCAACAGCGCGACCGAGGAGCAGCTGGACGAGCTGCCGGGCGTGGGGGAGGTGACCGCCGAGCGGATCCTGAAGTGGCGCGCCGAGCACGGCGGGTTCGACTCGGTGGACCAGCTGGGCCAGGTCGGGGGTATCGGTGAGGTGCGCCTGTCCCGCCTGCGCGAGCTGGTCCGGGTGTGACCGCCCGGCTGGACCTGCGACTCGCACCCGCGGCGCTGGCGGTCTGGGCGGTGACCCTGCTCGGGCTGTGGGCGGGCTGGTTGCCCGCGGCCGTGGTGGCCGCGCTCGCCTGCTTCGCGGTGCTCCCGCTGTCGCGGGTGCGTTCCCGGGCGGGGGCGCGGGCGGTGCTGGTGGTGCTGCTGCTGGCCGGGGTCGCCGCGAGCGGTATCGCGGTCCGGTCGCACACCGCAGAGCGAAACCCGTTGCGGCTGGCTGCCGAACGCGGTGAGTCGGTGACCGCGCGGGTCGAGCTGACGATGGCGCCGCGGCCGCTGCACGGCACGTCGTTCGGGGCGAGTCGAGCGGAGGATCGAGCGCTGGTGCGGGCCGAGCTGCTCTCGGCCGAACTCGGCGGCGCTCTGGTCCGGGCGGGTGGCTCGGTGGTGCTGCTGGTGCCGACCGAGTCCTGGCGGGACCTCATCGCCGGGCAGCGGGTCACCGTCACGGCCCAGGCCGTGCCACCGCGGGCGGGTGAGCTCACCGTCGCGATGCTGCCGGTGTACCGGCCTCCCGCCGAGGTCGAGCCGGCGCCGGAGTGGCAACGCCTGACCGCCGAGATGCGGGCGGGACTGCGCGAGGTCGCCGCCGCGCGCCTCGGCAGCGAGGCGGCCGGGTTGTTGCCGGGGCTGGTCGTCGGGGACACCAGCGGGCTGCCGCCCGAAGTCCGGCAGGACTTCGAAACCGCGGGGCTCTCGCACCTCACCGCGGTCTCGGGTGCGAACTTGGCGATCGTGTGCGGGGCGGTGCTGGTGCTGCTGCGGTTGCTCGGCGCCGGCCCGCTCCCGTCGGCGATCGGGGCCGGTTTGGCGCTGCTCGGGTTCGTCGGGCTGGCCGGTCCGGAGCCCAGCGTGCTGCGGGCGGCGGTGATGGGCGCGATCACCTTGCTCGCGCTGGTGCTGGGCAGGCGGCGGTCGGCGCTGCCGGTGCTGTCGGCGAGCGTGCTCGTGCTGCTGCTGGTCCTGCCGGAACTGGCCACCAGCGCCGGGTTCGCGCTCTCCGTGGCGGCCACCGCCGGGCTGGTGCTGCTGGCACCGGCGTGGGCGGCGGTGTTGCGTGATCGGGGCGTGCCGAGCGGATTGGCCGAGGCCATCGCTGTTCCGGTGGCCGCGCACCTGGTCACCGCGCCGCTGATCGCCGCGATCGCGGGCGAGATCAGCCTCGTGGCCATCCCGGCGAACCTCCTGGTGACACCAGTGATCGCTCCGGCCACGGTGTTCGGCGCGCTGGCCACGGTCGTCGCGCCGGTCGCGAGCTGGCCAGCTGGAGCGCTGTGCGCGCTGGCCGGGCCCGAGCTGGAGTGGGTGCTGCTCATCGCCGAGAAGGCCGCCTCCGTCCCGGGTGCGGCGTTCGACTGGCCCGCTGGGACCGGTGGGGGAGCGCTGCTGGCCGTGCTGGTGGTCATCGGTCTGATCGTGTTGCGCGGCAGGCGGATTCGATTGCTCGCGGCGGTCGCGGTGCTGCTCGCCGCGTTGGTCGTGGTGCCGGTGCGCACGGTGCTGCCGGGGTGGCCGCCGACGGGCTGGAGCGCGGTGGCCTGCGATGTGGGGCAGGGCGACGGCCTGGTGCTGTCGACCGGAAGGAAGGGCGAGGCGGTCGTGGTGGACACCGGACCGGACCCGCGACGAGCCGCGAAATGCCTGCGGCGGTTGGGTATCCGGCGGATCTCGCTGATCGTGCTGAGCCACTTGCACGCCGACCACGTCAACGGCCTGGCCGGTGTGCTCTCCGAGATTCCGGTCGGCGCGGTGGCGATCGGACCGCTGCGCGAACCGCGCTGGGCCTTCGAGGAGGTGGTCGAGGCGGCCCGCCAGCACGGCACGCCGATCCGGACGATGCACTCCGGGCAGCGACTGGCGGCCGGGCCGAGCCTGTCGCTCGCCGTGCTGGCCCCGGACCCCGGATCGGCCGACAAGCAGACGGCCGAGGACGCCAACGACGCGTCGGTGGTCCTGCGTGCGAGGACTCCGGTGGGGCGCGTGTTGCTCACCGGCGACATCGAATTGCAGGGGCAGGCCGAGCTGCTCTCCGGTGACGCGGAGTTGCGGGCCGAGGTGCTCAAGGTCCCGCACCACGGCTCCCGCTACACGGCGCCGCGGTTCTTGCGGCGCGTGCGGCCGCGGGTGGCGTTGATCAGCGTCGGCGCGGGCAACGATTACGGGCACCCGAGCCCGGTGATCACCGACGGGCTCGCCCGTGCGGGCGCTCGTGTGCTGCGCACCGATCGGGAAGGAGACATCGCGATCCTGCCAGGCGAGCGGGGTCCGGAGCTGCGCACGCGCGGCGATCCGATCCGCGCCGTGGATTGAGCGCGAAAACGGGTGGCCGTCCGCATCGGACGACCACCCGCGTCGAGTTCAGCGGCCGGGGCTCAGAGACCCAGCGCCTGGTTGACCGAGTCGGTGGTGGGCTCGACCGTGGCCTTCGGCCCGATGGAGTCCTGCACCGCGTCCAGGGTCTTGAGGCCGTCGCCGGTGATCAGCAGGACGGTCTCGGCGTCCGGGTCGATCTGGCCGGCCTCGATGAGCTTCTTGGCGTTGGCCACGGTCACGCCGCCCGCGGTCTCGGCGAAGATGCCCTCGGTGCGCGCGAGCAGCTTGATGCCCTCGCGGACCTCCTCGTCGGTGACGTCCTCGATGGCGCCACCGGTCTTGCGCACCACGTCGAGCACGTAGGGGCCGTCGGCGGGCGCGCCGATGGCCAGCGAGCGGGCGATGGTGTCCGGCTTGACCGGCTGCACCACGTCGTTGTTCTCCTTGAACGCGGTGGCCACCGGCGAGCAGCCGCTGGCCTGCGCGCCGAAGATCTTGACCGGGCTCGGCTCCACCAGGCCGACCTGGCCGAGCTCGTTGAAGCCCTTGTAGACCTTGGTCAGCTGCGAACCGGAGGCGATCGGAACCACGATCTGCTCGGGGATCCGCCAGCCCAGCTGCTCGGCGACCTCGTAGGCCAGGGTCTTGGAACCCTCGGAGTAGTAGGGGCGGACGTTGACGTTGACGAACGCCCAGTCCTCGTGATCACCGGCGAGCTCGGTGGCCAGCCGGTTCACGTCGTCGTAGTTGCCGTCGACGGCCAGCAGGGAACCGTCGTAGACCGCGCTCATCAGGATCTTGGCGCGCTCCAGGCTCTTGGGGACCAGCACCACCGAGTCCCAGCCGGCCCGGGCAGCGGCGGCGGCCACCGCATTGGCCAGGTTGCCGGTGGACGGGCAGGCCAGGACCTTGAAGCCGAACTCGCGGGCGGCGGCCAGCGCGACTGCGACGACGCGGTCCTTGAAGGAGTGCGTCGGGTTGCCGGTGTCGTCCTTGATCCAGATCTTCTTGACGCCGAGCGCCTTGGCGAGGTTGTCGGCCTCGAGCAAGCGCGTACAGCCGGGCTCGGTGTTGGCGATCCGGTCGACGTTGCTCGGCACCGGGAGCAACTGCTTGTAGCGCCAGATGGAACGCGGGCCGGCCTCGATCTCCGCGCGGCTGATCTTGCCGAAGTCGTAGGCGACCTCGAGCGGCGAGAAGTCCTCGAGGGACACGAATTCGGGAGCCAGGGGCTGCCGGTGCCCTTCTTCCTTCGACACCAGTTCGACGGCGTTGCCGAGGTCGAGCTTCTTGGCGGTCTGGGCAGCAGCGGTCATCGCGAGGTCCTTTCCTCATCTATCCCGCGGGCACGGGTCGGAATTGGCACCGCTTTCGACCGAGACCTCGCGAATGGACATCACGGACCATCGGACGGACGGTTGCCGGGGCTTCAACGGGCCGTTCCCTCTGCCCCTCTGGATGAGCTATTCCATTTTAAACAGCTGACAAGCACGCTAGTGGACTTCCCACGATCCTGGCCAGTGCGATCCAGATGACGGAACTGTCGGGAGCGCGTGGCACGATGCCGGATATGAGCTCCCCGGCCGTGGTCGCCGACCCGTTGCACTTGGTTCTCGGAGACGAAGAGCTCCTGGTTGAGCGCGCGATGTGGTCCGCGGTGAGCGCCGCTCGCGCGGCCGACCCGGAGACCGAGCTGCGCAGGGTGAAGGTGAGTGAACTCACCCCTCCGGAGCTGGTCGAACTGCTCAGCCCGTCGCTGTTCGCCGAGGGGCGCGTGGTCGCCATCGAGTCGGCGCAGGACGCGGGCAAGGAGATCGCCGAGGCGATCCTGGACTACGCCAAGCAACCCGCCGACGGCATGACCCTGGTGGTGCTGCACAACGGTGGTGGCCGGGCCAAGCACGCCAAGGAGCTACCCAACGCGCTGAAGAAGGCCGGTGCTCGGGTCACCGAGTGCAAGAAGATTACCAAGCCCGCCGAGCGCGAGGCGTTCGTCCGCGACGAGATCAAGCGCGCGGGCGGCAAGAGCGACTCCGGCGGTGTCTCCGCTCTGATCGAAACGGTCGGCTCGGATCTGCGCGAACTCGCCTCGGCCGCCTCCCAGCTGGTCGCCGACACCGGCGGCGGCAAGGTCACCGACGAAGTGGTCCGCCGCTACCACCGGGGCCGCGCGGAGGTCACCGGCTTCGTGGTGGCCGAGAAGGCCGTCGTCGGCGACCGCGCGGGCGCGCTGGAAGCGCTGCGCTGGGCCATCCAGCTCGGTGTGCCGCACGTCCTGATCGCCGACGCCCTCGCCGACGCGGTCCGCACCATCGGCCGGGTCGCCGCCGCGGGTGCCCGCAACGACCCGTTCCGGCTGGCCGGTGATCTGGGCATGCCCGCCTGGAAGATCAAGAAGGCCCAGGCGCAGTCCCGGGGCTGGACCCCCAACACGATCGCCGAAGCGCTGCGGGTCACCGCCGAGGTCAACGCGGGCGTGAAGGGCATGGCCGCGGATGCCGACTACGCCCTGGAGCGAACGGTCCTGACGCTGGTGCAGCTCCGCAACCAACGCCCCTGACCGCTCAGGCCACGCCGAGCAGCACCACGCCGCAGAGGACCACCGCGGCCCCGCTCAGGCGGCGGACCGGCTGGGGTTCGCCGAGCAGGCGCCAGGCGAGCAGCCCGGCGATGACGATGCTGAGCTCACGCCCCGGGGCCACCAGGGTGACCGGAGCCAGCCGCATCGCGAACAGCACGAGGACGTAGGACAGCGGCGACAGCAGGCCCACGGCCAGGATCTCCCGCCGGTGCCGCCGCCACGTCTCGGCCAGCGCTGCGCGGCGCGTCGCGGCGTAGGGGGACAGGAGGGCGCTGCGGGTGAGGTTGTTCGCCCAGTCGAACAGCAGCGGCGATAGCGCCAGGCCGGTGACCGCGTGGGCGTCCCAGAGCGTGTAGGTGGCAATCAGCGCACCGGTGAGCAGCCCGAAACCGATACCGGCGAGGTTCGCCCCGCCGCGCGGCACTCCGTCGGAGAGCCCGATCGCGAAGACGCCGATCACCACGAGCAGGGCGCCGCAGATCCCGATCCATCCGGGGCGTTCGCCCAGCACCAGCACCGCGACGATCACCGCCAGCATCGGCCCGGTTCCGCGGGCCAGCGGGTACACCACGGACATGTCGCCGAGGGCGTACCCGCGCTGCAGCAGCAGGAAGTACCCGAGGTGGATCGCCGCGCTGACCAGCACCGCCGTCGCCCAGGTGCGCACCGGTGGGATTCCGGTGGTGAGCACCGCGCCCGCGGCCACCGGCAGGTACAGCACGGTCGAGCAGGTCGCGGTCAGCCACACGAAACCGGCGCCGGACGAACCGGCGCGCTTGGCGAAGAAGTTCCAGCCCGCGTGCGCGAACGCGGCCAGCACGACGAGGACTGCGGCGGTGATGCCCATTCGGGACCCTCTTCCGGCCGCGCGGGCGCGCGGCAGCGGGTCCCCTCAGGGCTTTTGTCCCGTCAGGTGTGCCACCCCGCTCCTCCGGGAGTGGCTGGTGCCGCTCGGACCGGGCCTCCGCGCTCCTCGTTGTCGGGTGCGGAACCGGAGCGGGAGCGGAACCCTAGGCACAGACCTGGCGAACGTACGTCCGCTCAGGCGCCGACGGCAAGCTTCCAGCCGAGGCTGAGCACCAGACCGGTGATCACGGTCAGGAACATCCGGCGGACGAAGCCCGAGCCGCGCCTGGTGGCGAGCACCGCGCCGCTGACGCTGCCAGCCACGTTGCACACCGCCATGACCAGTCCCAGGCCCCACAGCACCTTGCCCGCCGGGATGAAGAAGATCAGCGCGCCGATGTTGGTGGCCACGTTGACCACCTTCGCCGTGGCCGAGGCCGTGACGAAGGCGAATCCGACCAGGCTGACCAGCCAGAAGACCAGGAACGATCCGGTTCCGGGACCGGCGATGCCGTCCCAGAAGCCGATGCTGGCCCCGCCGAGCAGGAGTACGAGCAGCTGCGCGCGGTGCCCGAACCGGGGTTCGTGGGACGAGCCCATGCCCGGCTTGCGCCAGGTGTAGATGCCGACGGCGATCAGGGCCACCAGCACCACGACGTTGAGCACCGACGGCGGCAGCGCGTCGGCCAGCGCCGCGCCGCCGAGCGACCCCAGCAGCGCGACCACGGCCATGGACAGCGCCGAGCGCCAGTCCATCGGTGTGCGTCGTGCGTAGGTGCGGGCGGCCGCCGCCGTGCCCGCGATGGAGGAGACCTTGTTGGTGGCCAGCGAGTAGATCGCCTCGCCGCCGGGCATCAGCATCATCATCGCGGGCAGCTGGATCAGCCCGCCGCCGCCGACGATGGCGTCCACGGCCCCGGCCAGGAACGCCGCCGCGCACAGGAAGAGCAGTCCGGCGAGGGTGAGATCGGCGAATCCGGGCCATTCCAGGGCAGTGAGCACGAGGGGCGAGGTTATGTCCCCGGAGAGGTCTGGACCCCTGTCTTGTGACCATGCTCGCCCGCCGAGGCCGGTCGGCAAAGCCGCAGGTGAGGATTGCTAGCATGGACCTTCGCGTCGTGCGGCGTTCCGCCGTGGAGGAAAACCGGTCCTTCGGGATCGGGCCGATGACAGCGCGACGCGAACACGAGACCGACGAAAGGTGCAGGCAGTGGCCAACATCAAGTCCAAGGCGAAGCGGATCCTGACCAACGAGGCCGCGCGGCAGCGCAACAAGACCGCGAAGTCCGCGCTGAAGACCTCCATCCGCAAGTTCCGCGAGGCCGCTGCCGCCGGCGACAAGGACAAGGCCGTGGAGCAGCAGCAGGCCGCCGCGCGCGAGCTGGACAAGGCCGCCAGCAAGGGCGTGATCCACAAGAACCAGGCCGCCAACAAGAAGTCGGCGATGGCCGCGCGCGTCAACAAGCTCTGACGCCACAGCGCCAAAGAGGGCCCTTCCCCAAGTCAACTGGGGAAGGGCCCTTTTCGCGTTCCAGGGCCGGTGACAGTTTTGCCTATAACTGTCCGGACATTTCGGGCTCCGGAGGTGCACAGTTTTAGGCAAAACTGTCAGTCAGCTGGTCACCAGTCGTGGATCGCGCCGTCTCGGCGGCGGTTCACCGGGAGGTAGCGGGGGTTGTAGGGGAACTTGGCCGCCGCTTCCTCGTCGACCTCGACGCCGAGGCCCGGGGCTTCGCCCGGGTGGAGGTAGCCCGAGTCGAGGCTGTAGCTCGGGCGGAAGACCTCGGCGGTCTCCGGGGTGTGGCCCATGTACTCCTGGATGCCCAGGTTCGGCACCGCCAGGTCCACGTGCAGGGCGGCCGCCAGCGACACCGGGGAGAGGTCCCCGGCGCCGTGCGAACCGGTGCGCACGCCGTAGAGCTCGGCCAGCGAGAAGATCCGGCGCAGGTGCGTGATCCCGCCCGCGTGCGAGACCGAGGCGCGGATGTAGTCGATCAGCCGCTCGGTGATCAGCTGCTGGCAGTCCCAGATCGAGTTGAACACCTCGCCGACCGCGATCGGGGTCGTGGTGTGCTCCCGGATGCGCCGGAACGCGCTCTGGTCCTCGGCCGGCGTCGGGTCCTCCATCCAGAACATCCGGTGCGGTTCCAGGTCGCGGCCCAGCCGTCCCGCCTCGATCGGGGTCAGCCGGTGGTGCACGTCGTGCAGCAGGTGGAAGCCGAACCCGAACCGCTCCCGCACCGCGCCGAGCACCTCCGGGGCGTGCCGCAGGTACGACTCGGTGTCCCAGCGGCTCTCCTCCGGCACCGCAGAGGAAGCCGGTTCGTAGAACTGGCCCTTGGGCGGTACCCCGTAGGCCTTGTCCACCCCGGGAACCGAGGCTTGCGCCCGCACCGCCAGGTAGCCCTCGTCGAGGTGCGCGGCCACGTCGTCGAGCAGGGCCGGGATGTCCTCGCCGGTGGCGTGGCAGTAGGCGAGCACCCCGTCCCGCGCAGCCCCGCCGAGCAGCTGGTAGACCGGCAGTCCGGCGACCTTGCCCAGGATGTCCCACAGCGCGATGTCCACCGCGGCGATCGAGGTCATCGTCACCGGCCCGCGTCGCCAGTAGGCGCCCTTGTACAGGTACTGCCAGGTGTCCTCGATGCGGTTGGCATCGCGGCCGAGCAGCAGCGGGCAGACGTGGTCGCGGAGGTAGGACGCGACAGCGAGCTCCCGGCCGTTGAGCGTGGCGTCGCCCCAGCCCACCACGCCGTCGGCGGTGGTGAGCTTGAGCGTGACGTAGTTGCGCCCGGGGCCGGTGACGATGACCTTCGCGTCGACGATCTTGGACAATGAGCCCTCACTCTCAGTGGGATTCGTGGCGGGGCCAGTCGGCGTACTCCTCGCCGCCACGGCGGTTCGGTGCGGTTTCCGGCAGCATTCGCAGTCCCAGCAGGCTCAGCGCGATGAGCACGGCCACGTAGACCGCGACCCAGACGAATCCGCCGCCGGCCAGCACGAGCAGGGCCGAGGCCACGACGGTGAACGGGCCGCTGGCGATCATCGCGCCGAACTGCCAGACCACCGACACGCCGCTGTAGCGCGCGGCCGACGGGAACAGCTCGGGGAAGTAGGAGGCCTGCGGCGCGTAGGTGCCCGCGTGGCCCAGCGCCAGGCCGGCGATCATCAGCGCGGTGATCACCACGACGTTGCCGGTCTCGATGGCCAGGAACGCCGGCACCACCAGCACCAGGTTGAGCACGGCGGCACCGATGAACGTGGTGCGCCGGCCGATGCGGTCGGTGAGCCTGCCCCACAGCGGAAGCATGATCAGTTCGGCGACGATGGCGATGATCACCGCGTCCAGCACGATGCCGCCGTCGACTCCGTGCTGCTCGGCGTAGGAGACCAGGAAGATCGTGTAGAGCGGGAACACCGCGGCCTCGACGAACTTCGCGAGCAAGCCGCCGACGACCTCGCGGCGCTGATCGCGCAGCAGCGTCTTCAGCGGGGCCTGCTGCGGGCGCTGTTGGTCCTTGACGGCCTGGAAGGTCTCGGATTCCGGCACGCGCAGCCGGATGTAGAGGCCGACGACGACCACGATGAAGCTGAGCAGGAACGGAATCCGCCATCCCCAGGCCAGGAACGCCTGCTCGGAGAGCTGCGCCTCCAGCACCGCGAACAGCGCGGTGGGGATCAGGTACGCGGCGGGCGAGCCCATCTGCACGAAGCTGGCGTAGAACCCGCGTTTCTCGGGAGGAGCGGCCTCGGCGGTCAGCAGCAGCGCGCCGCCCTGCTCGCCGCCGACGCCGAAGCCCTGGATCAGCCGGACCAGCACCAGCACCACCGCAGCCCAGATCCCGATCTGGTCGTAGGTGGGCATCAGGCCGACCACGAAGGTGCCCAGCCCGGTCAGCAGCAGCGTGTAGACCAGCGTCTTCTTGCGGCCGAGCCGGTCGCCGACGTGACCCCACACCAGCCCGCCGAGCGGGCGGGCGAAGAATCCGACCGCGTAGGTGGAGAACGCCGCGAGGGTACCGACCATCGGGTCGATCTCTGGGAAGAAGACCTTGTTGAACACCAGCGCGGAGGCGGTGCCGTAGATGAAGAAGTCGTAGTACTCGGCGATGGTGCCGATGACCGAGGCGGCAACGGTGCGGCCCAGCGATCTCGTCCCGCTCGGCGTCTGCTCCGGGCCGGCTGCCCGGGCGTCGAGGTCCGTCGGCATTGACCCTCCTCCAGGTTTGAATACCAGCGCTACCATACAAGCGTTCCGAACCAGCGAGTCAAGACCGGCCGATAAAGTGGATCCATGGCAGCGAGCGCACGCAAACCTTCTGCTCGGGTGCAGGTGCACCGCGAGCTCAGGCATCGCATCATCACCCTCCAGCTGCCGCCCGGCCATCCGCTGTCCGAGAACGAGCTGGCCGGAGAACTCGACGTCTCCCGAACTCCGGTGCGGGAGAGCCTGCTGCTGCTCGCCGACGAGGACCTCGTGCGGGTGTTCCCGAAGATGGGCTCGTTCGTCGCCCGGGTGGACCCGCAGCGCATCGCCGACGCGCAGTTCGTCCGGGAGGCCGTCGAGGTCGCCTCGCTCACCGACGCCGTCGAGCACCGCACCGATCAGGACGTCCGCGAGCTGCGCGAACTGCTGGAGCAGCAGCGCGCGGCGGTCGACGACGCCGAGCGCTTCTTCGAGCTCGACGAGGCCTTCCACCAGCGGCTGCTGGCCACGGGCGGGCACGGGAACGCCTGGCGCACGGTCGAGCAGGCCAAGGCCCACCTGGACCGCGCGCGCCGATTGGGCCTGCGCACGGTCAGTCCCGTCGCCGCGCTCATCGACCAGCACAGCGACATCGTCGACGCGCTGCTCGCCCAGGACCTCGAAGCCACCGTTCGGGCGCTGCGCAAGCACCTCCGCGCGGTCTTCGACGACATCGAACGAGTCCGCGCCGAGTCGCCGGATCTGTTCGTCGACGGCGAGGACGAACGCCCCATCCGCAAGAGCATCACCGTCCTCGGCTGAGCGGGACGGGCTTCCGGCCGGACCTGCCGCCGATCCTCGGGCCGGGTAGAACGGGTGGCATGGAGGTCCTCAACAGCCGGATGATCCTGCGGCCCGGAGATCGCGAGCGGACCGTGGCGTTCTACCGCGACGTGCTGGAACTGGCGGTCTCGCGGGAGTTCCCGGGTGGCACGGTGTTCTTCCTCGGGCAGGGATTCCTCGAGGTCTCCGGGGAGGGCGAGCACGGGGCGGGGCCGGACCAGGTGCTGTGGTTGCAGGTCCGCGACCTCCGCGCGGAGTTCGACGAGCTCAGCGCGCGGGGCGTGACCGTACTGGCGGCTCCCGAGCGCAAGCCCTGGGGTCTCGACGAGGCCTGGATCGCCGATCCCGACGGCGTGCGGATCGTCCTGGTCGAGGTGCCCGCCGACCACCCGATCCGCCGCGACACCCGAGGCGACCGGTAGTACCGCGGCGTCCTCGCCGCACGAGGCCGGGGACCTCCGGCGACGCGCGTCGGTGAGGTGGTGTTCGGCTCGCGGCGGCACCGGCCGGAGCGGCTCGGGGGCCGGTCGCGAGTCCGGCGACCGGGAGTTGGGCTCCAGGTACTGCGGGTGGCGTGGGACCATGGGGGAACGCCCGCATCGCCGAACGGTGCCGGGCGCCGCCGACCGCAACATGGACGCCGCCCACAGCCACGAGGGAACACTGAGTGAGCAGTTTCGCCGACACCACGTTCACGCAGCCGGAGCGGATCCGGAACTTCTGCATCATCGCGCACATCGACCACGGCAAGTCGACGCTGGCCGACCGCATGCTGCAGCTCACCGGTGTGCTGGAGGAACGCGCCTACCGGGCCCAGTACCTGGACCGGATGGACATCGAGCGCGAGCGCGGCATCACGATCAAGGCGCAGAACGTCCGCCTGCCGTGGACCGTCGACGGCGAGGACCACGTCCTGCACATGATCGACACTCCCGGGCACGTCGACTTCACCTACGAGGTCAGCCGTTCGCTGGCCGCTTGCGAGGGTGCGATCCTGCTGATCGACGCCGCGCAGGGCATCGAGGCGCAGACCCTGGCGAACCTCTACCTCGCCATGGAGCACGACCTGCAGATCATCCCGGTGCTCAACAAGATCGACCTGCCCGCCGCCGAGCCGGACAAGTACGCCAACGAGCTCGCCCACCTCATCGGCTGCGAGCCCGACGACGTGCTGCGCGTGTCGGCCAAGACCGGCGACGGCGTGGGCAAGGTGCTCGACGCCGTGGTCAACGAGGTGCCCGCGCCGGAGGGCGACGCCGATGCGCCCGCGCGCGCGATGATCTTCGACTCGGTCTACGACACCTACCGCGGCGTGGTCACCTACATCCGCGTGGTCGACGGCAAGATCACCCCGCGGCAGCGGATCAGGATGATGGCCACCAACGCCACCCACGAGCTGCTCGAGGTCGGCATCATCTCGCCGGAGCCCAAGCCCTCCGACGGGCTCGGCGTCGGCGAGGTCGGCTACCTGATCACCGGGGTGAAGGACGTCCGCCAGTCCAAGGTCGGTGACACCGTCACCGCCGAGAAGAAGGGCGCCCAGGAGCCGTTGCCCGGCTACCGCGAGCCCAAGCCGATGGTCTACTCCGGGCTCTACCCGGTCGACGGCAGCGACTACCCGCTGCTGCGCGAGGCGCTGGACAAGCTGCAGCTCAACGACGCCGCGCTGACCTACGAGCCGGAGACCTCCGGCGCGCTGGGATTCGGGTTCCGCTGCGGCTTCCTGGGCCTGCTGCACCTGGAGATCACCCGGGCCCGGCTGGAGCGCGAGTTCAACCTGAACCTGATCTCCACCGCGCCGAACGTGGTCTACGAGGTGGAGCTGGAGGACGGCACCCAGCTGGTGGTGACCAACCCCTCAGACTGGCCCGAGGGCAAGATCAAGGAGGTCTCGGAGCCGATCGCCAAGTGCACCGTGATCGCCCCGTCGGAGTTCGTCGGCGCGATCATGGAGCTGTGCCAGGGCAGGCGCGGTCAGCTCGGCGGCATGGACTACCTGTCCGAGGACCGCGTCGAGCTGCGCTACACGATGCCGCTGGGCGAGATCGTCTTCGACTTCTTCGACCAGCTCAAGTCCCGCACCCGCGGCTACGCCTCGATGGACTACGAGGAGTCGGGCACGCAGGTGTCGAACCTGGTCAAGGTCGACATCCTGCTGCAGGGCGAGGCGGTCGACGCCTTCAGCGCGATCGTGCACCGCGACGGTGCCTATGCCTACGGCACCAAGATGGCCACCAAGCTGCGCGAGCTCATCCCGCGGCAGCAGTTCGAGGTGCCGGTCCAGGCGGCCATCGGCTCGCGCATCATCGCGCGCGAGACCATCCGCGCGATCCGCAAGGACGTGCTGGCCAAGTGCTACGGCGGTGACATCAGCCGGAAGCGCAAGCTGCTGGAGAAGCAGAAGGAAGGCAAGAAGAAGATGAAGACCATCGGGCGGGTCGAGGTCCCGCAGGAGGCCTTCGTCGCAGCGCTGTCCACCGACGGCGACGCCGCCAAGGAAGAGAAGCCCAAGGGCAAGAAGTAACGCGCGGTGGCGTCCGGTAACGGATCGTCGGTGCCGGCTGGTCGACTTTCCGTCGACCAGCAAGGAGGGCACCGTCATGGGGGAGAGGACCGGTCCGCACGGCATCGTCCGAGGTCGCCCGTTCACGGTGCACGACCTGGCGGCGATGCCGGCGGACGGCAACCGGTACGAGCTCCTCGACGGGGTGCTCCTCGCGACTCCGGCTCCGGGCACCGCGCACCAGAAGGTGGTGCTGCGGTTGGGTGCGCTGCTGGACGCGGAACGTCCCGACGAACTCGAGGTGCTGCCCGCTCCGTTCGCCGTGCGCGCGTCGGTCACCACCGAGCTCCAGCCGGACCTCCTCGTCGCGCGCGACGAGGACCTGACCGACGCGAACCTGCCCGCTCCGCCCGTGCTGGCGGTCGAGGTCCTGTCGCCGAGCACCAAGCTCCACGACGTAAACTCGAAGAAGGCCGCCTATGAACGGCTCGGTGTGTCGAACTACTGGGTGGTCGATCCGGTCGAGCCGCGGCTGACCGCGTTCGACCTGGCCGGCGATGGCGCCTACCGGAATCTGGCTTCGAAGGCCGTCGGGCCCGAGGCCTTCGAAGCGACGAAACCGTTCCCGGTCCGCGTGGTCCCGAGCGAACTGCTCGGCCGCCGGAGGCGATAGTGAGAACGATCGTCGTGCGGGTGCGGCTGGCGGCTTCGGTCTAGCAGGACGTTCCAACCGGGGGAGCGGGCGGATGCCCAACCTCCTTCAGCTGCGCGAGGCGGCTGGCGGTCCGTGCGAAATCGCCGTCATCGGTTAGGGTTTCGGCGACGGTGCGCTCGGCGGCGACGTGCGGGGTGGTGTCGCGGTCGCAGAGGTCGGCGACCAGGTCGGGGAAGCGGCGCCGTGCCTGCTCGTCGCGGTCGGCGAGCGCCGGGACTCCGCCGAGCACCCAGGTGCCGAATCGCTCGGCCAGCGCGAGGTCGTCGCGGGTGGACATCGCGGTGCCGCACAGGTCGTGGCAGTCGAACCACACGAGCCCTTCGCGCACCGCTGCTCGCAGGGCTCGGTCGTCGATGTGCAGCGCCGTGCGCTCCTCGAGTCGCGTGCCGGGAGCTCGACCGCGCCCCAGGAGCCAGCCGCGAACCGCTGCCCGGTGTCACCCGTCGTCCGGAAGTCCTCGCCGGTGAGCTCGAGGACGCGGTGCTGGCGCTCGATCAGCTCGATGGCCGGCTCGAACAGGTGATGGTGGATCGGGGTGGGCAGCAGGTCCACCGGGCGGTAGTTCGAGGTCGTCACCAGGGTCACCCGGCGCGCGATCAGATCGCGCAGCAGACGGGTGATCAGCGCCGGGCGGACCGGCCCGCCCGACGTGCGATCGGCAGCTCGCCGGATCGCCGCGCTGCTCGACCGCGCGCTGGCGTCCCGGCGAGGTGACCGCGCTACGCGCTGGTCACCGAGGTCGCGGGTGACCCGGAGCAGCACGAGCTGCCGGTGCGCGCCGCGTTCTCCCGCGAACTGGCCGCCGAGCTGTGCCGCTCCCTCGGGGCCGGTGAGCCCGAACACGCCGCGGCCGGGCTGGTGAGCCCGTGCGAGGGGCTGGTGTTCGACCGCGTGATCGGCGCCGGTTCGCTGGATTCCCCGAGGCGGGGAACGCGGCCAGCGGGCAACGACTGGCCGCGGCCGTGCGGCCTACCTGCGCGGGGTCCTGGTGGAATAGAGAACGTCTATCGCAAGCATCGAGATTCGGTCTGGTCGGACGGCGACCTGGGAAAACCACCCGATTTTGTGACCCGCGACGCGCTGCGCGCTCTCGGAGCGGTTGGTGGGGCGTGCTGCGGCCGCTAGGCTCCGGGTGCGCAAAGACATTGCGATGCTTCGGTTTTGCCGAGCTTTCGACGTTCTCATCGCCTGCGCCACTCAAAGGTGGCGTGCTCGATGCTGCCTGGAGGTTGTTGGTGGACCCATCCCGCGAACGGCTGCCGATCTCGGATCCGCAGCAGCAGTCGGCGACCGCGCTCGACGCGCGCGACCAGAGCCCGGCTTTCCAGCCGCGGCAGCCGCTACGTCCGCCGCAGGGCGCCCCGAACGTGGTCGTGGTGCTCATCGACGACATGGGTTATGGCGCGCCGAGCGCGTTCGGCGGCCCGTGCCACATGCCGACCGCGG
>NZ_BAAARA010000019.1:0-149583 GCF_039531955.1 Saccharopolyspora halophila
GGGTCGATCTCGACGACGACCAGTGCTCCGACGCGGACGCTCAGGAGGCCTTCCGCACCGCCCACGAGTGAATCCCCGCGCCGGTGGTCTCGGCCTCGCCGCGGGCGCCCCGCCTCGCACGGGGCGCCCGCCACCGGCGACGGCCTGATCGGCAGGACGTAAGCCAGACCAGCCAAGGTCGTCGTGAGTGGACAGACGCAGTCTACGACGCCGCTACAAGCGACCTCACGATTCAAAAGGCGTTCCATGACTGACAAAACAAGCTGCTGCGCGCCGTCCGCGGGCAGGCCGAGCAACCACGCGGCCGCAGCACCCGGCACCGTGGGGGACACCCGCGGCATGGTGCTCCTGGGCGGCGGCGAATTCCTGATGGGCACCGAGGATGCACAGGCCTACGCCGAAGACGGTGAAGGCCCCGTTCGGGCCGTGCGGCTTGACCCGTTCTGGATCAGCCGCAGTGCAGTATCCAACCGGGAGTTCGCCGATTTCGTCTCCGCCACCGGCTACCGCACCGAAGCGGAGCGGTGGGGCTGGTCGTTCGTCTTCGCCGGCCTGCTGCCGGACGACTTCCCGCCGACTCGAGGAGTCGCCGCAACCCCGTGGTGGCGCCAGGTCGAGGGAGCCGACTGGCAGCACCCCGAAGGCTCGCACTCCGATCTGTTCGACCGCCAGGACCATCCCGTTGTCCACGTTTCGTGGGCCGACGCCCAGGCGTATTGCGCCTGGGCGGGACTGCGCCTGCCGACCGAAGCCGAATGGGAGTACGCCGCGCGGGGCGGTCTAAGCGGGTGCGCCTTCCCGTGGGGCGATGAGCTGCAGCCCGGGGGCGAGCACCTGATGAACGTCTGGCAAGGTGCGTTTCCGCAGCGCAACGACTGCGCGGACGGGTGGCTCGGCACCTGTTCCGTCACGGAGTTTCCGCCCAACGGGTTCGGTCTGCACAACACCACGGGCAACGTCTGGGAGTGGTGCGCCGACTGGTTCCACCCCACGTTCCACACCCGGGACCGCCGGACGAATCCGCGAGGACCGCGGCGAGGTACGCACCGCACCGCCCGCGGCGGCTCCTACCTCTGCCACGAGTCCTACTGCCGCCGCTACCGCGTCTCAGCCCGCCAAGGACTCACCCCGGACACCACCACCGGCAACGCGGGGTTCCGCTGCGCTCGGACCCCCTGACCGCGGGCGCTCCAACCCGGGAGATATACCGGACTCCGCCTGGCGTCGAAGCGACGTGCGAGCGAGGCGGGCCCGGAAATCCCTCCGGCCCCGCCTCGCTTCCGCGCTCACCGCCCGTCGAGCGCGCGTCGGCACAAGGGCACGAGCTCGTCACGGCTCGGTGCTTCGTCGTCCAGAACCGCCTGCATCAGCAGTCCGCAGATCAACGTGGCGATCATGCGGCCGGTCAACGGTTCGGTACGGGCGATGAACAGCTCGGTCAGGGCCTCGTCCCACTCAGCCGCGGCTCTGCGGAGGCCCGGGCGGTTCAGCGCGGCCGCGTAGAGCTGGTACTCGGCGATCGTGCTCTCGCGCTGCTCGTTGATCGACGCGATCACGAGGTCCGCGAGCGCGACTGCCAGGTCCGCATCGGCGGCGAGGTTCCGCGCCCACTCCTGCAGGTTCCGCACGCTGCACCGCGCCGCTTCTTCGATCGCAACCGTGGCCAAGTCGTCGAGGCTGGCGAAGTAGTACGTCGTCGCGCCCAGCGGCACTCCTGCCATCGCGGCGACCTTTCGGTGGGTGAGCGCATCGACGCCCTCCTCACCGATCACCGCAATGGCGGCGCGAGCTATCCTCCCCGGCCGATCGGAGCCGTGAGACGCCCTCCCCCGCTGCTGTTCGGCCGACCGAGCGGTCGTCATAGTTTCGGGAGTTCCCTCCTGCTGGACTGCCGTGCTACGGCTCGATGGCGTTCGGCCTACTCGTCCCAGAGAGCACCGGCAGAGTTGCGGTGCTGGTAGAAGTCGACCTCGGCTGGCTCGAGAGGGGTGTTGCCTAGGATCAGGTCGGCCGCCTTCTCGGCGAGCATCATCACGGGCGCGTAGATATTGCCGTTCGTCAGGTAGGGCATCGCCGAGGAGTCGACCACGCGCAGTCCTTCGACACCGTGCACCTTCATCGACTTCGGGTCCACCACCGACATCTCGTCAACGCCCATGCGCGCGCTGCAGGACGGGTGGTACGCGGTCTCCGCGTCCCTCGCGACCCAGGACAGGATCGACTCCTCGTCGTCGGTCTCCGGGCCCGGGGACAGCTCGCCACCGTCGAACTCGGCGAACGCCGGCTGCCGCAGGATGTCCCGCGCCACCTGGACCGCTTCCACCCACTCCTTGCGATCGTTCTTCGTGGACAGGTAGTTGAACCGCAGCGCCGGATGCTGCTTCGGATTCGTCGACTTGATCTTCACGGTGCCGCGGATGTCGGAGTACATCGGTCCGATGTGCACCTGGTAGCCGTGCTCGGCGTTCACGGGCGTGCCGTCGTAGCGCACCGCGATCGGCAGGAAGTGGAACATCAGGTTCGGGTAGTCGACCTCGTCGTTCCCGCGCACGAACCCGCCGACCTCGAAGTGGTTGGTCGCCGCCGGCCCGGACCCGTTGAGCATCCACCGCAAGCCGATCTGCGGGCGGTTCCTCAGCTTGAGGGCGGGGTTGAACGAGACCGGCTGCTTGCACGCGTGCTGGACGTAGACCTCGAGGTGGTCCTGGAGGTTCTCACCGACGCCCGGGAGCTCGTACACCATCCGCACGCCGAGCGGTTCGAGCTCGTCCGGGTTGCCGATGCCCGACAGCTGCAGCAGTTGCGGCGTGTTGATCGCCCCGCCGGACAGGATCACCTCTCCGCCCCGGGCCTGGTGCGTCGTGCCGAGCCGGCTGTACTCGACGCCCACGGCCCGCTTGCCCGAGAACAGCACCCGGTTCACCTGCGAGAGGCACTTGACCGTCAGGTTCGGCCGGTCCTTCACCGGGTGCAGGTAGGCCCGTGCAGCAGACCACCGGCGGCCGTTGCGGATCAGGGCGTCGAAGTGGGCGAAACCCTCCTGGCGGTAGCCATTCACGTCGTCGGTGAGCGGGTACCCGGCTTGCTGCGCGGCCTGCAGGAACGCGCCGAAGAGGGGGTTCTCCCCCTTGCCGCGCTCCAGCCACAGCGGTCCGTCGCTCCCCCGCCAGTCGTCGCCGCCGGCGGTGCAGGTCTCCATCCGCTTGAAGTACGGGAGGCAGTGCGCGTAGTCCCACGTCTCCATTCCCGGGTCGGACGCCCAGCGTTCGAGGTCGAGCGGGTTGCCGCGCTGGAAGATCATTCCGTTGATCGAGCTCGAACCGCCCAGCACCTTGCCGCGGCCGTGGTAGACGCGGCGTCCCCCCATGTAGGGCTCCGGCTCGGACTCGTACTTCCAATCGTAGAACCGGTTGCCGATGACCATGGTGAGGGCTGCGGGCATGTGGATGAACATGTCCCACACCCAGTCCGGACGGCCCGCTTCGAGAACGAGGACCTTGGTGGAAGGATCGGCGCTGAGCCGGTTGGCCAGCGAACACCCGGCGGAACCTCCGCCCACGATGACGTAGTCGTACGAATCGGTGGTCATGGAATTCTCCTCGACTGCTGTGGTTGGCTCGGGCAGCGATCCGCCGATCCGACCGCGGAATCAGCGCGTCGGCTGCGCTGCGGGGTTCGCGATGGACGTGCTCGGCCTCTTGGCGCTCGTCCAGGCCGCCGGATGCTGGACTCGCGGCCGATCTGCCAATTCGGTCGAAGATTTCACCGCCCGGCGCCCAGGAACAGATCTTGCGAGTGCGCTTTCTCAATTCGCAGGTGGCCGGCGCGAGTACCGAATGCGCGTTGCTTCGGGAATATCGTCGACGCGCTCACGATTAGGTGCGACCGAGTGTGCCACGCGGGCGTCGGCGAAAATAGCCACAGAACGCGAAGGACCCAAACCGATTGTGAATTGCGCCCATAGAAGCGCGCTATATCTGCGGTCCCGCGCCAACTTCGGTCGAACGCGAGCGGGACCCGCGTGCACGCTCCTCCAGGCGAACCGGGCGAGCGGGCGATCGAGGTCAGGCCGCGAACACGGCGTAGCCGAGGGCTGCGCACCCGGCGGCGCAGGCGAACACGGCGAAACCAGCGGGAAGAATCCCATCCGGGAGCGGGTTCTCGGATCGCAGGTCGTGCTCGCTGCGCTGGTGGCGGCGCCACGCGCGCCAGGTGAGGAATGCCGCTAGCGGGAGGAATCCCACCGCGACCAGAACCGAGATCCAGGATCCCTGGTTCGCCAGGATCCTCATGCCGATGCCGATACCGGCCAGGAAGGCGAGCGCGGTGCGCAGCCACGCGAGGGAAGTGCGCTCGAGCTGCAGGCCAGGATCCCACGGTTCGTCGTGCACGTGTCACGCTTCGCCGGTGAAGAGCAACAAGCCAGCGGTGAGCCCGAAGAAGGCGAGGCCGTAGCCGAGGACGGGCCCCAGCCTGGGCGCGGGCAGTGGCGCACCCACGCGCAACGCCCGTTCGGTCGCGTACCAGCGTCTGAACGCAGTTGCGCTGCAGAGCACTCCCGTGCCGATCAAGCTGATCGCCAGCGAGGTCCACAGAACACCGCTCACCGGCTGCTCGTGGAGAGCTTGGACAGCAACACCGGCTGCCATCAACGACAGGGCCGTCCTCAGCCAGGCGAGAAAGGTCCGTTCGTTGGCCAGCGTGAAGCGAGGATCGGGTTCCCCGCCGGTCTCGTACAGCTGGCGCGGCCAACGCCGAGGCCGCTGAGATTGGTCCACCCACATGGTCTTAGCGCAGCACGCGGAGGGGGGCCGGAGCGAGGACGTGCAAGCCCCGCCTCGGAGGTCGCTTCTCGAACCTCGTTGTCATGTCGTCCCTTTCGAGTTGGGGGGGGCAGCGGGGAGAGCCTCACGGCGGGCCACCGGGGATCAGCTCTTCAGCCGAGGCACGCCGAACAGTTGATCCCCGTCGTCCAACCTGCCGGCTCGGAGCGAAGGGCTCGGGGCGGTGCTGGACGCGCTCGAGATCGACCGTCAGGACAACGGAGCTTCCTGGCTCGCAACAGCGGCCGCGGCAGGTTCACGCGAGCCCGTCGGAGCGATCCGTCGCACCAGCCGCAGCAGGACCGGATCCATCGCGGGGCAGCTCCGCGTGCTTCCCACCTCCGCGCAGCGGCGCCGAAGTCGCACCGGGGTCCTGTTCAGAACCGCGTTGCTCCGAATCGGACCGGGGCTCCTCCGCGGAGGGGCCGTGTTCTTTGCGGAGGGTCTTGTAGAAGGAGACGCAGATGGCGACCAGGATGATCGCGAAGGGGGTACCGGTGAGCACCGAGGCCTTCTGCAACCCGCCGAGACCACCTGAGACCAGCAGCACGGCCGCGACCCCGGCCAACAGCAAGCCCCACAGCAGCCGCACCCAGGTCTTGGGGTTCGGCTGCCCGCCGGTGGACAGCTCGCCCAGCACGACGGTGCCCGCGTCGGCTCCGGCGACGAAGAACACCCACAGCACGATCAGCGTGATGATCGACAGGGCCAGGGGCAGCGGGTACTCCTGGATGAACACGAACATCCCGGCCGCAGGGCTCTGCTCGACGGTCCGCGCGATGTCCCCGGCCATCCCGCTGCGAGCCAGCTGCAGCGCGGCACCGCCGAACACCGCGATCCAGATCATGCTGACCACGCTGGGCACCAGCACGGTCGCCGCGACGAACTCGCGAATCGTGCGACCGCGCGAGATGCGCGCCATGAACAGCCCCACGTACGGCGCCCAGGCGATCCACCAAGACCAGTAGAAGACCGTCCAGCTGCCCATCCACTCGGTGTTGAAGTCGAACGCGTCCAGCCGGAAGCTCATCGGCAACAGGTTGGCCAGGTAGTTCCCGGTGCCCTCGGTCAGGACGTTGAGCTGCGTCGCGGTCGGCCCGACGAGGAAGTAGAACACCAGCAGCAGCGGCGCGATCAGCATGCTGATGTTGGACAGCCACTTGATGCCGTGTTCGATCTTCGTCGTCGCCGAGGCCATGAACGCCAGCGTGGTCAGGCCCAGCACGACTAGCTGCACGAACACCGTGTTGGGTACGCCGAACGTCTCACCGAGGCCCGCGGTTATCTGCAACCCGGCCTGGCCCAAGGCAACCGCGATGCCGAACACCACCGCGAGCACGGCCAGGGTGTCGATGGTCTTGCCCAGCGGGCCGTCCACCTTGTCCCCGAGAAACGGACGGAAGATGGCGCTGAGCAGTCCCCGTTCTCCCTTGCGGTGGCTGAAGTAGGCCACCGCAAGACCGGCGACCGCGTAGATCGCCCACGGGTGCAGCGCCCAGTGGAAAAAGGAGTACTGGATGGCCACCCCGGCCGCCTCGTCCGAGCGGGGCGCGGCCAGGCCGAACGGTACGTTGACGTAGTGCGACAGCGGCTCGGCCAGGCCCCAGAAGATGATGGCCGGACCCATTCCGGCCTGGAACATCATCGCGAACCAGGACGGACGGCCGAAGTCCGGTTTGTCGTCCTTCTTGCCCAGCTTGATTCTTCCGTACCGGCTCAGACCCAGGTAGATGACGAACACCAGGAAGAGGTTCGCCGCGATCATGAAGAACCAGCTCAGGTCCGCCACGATCAAGTTGAAGAGCCGAGTGGTCACGGCGTCAAAACTCGCCGGTGACACCGCGCCCCACAGCACGACCAGAGCGGAAAGCGCGATCGAGATCGCGAAAACGGATCTACCGGTCGTGGGTGTGCTTCTTGAAATACTCATAGCAAATGATTACTCACCAGGTAGGAGGCGCGGAGAACCAGACCGCCTCGGCCGGCGAGCTCCAGATCAACGGCGACCGGACAAGTTCGCCAGAACATTCTGACCTATCGGAACATCCTGGCCAACGTTGCGGTTTCATCGCCGGAGCCCGCATTCAGATTCTCTCGATGGATCAGCCGCCGAATGAACTCGACATGATCATTCTCGCGGCGTCGCACTGCTGATCGCGCAGTGCGCATTCACGGATCCGATTGGTTGTGACTGTCTTCACAGGCTGCCACGGAGATGTTCGTCGATCAACGCGTTGGGCGGAGTCGACCTAGATGAATTTCAAGGGGAAGCGATAGAGATATTCTCTCGCTCGTGACGCTCAAGCCTGCACCGAGGCACCGGGAGCCGCGTCCTCCGACTCGCAGCTGTGCGCCACGAGATCGACGAAGGCCTGGGCCGCCGGTGACAGCGGCCCGCACGGGAAGACCAAGACCCCGTGCCGCGTCACCGGCGGATCGAGCGGGGCGATGACGGCACCCAGAGCAGCGGCGTCACGAGCGAGACGACCCGGCATCAGCGTCGCTCCCGCTCCGGCGAGGACCAAGGGGACAATGGCGGCGCGGTGGGTGACCTCCACCGCGATGCGCAAGGTCGCCCCCGCGCTGGCGAGCACCCCGTCCACGAAGCTGCGGCTGGTGGTTCCCTGCGGCGTCGTGACGATGTCCAGGCCGGCGAGCCCGCGCACTGGCACCGACTCCGACTGCTCGGTCTTGGGCGGGAGCACGGCGAACACCTCTTGCTCCGGAAGGCCGAAGGTCTCCACGCCGTCCGCGGGGACGCCCCGCTCGGTCAGCCCCAGCTCGCGATCACCGCGGCGCACCAGGTCGACGACGGCGGCAGCGTTCTCCGGGTCGCTGATGCTGAGCTCGACGCCGGGATAGCGATTGCGGAACTCGCCCACGAAGGCTGCCAGCGGGTCGATCGTCAGCGTGGTGACCGCAACGATGTCCAGCCGGCCGGACACCAGCTCCGTCACGCGCCTCGCCTCGGCCTGCAGCTTCGAGAAGTCGCGGAGGACCTCGCGGGCAGGGGCCAGCAACGCCTCTCCGGTGGAGGTCAGCGCAACCCCCCGGCCGAGGCGACGGAAGAGCGGTGTGCCCAGCTCCTTCTCCAACGCGCGAATGGCGTAGGACAGCGACGGCTGCGCCACTCGCAAGGAATTCGCGGCACTGGTGAAGCTCCCGTGCGCCGCGACGGCGAGGAAGTACTCGACTTGCTTCCGCTCCATGCTGCCCTTCCTCGCCCCTGATCAACTGCCGACCCTCGAGTGGGCCACCCGGATACCGCGAATTGGAACCTCCGCCCACGCCCGGGAGGCCCGGAGCAGCGACGGCGCAGCACACCCGCCCCGCATTCCGCGGGGAGCACAGCTGACCGGCCTCGCGATGTTCGAGTGATCAACATCTTGCTGGTTGATCCAGGTGGTACCGCGCAGCCTGAACCTGTTGCGCGCGCACCGCAAGCAGCGCGGCCGGACCGTCTCCTCCCCGCAAGCCTCGGTCCGCACCTCCCCTGCTAGAGGTGGGGCGCCCAACGCGAGTTCTCCCGCGCACCGACGCCAGGACTAGGCCCGTACCGCCTTGCGACGACACCGAGATCGCACTGCGCGCACGTCCAGGGGGCCAGCACGGGTTCTCGTTTCGACCTAACCTGCCCCGGCCTGGCCGTCGGCTTGCCGCAGCCATGAGCGAACCGACGACCAGGCCAGTTCATACACCACCTTCGAACGCCCTTTTCCTGAATCTGGTGGCACCTAGAATAGTTGGGCGTTTCACGGCGAAAACCCGAGGGAATACGGGCCAACTCCGCAGGCTCGTCCCGCTCGATACGCGAAAATTCACGCGAGACGAGCAGTGGTACCGTATCGTCACACTGGCCCACCACGGATCCGATCTGTCAAATCGTGAGTGACCTTATGCCCAGTTGCGAAATTCATCCGGGAGCGGTGCGATTCAACTCAGTCCTTGGGCGCTACCGAATGCCGCTCTCGTTCGCGGCCCGCGGTGGATCGGCCGTCGATTTCGGCACCCGAGTGGAGCCGACGCAGGTAGCTGGACTTCACGGCGAAAGCGACGAGCACGATGGTCACCACGGCCAAACCCTGCAGCAAAGAAGCGCGAGAGGTGGGATCGAACAACATGCTGACCAGGATCGCCACGATGATTGCCGTGATGGCGATGGAGAGGTAAGGGAAGAGCCACATCCTGAACTGCAGCTGGTTTCCGTCGGAGCCGAGGGCGGATTGGCGGCGCCTGCGCAGGATGATCTGAGATACGCAGATCATGAGGTATACGAACAGGATCATGGCGCCCGAAGCGTTGACGAGGAACAGAAATACCGTGTCGGGGAAGAAGTACCCGACCGCGACGCACGCGTACCCGATGACGGTGCAGGAGAGAACTCCCCAGACCGGCACGCCGCGGCTGTTGGTCTTGGTCATCCACTTCGGGCAGTCACCGCGGGCGCCGAGCGTGAACAGCATGCGGGAGGTCGAGTAGAGCCCGATGTTGAGGCACGACAAGACCGAGATGAGGATGACGGCGTTCAGGATGTCGGCGACGTACGGGATGCTCATGGCCTGCAATGCGAGCAGGAAGGGCGACTGCTCCTCGGCGATGGAGTCCCAGGGGATGATGGTGACGATCAGAAAGCTCGAGGCCACGAAGAAGAAGAGCACCCGGAAGATCACGGCGTTGACGGCGCGCTTGATCGCCAGCCCCGGCTCCTTGGACTCCGCGGCTGCCACGGTGACGACTTCGGCACCGACCATCGAGAAGATGACCACGACGACCCCGGCGAACAGGGGAAGCAGACCCTTGGGTGCGAAACCGCCGTGCTCGGTGAGGTTGGAGAAGTCGACGGTGGAGTTCGGCCAGATTCCGATGACGAACAGCGCCGCGACGAGTACGAACAGCGCCACCGCGGCGATTTTGATGCCGGCGAACCAGTACTCGAACTTTCCGAAGTTGCCGACCGATGCGAGATTGATCAGCGTCAGCGCGAGGAGGAGAACCACCGAAATGACCCACGCAGGTACACCGTGTATCCATCGCTGCAGGAGTTCTGCGCCGACTACGGCTTCGAATCCGACGACGATCATCTGATAATACCAGTAGATCCACGCGGTGAAAAACCCGGCCCAGTTCCCCATAGCATCGCGCGCGTATTCCGTGAAGGATCCGGTCTTAGGGTTCGCCACGGCCATCTCGCCGAGCATGCGCATGACCAGAAGGATCAGAACACCCGTGAGCATGTAAGTGACGATCGCGGCGGGGCCGACTTCGCTGATGATCGCTCCCGAGCCGATGAACAGCCCGGCGCCCATGGTTCCACCGAGAGCGATCATGGCGAGATGTTTTTGCTGCAGAGGCGTGTCGAGTTTTCCACGCGCTTGGTTTTCGGACACGTTTGCTCCTCGCCGTTGAGGGCGGATGTCTAGGGAGGAATTCTGCAAAGGCGCTATGCAACGCCCGGTGCTGAGCGCGCCGGGCGGTGCGTTCCAGATCTAGTTGCGAATTTCGACTTGCGCTGACTGAAGCGTTCCTACTCGGTCGGCTGGCCGCCGTACCGCTCGTTGCGCCAGGCGAGGGCCGCTTTGAGCCCCTTTTCCCTGGCAATGGCATCGAACTCTTGCTGTTCGGGCGTATTCGCCCCGTTGATGAGCGAGCCGATTTCGAGGTTGGAGTTGACGGCTTGCCGCAGTCCCATGGCCTCGTAGGCGCGGTTGAGCGTCTGCTTGGTGAGACGCAGAACCTCGATCGGAGTCGGGGCGATCCGCAGCGCCAGCTCCTTGGCCGTCGTCTCCAGATCACCGGTCGCTACGACCTTGTTGATCAGCCCAGCGTCCAACGCCTCCTGGGCGTCGATGGTGTCACCGGTGAACAGCAGCTCGCGCGTTCTGCGCTGGTTGAGGATGAACGGCATCAACAAGGTGACCGGTCCCGAACCGTACTGGATCTCCGGTTCGCCGAACTTGGCGTCCTCGGAGGCCACGACCAGGTCGCAAGCCATTGCGATCTCGCACCCCCCGGCGAGGCAGTGCCCGTTGACGACCGCGATGGTCGGCTTCGGGCATTCCCAGATCGACATCGTCATGTTGATGTCCCTCTGGAGCACGGGCCGCCACTCGTTCGGAGTCTCCGTACCGTCCTCGATTTCGTCGTTGATGTCGAAACCGGCGGAGAAGGCGCGCCCGGCCCCGGTGATGAGGACGACCTTGACCGAGTCGTCGTCACCGGCCTCTCGGACTCGACGCCCGAGTTCACCGATGACCTGTGCGTTCATGGCGTTGAGCTTGTCAGGTCGGTTCAGCGTGATCTTGGCGATCGCGCCATCGATTTCGTACTGAACTACGTCGTCGCCCATTTCTGGCTCGATTCTGTGTCGAGGTGCGGATGTCCGACCGGACGACGAGGCGCGAGCGAACTCGATCGCCCGGTCCACGAACGTGCGCTCTCAAGCGCGAGAGCGCTTAGCTGAGGATGATGCGGGCGTCGAGTGCGACCGCGGTGTGCGGTGTGACGGCGACCGGGTTGCACTCGATTTCACCGATCTCGGGGTGCGCGGCGGCGAACTCGGACAACTGCGCGACGAGCGTCGCTGCGGCGGCCACGTTGACGCTCGGCTTGCCGCGGTACCCGTCGAGCAGGCATGCGCCGCGTAGGCGCTGGAACATGTCGAGGGCCTGCGCTGTACTGATCGGGCCGAGTGCGCTGACGGTGTCGTGCAGGAGCTCGGTGAAGATTCCGCCGATGCCGACCAGCACCAGCGGGCCGAAGGTCGGGTCTCGCCGGACACCGACGATGAGCTCCACGGCGGCGGAGAGGTCCGCCATCTCCTCCATCGATACCGCCGGCGGCGCCAAGCGCGCCTGAAGATCGGCCCACGCGGTGACCAGCTGTTCCTCCGTGCGGAGGTTAAGCATCACCCCACCCCGGTCGCTCTTGTGATCATCTCCGAGAGCCTTGAGCACGAGCGGGTAGCGAAGGTCGCGCGCACGTTCGACGAGTTCAGCCTCAGTTTCAACCCGGTGGGCTCGCACGAACGGAATCCCAGCTTCGGCCAGCGCTCGTCGGGCGCCCCAGTAGTCGCCGCGCTCCAGCTGGGGTTCGCTGGCGACCTGGGGCGGGACGCCGGTGAGCTTTCGCTCCTGCCGAGCGGCCAGCCTGCGCAGGACCCATGCGGCGTCTTCGACGTGGCGGTAGACCGCGATACCGCCGCTACGCAGCGCATCGGCTGCCGGCGACTGGTCGAACATCAGCTGCGCGACCAGGCATCGCTGATCGCGGTGCACCGCGGCGGCCAGGTCGCGGGCCGCTTCGACCTCGTTGGCCGCCAGCTCGACCGAGTACTCCCCGTAACCCCCGAGGTAGCCGGTAAGCAAGGTGGCGTCCACGTCGTTTGCCTGCCCGAGCGCCTCGACGACCCGCACGAACACGGTCGGGTCCTTCTCGCCTGCTCCAGCGGTGTCGATGGGGTTGACCGTTCCGCCGCTGTTGGGCAGCAGCGCGCCGATGCGGTGATGGGTCTCGTCGCTGAACGGATCGACGGAGAGGCCGGCCTGATCGAGCGCGTCGCTGGCCAAGGCCGCGTGCCCGCCACCGTCGGCGAACACCGCGACGCGGCCACCTGTTGGCAAATTGGTCGTGACGAGGGCTTGCATGAGGTTTGCCAACTCGTAAGGACTCGCGACGAGCTCCGCGCCCGCAGCGTTGCACGCCGCCTGGATCACGGTTTGCGAGCTGACCATGGATCCGGTGTGCGAGGCTGCACCGCGCGCCGATGCCTGGCTGCGCCCGGCCGCCAGAAGCACGACCGGCTTGCCTGCGCTCTCGGCTCTGGCCAGGGACTCCGTGAACCGCCTGCCATCCTTGACCCCTTCGGTGTAGACCGCGATGGCCTCGGTCTGCTCGTGCTCGACGCACGCGTCGATCAGGTCGGCGGCGTCGAGGTCGGCCTGGTTCCCAAGGCTGGCGAAGCGCGAGATCCCGAGCCCGTGCTGCGCGAGCTGCTGTCCCACGTCGATGGCGACGTTGCCGCTCTGCGAGAGAAGGGCGACCGGACCGGGGACGAACGAGTTCACCGTGGCGTCGAGCCCCGTCGTCGTGTCGAGCACGCCCAAGCAGTTCGGCCCCAGCATGACCGCGCCCGCGGCGCGCACCCGCTCGGCGATCGATTCCTGCAGGTGCCGGCCATCCACCCCGGACTCCCCGAGCCCGGACGTGATCCCGACGATCGCCCGAACCCCGGCGGCGAGCGCGTCATCGACCGCGGATTCGAAGGCGGCGGCAGGCACCGCCAGCACCGCCAGATCCACGTCGTCGTTCACGTGGCCCAGGCGCTGGAACGTCGGTTGGCCGTTCACCTCGGAATTCCGGGCGTTGATGAGGAAGGCAGGTCGCGGCCCGGCCACGGCGCGTTCGGCGAGCCAGTTGCCGTACTTCTCGCGGTCAGCGCTCGCCCCCACGATCGCGATCGATCGCGGGGAGAACAGCGCCGCCAATGCCTGCGTCCGCGAGGGCGCCGCAGTCTGGGTGGTCAGCTCCATATCGTCTCCTCATCGAGGTCAAGGGCGGTAATAATAAGTCATTATTATGTTGTGAACAACGCTCCGCCAGGATCGACTTTTCCAGTCGTTCGCCTAGCATGGGCGCATGACAGCCGCCGCATATCCCGCGCCGGAGTCCGGTGATTCAGAAGAGGGACTCGACCGCTCACGAGCCGTGCTGCTCCGGCGGGATCAGATCATGGCCGCGACTGAACGATTGATCGCGGAACAGGGTTTCGACGCCTTGCGCTTGCGAGATGTCGCCAAGCTCGCAGGCGTATCGATTGGCACCATCCAGCACTACTTCGACACGCGCGACAACTTGGTTCTGGAAACGCTCGCAGCGGCCAGCTGGAGGCGGGCAGAAGAGTTCACCTCCCTCGGGGCGGGATCAGCTGACCCGGCAGAACGAACCCAAGCACTTCTGCGCGGCTCCATCGCCAATCGCGCGTGGTGCCAAGCCTGGATGGAGACGTGCGCTTCATCGACCAGGCACCCTGAATTGCCACCCATGATTGAACGGATCTACGAGGCATGGCGGGTCGAGATCAAGAAGGCCATCAAAGATGGCGTCGATTCCGGGGTCTTCAATCCACAACTCCCGCTCGATCAGCTCATCGACACCGTGATGGCAGTGATCGACGGAATGATGGTGTCGGTGGGACTGCACCTCGAAAAGTTCACCAGCGACCACGCGGGAACGCTGGTTCAGGACACGGCTGGTCGCCTGCTGGCCTACGACTTCGGGGGAATGAACTCCGCGTAGCAGCACCGCAAAGCCTGGCGGGCTGCCCCACGAGGCAACGGTACGACTCGGCGGTTCCGGTTCGCGCATGCATCCTCGCTCTTTGGGCGACGCACCGGGTGGTGAGTGGACGTACGGGGCACAACCGGGTGGAGTACCGCTGGCCGGTCCGGCAGCGGCCGTTCACGGGACAACCGACGTGCGCGCTTGGCCCCATGATCGCGGTCCCACGCGACAGTTCGATCGGATGGGATCGTTTCGATGATGCTAGAATCGTAGCACGCGATTCGTCAGCAGCAAGAGAGCGCGAGGTCAAGCCATGGCCAAGGCAAGCGAGCCGCAGCAGGCTCCCACTCCGGTGAAATCTCTCCAGGAGAGCTACGTGCAGGTCATGAAAGCCCTCGGAGATCAAACACGGCTGGACATGATCAGACGGATGGCCAGCCAGAGCGAGTACCCGTGCACATCGCTCGAGCACGAGCTGCCCGTGGGCAAGTCGACGATCTCGTACCACGTCAAGATCCTCAACCATGCAGGACTGGTGTCGGTTCGCAAGAAGGGGCGGCACTACTTCTACACGCTCCACCGCGACGTGATCGAGTTCTACACCCCAGACCTGCTGGATCGCCTTGCCGCAGAAGCGGAGTCGGGCGAAGCGTAGGACCCGAGTTCATCAGCAGGCCGCGACCACGAGGTCGCANGACCGCCGGGTGTGCTCGCGCTCACTTCGACGACGGCCTTGCAGTTCGATAGAAGCTACGTTTCAATAATCACCGAAACGTAGAAGCAAGGGAGCTGTCGTGACCCGACCCGAAGCCCGCAGGACCGTGGCCACCGCCGGAGCCGAAATCGCTGCTATTGGCGAACTTCCCCCGCTCGGGGTGGTCCCGCCGGAGATGCACGCGCAAGTGGTGCGACCCGGCCGATACGGGGACCCGGTTTCCGCGTTCCAGCGCGAAGTCGTCCCCACTCCGGAGATCGGCCCGGACGAGGTGCTCGTCGCCGTCATGGCCGCCGGTGTCAACTACAACAACGTCTGGGCTGCGCGGGGATATCCCGTGGATCAAGTGGCAGTGCGCCAGAAGCGCGGCGAGCCCGAGGACTTCCACGTCGGCGGGTCAGACGCTTCCGGGATCGTGTACGCGGTCGGCGAGGCCGTGATCGACTGGGCGATCGGCGACCACGTAGTCGTCCACCCCGGGGTGTGGGACCCCGATGATCCTTGGGTCGCCGCCGGACGTGATCCGATGATCGCGCCGTCGGCGCGCATCTGGGGCTACGACACGAACTACGGATCGTTCGGTCAATTCGCGCGCGTGCAGTCGCACCAGCTGCTCCCCAAGGCCGAACACCTCAGCTGGGCGGAAGCGGCCGCGCCCACGCTGGTCGGCACCACGGCCTACCGGATGCTGCACGGCTGGTCCGGAAACACCTTGCAGGAAGGTGATCTCGTCCTCGTCTGGGGCGGATCCGGCGGCCTGGGAACGCAGGCCATCCAACTGGTCAAGGCCGCGGGTGGGCGTGCGGTCGCGGTCGTCTCCGACGCCGAGCGCGGCGAGTACGCGAAGAGGTTCGGCGCGGTCGGCTACCTCGACCGCCGCGAGTTCGACCACTGGGGCGTCCCGCCAAGGGTGGACGACGCCGACGGCCAGAAGGAGTGGGCGAAGAGCGCCAAGGCCTTCGGCAAGAAGCTCCGGGAGATCGCGGGCGAGCGCGAGGATCCGGCGATCGTCTTCGAGCACCCGGGGGCATCGACCATTCCCACCAGCATCTTCTTGTGCCAGCCCGGTGGGATGGTCGTGATCTGCGCGGGCACCACGGGTTTCGACGCCATGGTCGACCTGCGCTACCACTGGACGCGCCAGAAGCGGCTGCAAGGTTCACACGGGACGAACGACGCGCAAGCCCGGGCCTACAACGATCTGGTCCGGAAGGGCGAGATCGACCCCGCCGTCGGCCGAATCCTCCCATTCCAGGACGTGCCCCGCACCCACGCCGAGATGGGCCGCGGTCAGGAAGTCTTCGGCAACAGCGTGATTCTCGTCGGTTCGGACGGCCCGGACAGCGGTCGTAGCTGAGAACGCCGACACCACCTACTCAAGGAGCAGTTCAGAAATGGACGTCGACAACCGAGACCCCATCCAGGTCGCCAAGGCAACCGAGCACATCCTCGCCGAGCGGCGCGACAGCGTCGTCCTCGTCAGCCTCAACCGCCCGAAGGCGCTGAACGCCTTGTGCGACGCGCTCACGCGGGAGCTGACCGAGGTCCTGGACGCGACCGATCAGGACGACACCGTCGCGGCCGTGGTGATCACCGGGAGCGCGAAGGCCTTCGCCGCAGGTGCCGACATCAAGGAGATGCAACCGAAGAACTTCGTGGACGTATACCTCGAGGACTTCATCACCAGCTCCTGGGAACGAGCGTCCACCGTGCGCAAGCCGATCATCGCCGCGGTGAGCGGTTACGCGCTCGGCGGCGGGGCGGAGCTGGCCATGATGTGCGACATGATCATCGCCGCGGAGAGCGCGAAGTTCGGCCAACCCGAGATCACGATCGGCGTTCTGCCGGGCGCCGGCGGAACTCAGCGGCTCGCACGCGCGGTCGGGAAGTCGAAGGCCATGGACATGGTGTTGACGGGACGCGTGGTCGACGCTGCTGAGGCCGAGCGAATCGGTCTCGTGGCGAGAGTGGTCCCCGACGAGGAACTCGTCAACGAAGCAGTCGCGGCCGCGAAGGAGATCGCGGGGTACTCGCGGCCCGCGGTCCTCCTGGCCAAGGAGAGCGTCAACCGCGCTTTCGAGAGCACGCTCGCCGAGGGCCTTCGGTTCGAGCGGCGGATGTTCCACGCCGCCTTCGCGACCGAGGGGCAGAGCGAGGGCATGGACGCGTTCATCAACAAGCGCGAAGCCGATTACACCGACCGCTGAGGAGACCCCGTGACCAGCGCAATCATGCAGCCGCGCGAACTGCGGATCGGCGGCGGTGCCATCGATCAGATCGGCGAGCTCGTGGCGGGCTTGGGCATCGGGCGCCCCTTGGTGGTGACCGACGGCTTCCTGCTGTCGAACGGCACCGCGGAGCGCGTGCTGAAGTCCCTCGAGAACGCAGGGCTCTCGCCGAGGCTGTTCTCCGGCACCGTGCCGGACCCGACCACCGATTCGCTGACGGCAGGGCTCGAGGTGCTGAAGGAGGGAGACTGCGACGCCGTGGTCGGCCTGGGCGGCGGCAGTCCCATGGACACTTCCAAGGCGCTGGCGCTGCTGGGAGTGCAGGGCGGCGAGATGTCCCAGTACAAGGCGCCGGTGCGCAACACCGGCCCAGCGCTGCCGATCATAGCCGTGCCCACCACGGCGGGCAGCGGCTCGGAGGCCACCCAGTTCACCGTGATCACCGACAGCGCGTCGGACGAGAAGATGCTCTGCCCCGGGCCGGCATTCCTGCCGGTTGCCGCCGTCATCGACTACGAGCTGACGCTTTCGATGCCCGCCCGGCTGTCGGCCGACACCGGCGTGGATGCCTTGACGCACGCCGTCGAGGCCTACGTGAGCAAGAGGGCCAACCCGTTCTCAGACGCGTTGTGCCTCACCTCCATCTCCACGATCGCCGAGTATCTGCGGCGGGTCTACGCGGACGGCTCGGACACGCAGGCCCGCGCGGCCATGATGCTGGCCGCCACTCAAGCGGGGATCGCGTTCTCCAACTCGAGCGTCGCACTCGTGCACGGCATGAGCCGTCCGCTCGGCGCCCACTTCCACGTCGCGCACGGCCTGTCGAACGCGATGCTCTTCCCGGCCGTGACCGAGTTCTCCGCGAACCACGCGCCCGCGCGCTACGCCGACTGCGCCCGTGCCTACGGTGTCGCTTCGGAGTCAACACCCGACGAGGCGGCCGCAGCCGCTCTCGTGGACGAGCTGCAGAACCTGTGCCGCGACCTTGCGGTTCCCACGCCTGCCACGTACGGGATCGACGAATCCACCTGGCACCGCCTCATCCCGGTGATGGCCGAGCAGGCCGTTGCCTCCGGGTCTCCGGCCAACAACCCGCGAGTCCCCGCGGTCGAGGAGATCGCGGAACTCTACGCCCAGATCTACGACTGATCGAAGGTGACCATCATGAGTACCACGAGCAAAGCATCGAAGGACCTCGACGAGCACGTCGTCGACATCGATCACTGGATCCAGGGTGCGAGCACCGCTGGGAGCTCCGCCGAACGCGGAGATGTGCACAACCCCGCCACCGGGAAGGTGACGGGCCGGGTGGCCTTCGCCGACACCGACGACGCGGCTGCAGCCATCGCGTCAGCCCACGCCGCGTTCCCCGCCTGGGCGAGCACCCCTCCGCACGTCCGCGCCCGGGTGCTGTTCCGCTTCCGGGACCTGCTGGAAACCCACCGCGACCGGCTTGCCAGGATCATCGTCGCCGAGCACGGCAAGGTGTTCAGCGACGCGCAGGGCGAGATCACGCGCGGGCTGGAGGTGGTCGAGTACGCCTGCGGCATCCCCCAGGCGCTCAAGGGCGACTTCTCCGAGAACGTCGGCCGCAACATCGACAGCGTTTCGCTGCGCCAGCCGCTCGGCGTCGTCGCGGGCATCTCGCCGTTCAACTTCCCCGCCATGGTTCCCATGTGGTTGTTCCCGGTCGCGCTCGCCTGCGGCAACACCTTCGTGATGAAGCCCTCCGAGAAGGACCCCACGCTCAGCGTCGAGCTGGCCAAGCTGCTCAAGGAAGCGGGTTTGCCCGACGGTGTGTTCAACGTGCTGCACGGGGACAAGGTCGCCGTCGATTCCTTGCTCACCGACCCGCGCATCGAAGCGGTCAGCTTCGTGGGCTCCACTCCGATCGCGGAGTACATCCACAACACCGCTTCGGCCAACGGCAAGCGCGTCCAAGCCCTCGGCGGCGCGAAGAACCACATGATCATCATGCCGGACGCCGACCTCGACAAGGCCGTGTCCGCTCTGATGGGAGCAGCCTACGGGTCAGCGGGCGAACGCTGCATGGCCATCTCCGTGGCGGTGCCGGTGGGCGCGGACACCGCGAACCAGCTGCGCGAGCGCCTGGTGAAGGCGATTGCCGAGCTGAAGGTGGGCCCGGGATCGACCGAAGGCGTGGAGATGGGTCCGCTCGTCACCGCCGCCCACCGGGACAAGGTCGCCGACTACGTCGAAACGGGTGTGAAGGAGGGAGCTGAGCTGGTGGTCGACGGCCGTCAGGCGGACGTCCCCGAAACCGGTTTCTTCCTGGGCGCGACGCTCTTCGACCACGTCTCGCCGGAGATGCGCATCTACCTCGAGGAGATCTTCGGGCCGGTCCTGGGCATCGTGCGCGCCGAGTCCTTCGAGGAAGCGCTGACCTTGGTCAACGAGCACGAGTTCGGCAACGGCACCGCCATCTTCACCCGGGACGGCAACACCGCGCGGACCTTCATGTCGCACGTGAAGGCGGGCATGGTCGGCGTGAACGTGCCGATTCCCGTTCCTATGGCGTTCCACTCCTTCGGCGGGTGGAAGCGGTCCTTGTTCGGCGACCACCACGTGCACGGACCCGAGGGCGTGCGCTTCTACACCCGCTACAAGGTCGCCACCACCCGATGGCCCTCGGACGAGCGCATCACCACCGACTTCTCGATGCCGGCCCATGGCTGAGCCGCAAGACCCAATCCGAACCGAGCTGGCGGGCGGTGTCGGACGGGTGACCTTGAACCGGCCAACCGCCCTCAACGCTCTGACCACACCGATGGTGCAGCGACTCGGCGAGGTGCTCGAAGCATGGCGGGAACGACCGCTCAGCGCCGTGGTCATCGACAGCAGCAGCTCGAAGGCGTTCTGCGCGGGTGGCGATATCCGCGCCGTCCGGCAGAACACGTTGGACGGCGAGCAGCAGCGCAGCGAGTCCTTCTTCGCCACCGAGTACGAGCTCAACCACGCGCTGGCCACCTATCCCCTCCCGCTCGTTTCGCTGATCGACGGGATCTGCATGGGTGGCGGTCTGGGGCTGTCGGTTCACGGGAACTTCCGCGTCGTGACCGAGAACGCGCAGCTGGCGATGCCGGAGACGTCGATCGGGTTCTTCCCGGACGTCGGAGCGAGCTACTTCCTGTCTCGGCTTCCTGGGAGCTTGGGGATGTACCTGGGTCTGACCGGGAAGCGGATCGGTCCGGCCGACGCCGTTCACACGGGCTTGGCCACCCATCTGACGACCTCGCGCGATATCGCCGAGATCGTCCCGGCACTGCGGGGCCGCAGGTCGGAGAGCGTGGACGTCGTGCTCCGGCAGTTCTGCACGCCGGGAGCGCCCGAGTCCGGTGAGCTCGCGCAGCGGCGCGCTCTCATCGACTGGTGCTTCGGCGCACCGAGCCTGGCCAACGTGTTGGACCGGCTGGAGCAGTGCGACGAGGCGTGGGCGTCGGAGCAGTTCAGGACCTTGGAAAGGGCATGCCCGCAGAGCTTGCACGTCACCTTCGAACTGATCAGCCGGGCGCGGGAAAGCGATCTCGCGTCCTGCCTCGATGCCGAACTGGTCGCCGCGCGCCGCATCACCGCTACGCCGGACTTCGTCGAGGGCGTGCGGGCGGCGCTGGTCGACAGGGATCTCCGGCCGGTGTGGTCGACCACCTTGGAAGATCAGCTGCGGGGTTCCAGCACGGACGCCGTCGCGGCAGGCGGCTGACGATTCGTTCTGGAACGTAACGCGCGCATCCGCCCCCTGCGGACGGGCCGAAGACATCCGGGGTGCCGCCTTTGCTCCCCCAACAACAAGGCGGCACCCCGCTACCAAGTGGAGACGAGACGACATGGCCAGTCACAAGGCCCTGGTTCAGGCGGGGGACGGACCCGCCCGCTTTCAACAGCTTACCGACGCGGACCTCCCCGAAGGGGACGTCACGATCGCTGTGCGGTACTCGACGCTCAACTACAAGGACGGTCTCGCGGTTCTGGGCCGAGGCAAGATCGTGCGCCGATTCCCCATGGTCTGCGGCGTCGATCTGGCAGGCACGGTGGAATCCTCGCGATCATCGCAGTGGCGCACGGGCGACGAAGTGGTGGTGACCGGATTCGGCCTGTCCGAGACCCACCCCGGCGGCTACGCCGAGCGTCAGCGCGTGCCGAGCCAGTGGCTGGTGCGCAAGCCCGCGTCTCTGGAGTTGGACCAGACCATGGCGATCGGCACCGCCGGACTGACGGCGATGTTGTGCGTGCTCGCCCTGGAAAAGGGCGGGCTGACCCCTGATCGGGATGGTGCTGTGCTGGTCACCGGTGCTGCGGGCGGAGTTGGCAGTCTGGCCGTGGCCATCCTCGCCGAACTCGGCTACCGCGTCACCGCCTCGACCGGCCGACCCGAAACGCAGGAGTACCTGAGAGAACTCGGGGCGACCGACTTCATCGATCGGAGCGAACTGGCGGAAGACTCCGGTCGGCCACTCGATTCACGGCGCTGGATCGCAGTGGTGGACACGGTCGGCGGCACCACCCTCGCCACCGCGATCAAGCAGACCCACTACGGTTGCCCGGTGGCGGCCTGCGGCCATGTCGGCGGATCCGAATTACCGCTCTCGGTCATGCCGTTCATCATCCGCGGGGTGCAGCTGCTGGGCATCGACGCCGTGCAATGCCCGCTGCCGCTGCGGGAGCTCGCCTGGCAACGCCTTGCCAGTGACCTTCCTCTGGCGAAATTGGCCTCCACCACGAGCTACCGAGACCTGGACGAAGTTCCTCAGCTGGCGGAGCGGATCGTGGAAGGACAGATCCGCGGTCGTCTGGTCATCAGAGTAAGCCAGTTCAAGTCTTAACCACCTGTTGTGGTAGGTCATTCCAGCTGATCAGGACAAACTGAGCGAGAAGGCCGCACGAAGGCCCGAAGATGTCGATCTGCCGAACTCCCCGCTGACGGGTCACGACGCGCACCGATGCCAGGGCACGTTGCACATCTGCACCGCAGACACCACCAAGCTCCTGCTCCGCCACGACCCGCTCACACGGTCCCAAGTTGATGCCGTGAATGGCACGCGCGTCGGTACGACTACCTGAAGGAGTTCGAAGACAAGGCCCGACCTGCATGAATCTCTGACGGCTTTCGACGACATGATCGGAACGTGAACCGGCTGGCGTCCCGCGCCTCAGCGACTTGAGGAATGGCGTCCTTGATGAGGAAGAGCACGCGGTTCTTCAGGGCCCAGACCATCGCACAGCGTCTTGACCGCCTTTTCGGCACGGTCGCGAGTGATGAGGGCCGACGAGAATCACGCCGGCCCCCGGGAACTCACGTCAGATCCGCGATGCAAGGGGCACACCTGCCCCTCGGTGTCGTCGGCGAAACTTGCACAACTGTTCCCAGCACATGGCGGGCTGTCCCGACCATGCCGAGGACACCGCAGCTGTACTGGACGCAGACGCGTGACTCGCACCGGCGACTTCGGCGAGACCGAATGAAGCGCGAAGAATCGTGGAAGGAGAAAAGTACTCATCATCCGCGACGGCCACAACGTCTACCCCGCCGGGATAGAAGACGTCTGCACGTCAGCAGTGCCGATCCGGCGACTCAGCCGATTACGCCGCGCACGACGTACGGCAGCGTTCCGCCGTGCTCCAGGTAGGACACCTCGTTGCGGGTGTCCAGCCGCAGCTCGAGCTCGATGCGCTCGGTGCTGCCGTCGGCCCTTCGCAGGTCGAGGTGTACGGGGTTGGTGCCGACGCCCAGGTCGTCGAGTCCGGAGAGATCCAGTTCCTCGCGACCGGTGAGTTCGAGCGCCGCCGTCGTCAGCCGGTCGGGCAGGCGCAGCGGCAGGACTCCCATGCCGATGAGGTTCGAGCGGTGGATGCGTTCGAAGCTCTCGGCAATGACCGCCCGCACGCCCAGCAGCGCCTGCGCCTTGGCGGCCCAGTCCCGGCTGGAACCGGCGCCGTAGTTTCGCCCGGCGACCACGACCAGTGGGATGCCCGCGTCCTGGTAGGTCGCAGCGGCTTCGTGGACCGGCAGCACGCACGAACCGTCGGCGGTGCGGGCCAGCGCCCCGCGCTGCTCGCCGTCGATGAGCTCGTTGCGCAGGGTCGGGTTGGTGAACGCCCCGCGCAACATCACCTCGTGGTTGCTGCGCCTGGTCGAGTACTGGTTGAGGTCGGCCGATTCGACGCCGCGTTCGCGCAAGTAGACACCCGCAGCGCTGTCCCGCGGGATAGCTCCGGCCGGGGAGATGTGGTCGGTGGTGACGTCGTCGCCCAGCCGCAGCAGCACCCGCGCGCCGGTGATGCCCGACGGCTTCTCGGGCGCCGCGGACAGGCCGACCAGGTAGGTCGGGCGGCGGATGTAGGTCGACTCCGGGTCCCACTCGAAGCGCACTCCCCCACTGACCGGTAGCTCCTGCCAGTGCTCGGTGCCGTGGCGCAGGTTGGCGGTGTTGCGGTCGAACATCTCGGGCGACACCGATTCGGCCACCACTCGGGCGACTTCGTCGTCGCTCGGCCAGACCTCGCTCAGCAGAACCGGTTCGCCGTCAGCACCGCGTCCCAGCGGGGCGTCGAAGTCGTGGAGGACGGTGCCGGCCAGCGCGTAGGCGACGACCAGCGGAGGCGACGCCAAATACCCCAGCGAGATCTGCGGGTTGATGCGACCGCCGAAGTTGCGGTTGCCCGACACCACCGCAGCGGGCTCGAAGCCGCGCTCGACGAGTTCCGCGATACCCGGGTGCAGCGCCCCGGAATTGCCGATGCAGGTCATGCAGCCGAATCCGGCGATGTCAAACCCGATGGCGCTCAGCGGTTCCAGCAAGCCTGCCCGCTCCAGGTATTCGGCGACCACGCGAGAGCCGGGCGAAAGCGACGTCTTCACCCACGGTTTGACGTCGAGCCCGCGCTCCACCGCGCGTCGTGCGAGCAGCCCGGCGCACACCATGAGGTCGGGGTTGGCGGTGTTCGTGCAGCTCGTGATCGAAGCGAGCGCAACCGCACCCGCGGGCACGGGTTCGCCGAACGCGTCGGACTCAGCGGGCCCACCATCCGACTCTGCCAGGAACGACTCCGGAACCCCGGACAGCGGTACGCGCTGGTGCGGCAACCGCGGTCCGGCCAGACTCGGTTCGACAGCGCTCAGATCGAGCACGAGCACGTCGTCGTAGCGCGGTTCCGGCGCCGTGTCGTCGCGGTAGAGCCCTTGCGCACGCAGATAGGCCGCGACGAGCTGGCGGTGCTGCTCGGATCGTGCCGTCAGCTCCAGATAGCGCGTGGTCTCGTCGTCGAAGGGGAAGAATGCGCAGGTGGCTCCGTACTCGGGTGCCATGTTCGACACCGCGGCGCGGGCCGCCCAGCTCAGGGCGCCGACCCCGGGGCCGGTGAACTCGACGAACTTGTCCACAACGCCGTGCGCGCGCAGCGCCTCGGTGATGGTGAGCGCCAGATCGGTCGCCGTCACACCGCTGCGCAACCGGCCCTCCAGCCGGACGCCGAGCACCTCGGGGAACCGGATCACGACCGGCTCGCCGAGCATCGCCGCCTGCGCCTGCAATCCGCCGACGCCCCAACCGAGCACGCCGAGCGCGTTGATCATCGGCGTGTGGCTGTCGGTGGCCACCAGCACGTCTGGGTGCAGCACGCCGTCGTCGTCCCAGACCACGTTCGCCAGCGACTCCATGTTGACCTGGTGGATGATCCCGGTGGACGGGGGCACCACCCGGAAGTTGGGCAGGCTCGCCTGGGCCCACTTGATGAACTCGTAGCGCTCCCGGTTGCGCCGGAAGTCGATGCGCAGGTTGTTCTCCAGCGCCTGCGGGGTCCCGTACTCCTCGACGATCACCGAGTGATCGACGGTGAGGTCCACCGGGATCGACGGCCCGACAGCCGCGGGATCCCCGCCTAGCTCGGCCACGGCGTCGCGCATTCCCGCGAAGTCGGCCAGCGCGGGCAAGCACGTCGTGTCGTGCAGCATGATCCGGTTCGGGTGGACCGGGATCTCGCAAGCAGCTCCCCCGCGCACATGCCGGAGCGCGGCGGGCAGCTCCTCTGGCGCTCTCCGAGCCACGTTCTCCAGCAGGATCCGCGTGACGTACGGGAGCACACCCAGCTCGCCCGGCGGCAGCAGCCCGGCAAGCGGCACGTACCAGTATTCCCGCCCGCCAACGGTGAGTTCAGCCGCCGCTACCTGGGATGACGTGAAATCCATGAGCTGTTTGTCCCTTCCCGCACTTCTGCACACGAGGCATACGCGCCCGTCTCCGCAAGCCGTTGACGCGCACCCGCGTCAACCATATTGTATCTCTTCGCGAAGTAGGACAATCTGAGAAGGAGCGCACATGCCGATCAACGACGATCGTTGTCACCGACACCCCACAAGACGGCTGGCGGAGGCCCACCGATGACCGCCCGCGCCGTGCTCACGCGCGCATGCGCCGCCGTGGCCGGCCTCGCGCTGATCGGCGCCGGTGTCGGCGAGGCCTACGAGGCGGCCCGACCGAGCGCGGGCGTGCGGGACAAGCTGCGCATCATCGCCCCGGCAGCGCCAGGCGGCGGCTGGGACACCACGGCCCGCGAACTGCAGAACGCAGCCGAGACCAACCAGCTGACCGGCACCAGCGAAGTGCTCAACATCGAAGGAGCCGGCGGAACCATCGGGCTGGCGCGCGTGGTCAATCAGCCCGGGGACACCAACACGCTGATGCTCACGGGCACCACCATGCTCGGCGCCGTCGAGATCAACGGTTCACCAGCGAAGGTGCGCGACACCACGCCCATCGCCAAGATCACCGAGGACTTCGACGCCATCGTCGTTCCCGCGGATTCCCCACTGCGCACGATCGCCGACCTGATGCGCATCTGGCGATCGGATCCGGGGGCGCTCGCGGTGGGCGGGGGCTCGATCGGCAGCCTCGACCACCTGCTCGCGGGCTCCCTCGCCGGTGCTGCCGGTGTCGGCCCGACCGGGCTCAACTACATCGCGCACTCGGGCGGCGGTGAGATGGTCGCCTCGCTGCTGGGAGGCCACCTCGACGTCGGTTTCGCCAACACCAACGAGATCAGCGATCAGGTCGAAACGGGTGAGCTGCGCGCCCTGGCGGTCGCCGCTCCCGAGCGCTCGGAGGACCTTCCCGGCGCGCCGACGCTGCGCGAGCGGGGAATCGACATCTCCATGTCGAACTGGCGCGGACTGGTAGCCGCACCCGGGCTGGCGGCCGAACGCAAGCGGCAGATGCAGGAATACGTGGCGGACCTGGTGAAAACACCGCAGTGGCAAGACGCCCTGGCCAACAACAACTGGTTGGACGCCTTCCAGACCGGGTCCGAGTTCGAGCGCTTCCTGCGCGACGACACCGAGAACATCCGCCGCATCACCACGAGATTGGGACTGTCATGACCTCGAACTCATCAACGGCGAGGCGCGGTGTCGAGCACTGGGTGCTGCCCGCCCTGGTCATCGCAGTCGGCTGTCTGCTGGTCGTCGGCGGGTTCCGGTTACCGCTACCCCTCAACGTCGGGTATCTCGGCCCGCAGTGGTTCCCGATCGGCGTTGGAACCGCCCTCATCGTTCTCGGCGGCTCGCTGCCGTTCCAACGCGAGGCCGAAGCGGAACCCGGTTCCGGCGAGCCCGAGGATGACTGGCGCGCGTTCGGAACCGTCGTGACGACGCTCGTGGCCCACGTCGTGCTGTTGACCCTGGTGGGCTGGATCCCTGCCGGGATCGCGCTGTTCTGGGGCGTTGCGCGAGCGCTCGGCGGCAGGCGCGGCCTGTTCGACCTCGGGGTGGCCGCGGTGGTCTCCTGCACGGTCCAGTTCGCCTTCTCCGCCGGGCTGGGCATCGCCCTGCCGGTCGGAGCGCTGCTGGAGGTGGGCTGATGGAGGCTTGGGACCTGCTCCTGTCCGGGTTCGCCGACGCGCTGACCCCGTTGAACCTGCTGCTGTGCCTTGTCGGCGTCGTCCTGGGCACCGCGGTCGGAGTCCTGCCCGGCCTCGGCAGCTCGATGGCGGTGGCGATGCTGGTGCCGCTGACGTTCAAGCTCGAGCCCACCGGGGCGTTCATCATGCTGGCCGGGGTCTACTTCGGGGGCCAGTTCGGCGGATCCACCACCGCGATCCTGCTCAACACCCCGGGGCAGTCGTCGTCGATGGCCACCGCCTTCGAGGGCTTCCTCATGGCCCGCAACGGCCGGGCACCGCAGGCGCTGGCGGCCGCGGCGATCGGATCCTTCGTCGGCGGCAGTATCGCCTGCGTCGCCGTGGTGCTCTTCGCGCCGTTCCTGGTCGATTTCGCGTTGCGGTTCGGCCCGGCCGAGTACTTCGCGCTGGCCGTGTTCGCGTTCGTGGCCACCGCCGCCGTGGTCGCCGACTCGGCGGTGCGGGGGCTGATCGCGCTCGGTCTCGGCCTCGCCCTGGGCGTGGTCGGGATCGACCAGCAAACCGGCGTCGACCGCTACACCTTGGGCTGGGACGCCCTGCTGGACGGCATCAGCGTGGTCGTGGTGACCGTCGGCATGCTCGCCGTCGGCGAGGTGCTGCACGTCGCCGCGCGCGCCCGCGGTTCCCGCAGACTGCAGGACGTCGAATCGGGCAAGCCGTGGCTGGGCCTCCCGGACCTGCGCAGCGCTCTGCTTCCGTGGTTGCGGGGCACCGGCATCGGCTTGCCCTTCGGCGCGATCCCTGCAGGCGGTTCGGAGATCCCGACGTTCCTCTCGCTCGGACTGGAGCGCAGGTTGGCCGCGCGGCGCGGCGGTTCCCGGTTCGGCAAGGGCGCCATCGAAGGAGTTGCCGCCCCGGAGGCGGCGAACAACTCGACCACCGCGGTCTCGCTCGTGCCGCTGCTCGGGCTTGGCCTGCCCACCTCGGCTACCACGGCGGTGATGCTCGGCGCCTTCCAGCAGTACGGGATGCAACCCGGGCCGCTGCTGTTCGCCGACGAGGGCGAGCTGGTGTGGGCGCTGCTGGCGAGCCTGTTCATCGGCAACGTGCTGCTGCTGGTGCTCAACCTGCCGTTCGCGCCCTTATGGGCGAAGCTGCTGCGGATCCCGCAGCACTACCTGTACGCGGCCATCGCGGTCTTCGCCACGCTCGGCGCCTACGCCGCGAAATTGGCGATCTCCGACGTGGTCCTGGTCTACGCGGTCGGCCTGTTGAGCTTCCTGCTGCGGCGAAACGGGGTGCCGCTGGCACCGGTTCTGATCGGCGTGATCCTCGGTCCGCTCGCCGAGCGCGAGCTGCGCCGCGCCATGGCGCTCGGCCAAGGCGACCCGGGCGTGCTGCTGGGCAGTCCGATCGCGGTCGCCCTCTACGCGGTCCTCGCGGTGGCGGTGGTGGTCGCCCTGCTGCTGCGGCGGCGGGCCCGCGCGTGACGATGCTGGCCGCGCCGCCGTCCGCTCGCGCACCAGCGGCGCGGCTAGCATGTCCGAAGCGGACGACACAGCGAGGAGACGATGGCCCCGACGATCGCGATGCAGGTTGTCCACCTGCTGAGGTGTTCCGAGCTCGACCGCGGCGCGCACGTGCGCGAGCAGTGGGTGGCCGACTCGCTGGGCATCTCCCGCTCGCCGGTGCGCAAAGCGCTCGCCTACCTCGCCGAGCTGGGCCTGCTCGAGCGCGAGCCCAACCGCGGCTACTTCCTGGCGCGTGCAGCTGGCGAGTTCCGGCGCGTCGAGCTCTCCGGAGTTGACGACGTCGAGGAGGGTGCCTATTTCAGCATCGGCGACGACCACCTGACCGGGCGGTTGGCAGCGGACTTCACGACCGCGGAGATCTGCCGGGGCTACGGGCTCACCACCCGGCAGGCCGAGCGCGTGCTCGCCAGGATGGAACGCGAGGACCTCGTCCGGCGACGGCCCGGGCGGGGATGGCAGTTCGAGCAGGTGCTGACCACCGCCGAGGCTCACGATCAGAGCTATCGGTTCCGCATGATCGTCGAACCCGCCGCGCTGCTGGAACCGGGCTTCACCATCGACGAGGACGCCTTTGCCGTGCACCGCAAGCAGCAGGAACAACTGCTGCGCGGCGACGCGCTCCTGCTCCCCCGCGGCGAGCTCTTCCGCGTCAACGCCGAGTTCCACGAAATGGTCGTCAGCTGCGCCGGCAACGCCTACCTGCTCGAATCACTCCGCCGCGTCAACCGCATCCGCCGACTCGTCGAGTACCGCCACCAGGCCGAACGCCAACGCATCGTCCACCAGGCAGAGGAACACCTCCGACTGCTCGACCTGCTCGAATCCGGCGACCTCTCCGCGGCCTCGGAGTTCCTGCACACACACCTCGACGCCGTCCGCGTCCGCAAAACACGCCCGCGCACCCAGCACTGACACCGCGGCCACATAGAACGTCGTTAGTGCTCCGATGCGCAAGTACCCCAGGAGGCCGCGGCGATGATCGTTCCGAGGTGTCGCCATGACCTCCTGGCCACCGACCCAAGTTCTCGTCGAGGTGACTCGCAGCATTCTGCTATGTCGACCGGGTTCGGTGGTGCGGTGGACGCGGATGCGCAGGGTGATGAGGTGAACTGTGACCGGATCGACGTCGCAGATCGGTAGGTACTGGAGCCCCCCGGGGAAGGGGTGGATGTGCCGGGTCCCCTCCGCGGTGACCCCGCCGGCCTCGCCGGTGGCGATCATGGTGGGCCATTCAAGACCAACAGTCGGGCACCTCGGGGTCTGCCACGTCCAGGATCTGCACCTGCGCTTGCACATATCGGCTGAGAGCGCGAGGTGCGGAAACCACCGCGTGCACGAGCAAGCCGTGCTGCGTTGCTGGGGGCCGCGATCACTGACGGCTCCTCGGTGGCCGTCGGCGCCAACACGTCAGCGCTATTGATCGTGAAGTTGGTCGCCACCCCAGCGGAACCCCAGCACGCCGATCACTTGGCAACGATCGCTCGCCGCTCGGCCGGGGACTCGTCCCGGAATCCCGGAAGCCTGCTCTGTGTGGTCACATGAACCTCTCATGTCACGCTGCGCCATCCAGTGCCGGTGGCGCGAAGCCCTGCAGCCCGGTCGGCAACGGATGAGGAGGCCCTCCGGCGGCCCCACGAACTCGGGCTCACACCCAAACGCGCCCGGCCCTACCGGCCCCGAACCAACGGCAAAATCGAACGATCCCACCGCACCCTGGCCGATGGCTGGGCCTACGCCCGCCTCTACGAATCAACCCAGCAGCGCAACGCCGCCCTGCCAGCCTGGATGCACTTCTACAATCACCGCCGCCCCGCTCCGCCATCGGAGGCACACCACCAGTCACCCGATTGACCAACCTCTCCGGGCACCACATTTAGAACTCGACGTCCGGCACCGGAGCTTGCATCAGAGACTCCCCTCAGCGGTGGCACGGCAGCCCGAGCATGCTGATCACTCGATCAACGTCAGGGCCGACAACCGAAAACGTCCTCATCCCAATCGACCTGCAGCGGGTCCTCCGAGAGGTCGTGCGGGAGCTCGTCCCGCACGACCATCTCGCTCATGCGCGTGCGGGTTCCGGCTTAGGAGCGATGCGTTCGGTTTCGGGCTTCAGCGTGAGAGCGACCAGGGCGGAGACGAGGCAGCCGATGGTCAGGTATGCGGCGACCCAGTACCAGGTTCCTCCGCCGAGGAGGACCAGCGTTGTGGCGATAGCCGGGGTGAACCCACCGCCGATCGCGGCTGCGACCTGGTAGCCGAGGCCGGCGCCGCTGTAGCGGTATTCCGCGCCGAACAGTTCGGTGAGCAGGGGCTGCTGCACGCTGACGATCATGTCGTGGGCGAGATTGACGACCACGACCGAGGCGACGACCAGCAGCACCTTCGAGCCCGACTGCATGGACAGGAAGTAGGGCACCGCGCCCAGCACACCGATCACCGCGCCGGCGATGAAGACGGGCTTGCGGCCATAGCGGTCGGACAGCCAAGCGAACAGCGGAATCGTCACGATGCCGATGCCGCCGACCATCAGCGCGACCGACAGCATGAAGCCCGAGCTGAAGCCGAACTGTTTGGTGGCGTAGGCCAGCGCGAAGGTCGTGACGATGTACATCGTCAGCAGCTCGCCGAGCCGCAATCCGATGATCTGGAAGAACGCCGTCGGGTGACGGCGCAGTGCCTCGAGGATCGGCAGCTTGCTGCGCTTGGACGCCGACTGAGGAACTTCCTGCTTGAACACGCGGCTTTCCGGTACACCGGAACGGATCCATAGCGCGATGGCCACGAACACGACGCTGAGCAGGAAGGGAACCCGCCAGCCCCACGACTGGAACGCCGCCGGACTGGTGACCGCTTGCATCAGACCCGCGGTGCCGGTGGCCAACAGCAGGCCGACCGAGTAACCGACCTGCACCCCGCTGCTGAAGAGCGCTTTGAGCCTGGGAGGTGCGTTCTCAACGGCCATCAGGGCTGCACCACCCCATTCACCACCGACCGCGAAGCCCTGGATCGCGCGCAGCACGACCAGCAGCACCGGCGCCCACCAGCCAATGCTGGCGTGCGTAGGCAGCAGACCGATCAACGCCGTGGACAGGCCCATGATCGACACCGTCCACACCAGCATCGTCTTGCGCCCGATCTTGTCGCCGAAGTGACCGAAGAACAGCCCTCCCAGAGGGCGGAAGATGAAGCCGACGCCAAAGGTGGCGAACGCGGCCAAGGTCCCGGCCATGGGGCTGATCTCGGGGAAGAACGCGCTGTCGAACACGACTGCGGCGACGATTCCGTAGAGCAGGAAGTCGTACCATTCCACGACCGCTCCGACGAAGCTCCCGGCTGCCGATCGCGCGGGCTTGGCTCCTTCTGACTGTGTGAGCGCATCCGCCATTGGACACCTCCGTGTGCGCTTTGCGCACGTTCGTGCGCTGATTGCACGCTATCGTGAGGCCGGGTTCGTGCGGGGTCAACCCCTCAGCCCATCTCAGCCACGAAACCGCCCTCAGGTGGCGTCGGTACTCCCAGTACTCCGGTCGGAGACACCATGCCGATGACGAACTGTGAACGAACAAGGCGCGTACGCCACCCTTGAGCGGCCTCACGGCGACGGCTATGGTCGCTATGCGCACAATTGCGCGTATAGCGCACAGGAGGTTGTTGTGAAGGCTGCAGCGCTGATTGCACCGGAGACGATCGAGATCATCGACATTCCCGAGCCGCACTGCGGACCGGACGAGGTCCTCGTCCGCGTGACCGCGGTGGGTTTGTGCGGCACGGATAGCGCCGTGGTCCGCGGGAGCAGGCCCGTGCCGAACATGCCGTGGGTACTCGGACATGAGGGAGTCGGTGAGATCGTCGCTGTCGGCTCCCGGACAGTGGATCGCGAGGTCGGTCAGCAGGTGGCTATCGAACCGAACTACTGCTGCTTCACCTGCGAGGCATGCGGCGACGGCTTCACGTCCGGGTGCCCCTCGCGCGACGCCGTCGGGTTGACCAGCCCCGGACTCCTGGCCGAATACGTTGCTGTTCCGGCCATATTCACCCACCCGGCCGCCGACCACGTGAACATCTGCGATCTCGTGTGCGTGGAGCCGTTGACCGTGGCCCGCGCAGCCGTGCGTCGATCCGGAGTGCGCAGCGGACAACGCTGCCTCGTGGTCGGAACCGGCTCACAAGGCTTGTTCGTGTGCCAGTCACTGCTCGCAGAAGGCATCACTCCGCACGTGCGCGAGCCACACACCGGCCGCAGGGAGTTGGCTCTCGTGTTGGGTGCCGTGCCCGCTACCGACGGCGAGCCGTTCGACCACATCTTTGAGACCTCAGGAGCAACCGGAGCCCTGGAGACCGCACTCGGCACTCTGGTCCCAGGCGGTAAAGCGACGCTGGTCGGCATGAACGCTGGGCCGCTGGACATCTCCACGCATGCGGTGGTGTCCCGCCAGCTCTCGCTCAGCGGATCACTGATCTACGACCACCCGCACGACTTCGCCGACACGATCGCAGCCCTGGAGAAGAAATCGGTCGAACCGCACAGGGTCCTGCAAGCCCGCTACCCACTGGAAGCCGCAGCCGAGGCGTTCGCCGCCGTAGTCGACACTCCTGGCAAGTGCTGGATCAGCCTTAACGATCCGGCTGGCCAGTAGTATCGCGCTGCCCCACCCCGGCGATGAGATCAGCCTCGATGAGCTTCGCGGTGCGCAAGACCACCGGGATGTACTCGCGCTCGACCAACGCCGGGGTGGTGCGATCGGCATGCACCGAGACGTTCGCCGCTGCGACAACGCGACCGGCGCGGTCGCGCACCGGCACCGCCGCGCCGCGCAATCCCTCCTCCAACTCCGAGTCCACCAAGGCCCACCCCTGCTCACGCACCCGCGCGATCTCCGCTCGCAAGGCCGCGACATCTCGGACGGTGCGCTCGGTGCGACGCGGCAACTGCAACCGCTCGAGCCGCGCCTCCAACTCGACCTCAGGCAACCCCGCCAGCAACACGCGCCCCATCGAAGTGGCGTACGCGTCGAACCGCGTACCAATATTGATCTTCACCGCGGCCAGCCGCCGGCTCGGCACCAGAGCCAGGTAGACGACCTCGTCCCCATCGAGCTCGGCCAGCGCAGCTGTCTCGTTGAGCTCGCCTGCCAAGGCCTGCAAGTGCGGATGCGCGAGCTCGGGCAGGCTCATCGCCGACAGGTAGGCGTAGCCGAACTCGAGCACACGCGGTGTCAGCGAGAACGAGTTCCCGTCCACCGCGACGTAGCCGAGATCGACCAGGGTCAGCAACAACCGGCGAGTCGTCGCCCGGTCCAAGCCCGTCTCCCGCGCGACATCGGAGAGCGACTGCGCACGACGCTCAGCCGTGAACGTCCGCAGCACCGACAACGCCCGCGCCACCGACTGCACGAAGTAACCGCTGCCCGCACGACCGCCCGAGTCCCCCGCCACGAATCTCCCTCCACGTCAACCGCGTGCGTATAGCGCACACTGTAACTCCTCTACGCGAACGACCACCGCGGACATTGGCACTCTTGGTCACAATTCGTCCACGGGCTCGTCGCCGGCATGGGCATTGGCGCGGGTGTCGGTCAGCAGCAGGTTGGCGCGGCACTGGCATTGATGCTCAGCGTGTTCCAGGGCATCCCGTCGGGTCCGTGCGGGATTACCACATTCAGCCCATGACGGGCCAGCGCCCCCAGCATGCCGCCACACGAAATGGAGACCAGCACGGCCGCAGGGTGCTCAGGCAACTCGCGCCGCTGTTTGAACACACCACGGTCGACATCGGCATCCACGCGTCGGACAGAAAACTCGAACGACATCCGCACGCCCCTACCAGTAGGCATCGATCACTGGTAGGGACCGTTGGCAGCCGAGCTGCGGTTCTCCTGCCACATCATTGGCAGGACGGCGGGCCTCACCGCCGTCGCCGCCACATCATAGCGGGCACCTGGGACGGACTCCTGCGCTCGGACTGCTATGGGGACGTGAAGTTCCAAGGTTTGACCTGCCGAGGCGGCCACCTCACAGTGATCGACTTCAGCAGGGCAGTGTTGCACATCACTCACCATACTTTTTATGTCCTAGGACATTTAGCGTCGTTCGGGTGGCGTGGAGAGAGCGTACTGAGGCGATCGGCGGGTCCAGTGCTGCGGAGATCGTGGAGTCGATCCGCGGGTTGATCGATTCCGGCAGCCTGTCGGAGGGCACGGCCCTGCCGCCGATCCGCGGGCTCGCTGCTGTGTTGGGGGTCAATCGCAACACGGTTGCGGCGGCCTATGCGCAGCTGGCTTCGGCGGGTCTGGTTGAGACGCGGCGTCGTGGTGGGACCGTCGTGCTCGGTCTGCCCTCGTTGGACGGTGAGGGGCGCAACGCGGAGAGTGGGCTGGTCAACTTGGCCGATGGGAACCCAGCCGTTGACCTGCTGCCCGATCCACGAGCCGCCTTCGGGCCCGGGTACGTGCCGGCGGTCTACGGGCATCCTCCGGTCAGCGAGCGCCTGGCGGAGTGGGCCGACTCCGAGATGGCTCCTGACGTCGGGTCCGGTCCGCGCGGGCTCGTGCTCGCTCACGGCGCGGTTGATGCGGTGGAGCGTCTGCTCAGCACGCATCTGACCCGCGGTGATGCGGTGGCCCTCGAAGATCCGTGCTTTCTGTCGAGCGTCGGCACGATGCGTCTGAATGGCTACCGGAGCGTGCCGGTGGCCGTCGACGCGTGATCACCTCCGCGGTCTCACTCGGACACGACGAGACCTTGATCGTGCACGTCGCCCCCGGCACACGCGGCGGCGACGAACACTACCCCGAACCGTTCCAGCGCTACGGACACCTGCGGCTCGCGGTCGGGCTGGAAGAACCCGACGACCTCATCGCCGACATCCGCACAGCGCTCGACACCGCACTGCCGGCCTGACCCTCGGGAGGACCCATGTTCACCGGACTCAGCGCGTTCCCGCTCACCCCCGTCACCGACCACGGCATCGACGAGGAGTCCTTCGCCGGCCTCGTCCAGCGGCTCGCCGCGGCGCGCGTCGACTCGATCACCGCGCTCGGCTCCACCGGTTCGTACCCCTACCTCGACCGAGCGGAGCGAGCGCGCGCGGCGCGGCTGGCCGTCGAGCACGCCGCGGCCACCCCGGTGATCGTCGGCATCGGCGCGCTGCGCACCCGCGACGTCCTCGAACTCGCCCAGGACGCACAGGACGCGGGCGCATCCGGCGTGCTGCTCGCACCGGTGTCCTACCAAGCGCTGACCGCGGACGAGGTGTTCGGACTCTACGCCGACGTCACCGCTGAGCTGTCGGTCCCGCTGGTGGTCTACGACAACCCCGGCACCACCCACTTCACCTTCACCGACGACCTCTACACCCGCATCGCCGAGCTGCCCAACGTCGCCTCGGTCAAGATCCCAGGAGTGCCGGCGGACCCCGGCGCGGCCGCGGAACGCGTCTCCGCGCTCCGCGCCCTGCTGCCCGCGTCGGTGACGATCGGCGTCAGCGGGGATCCGCTCGCCGCCACCGGTCTCAACGCCGGCTGCCACGCCTGGTACTCGGTCGTGGCCGGAACCCTGCCCGAACCCGCGCTGGCGATCACCCGGGCGGCCAGCACCGGTGATGCGACCGCCGCCACCGCGGAATCAGAACGGCTGCAACCGCTCTGGGAACTGTTCGCCCGCCACGGCAGCCTCCGCGTGGTCTCCGCGATCGCCGAAACCCTCGGCCTCCTCGGCCACCCCAACCTGACCCGCCCACTGCGCGGCCTGCCCGACCACGATCGCGCCGCGGTAACCCACGTCGTCCAACAACTCGAACTGCACTGACAATCTCAACTCCGGGAGGCAAGTGTCCGACGACCGTCGAGAACACCGCCCGCCCCTCGCGGCTGCAACCCTTGCCCGCGCATCCGACGGCGGCGTGGTCGTGGCCATCGTCCTGCTGGTCACGACCAGCGAAGACCTTGGGCGCTGGCCGGCGCACAGCGCCTGCATCACCGCACCGCGTCTGCTCGGCCCCTTCGTCGCCCGCATTCTCGATACAGCAGGAGACGGACGTCGCGTGATCGCGCTGGCAAGCCTGGTCCATAGCGCCTCGCTCGCCCCCGCGGTCTGCTCCACCCGTCACGCCTCCGGTCGTGCCCCCGGTGTTGCTCATCGCCTCTGGCCCACCCGGCCCGATGCTGGTCGGATGCTGATCGGAGGCGTCAGCAGCCGACTGCGCGTCATCGCAGTGACACGTTCTGCGCACTGCGCTTCTCCAACATCGCGCACGGATCGGCGCGCTCGGCTCCCTGCGCGCCCTCGAACCGCATCTGCCCGGATGGTTGACCCGACTACTGCAGGGTTCTGTCAAGTCACCGGCTTATCCGCTGGACTCGCGGTCGTCCGCCCGTTAGCCTTCTCGCTGCCCGGCTGATGCGCTTGCGGTCGGGTCCAGCCAATCGCCCTCGTGTCCTTCGGGTTCGCCGGTCGGATGCGGGGCGATTTCTGTGCGGCGCCCGGCCTGCGGGAGGGGCTCAAGCCGAGCGCCGCCAGGGGAGACATCTGACGTCGGTAAACCGTAAGTGATCGACCGACCTCGGTTCGCACCACTTTTCCGATAAGAAAACCTTGACGTAGCTACCGCAGAGTCCAATCATATACGTCACACGGCTCGCTGAACTGCGATAACAGCGACACGGGCGCCTGGTGAGCCGTCGGGGGCTCCCCAGGCATGGGGGACGGGCGGGCAACCTCGGGTTTGCCCGCCCGCCACGAACACGCGCGGGGAGGTCGCTGATGCATCACGACGACACGTACTGGTCGAGTCCAGCACCCCCAGCTATGGGCGTACGCATCTCGCGCCGTCGTTTCGGAGCAACCGTGCAGTGCATCGCGACTTCGTCTGCCTACCGGCGCGGAGGCCAGCCGTCTCGCTGAGCTACAGGTCTTCAGCTCGACCAGTCCTGCCACCGTTGCCAGCGCCGCATGGTCGCCGCCTCCGAAGGCTACTCGGCACGGGTCGGCGTAGCCGGGTGTTGCTCTTCGTCGTCGGGCAGGTGGATGTCGTTGACCGCGATGTTGACCTCGACCACCTCCAAGCCGGTCATGCGCTCCACCGCGGTGATGAGGTTTCGGCGTACCGCTTGCGCGAGATCCACCAGTGCGGCGCCGTACTCCACCACGATCACCAGATTGATGGCCGCCTGCTTCTCGCAGACCTCCACGGCCACCCCGGAGGTCTGCGCGGCACTCGCGCCGGGAATCCGCTCCCGGATCGCGCCGAACGCGCGATCCATGCCGCCGCCGATGGCATAAAGCCCCGAGATTTCTTCGGTGGCGATACGCGCGATCTGCTGCACCACCGTCGCAGCGATCGTGGTCCGCCCCTTGGACCCTTCCTCCGTCTGTGTGGCCTCCCCGCCACGGCGGGCAGTCTCGGCCCCACCAGCAGCAGTGGTTGACCAACCGGACTCATTGCTTTCGGTTCCTGTGCTCCGCGTCCCCTCACTACCGGTCGACACCCACACCCCAATTAGAGGCGCGGCACTCCCCGTGTGCAGCCGCCTGCCACTCGAATGAGTGACGGGCGGCGGCTCAGCCGGGACTGCCGCATGGGCCGAAGGGGCCGAACACGCTCGAAAGCACGTGCGATGCCACATGCGTAAACGTGCAAACCGCGGAGACCACAGGCCCTAGCTCGAGCTTCTGCGGCCGGAAAAGTTCGGCCGGAAGCCCTGCTCGCCGAAGACGATTCACTTAAATGGCAAACAGGCACTCCATGATCGAGAACGCGCCAGCTGTAGCCCGACCCCGCGACGGGCCGCCACGGTATCTATGGCAATGTCCTCGGCTCGCACGGCGGACAGCGGCGGGTCCGGGCCGTCATCCTACTGATCACAACCCGGGCGGAGCCCCGCGCACCACACCTGCTCGGATCCTTCATCGCCCGCAGCCTCGGCATAGCACGAGATGGACACCGCGTGATCGCGCTGGCTCGCGTGCTCCAAGGCGCCATGCTCGCAGTGGCAGAACTGCCCTACCTCCCCATGGCGCACAGACCAGAGGACACAGAATGGCTGCCTCTCAGGGAAGATCCAAAAGCCACGGACCAGAAGCATTGGCAGCCGGGACTAACGCCCCTCCCCCGTCAGGTGGCCGTTGGGCATACTGCAATTCGAAACTGGGAGGGCCACATGGAATCACAGGATGCCCTGTTCTTGCACATCCGCCGCATGAAGGCTCTGCACGATACTCATCTTGGTGCTAGCACCGGCGAGGCCCGCGCACTCGTGAGATCTGGTCTGCGTCTCGCTATCCACGATGCCGAACAGTTGCTGGAGCGGATCAAAGAAGAGCAAGCGCTCACTGACGCGGACCGCGACCGCTGGCTAGCAGGCCGATCCGGCTAGCACACGCAGACTACGAGCCGCGCCGGCACGTGGAGACTCAGGAAGTTTGCGGACTCAGATACAGCTGAGCAGGCGGACAGCCTCCCTCGAGGCGGGCGTCACCAGCGTTACTCGCAGGCCACGGCGTCGGGCCCATGTGAAACCGGGACGCCCCTACAGGGCTTTACCCTTGTGCGCGGGTTAGGAGTGGGTCGCATTCGACTCACCCCCCCCCCCGGTCGTTTTGGGCTGGTTTCTTGAGCAGGTGATCTTGCGGTCGGCCTGTTGTCAGCGGGACTGCACCGGCGACCTCTGCGAGGACGTCTGCGAGCTGGATCAAGCTCGCCCGCGCCTCGTCGAGGTCTGCTCTGAAGTCCTCGATGTGTTCCAGGCATTTTCGTGCGAGATGGGATCAGCGCCTTCAGGGCATTGGGATTCCCAGGAGCGCAAGCGGGATGCCAGCGGGTAAGCAGGGGTCTCAGGGTGCCGTTGAGCACCGCGATGGCCAAGGTCCCGAAGTTCACCTCCCCTGATGCGCGGCGCGAAGCGATCGCCGGCCCGTACTTGCGGAGGATTTTCGCGGGTGCTGCCGAGCAGGGTGTAGAGGCTGCTCAGTGCCTCTCTCGCCGAGCCTTCACCGCGATCGAGTTCCACCACGGAGATCCGGGTGACGAGCTCGACGTAGAGCTCCCAGGCTGCTTCGCTCTCGGCATGCTGCGGTTCCCAGGTGCCGCTGAACTCACCGACGAAGGGGAGTTCGATCTTGACGCACGACGAGAAAGAACAACGCGGCGGCTACAAGGTCCAGAACGAACTCACCAGCCGTATCGCAACCCGTGAGCTACCCGCAACTCAAGGATCCCTCCGCGAAGCACTCACCTCCCTGTATCACCTGCTTCTCGTCACCCGGCAAACGCGCGGCGAGATCCACCCTGCGGCAGCACGCGCTTCCACTCCCACACGCCCGGCTTCGGAACCGTTACTGACCGACTCATCAACGACGTCCTCCGGCCGTTCCTCACCTACTGGCACCCCAAACTCACCGACCACGAATCCCAGCGCCCAACCGATGTCAGCCCATCGCCCACGAACAAACCTGGCAACACCACGACGAACTGCGCGCACACCTGCGCAAGATCCGCAACGGCTCGATCGACATCACCAACGAACTCGCAACGATCAGCGGCAACACCACCGGCCTCCCACAGTGACAATCCTCGCGACAACCGCGAGGGCTATTGAAGGGCGGTGAAAGTGGGCGGTCCCGATACGCCGAGCACACTCGGCGGGAGAGCGTGCCGCCGACGGACTCATTAGCAATGAACAGCAGGAACTGATGGCCGAGCTAGCTGTTCCGGACGCTGCTGGGCAACCACGTCGACGGACCCGCGAGCGGGACAATCGACGTGGTTGCGATCCTGGCCACCCTGTTCGGCACCACGACCTCGCTCAGGCTGGTCGGGGGGCGGGTGTGGTGACTCCGATGCAGGGTGGAAGTAGATAACCTGGATGGCTGTCATTCACCCTCGGGATCGGGCTGTTGCTGTGCGCCAACATCGCCTCCGCAGCCGAGCTGACCGCCGTCTCCATCGCCGTCGCCGCCTGCCCACCCCTGGCGCTGCTGCTCTCGGTCGAACTCCTCAACCAAGCACTCGAGCGACGCCGGGAGAACACGGCAAGCGGCACCGGTGACGAGTCGAACGAGTACACGTCACCAGAGCAGCACCCACCGAACTCGGACGAAACGGAAAAGAGCTTCCGCTTCAGTCACCTTCGGACGGCAAGAACCGGGTCGTCAGGGCTCATCAATCTGCCGTGGACCCCGGCACCGAAAGCTCGCCGGTCAGGTATTGCGAGCGGCCGTATCCGAAAGACCAGTCCTCCGGCCCGTTCTCCACGTAGCCGATGAAGACGTCCTCCCCTGCGATGCCGAGACCGCCGAGCTCCTCGGCGATGGTGGAGTAGAGATCTCGCTTGTCCTGCGCCGTGCGGCCGCGCTGCGTGAATATCTGGATGACGACAACGTCGGCGCTGCGCTCGAAGCCTAGACCTGCGTCCTCGGCGATGATGTGCCCGAAGCTCCTCTCGGTGATCACCTGGAAGCGGTCGCGCTCGGGGATCCCGAATTCGGCCACGATGGCCCGGTGGATGGCATCCGCGATCCGGCGCAGCCGGTCGGGATCGTGGCCTTCGATCACGTCGATCCGGACTAGCGGCATGAGGCCTCCGAACTCTCCAAGAACGCACTTTGTTCTGACATACCAGATTCGGTCCGCCACGGGCGGCCCCGCTCGCGCGCCCGGCGCGGACGCGCGAGCGGGGCGGTTCGCGGCACTCGCGGCGATTCGCGGCGTCGCCTGCAGATTGGGGACCCGAGCCCCGGTCGAACCCGCGGAGCAACCCACACCGAGCGCTCAGCCGCCTGCGTAGAAGTCCGGCCGTTCCGCCAGTTCCACTTCGGTCCGCTCGCCGCTGACCTGCGCGTGCACCCCGGCCTCGCACGCCGCGGCAGCGGCGTAGCCGTCCCACACGTCTGCGGCCGCGCTGTCCACCTCGCCCTGGTGGGCGGCATCGGCCCAGCGCTGGAACTCGTGGTCGAACGCAGCACCGAAGCGTTCGCGGAAGTCGGCGGTGACCACGCCGCTCCACTGTCCGCTCCGGTGGATGACCGGCCCGCTGTCACCACCGACCAGCGCGGTGCCCTGCTCCCCCACCGCTTCGCAGCGCACCTGGTACCCGAAACCGCAGTTGACGAAGATCTCCACGTCGACCACCGCACCGCGCGCGGTCTCGATGGTCACGATCTGCGGGTCCAACAAACCCGCGGGGGCCGCCGAGCTCGACCGCGGCGCGCGCACCGTCACGGCCGAGATCTCGCTGTCGAGCAGCCAGCGCGCGGTGTCGAACTCGTGGACCACCGAGTCGTAGATCATCATCTCGCTGGTGAAACCCGGTGGTGTGGCGGCGTTGCGGTGCACGCAGTGCAGCATCAGCGGTGCGCCCAAGTCACCGGTGTCCAGCAGCCGCTTGAGCTCGGCGTACTCGACGTCGAATCGGCGCATGAACCCGACCTGCACCAGGCGCTTGCCCCGCGCCTCCTCGGCCTCGACCACGCGCAGCGAGGACTTCGCGTCCGGCGTCAGCGGCTTCTCGCACAACACCGGCACGTCATTGTCGATCGCGGCCAGCAGGAGCGGCTCGTGCACCTCACCTGGCGAGGCGATCACCAGGGCGTCCACCCCGGAGTCACCGATGATCTCGAACGGGTCGGCCACCGCCCGGGCAGCGGTGCCGTCGGCGACCTGTTTCGCCCGGTCCAGGTCGGGGTCGGCGACCGCCGCCAGGCGCACGCCGCTGATCCGCTGGTCGAGGCGCAGCGCGTGGTCCGCGCCCATCCGGCCGGCACCGATCAGGCCGACCCGGAGTTCCTTGTGCTCCACGGAAAATCCTTCCTAGCTGTTAGGGCTTGAGCTCTTCGGTGATCCGATCGAGCATGAACTTCGAGGACTCCACGGCCCGGTCCTCCCAGGCGAACACGCAGGCGGTGACGATGCCGTCGAAACCCGTCTCGCGCAGCGTGCCGAACAGCGCGTCCCAGTCCACCTCGCCCTGGCCGATGTCCAGGTGCTGGTGGATGCGGGCGGGCGTGCCGGGCGGGTTGAGGATGTAGCGGAGTCCGGACGAAGCCTTGTGGTCGAACGTGTCGGCGATGTGCACGTGGGCCAGCTTGTCCCCGGCGTACTGCAGCATTGCGGGGATGTCCGCGCCGGCCTCCTCCCCGGAGAGGTGGAACGTGTGCGGCGCGCAGTACAGGTAGTTCACCCACGGCTTGTTGATCGCCCGGACGAGATCGACCGCTGGGGTGTTGACCTCGCAGAAGTCGTCCGGGTGTGCCTCCAGGTTCAGCGCGATGCCCTCGCGCTCGAACACCGGCAGCAGCTCCTCCATCGACCGCCAGAACGCCGCCTCGCTCTCGGCGGGGCGCTCTGGTCGGCCGTTGAACTCGGAGTTCATCTGGGTGCAGCCGAGCTCGGCGGTGACCTCGATCATCCGCTTCCAGTACCGCACCGCGGCCTGCCGCTCGGTCTCGTCCGGACCCGACCAGCGGTACAGCGGCAGCACGCTGGCCAGCCGCACCCCGGTCTCCTCCAGCGCGGACTTGAGCTCGGCGACCCGGTCGTCGTCCGCCCGGGGGTGGAGGAAGAACGGCATGAAGTCGTCGCGCGGGGACAACTCGATGTACTCGTAGCCGATGTCGGCGACCGTGCGCACCATCTCCCGGATCGGGAGCGTGCGGAACATGTGCGGATCAATTGCGATCTTCATGAGATTCGGTCCTCAGTGGATGGTCGAAACGATCAGGAGTACCGGACGCGGAGCTCGGTCTCCAGGTTTTCCAGGGATTTGCCCCTGGTTTCCGGCACGAACTTGGCCACGAACGCGATCGCCAGCACACCGACCGCGACGAAGACCAGGAAGGTGTTGGCCAGACCCAGCGAGGCCTCCAGGATCGGGAAGCTCAGGCCCACGGCGAAGTTCGTCGCCCACAGGACGAGGCTGGCCAGACCGAAGGCGAAACCGCGCATCTTCAACGGGAATATCTCCGAGAGCATCAGCCAGGTCACAGGTGAGGTCGCGCCCTGCTGGAACGCCAGGAAGGTCACCGTCAGCGCGAGCACCAGCACGCCTCGGGCGAGTCCTTCTGGCACGGTCATCGACACCAGAGCCACCAGCAGCAGCGCCGAGGCGGTGCCGATCTGGCCGGCCAGCAGCATGGGTCTGCGGTTGACCCTGCCCAGCAGGTAGATCCCGACGAAGGTGGCCAGCACCGAGATCACGCCGTTGGCGATGTTGGCGACGATGGCGCCGTTGGCGGAGAAACCGGAGGTCTTCAGGATCTGCGTGCCGTAGTACATGATCGTGTTGACGCCGCTGATCTGCTGCACGACGGCGATGCCGAAGCCCACCAGCAGCAATCGGCGGATCCACGGCACCTTCAGATCAGCCCAGCCGCCGGACTGCTGGCGCTGGTCCTCCTCGGCCAGCCGCTGCACCTCGTCGAGCTCCGACTCGGCGCGCTGGGCGGTGCGCACCTGCCGCAGCACCTCCAGCGCCTCGCCGAGCCGCCCGCGAGAGGCCAGCCAGCGCGGGCTCTCCGGCATGACCAGCATGCCGAACCACAGCACCACCGCGGGCAACGAGGCGATGACCAGCATGTAGCGCCAGACGTGCGCGGAGTCGCCGAGCGCCCCCGCGATCGCGGCGTTGAAGGTGAACGCCGCCAGCTGGCCGCTGACGATCATCAGCTCGTTCTGGGTGACCAGCCTGCCCCGCCTCTCGGCAGGCGAGACCTCGGCGAGGTATGTCGGCACCGTCACCGAGGCGCCGCCGACGGCCAGGCCGAGCACGAAGCGGGCGCCGACCATGAACGCCGCGCTGGGGGCGAAGGTGCAGCCCAGCGCGCCGACGAGGAAGATCCCCGCGAGCCAGAGGATGGTGCGCCGCCGGCCGCGCGCGTCGGCCAGCCTGCCGCCCGCGAACGCGCCGATCGCGGCGCCGAACAGCAGGGAGCTGGTGACCAGCCCTTCGGTCAGGGGCGTGAGGCCCAGGTCGGTCTGCATGTACGGCAGGGCGCCGTTGATGACGCCGGTGTCGTAGCCGAACAGCAGACCGCCGAAGGTCGACACGATGGTGATTACCCGCAGACGGCGGTTGTGCGCCCCGGATCTGGGTTCGGCGGCGGGAGCGGGCACTTCACTGTGCACTTCGGACATCGGAACGGTCTCCTTCGTTGGAGCGCCCGCGCGCTGGCGGGCGTGGCGCTGATCCCCAGGGGTGGTGGGTCACCGGTCCTGCGGGCGGCGCGTTCCGCTCAGACCGCGCTCGGCGAGGTACTCGCGCGTGCGCACCGCGATGGGCAGCGGCACATCGGGCGCGCAGGGGTAGAGGTCGTGCTCCACGATCACGAACAGTTCGGCGTCCAGAGCGGACAGCTCACGAACGATGTCGACCGGATTGGGCACACCGGCGGGCGGTTCGACGCACACGCCGCGCTTGACGGCCTCGCCGAAGGACAGCTGCTCGGCCGAGACCTGCGCGAGCACGTCGGCGTCCATCTGCTTGATGTGCACGTAGCCCATGCGCTCGGCGAAGCGGCGGATCAGGTCGACGTTGTCGCCGCCGCCGTAGGCCACGTGCCCGGTGTCCAAGCACAGGTTGGCGTAGCGGGAGTCGGATTCGTTGAGGAACCGCTCGATCTCCGGTTGCGTCTGGATGTGGCTGTCGGCGTGCGGGTGCAGGCACAGCCGGACGTCGTAGTCCTCCAGCAGGATCTTGCCCAGCTCGTTGGCCGCGCCACCCAGCCCGCGCCACTGCTCGGCGGTGAGCTCCGGTGGCTCGCTGAACTCGCCGGTCTTCTCGTCTCGGTACATCGGCGGGATGAACACCAGGTGGTGCGCGCCGACCGCCGCGGTCAGCTCGGCGACCTTGCGGACCTCGGTGACCATCCGCTCCCACTCCTCCGGGCGGTGCAACGCGCCGAAGGTGGTTCCGCCGGAGACCTGCAGGCCGCGCGAGCCGACTTCGTCGGCCAGCCGTTGCGGGTCGAGCGGCAGGTATCCGGGCGGGCCCAGCTCAAGCCAGCGGTAGCCGGCCTCGACCAGCTCGTCGAGGAAGCGGGTGTAGGGGACCTGGTGCTCGTCCTCCGGGAACCACACGCCCCAGGAATCCGGCGCTGAGCCCAGGCAGAGATTGCCCGCCACGGTCCGGGGGGTGGCATCGGACGTCGTCGTCATCGAATCCTCCTGCGGTTTCGGCCTGCCGATCACGGCGGCCCACCGGTACGTCTCGATCGCCGGCGGCGGCGAGAGGTTTACTGGTAAGCGCGACTAGCGCGCTCTAGTCCCGAACACTATGTTGGGCGTCACATGAATATGTCAAGACGTTCTACCAAACTTATCCGCAGCACCGATGAGGCAGGATCAACAGGATGATCGACGAATCCGCGCGCCAGGACGGCGCTGCCGGACGCAGGCCGACGATGGCCGATGTGGCGCAGGCGGCCGGGGTCTCCCGGGCCCTGGTCTCACTGGTGTTCCGCAACCAGCCCGGCGCGGGCGAGAGCACGCGGGAGCGGGTGCTGCTGGCCGCCGACCGGCTCGGCTACCGGCCCGACACCGCGGCCCGGATGCTCGCCAGCAGGCGCAGCCGCACGCTCGGCGTGATGCTCACCGTGCACCAGCCCTTCCAGGCCGACCTGGTGGAGGCCATCTACCCGGAGGCCGAGCGGCTGGGCTACGAGGTGCTGCTGTCGGCGACCGCGCCCTCGCGCGACGAGCGGCGCGCGGTGGAGGCGCTGCTGAGCCACCGCTGCGAGGCGCTGCTCCTGCTCGGACCGCGCTCCGAAGCCGCCGACCTGGACGCGCTGGGCCGCCGCGCAGTGGTCACGCTGGTCAGCCGGCGCGCGCCGGAGGCCCGGGTGGACAGCGTCAGCACGGCCGACGAGGCGGGTGTCCGGCAGGCCGTGGAGCATCTCGTCGAGCTGGGGCACCGCGAGATCCTGCACGTCGACGGCGGCGATGGTCCCGGGTCGGCCGAGCGCCGCGAAGCCTACTTCCGAACGATGGCCGCGCACGGCCTCGGCGAGCACGCGCGGGTCCTGCCCGGAGCGCACACGGAGGACGCGGGCGTGGCGGCGGGCAGGTGCCTGCTCGAGGACCCGGCACGGCCGACCGCCGTGCTGGCGGGCAACGACCGGTGCGCCGTCGGTCTGATGCGCACGCTCGCGCGCGCGGGTGTCGCCGTACCCGACGAGATCTCCGTCGTCGGGTACGACGACAGCCACGTCTCCCACCTGGCCCCGGTGGACCTCACCACGATCCGGCAGGACGCCGACCGCATGGCCGAACACTCGGTCCACCTGGCCGTTGGCCGCCTGGAGGACACCGCGAAGGCACCGCGCGAGGTGGTGCTCGACCCCCGACTCGTGATCCGAGGCAGCACCGCCCCGCCGCGGTGAGGCCGGGTGCGAGGTGGGATCAGGTGTTGCTGGGGAAGCCCAGGTCCACGCCGCCGTCGCTGGGGTCGGGCCAGCGGGTGGTGATGACCTTGCCCCGGGTGTAGAAGTGCACGCCGTCGTTGCCGTAGATGTGGTTGTCGCCGAACAGCGAGTCCTTCCATCCGCCGAAGGAGTGGTACCCCACCGGCACCGGGATCGGCACGTTCACCCCGACCATCCCGGCCTGGACCTCCAGCTGGAACCGGCGCGCCGCGCCGCCGTCGCGGGTGAAGATCGCGGTTCCGTTGCCCCAGCGGGAGCTGTTGATCAGCCCGATGGCCTCCTCGTAGCTCTCCGCGCGCACCACGGCCAGCACCGGGCCGAAGATCTCGTCGGCGTAGACGTCCATCTCCGGGGAGACCTTGTCGACCAGGCTCACGCCCGTGAAGAAACCGTCCTCGTGGCCTTCCACGACCAGGTCGGTGCCATCCACGACGACTTCGGCGCCCTGCTCGCGAGCCCTGGGTACGTAGGAGGAGACCTTGTCCCGGTGTTCGGAAGTGATCAGCGGCCCCATCTCCGAGGCCGGGTCGTTGCCCGGGCCGATGGTCAGGTTGCGGGCCCGTTCTGCGATCTTGCCGACCAGTTCATCACCGATCGGATCCACGGCCACCACCACCGAGACCGCCATGCAGCGTTCCCCTGCCGAGCCGTACGCGGCCGAGACCGCGGCGTCGGCGGCCTGGTCGAGGTCGGCGTCGGGCAGCACCAGCATGTGGTTCTTCGCCCCGCCCAGCGCCTGCACCCGCTTGCCGGTCGCGCTCGCGGTGTCGTGCACGTGCTTGGCGATCGGAGTCGATCCGACGAAGCTGACCGCGTCGACCTCCGGGTGCTCCAAGAGCCGGTCGACCGCGGTCTTGTCGCCGTGCACCAGGTTGAGCACGCCCTCGGGAACGCCGGCCTCGTGGGCGAGCTCGACCAGCCGCAGGGTGGCCGAGGGGTCCTTTTCGCTGGGCTTGAGCACGAAGGTGTTCCCGCAGGCCAGGGCGATCGGGAACATCCACATCGGCACCATGGCCGGGAAGTTGAACGGGGTGATGCCCGCGACCACGCCCACCGGTTGGCGGATCGACTCGACGTCGACCCGGGTGGAGACCTGGGTGGAGGTCTCGCCCTTGAGCAGTTGCGGGATGCCGCAGGCCACCTCGACGACCTCCAGCCCGCGAGCGACCTCGCCGAGCGCGTCGGAATGCACCTTTCCGTGCTCGGCGGTGATCAGCTCGGCGATCTCGTCGCGGCGGGCGTTGACCAGCTCGCGGTAGTTGAACAACACCTGGGTGCGCCTGGCCAGCGACGCGGTTCCCCAGGACTGGAAAGCCTTGGATGCGGCCGAAACCGCGGTGTCCACCTCGGACACCGAGGCGAGCGGGACGCGCGCGGTAGCCGTGCCGTTGGCCGGGTTGGTGACCGAGCCGAACCGACCGGAGGTGCCGTCGGCGGGCGCGCCGTTGATGAAGTGCTGGATGTCGTTCACGTGAGTTCCCTCGTGTTTCGTCAAAGGTGGTTCCGGCGAGCCGCGGCCTGATCCTCGTAGCCCTTGCGCGCCTGCTGGGTGCTCTCCCGGGTGGAGACCTCGGCGACCGGCACGTCCCACCACGCCTCGGGTGGCAGCTGCGTCTTGGCCGGATCGGTCTCGACGTAAACGGCGGTGGGCCGCGGGTCCTGGTGGGCTTCGCGCAACGCGGTGCGCAGCTCGTCGCCGGTGTTCGCGCGCAGCGTCCGCATGCCCAGGCTCTCGGCGTTGGCGGCCAGGTCCACCGGTAGCGGTTCGCCGGTGAAGGTGCCGTCGTCGTCCCGGTAGCGGTAGGCGGTGCCGAAGCGTTCGCCGCCGACCTTGTCCGACAGCCCGCCGATCGAGGCGTAGCCGTGGTTCTGCACCAGCACGAGGTTGATCTTGATGCCCTCCTGCACGGCGGTGACCAGCTCGGTGGGCATCATCAGGTAGGTCCCGTCGCCGACCAGCGCGAACACCTCGCGCGAGGGGTCGGCGAGCCGGGCGCCGATGGCCGCCGGGATCTCGTATCCCATGCAGGAGTAGCCGTACTCGACGTGGTACTGCTTGGGATCCTTGGCGCGCCAGAGCTTGTTGAGGTCCTCGGGCATCGACCCGGCGGCGTTGACCACCACGTCGCGGTCGTCGAGCACCTCGTCGAGCGCGCCCAGCACCTCGGCCTGCCCGGGCCGCTCCTGCCCGCTAGCCGCGCGGGTGGTTCGGTCGATGATCTCGGCCCAGCGGCGCGCGCCCTCCCGGTGCTCACCGACGTAGGACTCCGCGACCCGGTGCCCCTCGAGGGTCTCGGCGAGCTGGTGCAGGGTGCTCCGGGCATCGCCGATCACCGGGATCGCGGCCTGCTTGTGCGCGTCGATCGAGGCGATGTTGGCGTTGACGAAGCGCACCTGCGGGTTGGCGAACAGGGTGCGCGAGGCGGTGGTGAAGTCCGAGTACCGGGTGCCGACGCCGATCACGAGGTCGGCCTGCCGAGCCAGCTCGTCGGAGACCTCGGTGCCGGTGTGCCCGATGGAGCCCAGCGCGCACGGGTGGTCGTGGTGCAACGATCCCCGCCCCGCTTGCGTCTCGGCGACCGGGATGCCGGTGCGCTCGGCCAGTTCGGCGAGTTCCCGCTCGGCACCGCTGTGGTGCACTCCCCCGCCCGCGATGATCAGCGGCCGCTGCGCGTCGCGGATCGCCTCGGCGGCCTCGGCCACCGAGCGCGGGTCGGCGCCCGGACGGTGCACCCGCCAGACGCGCTCGGCGAAGAAGTCCTCCGGCCAGTCGAAGGCCTCCGCCTGCACGTCCTGCGGCAGCGCCAGGGTCACCGCACCGGTCTCCACCGGGTCGGTGAGCACCCGCATGGCCTCCAGCGCGGAGGGCATCAGCGCCTCGGGCCGCCAGATGCGGTCGAAGTAGCGCGACACGGGACGCAGGCAGTCGTTGACGGAGATGTCCTTGGCGTGCGGAACCTCCAGCTGCTGCAGCACCGGGTCGGCGGGCCGCGTCGCGAACACGTCGCCGGGCAGCAGCAGGACCGGCAGGTGGTTGATGGTGGCCAGGGCGGCGCCGGTGACCAGGTTGGTCGCGCCCGGGCCGATCGAGGTGGCGCACGCGTAGGTCGACATCCGGTTGCGCTGGCGGGCGTAGCCGACGGCCGCGTGGACCATCGACTGCTCGTTGCGGCCCTGCAGGTAGGGCATCTGCTCGCCGGACTCCAGCAGCGCCTGCCCGACGCCGGCCACGTTGCCGTGCCCGAAGATGCCCCAGCAACCGGCGATCAGCCGCTGGCGCTCCCCGTCGCGCTCGGTGTGCTGGTTGGCCAGGAAGCGCAGCAGCGCCTGCGCCACGGTCAGCCTGTGGGTGGTCATCGTCCCTCCGTGCTCTCCTGCGGCGCGCGGTACAGCGGCAGCCGCGGGTCCACCGGCTGCTGCTCCCACGTGCCGCGCACCCATGCGTGCGCCGGGTCGTCGCAGATCAGCCAGGCGCGGTCCGGCGAGGGACCGGCCATGACGTTGAGGTAGTACATGTCGTAACCGGGAACGGCCATCGACGGGCCGTGCCAGCCGTCCGGGATGAGCACGACGTCGCCGCTGCGCACCTCGGCGAGGACGTCGGTGTCGCTGTCCGGGCCGGACGGGTAGACGCGCTGGTAGCCCACGCCGGGATTGCCGCCACCGTCGCCGATCTCGAAGTAGTAGATCTCCTCGAGCTCGGCCTCGCCCTCGCGGTCCTCGTCGTGCTTGTGCGGCGGGAACGACGACCAGTTGCCGGACGGGGTGAGCACTTCGACGGCGATGAGCCGGTCGGCCTCGAAGACGTGCGCGGCGCCGAAGTTGTTGACCTGCCTGCTCATCTGTCCGGCCCCGCGCAGCTCGACCGGCACGCCGGAGTCCGGGCCGTAGCGGGCGGGCAGCCGGTTCTCGCAGCGGGCGCCGGTCAGCGCGAACCGGCCTCCGGTGTCACTGCTGATCCGCACTTGTGCGTCCCTGGGCACGTAGGCGAAGTCGGTCACTCCTTCGAAAACGCTCTTGCGCCCGGCCAGTTCGAATGTCTCGTCGTCGCATTCCACCGCGCAGCTACCGGAAAGCGGTAGCACGATCCACTCGCTGTCCGCAGTGGACATCTGGTGCTCCTCGCCCTCGGCGAGTTCGAGCACTCGCAACGAGGAATAACCCCAACCCGCCTGTTCGGGGTCGACGTACGTGCAGTACCGATCACGCGCGGTGCTCCCCGCCGGGTAGTAGAAGCTCTTCTCGGTCAACGCTCGTCCTCCAAGATCTGGATCGGGGTACCGCGGTCCGCCGTTGCGGTCACAGCAGCTCGACGGCGGTATCGACGGCGCCTGCCACATCGTCGTCGTGCGGGTACAGCAATGTCCGTCCGACGACCAGACCACGCACGTTCGGCAGTTGCAGAGCCTTGTGCCAGCGCGCGTGGGTTGCCGCTGCGTCGGTCGACACCTCGCCGCCAAGTAGGACGGCGGGCAACGTGCTGGCTTCCAGTGCTTGACCGATGTTGTCCATGTCGTCGACGACCGGCACTTTCAGCCAGGTGTAGGCCGAGGTTCCACCGAGTCCGGACGCGATCGCGATGGAGCGGGCCACCGCGTCCGCGGAGAGGTCGTTGCGCACCTTGCCGTTCACGCGGTGCGAGATGAACGGCTCGACCATCGCCATCAGCCCCCGGTCGGCGAGGTCGTTGACCGCGTTCGCCGCACCGCACATGGTGTTCAGCGAACCCGGATCGTTCGTGTCCAGGCGCAGCAGCAGCTTGCCGGAGTCGAAGCGCAACCGCTCCAGGTCCACCGCGCGATGTCCGGTGAACCGGTCATCGAGCTCGAAGGACGCGCCGGCCAGACCGCCGCGGTTCATCGACCCGACGACGACCTTGTTCTCCAGCGCTCCGAGCAGCAGCAGGTCCTCGAGGATGTCGGCGGTGCCGAGCACACCGTCCACCCCCGGACGCTGCAGCGCGATGCATAGCCGCTCCAGCAGGTCCGCGCGATTGGCCATCGCCAGCGGGTTACCGCCGGCGCCCAGCGCACCGCGGGCAGGATGGTCGGCAGCCACGATCATCATGCGGCCGGATTCGCCGAGCAGGGGACGCCGCGTTCGCACCGCAGCGGCTTCCGCGATCGCCTCGGGGCGCGTCGCGCGCACTCGGGTCAGTTCGGTGATGCTCAAGTCAGTCACTGTTCTCACTCTCAGGCAGCTCGGGCGCGTTCAGGACTCGGCGGAAGCGAGTCCCGACTCGACTTCGTGCTCGTAGGGCATCGCCGATGAGCACGCCAGCCGGGAGGCGACCAGAGCTCCGGCCGCATTCGCGAACCGCATGGTCCGCTCCAGTTCCCAACCGTTGAGCAGGCCGTGGCACAGCGCGCCGCCGAACGCATCGCCCGCACCCAACCCGTTGACCACATCGACCGGCACCGGTGGCGCCACGACTTCGGCATCGCGAGTCCGGGCGAGAACGCCCTTCGGACCTTGCTTGATGACGGCGAGCTCGACGCCCGCCTCCAGCAGCAGCTCCGCGGCCTTCTCCGGATCGCGGCTGCCAACCGCGCGCTCGACCTCGTCGAGGTTGCCGACCGCGACGGTGACGTGCGGCAATGCCTCGCGGTACCAGCTGCGAGCCTCTTCGTGGTCCGGCCAGAACATCGGCCGCCAGTCCAAGTCGAACACCGTGGTGCCGCGCTTGGCCCGGCGCCGCAGCGCGGCAAGCGTCGCCGACCGGCTGGGCTCCTCTGCCAGACCGGTGCCGGTCATCCAGAAGATGCGCGCCGCGGCGATGGAGTCGTAGTCCAGTTCGTCGGGATGGATCTCCAGATCCGGTGCCTTCGGCCGGCGATAGAAGTAGAGCGGGAAGTCGTCCGGCGGGAACAGCTCGCAGAAGGTCACCGGTGTCGGGTACTGCTCGACATCGCTGACCCACCGGTCATCGACCTCGAATCCTCGCAACGCCTGGTGAACGTACTCGCCGAAGGGGTCGGCGCCGGTGCGGCTGATCACGGCGCTGCGATGTCCGAGCCGCGCGGCCGCGACCGCCACATTGGTCGCGGTGCCGCCGAGGTACTTGCCGAACGATTCGACCTGCGGCAAGGGCACCCCGGTCTGCAGCGGGTAGATGTCCACCCCGATCCGGCCCATCGTGATGACGTCGAACTGATTACTCATAGCGGAGACCTCCATGGAGAGCGTCGGCCGAGGTGAACGGCCGGAGCACCGGGTTACCCCTTGTCTACTGCGCCGAGCGAATGGATGTCAATACTTTGTCCTGACATACTTACCTTAAAAGGTTGGTTGGTCTTGATACCGTATGGTCGTGACCACGACAAAGCACCACCGATCCGCAGGATCCCCCTGGGACCCGGCCACCCAGATCTCCGTCGACCACCGCACACCGGTGCCGCTCTACTACCAGGTGGCCAGCCAGATCGAGGAAGCCATCGACTCCGGTGCGCTGCCCGTCGGCGCGCGCCTGGACAACGAGGTCGACCTGGCCACCCAGCTCGGCCTGTCCCGGCCGACGATCCGGCAGGCGATCGGTTCCCTGGTCGACAAGGGCCTGGTGGTGCGCAAGCGCGGAGCGGGCACCCAGGTGGTATTCAACCGGGTCAAGCGGTCCCTCGAGCTGAGCAGCCTGTTCGACGACCTCTCCCGGATCGACCAGCAGCCGAGCACCAGAGTCCTGGTCAACGAGGTGATCACGCCGTCCGCCGAGATCGCGCACATCCTCGGGATCTCCGAGCGGGACAAGGCGCTTCACCTGAAGCGAGTCCGCTCCGCTCGGGGCGAACCGATCGCGCAGCTGCAGAACTACCTGCCTGCAGGGCTGATCGAACCGACCGACGAACTCCTCGAAGAACACGGCCTCTACCAGCTGCTGCGCGCAGCCGGGGTGCAACTCCACGCAGCGCAGCAGACGATCGGTGCCCGAGTCGCCGCCGAAGCCGAGGCGGACCTGCTCGACGAACCGACCGGCGCAGCACTGCTGACCATGGAACGCACCACCTACGACCAAGCGGGCAAGGTCGTCGAGTACGGCGCCCACGTCTACCGAGCCTCGCGCTATTCCTTCGACCTCTCCCTCCGCGGCGACACCTGAACCCAAGCTCGCGGCAAAGCGACTCCAACACCATGGTCGCTCCGGCCATCGGTTTGCCGTCGCTCCCGGTCGTCACATTCGGGGAGGGCCTGATCAGCGGCGACAGCCGTCGGCACTTCACCAGCAACGCCCCCTGGCAGTAGCGCGGTGTCGCTGGTGCAGGCGCCGCGCCGGGCGTGGTTCGACGACGAGTTCACCAATCCGCACCCACGACACGTACCTCGCCGCACGAAGCCATACGACCCACTGCTACACCAGGTCAACGCCAGCGACAGGCCTCACCGACGACCAGGCCGGCAACGACGAACGTGGCGACCATCGCCAGAATGCCCAGGACCTTCCCCCGCTCGCCAAGCGAAGCCCGCATCTCGAGCAGAGCGGTGGCGTCCACATCGACTCACGTGGCGGCTTCGGGAGTCTCGGTGCGACTTCGCGTGAGCGTGTCGGCCACGGACTTGCGCAGCCCGTCAGCGGGACGCGGTTGCCGATGGGAAGCCCGGTGCGCGAATCGACGGGGGCGCGCTCCGAATTCCGGCTCTGCTAACTCCCGCGCGGCGGCTTGGCACGCAGTCGACCTTCAGCCCGAGCGCTTCGGCTGCGGCCTCTGCCCGGTGTGCACGAAACCGAGCTGTACCCACGCATGGCCGGGGCACCGTCATCTCCCGCCAGTGCACAACCCGCGCACCACACTGATCGACACCGCACGCGACACGCTCGCAACCGCAGCTCAATGGCGGCTACCTCGTGGTGCCTGCTGAGCAGATGTGATGGCCTCAGTGCGCGGTAATTGACAGATGCGTCATGGAGCATCCGTCACTAGCGAGGTGCCGATGTCTGCCGCCACCCGGGATGGTTACGACGTCACCCGTGCGCAGTGGGTGAACGCCTTCGCCGTCTTCATAGGACCCCGCGCCGTTGATCAGGATAAGAACCTGGTCGGAATCGTGCGTATGCCATACCGTCCCGGCATCAGCATCGAACGTGGTGGACATGACGTTGAGTTCGCCCGCGGCGTGAGCTTGGTGCGCGATTCGGGCCCGGACGGTGCCGTAGAACATGGGCTGGTCGCTGCAGTCGACCTCGTCTACGTCGCCCTGCCGATCTTCCCGTCCCGGTCGGCGGCGGCCAGCAGCCTCTGGTGGATCTGATCCCAGGTGCCGTCGCCGGCGAGGTTCCGATGCCACCGCCACACGGTCTGCCACGGCCCGAACTCCCGAGGCAGGTCACGCCACGCGATCCCGCACCGATACCGGTAGATGATGCCCTCGACGATCATCCGCGCGTCCGAGAACGGGCGAAACATCCCCGCACACGTTGCGCGTACGGCCACACATCCTGCGTAACCGCGCACGAGCGAGAGCACCGGCAAGCGTGTTCAAACGTTTGAAATCTGGATTCAAACGTTTGAGTGACCTACGTTCTTGGGAGCTGACTCAACGGAGAGGGCTTCGACGATGACCAACGTGCGCAGCGCTCGGGAGAGCGCACCGGTGCGCGCCTTCGGGTGGCGCGATCGCCTCGGCTACATGTTCGGCGATCTCGGCAACGACTTCACCTTCATCTTCGCCTCGGCTTACCTGACCGTGTACTACACCAACGTCGCCGGGCTCCACGCCGCGCACGTGGGCACCATCTTCCTCGTCGCCCGGCTGCTCGACGCGTTCACCGACGTCGGGTGGGGGCGTTTCCTCGACCGGCACGCGCCCGGGCGCGGTGGCCGCTTCCGCCCGTGGATCGGTCGGATGGCAATTCCGGTGGCCGTGGCGAGCGCGCTGATGTACGCGCCGTTCATCTCTGAGTGGGCCTACCCAGCAAAGCTCGGCTACGCCGTGATCACCTACCTGCTGTGGGGGTCGATCTGCTACACGACGACCAACATCTCCTACGGATCGATGGTGTCGGTCATCAGCGATGACCCCGAGCACCGCGCATCGCTGTCGGTGTTCCGCGGGTTCGGCGCCAACGGTGCCGGGTTGATCGTCTCCCTCGTACCACCGCTGTTCATCTACGCGACGATCGACGGCGAGTCGCGGGCGATGCCCGCGCAGTTCTTCGGGACCGCGGTGGTGTTCGCGGTCCTGGCCGCCGCGTCCTACCTGCTGTGCTTCGCCGGAGTGCGGGAGCGGGTCACCGCACCCGAGCCAACCGAACGGCGCAGCTTCGCCCGGCTGCTCCGGGTGCTCGCCAGCAGTCGGCCGCTGCTGGTGGTCGTCGTCGCGAACATCGTCATCATGCTGGCCAGCTTGTTCGTCTCGACGATGGCCGCCTACCTGTGGCTCTACCACTTCAACGATGGCGGGATGTCGGGCCCCGCGCAGCTGGCGATGTACGTGCCCGGGCTGCTGCTGGCGCCGATCGCGGTCCGCGTCGCCTCGAGGTACGGCAAGAAGGAAGTACTGATCACGGCCCTGTTCGGCGCCGCAGCTGTCTATCTCCTGCTGTACGCGCTGCAGATCACAGACCCGTGGATGTACATCGCGCTGAACCTGCTGGGCGGTTTCGGCATCGGGTTCTACAACCTGCTCGTCTGGGCGGTGATCGCTGACGTGATCGACGCCGAGGAAGTTCGCAGCGGCGAGCGCGACGACGGCTCGGTCTACGCGATCAACACCTGGGCCCGCAAGGTCGGCCAGGCCGTCTCCGGCGGTCTCGGCGGTTACGCGCTCGCCTTCGTCGGGTTCCAGTCCGGGCAGAACGCTCAGTCCGAGACGACCGTCGACGGGATCTACGCGCTGTCCACGCTGGTGCCCGGAGCCCTCTTCGCCGCCGCGGCCACCGTCCTGGTGCTGTTCCCGCTCAACCGCGGGCGGGTGCTCTCCAACGGCGCCGAGCTCGAGGCCCGTCGGGCTGCCCGGCGCACCGAGGAGGCCTGATGCGACCCACGCTCAAGAACGTCGCCGAGCGCGCCGGGGTTTCGGTCTCGACGGTCTCCTACGCCCTCAACGACTCGTCGAACGTCGCTCTCGCCGCCGATACCCGCGCGCGGGTGCGACGGATCGCGAAGGAGCTGGGCTACATCCCCAACAGCGTGGCCCAGTCGCTGCGCTCGCGGACCAGTCGCAGCGTCGGAATGCTGGTGACCAAGCCGCTGACCAATCCCCGCTTCGCCGCGATCGTGCAGGGCGCCAGCGCCGCTCTGGCCGCGCAGCGCACACACCTCGCGATCCTGGCAGACCCGTTCGGCGGCGCCTATCTCGAGGACTACCGCAGCGGGCGCCTCGACGGGCTGGTGTTCGTGGGGCACGACGACGAGTCGGTTCCGGCACCCTTCGTGACGGCGGCCGACGAGGAAGGACTACCCCTGGTCGCGTTGGACTGCGGGCCGCCCGGGGACACGATCGCCTTTTCCACAGTGGACTTCGACTACGCGCTCGGAGCGTGGCAGATGATCGAACACATTGCCGGCCGCGGGTTCCGCCTGGTGCTGCACGTGCAGCCCGAGGTCTCCTCGCGCGCCGACCGGCAGCGCGAACAGGCCGTGCTGCGGGCGTTGGCCGAGCATCCCTCGTTGTCCCTGAGCGTGGTCTCCACGGGTCTGACCGACGACATGCTGCGGGAGTTCGAGGCAGATCCCGCGCGCTCCGGCGATCACGCACGGGGGGTCGCCCAGCGGGTTGGCAGCGCAATCACGGGCATGCGCGTGCCCGCGGAGGATATCGCGGTCCTGTGCTCCTGGGGCGCCGACGTCGAAGCGGTGATGTCGGCTCGCCCGGTCCGCGAGCGAGGCATCTTCGTCGGGGCGCTGGCCGGTGGGACACCCTCTCCGAGCATCTGGCCGAACCTCGTCTACTCCCGGCTTCCGCTGCAGAAGGCCGGAGCGGAGAGCGCGCGGCTGCTGATGCAGGAGGTCAACGGCGGTCCGCGCGAGCACCTCGTGCTCGAACCCGAACCGGACTTCCCCTGACATACGGCCGTTCCGACGGCATCGAACATCAGAAGGCAGGAATGGTGGCACGCACGAACGTAATCTTCATCATGTCCGACGACCACGCGGCGCATGCGATCTCGGCCTACGGGAGCCGGGTCAACCGGACCCCGAACCTGGACCGGATCGCCGACGAGGGCGCGCGGATGGACGCGGTGTACTGCACCAACGCGATCTGCAGCCCGTCGCGCGCGACGATCCTCACGGGCACCTACAGCCACGTCAACGGCGTCTCGTCGATCTGGACCGAGATGGATTACCGAGTCCCGACGTTCATCGACGCGCTGCGCGGGAGCGGTTACGCCACGGCGATGTTCGGCAAGTGGCACCTCGGCGAGGGCGGCGCTTCGCTGCCGCGCGGTTTCGACTCCTGGAAGATCTTCCCGGGCCAGGGTGACTACGTCGATCCGGAGATGATCGACGAGAACGGCTCGGCGGAGGTCTCGGGATACGCCACCGACATCGTCACCGATCTGGCCATCGACTGGATCGACGAGCGGGACGAGGACGAGCCGTTCTGCATGATGGTCCACCACAAGGCCCCGCACCGGCCGTGGGTTCCCGACGAGAAACACCGGCATCTCTACGCCGACGGGAACATCCCGGAGCCGGAAACCTTCTTCGACGACCACGCCACCCGAAGCAAGGCGGTGCGCGGGGTGCACATGACGATCGCCGACGACATGGGCGCCGAAGACCTCAAAACCGAGGTCCCCGAACGGCTACGCGGGCCGGCGAACCGCGAGGCGCGGATGCGCTGGAAGTATCAGATCTACATGCGCGATTACCTGCAGTGCATCCAGTCGATCGACGACAACGTCGGACGACTGCTCGACCGCCTCGACGAGCGCGGACTCACCGACAACACCCTCGTCATCTACACCTCCGACCAGGGTTTCTTCCTGGGCGATCACGGCTGGTTCGACAAGCGGTTGATGTTCGACCAGTCGCTGCAGATGCCGATGCTGATCCGCTGGCCCGAGCAGATCGAGGCCGGCAGCCGGTGCGACTCGATCATCACCAACGCCGACTTCGCCGCGACCTTCCTGGAGGCCTGCGGCGTCGAGGCCGCCGAAGCGCTGCCGACCTCGCAGGGCCGCAGCTTCCTGCCGCTGCTGCGCGGCGAGCGGGTCGAGGACTGGCCGGACGCCGCCTACTACCGGTACTGGGAGCACGACGACCCGATCCACAACGCACCGGCGCACTACGGAATCCGGACCGCCGAGCACAAGCTCATCTACTACTACGGCGCGGGTTTGGGCGTGCCCGGAGCCTCAGAGCGGGTGTTCGAGCCCGAGTGGGAGCTCTACGACCTCCGCGACGACCCGGCCGAGCTCAACAACCTCGCCGACGACCCGGCCTACGCCGAGATCCGTCGCGAGCTCGAGGAGAAGCTGGCCGCCTACCAGCGCCACTACCGCGACGAGCCCTATGCCGGGCCCGGAACTCCCCGCCCGGAATGGGGACCGCACGACGCCGAACTGCTGACCAGGGTCGAGGAGTACGTCGCCAACATCCGTGCGACGAGCTGACTTCTCAGATGGGAGACGCTGCATGACTGCCACCGACGAGCACGAGCTGTCCCGGGTGAACGGGCTGCTCGACGAGCTGAACCTGGAGGACAAGGTCCGGGTGCTGACGGGGCGGAACTTCTGGACGACCTGGCCGATCGAGAAGATCGGCCTGCGCCGGATGCTGGTCTCGGACGGCCCCAGCGGGGTCCGCGGGGAGGTGTGGGACGAGCGCTCGCCGTCGCTGAACCTACCCTCCGCGACCTCGTTGTCGTCGTCCTGGGACACCGGCATCGCTGCCCGCTACGGCGCCGTCGCCGCCGCGGAGGCGCGCCGCAAGGGCGTCGACGTGGTGCTGGGTCCGACGATCAACCTGCAGCGATCCCCGCTCGGCGGCAGGCACTTCGAGGCGTTCAGCGAGGACCCGCTCCTCACCGCTCACCTGGCCGCCGCCTACGTGCGCGGTCTCCAGGACAACGGCGTCGGAGCCACGCCCAAGCACTACGTGGCCAACGACTTCGAGACCGACCGGTTCACCGTCGACGTGCGGGTGAGCGACCGCGCGCTCCGCGAGATCTACTTGCGGGCCTTCGAAGACGCGGTCGTGCACGAGCGGGCGTGGCTGGTGATGAGCGCCTACAACTCGATCAACGGCGTCACGGCCACGGAGAACCCGCTGCTGGAAACGCCGCTGAACGACGAGTGGGGCTTCGACGGCGTGGTGATCAGTGACTGGACCGCGGTGCGCAGCCTGGAGAGCGCCGAGCACGCGCAGGACCTGGTGATGCCCGGGCCGGACGGACCCTGGGGGAACGCGCTGGTCGAGGCCGTGCGCCGCGGCGAGATCGACGAAGCGGTGATCGACCGCAAGGTGCGCCGCATCCTGCTGCTCGCCGCGCGCGTGGGGGCGCTGGAGGGCTTCGAACCCGTGCGCGAGCGACCGGCGCGCCATGACGACGTGGCGTTCGCCCGGGAGGCCGCCGTCGAGGGCTCGGTGCTGCTGGCGAACGACGGCGTCCTGCCACTGGCCGATCCGTCCCGGCTGGCGGTGATCGGCCACAACGCCCTGCACGCGCGCACCCAGGGCGGCGGCAGCGCCACGGTGCTGCCCGAGCGGGTCGTCTCGCCGCTGGAGGGCATCCGGTCGGCGTTCCCGAACGCCGAGGTGTCCTACTCGCTGGGCGCGATCGTGCAGGAGGGCCTGGCCGAGCTGGACCGCGACGCGATGCGCAATCCCGCCACCGGAGGTCCCGGCGCCCGCGTCGAGATGCTGGACGCGGGCGGAGCCGTGCTGTTCTCCGAGGATCGGTTGGCCAGCGGCCTGGTCTACTTCGGCGGCGACGCGCCGATCGGCGAGATGACCAGCGTGGTATTCGAAACCGACTACACGCCGGCTGAATCCGGCCCGCAACGGATCGGGTTCGCCTCGGTGGGCACCGGCCGCATCCTCGTCGACGACGAGCTGTTCACCGAGCAGACCTCCCAGGCCGTCGGCGACGACTTGGGCGCGGCGTTCCTGTCCCCGCCCGCGGTGTCAGTCCCGGTCCAGCTCGAGGCCGCGCGCGCCGTGCGGATCCGCGTCGAGTTCACCCCGCAGCACATGTCCGACGAGCTCGGCAACGCCATGAGCATCACCATCGGGACCGAACCGGCCGAGGTCGACGCCGAGGAGCTCATCGCGCGGGCCGCCCGGGCGGCTGCCGAGGCCGAGGTCGCCGTGGTCGTGGTGGGCACCAACTCGCGGGTCGAGTCCGAGGGCTACGACCGCACCGACCTGGCGCTGCCGGGACGCCAGGACGACCTGGTGCGGGCCGTGCTCGCGGCCAACTCGCGCACGATCGTGCTGGTCAACTCCGGATCACCAGTCCTGCTGCCGTGGCGGGAGGACGCCGCTGCCATCATGCTCAACTACTTCGGCGGCCAGGAGTACGGGGCCGGCGTCGGCGATGTCCTCACCGGCGCCCGCGAGCCCGGCGGCCGACTGCCCACCACCTGGCCCGCCACGCTGGAGGGCGTACCTGTGCTCGACGTCTCCCCCACCGACGGCGTCGTCAGCTACGACGAGGGCATCCACATCGGCTACCGCGCATGGCTGCGCGCGGGAACCGAGCCCGCTTACCCGTTCGGCTACGGGCTCGGCTACACCACCTGGGAAATCGCGGAGGTGACCAGCACTGACTTCACCGCGGGCGTTGCCACGGTCGCTCTGACAGCGCGCAACACCGGAACCCGCGCGGGCAAGCACGTCGTGCAGGTCTACGCCTCCCGCCCCGGCTCCACGATCGATCGCCCTGTGCGCTGGCTAGTCGGCTTTACCACCGTCCGAGCCGAAGCCGGCGAGTCGGTGCGCGTGGAGATTCCCGTTCAGAAGCGCGACCTCGCGCACTGGGACGAGGGCTGGCACCTCGAACCCGGCGAGTACGTCCTGCACGTCGGGCCCAACGTCCTCGACATCACCGAAACCACGACCGTCCAGGTTTAGCAACGTCAGACGCCTCGTGCCGCAGGAGACAGCGCGCACGATCAACAGCCGATCGTCCGGGACAGACCAGCACGTCCCGGACGATCGGCAGCCCTCAACCAGCACCCGTGACCAGATCGGGGCAGGACGAGACAACCAACAGCGCCCCACCGACCACGAAACCCACAAAATTGCTGGTCACTAGCCCTGCAGCCGATGTCCCGCCGCACTGTCCCGACACCCGCGCGTCGGGACAACTCGGGACACCCGCGGCACGCGAGGTCAGCTCGCCTCAGGCAGCCGGAGCCGTGTGGTTAGTGCGCAACTCGCCCCTCCGACACGCACGCTAACCACACGCGAGGATCGTGGCTTCCACGATCCTCGCGTGTGGTTTGTATTTGAGCTCCAATCGAAACTTCTCGTAGAGCCGGTTCAGGTTCTCCTCGTCAGTCTCCGCACGCTGCAACCGTTCCTTCGCCACCTCGCTTGCTGAGCTGCGGCTTCCACGACCCGAGCGGCGCCCCCGGAGTTGGGGTGGCCCGGCAGCGGCGGATGACGAAGGTGACGCGGTCACCGTATTCCGCGCGCAGCGACCACACCCGAGCTGGACGTGTGACAGGCGCTACGGACCTTGAGATGCCCGCGACGGGTCAGCTGGCCGCCCTGTTGGACTCATCAGCTTGCCTCGCCGGAGTTGTACCGGCGACGAACGATTCGAGATCGTCGAGGGTCTGCTGCATGTGCTCGTCCATGGCTGCGCGGGCTGCGCGGCGATCGCCCGAGGCGATGGCTGCGCGAATGGCGCGGTGGTGGCGCAGGGCGTGCTCCCGGATCTCGGGAACGCTCGACGTTTCGGTGCGTGACCGCTCGAGCTGGCGCCGCATGGGATCGAAGATGGCGGCAACGAACGGATTTCCGGTCCCTTGCAAGATCGCGTCGTGGAATGCGATGTCGGCAGCTACGAACGCGTCGACTTCTTGCGAGTCGGCGGCACGTTGCATATCCACCAGCGAGTCGTCGAGCTGCTGCAGCAGTGCGGGAGTGGACCGCTCAGCGCACAGTTCGGCCGCGCCGGTCTCGAGCATCCGCCGCACTTCGAGGAGCGCCTGCGAACGGAAGAGCCCATCGCCGTCGGTCAGGCGGGACAGCGCCTCGAGGTCCGCCCAGCTCGTGCGCGGATTGACGAAGGTGCCGGTACCGTGCTCCACCCGGAGAATCCCTCGCTGAGCGAGGTTCTTCACCGCCTCGCGCACGGTGAGCCTGCTGACGTCCATCTGCTTGGCCAACTCGGCCTGCCCCGGCAGCGGGCGATCTGTCTCGAACTCCCCAGCTGCGATGGCGTCGAGGAGCCGCGACGCGATCGCCTCGACGAGACTCGTGCGCCCCACGACCGCCTCCCATCACCGGCTGCTTCCGGCGTACAGAGTATCCGCTTCCCACAACGGCCGGGCAGCGCATCACTTCCGCTCCCGGTGGCACCATGCTACCTTCCGTCAGATATCAGACCTCTGATCTCAAAGGAGAGACTGTTGCCGAGCTCGCTCGAAGAGTTGGTCGCCCAGTCCCCGCCAGCAGCCCTGGTGAACTCCGCTGACATCTCGGCAGGGCTCTCGCCGGACCACGTCTTCGTCGTCCTGGACGACGACCCCACCGGCACGCAATCGGTCGCGGACCTGCCGGTCCTCACCAGTTGGAGCGTCGAGGCGTTGACTTGGGGCCTGCAGCAGGGACGACCTGCCGTCTACGTGCTGACCAATTCACGCTCGTTGGACCCCACCGAAGCTGAACGCCGGAACGCCGAGGTCGCAGCGAACGCCTACCAGGCCGCCGAGGGGGTCGGCTGCACGATCGAGTTCGTCTCGCGGTCGGACTCCACCTTGCGCGGCCACTTCCCGCTCGAACCGCGGGTGCTCGCCCAACAGGTCCACCGTCACACCGGCGTTCCGGTGGACGGCGTGATCCTCGTTCCGGCCTTCCCGGACGCCGGGCGAATCACCGTCGATGGGGTCCACTACGCGGGTTCCGCGGCCAACGGGTTCACCCCGGTCGGCGACACCGAGTTCGCCCAGGACGCGACGTTCGGCTATCGCAGTTCAGACCTGCGCAGCTGGGTCGAGGAGAAGACCGGCGGAGAGACATCCGCCTCCGAGGTCCTCACGATCGACCTGGCGACGCTGCGAACGGACCGCGAGTCCGTCGTCGCCACCCTGCTGCAGGCCGCATCTGCGCAACCGATCGTCGTCGACATCGTCGACGAGTCCGACATGCGGCAACTCGTCCTCGCTCTCCACGAGGCCAGAGCTGCGGGCCGGCGTTTCCTCCACCGGGTCGGCCCTCCTTTCGTCCGAGCGCTGATCGGACAGGATCCCCGCCAGCCGCTGCGAGCGACCGAGCTCAACGCCCTCAACGGTGAGACCCGCACCGCCACCCGGGGCGGACTCGTAGTCGTCGGGTCGCACGTCTCGTCCACCACGCGGCAGCTCGACGCGCTGCGCGAGCGGCATGCCCCGGTCGAGTTGGAGATCGACATCGACCAGGTGCGCGACGGCCGCCGGGAAGACCATCTCAGCGAACTCGCGCGGACCACGCTCGCAGCGCTGTCCCACGGCAACGTCGTCATCCGCACCGCACGGACGCTGGTCACCGGCTCGGACGCGCGCGACTCCCTCGCCATCGCACGCACGGTCAGCGCCGCCGTCGTCGAGCTGGTCCACCGGGTGATCGAGAGCATCACCCCGCGATTCGTGGTGGCCAAGGGCGGGATCACCTCGTCCGACGTCGCCGCGCACGGGCTGGGCATTGAGCGCGCTTTCGTCCGCGGCCCGATGCTGCCCGGAATCGTCTCGCTGTGGGAGCCGATGGGCGGGCCCGTCAAGGGCGTCCCCTACGTCGTTTTCGCAGGCAACGTCGGCGGTCCCGAAGCGCTCGCGGATGTCGTCGAGACCCTTTCCCGCTGATAGCCACCAATTCAGAGGAGAACACCATGAGCGAGAACCCGACCGTCGCCGTCCTGGGCCTCGGAGCAATGGGGCTGCCGATGGCCACGCGGTTGGCCCTCGGCCACCGAACCGTGAACGCCTACGACATCGATCCCGCCCGGCGCGAACTCGTCGCTGAACACGGTGCCGCCCCGTACGGCTCCGCACGTGAGGCCGCGAGCGGCGCCAGCACCGTCATCGTCGCGGTGAGGGACAGCGCCCAGCTCGAGCAGGTGCTGTGGGGCTCCGACGGAGTCGCGGACGTGCTACCCCCCGGAGCGGCCGTCGTGCTCACCTCGACCATCGGTGTCGACGCCGTCCGGACGGTCGCCGCACGCCTCGCGGAGCAAAACCTGCACCTCGTCGACGCGCCCGTGTCAGGCGGCCCGGCTCGAGCTGGCGAGGGCGACCTGCTGATCACCGTCGGCGCGACCGATGAAGCGTGGCAGCTCAGCAAACCGGTTCTCGATGAACTGGCGAGCACGCTGACCAGGATCGGGCCCGAGCCTGGTGCCGGCCAGGCCATGAAGACGGTCAACCAGCTGCTGTGCGGTGTGCACATCGCGGCCGCAGCTGAGGCGCTGGCACTGGCCGACGCTTTGGGCTTGGACCAGCAGGCAGCCCTGGAGACCTTGATGGCCGGCGCTGCGGAGTCGTTCATGCTCGGCGACCGCGGCCCCCGAGCCATCCGCGCCTACGACAACGACACCGAGGTCCGCAGTCGGCTCGACATCTTCGTCAAGGACATGGCGATCGTCAACACGGCCGCCCGCGCAACGGGACTGGCCGCTCCGGTCGCTGCCGCAGCCGAGCAGCTCTTCCTCCTGGGCTCGGCTCAAGGCAAGGACGCCTCCGACGATTCCAGCGTCATCACCGTGATCGCTCCCCACCCGAACCGCTGAACGAGCCTCAGCCGAGCCGCCGGGGTATCCACGCGATCACCGGTGGTCTGCGGTGCGGGGTCGATGTCGGTTCTCCGGTCAGCGATGACCTGCCGCGTCCGTTCCACCTCACCGGCGCGATCGAGCAGGCGCGCATCACCTTGCAGGACGACGGCGCGAACGATCCCGCTGCGACCTACACCAGCGCCCTCCGCGAGGAATGACCCCACCCGACCGCATCACTCGAAAGCGAGGATCATGCTCAGCCAGGGCACAGCCGTCATCAGCAACGCGTCGGTCGACGGTCGCGCCGTCGGCGCTTTCGCCACGTACAACCTGGAACAGGTGGAGGCCGTCGTCGCCGCCGGCGAGCAGACCGAACTACCGGTTCTCCTGCTCGCCGGGTCCAGCCACTTCCGTCACGCGAACCGACGGCTGCTGGCGGTGCTGGCGCTGACCGCCGCCGAGCACGCCCGCACCGAGGTCGGAGTGCACCTCGATCACTGCCGCGATCTCGACGAACTGCGATGGTGCGTCGAGGCCGGCTACAGCTCGGTGATGTACGACGGCTCGCACGACCCGTTCGAGCAGAACGTGGCGGGAACTGCGGACGCGGTCCGCATCGCTCACGACCGGGGTGTGTGGGTGGAGGGAGAGCTCGGCGCCGTCGGTGGCGATGAAGACGTCTCGACCGGTGTTCGCACGGGCGCGATGACCGATCCCCAGCAAGCGGCCGAGTTCGTCGATCGCACCGGGGTCGACGCACTTGCCGTTGCGGTGGGCAATGTCCACGGTTTCTCGCCCGACGCCCGGCTCGATCTGGAGCGGCTGGCGGAAATTCGGCAAGCGGTATCGGTGCCGCTCGTCCTGCACGGGGCGAGCGGATTGCCCGCCGAGGAGGTGCGGAAGGCGATCAAGCTCGGTGTTGCGAAGATCAATGTGAACGCCGAGCTTCGCCGCGCCTACCTCGATGCGGCAGCGGCAGCCCTGCCCGACCTCGTTGAGGGCGCCGACGCCGTCGGGATGTGGCGTGCCGGGCGCCAGGCCGTCCAGCAACAGGTCGTCGAGACCCTGCTCGCCTACGGCACGTAGCGTGCGCGCCCTGACCTGCGCTCACCAGACCGCGGGTCAGGGCTGCCACCTTGGTGGTCAGCGCGGCCCGATGTGCGGTCTCCGCTCGGGCTCCAGGATCCGTTCCAAGAGCTCGACCGGCGCTCGGGTGCGAAACTCGGCGAGGGGGCGTGCCCGCCGCGCCTGGGGACTGCCATCGTGAGCCTTGTCGTCCGTCCTCTCCCTGCCGAGGAGGCATAATGTCCAATCTCGAGCGTCGCTCGCGCCAGGTCACCGACGGCATCGAGCGCACGGCTGCGCGCGGCATGCTCCGCGCCGTCGGGATGCGCGATGCGGACCTGGCCAAGCCGCAGATCGGCATCGCGTCGAGCTGGAACGAGATCACCCCCTGCAACCTGTCCCTGCAGCGCTTGGCGCAGGCGGCGAAGGAGGGCGTGCACCACGCGGGCGGCTACCCCATGGAGTTCGGCACGATCTCGGTCTCCGACGGCATCTCCATGGGCCACGTCGGTATGCACTACTCCCTGGTCAGCCGCGACATCATCGCCGACTCGGTGGAGACCGTCGTCGAAGCCGAGCGGCTCGACGGCACCGTCCTGCTCGCCGGCTGCGACAAGTCCCTGCCCGGCATGCTGATGGCCGCCGCCCGACTCGACCTGGCCGGGGTCTTCGTCTACGCCGGGACGATTCTGCCCGGGCACATCGACGGCCGCGAGGTCAACATCGCCGATGCGTTCGAGGCCGTCGGGGCCTGCGCCCGCGGACTGATCACCCGCGAGGAACTCACCGAGATCGAGCACGCCATCTGCCCAGGCGAGGGCGCGTGCGCCGGCATGTACACGGCGAACACGATGGCCAGCGCGGCCGAGGCGCTGGGGATGGCCCTGCCGGGCTCGGCCAGCCCACCCGCCGTCGACCGGCGACGCGACGGCATCGCTCGCGCCTCAGGCGAGGCGGTGATCGGGCTGCTGGAAAAGGGGATCACCGCCCGGCAGATCCTGACCCGGAAGGCGTTCGAGAACGCGATCGCCGTCGTCCTGGCGTTCGGCGGGTCGACCAACGCCGTGCTGCACCTGCTCGCGATCGCCGCCGAGGCGGAGGTGCCGCTGACGCTCGACGACTTCAATCGCATCGGCGACCGCGTCCCGCACCTCGCCGACGTCAAGCCCTTCGGTGCGCACGTGATGAGCACGGTCGACCAGGTCGGCGGGGTGCCCGTGGTGATGAAGGCCCTGCTCGACGCCGGCCTCCTGCACGGCGACGCCCTCACCTGCACAGGCCGCACCGTCGCGGAGAACCTCGCCGAGATCGACCCGCCGGACCTCGACGGGACCGTGATCCACGCGATGAACGACCCCATCCATCCGACGGGCGGAATCACCATCCTGCGCGGCTCGCTGGCCCCGGACGGTGCCGTGGTCAAGTCCGCAGGCTTCGACGCCGCCGAATTCCGCGGGCGCGCCAGGGTGTTCGACGGCGAGCAAGGCGCCCTCGACGCCGTCACCGACGGGACCGTCGTCGCCGGCGACGTCGTGGTGATCCGGTACGAGGGCCCGCGCGGTGGACCAGGAATGCGGGAGATGCTCGCCGTAACCGGGATGATCAAAGGAGCGGGACTGGGCAAAGAGGTGCTTCTGGTTACCGACGGCCGGTTCTCCGGGGCCACGACCGGCCTGTGCATCGGGCACGTCGCTCCGGAAGCGACCGACGGCGGCCCCATCGCGCTGGTGCAGGACGGCGACCCGATCGTGCTCGACATGGCCGCCAAGACCCTCGACCTCGACGTTCCGCCGGAAGAGCTGGAAAAGCGCCGGAACGGCTGGACCCCGCGCACCCCGGAGCACCGCACGGGCGTGCTGGCGAAGTACTCGAAGCTGGTCGGCTCCGCGGCAACTGGAGCAGTCTGCTCCTGAGCTTCTTCCAAGCAGACCGTGCCTCCCAGGGAGTCGGGCCCCTCGGGTCGCGAGCGGGCTCTGGAGGATCTCCCGACGGGAAAGCGCACCGCGCCGGCTACGCATCGAGCTTCCAAGCCGGTTCCGCGACTCGGCTGTGGGCCCGGCCCGACACGGGGCCTGAACACCGCCGGCGAACGTCAACACCGTCGTGCGCCACAACAGCTAGTGCGAAGAAAGCCGGTGCGGGCTTCGGTTCGCCCGCACCGGCTTTGGCTTTGGCTACTTGGTCAGACGTTCGCCGGTGGACACCGAGAACGCGTGAATTGCGTCCGGCCTAGGCCGCAGGTGAACCTGTTCACCTGCGGCCGGACAGGTGCGGGGGTCGACCCGGGCGACGACGTCCAATTCACCGCGGGAGGGATCGCCTCCGGTAAGCGTGCAGTAGGCGTAGGCATCGGAGCCGAGTTCCTCGACGAGCGTGACTGTGCCGATCATGCTGTCCTGACCGGCGCTGACGATGTCGAGTGCTTCCGGCCGGAAACCGAGCGTCACCGTGGAGGCACCGTCGGCGCTGGCTGCGTTCGCGGTGGATCGTGGTAGTGGGAGGACGGTGCCGCCCAGTCGCACTCCCCCGTCCACGAGGTCGCCGGTGGCGAGGTTCATCGCTGGCGAGCCGATGAAACCGGCCACGAAGGCGTTCGCGGGCTGCTCGTAGAGTGCGCGCGGGCTGGCGCACTGCTGGAGTACGCCGTTGTTGAGCACGGCAACGCGATCGCCCATGGTCATGGCTTCGACTTGGTCGTGGGTGACGTACACGGTCGTCACGCCGAGCCGTCGTTGCAGCGCGGCGATTTGGGATCGTGTCGACACGCGAAGCTTGGCATCCAGGTTGGACAGTGGCTCGTCCATGAGGAATACCTGGGGTTCGCGCACGATGGCCCGGCCCATGGCCAACTCGCTGGCGCTGGCCACCAGAGAGCGCCCTGGGCTTGCGATCGAGATATGGCTCCAAGTCGAGCAGTTCAGCCGCGCTGGCGACGCTCTCGTTGATTTCCCTCTTCGGCACGCCGGCCATTTTCAGCGCGAAGCCCATGTTCTGGGCCACGGTCATGTGCGGGTACAGGGCGTAGTTCTGGAACACCATCGCGATGTCCCGGTCTTTGGGTGACAGGTTCGTCACGTCGCGGTCGCCGATGTGGATCGCACCGGAGTCCACGTCTTCCAACCCTGCCAGCATCCGCAGGCTGGTGGACTTCCCGCACCCAGAAGGTCCGACCAGGACCAGGAACTCGCCGTCCGTCACATCCAGCTCGAAACTGTCCACGGCGGGCCGCTCGGCGCCCGGGTACTGCCGGGTGGCTTTGTCATAGGTGATGCCTGCCATCAGCTTCCTCTTTCCTCGGGCGTGGCGTTCACAGCGACAGCCAGACGGCGGTATCCGGCAGGAGGACGTCACTGCTCAGCTGGTCGCTGGCCAGCAGGGCGTGATCGTGGTCAGGCAGCGGGTAGGGCTCTGCTGAAAGATTGACGACGCAGGCGAAGCCGGGTGCGCGGGTGAACGACAGGACACCGTCACCGCCGTGGTTCCAGGTCAGGTCACCTTCACCGAGGGCCGGGTGTTCGCGGCGGATGCGCAGGGCCGCGCGGTAGAGCTCGAGCATCGACCGGGGGTCGCCGGTCTGGGCTTCGGCGGTCAGGTCCTTCCATGCCTCTGGTTGCGGCAGCCACGGATCAGCCAGGGCTCCGGCTGGGCTGAACCCGAACGGTGCCTTGTCGCCCGACCATGGCACTGGCACCCGACAACCGTCCCGGCCGCGTTCGGTGTGTCCGGAGCGCTCCCACACCGGGTCCTGCAGCAGCGCCTCGGGAAGGTCCTCGACCTCGGGGAGCCCCAGCTCCTCGCCCTGATAGATGTAGGCGCCGCCGGGCAGCGAGAGCATCAGCAACGCTGCGGCTCGGGCCCGGCGAGTTCCCAGCTCCAGGTCCGTGTCCCCATCGGCGGTGTAGTGCTGGCCAGGGACCCAGTTGACGGCCGGGCGCCCGTAGCGGCTCGGGTGCCGAGGGACGTCGTGGTTGGACAGCACCCACGTGGCCGGGGCTCCGACAGCGGCCAGTGTCGACGTCGTGGTGTCGATGACCTTGCGCAGCTGCTCGGCGTTCCAGGGAGCTTGGAGGAAATCGAAGTTGAACGCGGTGTGCAGGCCATCGGTGCGGACGTAGTTCGCCAGGCGCCGCGGAGTATCAGCCCATGCTTCGGCCACGAACTTCCGGTCGCCCGGGTATTCATCGGCGATGCGCCGCCAGCTCCGGTAGATCTCGTGCACCTCGTCGCGGTCCCAGTGCGGGTGCTCGCCCTCGGGATAGACGTATCCGGAGCCCTGCGGTGCGACGACGTCCGGAAGATCGGTGTCCTTGATCAGCCCGTGGGCGACGTCGATGCGGAAGCCGTCGATGCCGCGGTCGAACCAGAAGCGCAGGATCGATTCGAACTCATCCCGCACCTCGGGGTGCGCCCAGTTCAGGTCGGGCTGTTCCGGGGCGAACAGGTGCAAGTACCACTCGCCAGGGCTGCCGTCAGCTTCGGTCACCCGGGTCCAGGCCGGACCGCCGAAGCACGAATTCCAGTTGTTGGGCGGCTTTTCACCGTTGGCCCCCTTCCCTGGGCGAAAGAGGTAGCGCGCACGTTCGGGACTGCCCGGACCGGCGGCCAGGGCGGCTTGAAACCACTCGTGCTGGTCCGAGGTGTGGTTGGGCACGAGGTCCGGGATGACGCGGATCCCGTGCCGGTGGGCTTCGTCGATGAGCTTGTCGGCATCGTCGAGCGTGCCGAAGCGTGAGTCGATGTCGCGGAAATCGGCGACGTCATAGCCAGCATCGGCCTGTGGGGACGGGTACCAGGGGTTGATCCAGATGGCGTCAACACCGAGATCGCGCAAGTACGGCAACTTCGACCGGATTCCGGCGATGTCGCCCATTCCGTCGCCGTTTCCGTCGGCGAAGCTGCGGATGTAGACCTGGTAGATCACCGCGTCGCGCCACCACGGCCGCGACACGGACGAATCGATCAAGTACTGGTCAGTCATCGGACGAAGTTCTCCTCAGGAGGTCATTGGGCTTACTTGACGCCGCCGGCGGTGAGCCCGGCGACGATGCGGCGTTGGAAGATCAGCACAGCGATGACGAGCGGGATGGTGACGACGACGCCGGCCGCCATCTGGGTACCGAAAGGCTGCTCGAATCCCTGCGATCCCGTGAACTTCGAGATCGCGACGGTCACGGTCTGCATTTCCTTCTTGTTCACCATCGACAGCGCGATGATGAATTCGTTCCACGCCATGATGAACGTCAGGATCGCGGTGGTGAAGACACCCGGCGCGGCCAACGGAAGGATCACCTTCCGAAACGCCTGCCCCGGCGTGCAGCCATCGATCATGGCCGCCTGTTCCAGCTCCACCGGCATCTGCCGGAAGAACGCCGTCAGGTTCCACACCGCCAGCGGCAGCGCGAACGACAAGGTCGGTGTGATCATCGCCTGGTAGGTGTTGATCCAGCCGATGTCCGTGAACAGCTTGAGAAGCGGCACCACCAGGGAAATGCCGGGGAACATGCTGCAAGCGATGATCAACGCCAGCACCAGCGTCTTGCCGCGGAAGTGCAGCCGCGCCAAGGCGTACGCCGCCGAGATCCCCACGATCAGCGTGAGGATGGTGGTTACACCGGCCACGATGAGGCTGTTGAGCAGCGCGAAGCCGAACCCGGTTCCCGGGGCGAAGACCGCCAGGAAGTTGTCCACCGACCAGACTCTCGGCATCAGGTGGAGGTCGTACTGATCCGACGGGCGACGGAACGCGGTGACCAGCATCCAGTAGAACGGCGCCAGGCAGAACACCACGATCGCGGCGATCCCGAAGTTGGGCAACCAGCGCTTCCAGGCGGGTTCCTGCGACTTGGCACGGACCGATGGTGCGCGGGTGATCACGCCATCACCGCCTTTCCCGATTTGGAACGGGCTTTACGCTTCCCTCGACGCCGGGTGTGGGCTTCGCCGATGATGTCCGCACCGAGCAATTTGACGAAAGCAAGGGCGACCAGGGCGACATATCCGAACATGATCGTGGCGTAGGCGGCCGCGGGCCCGTAGTTGACATTGGTGGCCTCCTGCCAGGCCAACATGGACAGAGTCTCCACCGAGTACTTCTGCTGACCGATCAGCACGAACGGAAGGTCGAACATCCGCAACGCATCCAGCAACCGGAACAGCACCGCCACCAACAACGCCGGTTTGACCAGTGGCAGCGTGATGCTCCAGAAGCGCCGCCACGCGGTGGCCCCGTCGACCTTGGCCGCCTCGTACAGCTCTTGGGGGATCATTTGGAGGCCCGCGAGCGTCAGCAGGCCGACGAACGGCGCGGTCTTCCACACTTCGGCGATGATGACCGCGAGCTGGGCCTGCGGACCATCGGTGCTCCACAGGACCTGTTGCCCCAGCAGGCCGTTGGCGACGCCGTCTGGGGCGAAGATCCACCGCCACAACAGGCCGGAAACGGCAGTCGGGATCGCCCACGGAACCAGCACGCTGGCACGAACGAGACCTCGTCCGCGGAATGCGCGGTGCATGACCAGCGCCATCGCCATGCCCAGTACCGTCTCCAGGATAACCGTGGTGACGGTGAAGAACGTGGTGTTGAACATCGCGTTCCAGAACCGTCCCGCGCCCGCGCCCACGATTGCGTCGGCGTAGTTGGCCAGGCCCACGAACTGTTCGCCCTTGATGACGAATCCGTCTGCGTCGAGCGTCTCGCCTTCGGTGTAGAAGGACTGCCGCAACGTCGACAGCAGCGGGTACAGCACCACCAAGCCGAGGACCAGCAGTGTCGGCGAAACCAGCACGCCTGCGAGCCTCTTGGTCGCAGCGTTCCGGCCCTTCCTTCTCTTGCCCGCTTTTCTGGTCTTGTGCGCCTGCTTCAGGTCGTCCGCGGGGTGCGCAACGGTATCGGTCGTCGTCATGACATCCCTCGCGATCGTGCGCTCATGAAACCCTGCGTCATGCCTTGATCAGCCGTTCGAGACGCTGCTGCAGGTCGGCGAGCGCCTCATGAGAGCTCTTGTCGCCCGACAACGCGCCGTAGACCTCGTCCTGGATCGCTTGCGTCACTTCGCCGTAGTTGATGACGCGGGGCCGCGGCTGAGCACTGGCGATCGAGTTCCTCAACACCGGCAGATAGGGGTACTTCGCCTGCAAGGCCGGATCGTCGTAGACCGAATTGAGCGAGGGCGCGAGCGCTGCCACGTCTAGTGCGAACTTCTGCTGCTGCTCGCTGGTACGGAACTTGATGAAGTCCATTGCTGTGGCCTTGTTCTCGCCATAGGCGGAGATCGCCAGGTTGTGGCCGCCGAGGGCTGACACACCAGGGCCCGTCAGTCCCGGCAGCCTGGTTACATCGAATTTTCCGGCCACGGACGAGGAACCATCGGTCTTGCTCAGGCTCGACCACTGCGCAGGCCACCAGCGGCTGAAGACGACCTTTCCGTCCTGGAATGCCTTGCGCGACTCAGCTTCCTTGAACGCGATGGACTCGCGCGCGATCATCCCCGAACGGAATCCGTCAACCAGGAATTCCAGCCCGCGCTCGGCCTGTGGCGTGTTGACCCGCGCTTTGCCGTCCTTGCCCACGATCTCACCGCCTGCGCTGTGCACGGCCTCGGCAAAGTTCGCGACCAGACCCTCGTACTTCTCGAACTGTCCTGTGTAGCACGACATTCCAGCTGCCTCAGGAAGCGAGAGGACCTTCTCGCAGACCTTCTGCATGCCCTCCCACGTCTTTGGCGGGGTAGCACCGGCCTTGGCCAGGAGGTCCTTGCGGTAGTACAGCATCGCACCGTCCGAACTGTGCGGAACGGCGAACAGGCGGCCACGATATTTCGCGCTCTCCAGATTCGGCTGCAAGAACCTCGAGCTGTCGAGCTGCTCCTCGGGCAAGCGTGAGATCCAGCGATTGGCGGCGAACTCCGGCAGCCACACGTGATCGAGATCCAGGACTGTGAAGGCGTCCGATTTCGTCTGCGCGTTCTGGATCATCTGCTGGCGCTGTTCGTCGCCGGAGGCAGGGAGCTCGATCAGCCTGACCGGCTCCTGCGGATGCGCCTTGTTCCACTTGTCGACGATCTTCTGATTCAGCCCCGAGCCGTCATCCTTGCCAGTGGCGAAAGTGATCGGACCACGGCCTTCCAGCTTGCCCGAGGTCTCAGAGCTCTGGGAACCGCTACTGCACGCAGTCGCGACCAGCAGCGACGAGATCATAATCGATACAGTAGTGGCACGTCTCAACTTCACGTCGATCTCCTTTGGTCGACATCTCGCCGGGCGCCGCAGTGCGAGATCAAACGATCTTCATGCGCACCGCCGGTGGCTACCCGGACGGTCGGCGGGAGCAGCTGGCCACTATCGGCGCACCCCCACAACTCAGCTCAAGGTCGTCGAGCAGTTGCGTAGCCAGCCAGGAGGCCGCGAGGGTGGCGCTGAGGCGAACATGCGCCCGCACTCCTGGCTAGTTTTTTCGTAGTTAATTTAAGTACGAAGGAAGGTAAGTTGTGGCGGCAGCCACGTCAAGGGGTGAGGGCGACCCCGCCTGAGCTGAGCTCATCCACTCGCACGAGCACTAAGGAGCAGGTCATACCCCACGTCCGACGCTGGGCCGCCTCAGGTTGACGCCCCCAGGGCTGATACCTAGGCTGAGACTTCCTTTACTTATAACGAAAGGGGTTGCTTGGTGGCCTCACAGTCGACTGCCGACCACCGCGCGGCCATCCTTGCACTGGCAGGGACGTCCGGTTCGTTGAGCCGAACCGACATCTCGCAGCGGCTGGACCTGAGCGCAGCGACGGTGACTCAGGTGACCAAGGAGTTGATCTCCGACGGGCTGCTCGAAGAACGCGCCTCGGCCCCATCTCGCGGCGGCCGACCTGCCCAGATACTGGGTTTGGCCGGTTCACCGCGGCGCGCGCTGGGAGTCAAGATAGCCCCGGACCGCCTAGCTATTTCTGACGTGGAGCTCGACGGGACCGTGCGCGATACTTCGGTGCACGATTTCGACCCCTCATCCGCAGACGCACTCGGAAACCTCACCGACGTGCTCAGAGAAGTGATCGACGGGCTCGACGGGAACGGCAGTTCGTTGCTGGGCATCGGGCTCGGCGTACCCGGCGGGGTCCACGATCCCGCCGAAGGCATCGTGAACGCAGACATCCTGGGTTGGCGCGGAGTGCCCCTCGGACGACGACTGCGGTCCAACCTCGGACTGCCCGTGCTGGTCGACAACGACGTGAACGCACTGGCCGCAGCGGACTGCCTGTACGGCAGAGGACGTCAGCACCGCGACTTCCTGATCGTCACGATCGGCGCCGGGATCGGAGCAGCAATCGTGGCCAGCGATGTGGTGTATCGAGGCGCACACGGCGACGCCGGCGAACTCGGACACACACCAGTCGATCCGAACGGCCCACAGTGCGTATGCGGTAACTACGGCTGTCTCGAAGCGATCATCGGCGACCGCGCCCTTGTCGCAGCAGCCCAGCGTGACGGTGTCCTAGCCGCAAACGAGGGCATCTCCGCCATCCATGCCGCCGCAGACCGGGGTGACCAGGCCGCGCAGCAAATCCTTCGCAACGCCGGAGACATACTCGGACGATCGGTCGCCCACGTCGTCAACCTCGTTGACCCGGAAACCGTCGCCATTTACGGCGAGGGAACCACCGCATGGCAGCACTGGCGCCCCGGCTTCGAACCCGCCCTCCGCGCCCACCTGCCCTCCGTGCGCAACAGCATCCCCGTCGAAATCGACCGATCGGACGACCAAACCTGGACCCAGGGAGCCGCAGCCCTGGTCATAGCCACACCGTTCGACACGACCGGAGCCACGCGGGAACAGGGCCGACAGATCCGCGCCCGCCTGACGTGCACCAACAATCTCCAGCAAGACAACAACCACGAGCAGCGCCAACCAGTCCTCTAAACTCCTCCCAACGACAGCGAGCTGCCGCAGAAGGCGCGGCCGGGGCAGCGTCAACAACACCGATGAGACGGACGTCAGCAACGCTTTCACCGTGTCGGTGCTGGAGACCGAACGCAGCCAAGCGCTGGCTTCGAACCGGTCAGAACTCGCCGTTCGCCCACTGCGGGAACTCCGAGACGACCCGCAACCACAAGGGTCCCCGTCGTAACCTCTTACGGCGGCGGCGACTGAGCGCAGCCGCCATCCGAAGGTGGGTTCGGCATCGAGCTCGACGCCTAAGTACCCGTCGGCATAGGCGAGGTTGCTACGCGTCCACGCGGCGAACCGATCGTCAGCCGCTGCGATCTCGGCTGCGCGTCGGTCCCCTCACTCGATGATGTGCCGCAGGTACAGCGCCTTCGCCGAGAAGTGCTGGTCGAACAGGCAGAACCGCTGAGGTGGCCCTTTCCTGGGGAATGCCCCTGCTCGCGGCGTGAGAAATGCCTGTCCCGAGCCGGCCCACCGGGGCCTGCTCGGCGCATTGGAGGAGATCACTGTTCAACCTCAACGTGTTTGGCCTGATCAACGTCACTCGCGCCGTCTTGCCGGTCATGCGGGCCCAGGGCAGCGGAAAGCTGGTGCACATCGGTTCGCGAGCGGGGTACGAGGGCGAGCCCGGCGTGAGCATGTACAACGCGTCGAAGTTCGCCGTCGCCGGCATCAGCGAGGCCCTGTCGCAGGAGATGGCGCCGTTCGGCGTGCAGAGCATGGTCGTCGAGCCCGGCGCGTTCCGCCACCGACTTCCTCGACCAGACCTCGCTGTCGCTGCCGGAGAACCGCATCAGCGCCTACGACGGCACCCCCGCGCACACCACCCTGGACTGGGCCGGCGAGGCCAATCACACCCAGTTCGGCGACCCAGCCAAGGGCGCGGCCCTGATCTACGAGATCACCTGCCAGGACGAACTGCCCACGCACCTCCCCCTTGGTCGGGACGCCATCGAGCCGCTACAAGTCAAGATCGCGCAACTGCACGACGACCTGGCACCCTGGCAGAAGAAGTCCGCTGCCACCGCCCACGCCGCATGAACGCACGAGAACCACGTCGCCGGTGAAATGATCGGGCTCGCCGAAGCTTCTCGGTGAAGACTGCTCGTCGCGCAGATTCACGAGAGGTCGCCGCTCTGCAGTATGGGTGTGCCGCGCCGGGAAGGCGCGGCACACCGCGCGACCCGGAGGCCGGCGACCGTCACCGGCAGCTGTCGGCCAACGAGATGGCCGTCAACACAGCACACGCCGGCTGCGCGGCCCGGGAGAGCGAGCGCGCAGCTCGAGCGAACGTCCGCTGGTCGACCTCTTCGCTCCGATATCCGGGGGCGAGGATGCGGATCACGACTTCGGTGTCCGCGGGGATGTCGGGCCGCCCTACCGCCAGGTCGATCGCCCACTCCTCGATCGCCGGGTGCGATCAGAATTCCGCCGCGATCCCACGACACGATGGCCGGAGGCGGCCATCCGCAATCCGGCCTCCGTCCCGAGGTCACCGCACCCGGCGATGAGCACGGTCACGAAACCCGCCGCTTCCCGACCGGCAACGCTCGCGCGAACCCGCTCGACCCATTCGAGCAACTAAAACCTAGCTGGCCAGATGAAACCCGCCCAGTGCGGCCCGATTTGCCTCGGCAGCGCCGAGTCGCACCCGATCCGGGCCGGGCTCACGCGTTGAGCAACCAGATGGATCCGTTGAGCGCGGTGGCGAACGACGTCCAGCCCGCGTAGGGCACCAGCAGCAGCGCGGCGACCCGATGGATCCGGCTGAACAGCACGATCGTGACCAGAATCGCCGCCAGCAGCACGACGATCTCGACCAGGGCCGTTCCGTAGCGGGCAGCCCCGAAGAACAACGGCGTCCAAGCCATGTTCAGCAGCAGCTGCGCGGCGTAGACCCCGAGCGGGGTAATGGCCGCGCGCAACGAGCCCGCTCGACGCCACACCAGCCACCCGGAGGCGGCGATCATCGCGTAGAGCACGGACCACACCGGGCCGAACAGCCAGGCCGGTGGCGCCCAGGGCGGCGTGCGCAACGCCTGGTACTCCTGACCGGCCGAGCCCGCCGCCAGCGCACCGACGACGGCCACCGCGGTCACGCAACCGGCGAACACCAGGGCCCCGGCGACCTCGCGAAGCACCGGCCTCGCCGAACTCGATGTCGTCATCACTCCACCTCACGTCTCACACCAGAACGACCACGAACAGAGCGATCCCACCGAACCAGGTTCGCGCCGCCGGCCGCCGATCGCCCAGCGGATTGCGCCACGATGCCGTGCCCAGCGCAGCGGACCGCGGTGGCCTCCGTCACCGGCAGGTACGCCAACATCCTCGGCTCGCTGCTCGCAGTTCGCCTCGATGCTCTTGAGCAGCGGAGCGAGCACTTCTTGCCAAGCGCCCCGATCTCCGCGCTGCCGCACGCACTTCGCGGCCTGCCTGCGCACACCCGGCACGTCGAACCGGGAAGCCGAGCGGCCGAGTCCGACCGCACCGAGGGGCAGGACGAGCCGGGAGCCTCGATCACCGCAGATGCCAACCTTGCTCGTGACGCCGGCTTCCGGCCGCCTGGAAGACGCGCTGCTCGCGACGATCTATGGCGCCCGCTCCCCCGCGGAGTCGGCCGACGCCAGCTGCTCGGCTCTCCGGACGATGTTGCGGACCATCCCTTCGAAGACCAAGCCGTGGAAGGGTGTGACGGCCCACCAGTAGAGCTGACCCGCGAGGCCGCGCGGGATGAACACGGCGCGCTGGTAGATCCGCGTGCCGAAGGCCCCCTCGGAGGTCACCGCGAACTCCAGCCACGCCCGGCCGGGAAGTTTTATCTCGGCCCGCAGCCGCAACAACCTACCTTCGTCCAGCGTCTCCACCCGCCACCAGTCCAGGGCCTCGCCGGTGCGCAACTCGTGCGGGTGCCGGCGTCCCCGCCGCAGACCGACGCCGCCCGCCATGCGATCGATCCACCCGCGCGCGGACCAGGCGAGCGGGAACGAGTACCAACCGTTCTCGCCGCCGATTCCGCGCACCACCTCCCACACGCGCTCGGGCGGCAGGGAGGTGTCGTGGGACCGGTCGTCGACGTAGGTGCTGCCCCCGGACCACTCGGGGTCCGAAGGCAGCGGGTCGGCCGGGACGACCGACGCGTCGGACCAGCGGGTCTCGACCTCCGCCTGCGCGATCTTGCGGAGCGCCAGCCGGAGCGCCCGCTGGTAACCGGTCTTGCCACCGTCGGGGAGGGGCACGAACTCGTCGATGTCGTGCTCGGAGCAGACCGCGTCGTGCACCAGCGATTCGATCAGCGGCGCCCCGATGTTCTTGGGGACGGGGGTGACGATGTTGATCCAGTGCGAGCTCAGCCACGGGGTCAGCACGCGGACAGGCAACATCCGCCGCCGCGGGAGACCGGCGACGACCGCGTACCCGTGCATCATCTCGGCGTAGGTGAGCACCTCCGGGCCGCCGATGTCGAACGTGCGGTTGACCGAGATCGGCAAGGAGAGCACGCCGACGAGGTAGTGCAGCACGTCGCGCACAGCGATCGGCTGAACCCGGTTGCGCACCCACCGGGGTGTGACCATCACCGGCAACCGTTCGGTGAGGTAGCGCAGCATCTCGAAGCTGGCCGAGCCGGACCCGATGATCACCGCTGCCTGCAGCACGACCGTCGGCACACCGCTGCGCAACAGGATCTCACCGACCTCGGCACGCGAACCGAGGTGCTCGGAGAGCCTTCCCGTGGACGGGTGCACGCCGCCGAGGTAGACGATCCGGCCGACGCCCGCCTCGCGCGCGGCCTGCGCGGTGATCAGCGCCGCTCGGCGGTCCAACCGTGCGAAATCGTCGACGTTCAGCGAGTGGACCAGGTAGTACAGCGCGTCGACGCCCTCGCACGCGGAAAGCACGTCTCCCTCGTCGAGCAGATCACCTCGCACCACCTCGACCTCGTCGCGCCACGGCACGTCAGCGAGCTTCTCCGGCGTGCGCACCAGGCATCGAACGCGATTCCCCTCGGCGAGCAGTCGAGGCACCAGGCGGCCTCCGATATAGCCGGTAGCGCCGGTCACCAGGCACAACACGAATTCAAACCTCTCGGTGATTCCAGTCGAATCGACTGCGCATCAAATCACCGTAGGCCAAACCCGACTGGCGCGCCTGACGCGGACGCGGACTCGCGTTCTCACCGGTGACGCACCGCCGCTCGTCACCCCGAGCGTGGTGACGTTCGGGGCAAAGCGGTGCGCGATGGGTCGTTGCCGGTCCAATGCCCGTGGAGCTGGCCCGTCCGGGCCTCTCGCCCAGAGCTGGCGCGCCCGTCCGGTGAGAACACCGGGCATCCGCTCTGCTGTGAACATGGCCATGTCGACCTGCCGTGCGAGCGCCGTGCCCGCGCGGGTCCGGTCACCGCTGGCCGAGCCGCGCTTCCAGAAAGCGGCTCCGCCCTTCGTCCAGGTCGACCATCGGGTCGGGGTAGTTCAACGAGCGGCGGTGGTCGACCGCGAGCTTCCACGGTTCGTGCACCGCCGCCCCGGGAACGGACCGGAGCTCGGGGAGGTACCGGCGGACGTAGTCGCCGCCGGGGTCGTACCGCTGGGCCTGCCGCAGCGGGTTGAGCACCCGGTTCGGCCGTGTGTCGGTGCCGGTCCCCGCGGTCCACTGCCAGTTCATCTGGTTGTTCGCCACGTCCCCGTCGACGAGGTGCCGCAGGAAGTGCCGGGCGCCGGAGCGCCAGTCGTGGTGCAGCGTTTTCACGAGGAAGCTCGCGGTGATCATCCGGGCGCGGTTGTGCATCCACCCCTCCCGCAGGAGCTGGCGCATGCCGGCGTCGACGATCGGGTACCCGGTTCGGCCCTCCTGCCAGCGGCGCAGCTCCTCGGGTTCCTCCCGCCAGGCGTCGCCGCGCGGCCGGTAGTCCTCGCCAGCGGTTCGCGGGCGCGCGGCCAGCACCTGGTGGTGGAAGTCCCGCCACGCCACCTGTCGGACGAACTCCTGCGCGCCCCGGGTGCGCGAACCCGCCCGGTGCACGACCTCCACCGGCGACAGCGTGCCGAAGTGCAGGTGCGGGGACAAGCGGGAGGTTCGGTCGCCCGCGAGGTCGTCGTGCCCCTCCGGGTAGTCGTCGACCAGCTCGCCGACCCATCGGTCCAACAGCTCGCGCCCGGCGCGCTCACCGCCGACCGCGAGCTCCGGGGCGACCTCCCCCGAGCAGATCTCCTCCCGCTCCGGGAGCGACCCGGGAGCGACGGTCGACGCCTCCAGTCGCTTCGGTGCCGCCAGCGGGCGCCTCCGCTCCACCGCCAGCCAGCGCCGCAGGTACGGGCCGAACACGGCGAAGTGGTCGTTGCCCCCGGTCGGCGTCACGGCTCCTGGCGGGACGGCGTTGACGCTGCCCTCGTGCACGTGCACACGGACGGGGAGCCCGTCGACGAGCGTTTCCTGCCTGCGCTGCGCGTAGCCGCTGACGTCGGCCGCGAGGTGGACCTCGTCGATCGGCTGCTCCGCCGCGAGGCGGCGCAGCACCGCCAGCGGATCCCCGCGCCTGACCACCAGCGGGGCACCGAGCTGCCGCAGTCCGCGATCCAGGTCCCGCAGGCTGCGCGTCAGGAACTCCGCGCGGTTGGGCGAGGTGAACTGGCTTCGGAGGATGCTGTCGTCCAGGACGAACAGCGGGATCACCCGGGATGCCGAGCCAGCGGCGGCGTGCAGGACGGGGTTGTCGTGCACCCGCAGGTCGCGGGTGAACAGGGCGACGGCGACGTTCATCGGCGGGAAGTACCTCACTCGGGATCAGCCGGGCAACGACAGGAGCATGACCGGATCGGTCGTGGGTTGCTCGGAACCGCCCGCCGGTTCGACGGTCACGCCGAGCTTGGTGGCTTCCTGCGGCAATTGGTGCACGATCGGAGACCGCTCGTCTTCCATCACGCCCATGGAACTGGCGCCGTCGGGCCCGATCGCCCACAGCTGGTGCGCGTGACCGGTGGGCGCATCGGGCATCCGCTCGCTCATGAACATCGCCCTGTCGAGCCGCCGCGACACGATGGCAGTCGCTTCGGCGCCGCCTTGCGCGCCGTGGACGATCCGGGCGTCCTCGGCTTGCAGCACCGCGGCCATCTCGGCGCCGCGCGCACCGGCCTGCTCCAGCCGCTGTTCGGCCTGGTCCAGTTCCCGCTGGGATTGCCAGGCCATGCCGCCGAACGCGCCCGCCGCCGCGATCGCGACGACCGATGCGGCGACCGCGAGCCGGGGGCCCAGCCCGCGTCGCGCTCGGGACGCGCGCGAGCCGATCGGCACCGGTTCGGCGATCGGGGGTTCCTGGCGCGTTTGGGCGATTTCGCGCAGCACTCGGCGCTTGAGGCCTTCCGGCGGTTCCGCCGCTGCGGCGACGCCGAGGCGGGAGGCAGTCTCGCGCAGTTCGTGCACCTCCTGCGCGCACTCCTCGCACGACTCCAGGTGGCGCTCGAACTCGGACCGCTCCGATCCGGAGAGCGCGTCCACGGCGTAGGCCCCGGTGAGGGTCGACATCTCGGTGCTCATCGGCTCGTCCCCAAGCAGTCACGCAGGCGGATCAACCCGTCCCGGAGGCGGGTCTTGACGGTGGCGGTCGGTGACTCCAGCAAGCCGGCCGCTTCGCGGTAGGTGTAGCCGCGGTAATAGGTCAACAGCACCGATTCGCGCTGGAGCTCGGTCAGCGTGGACAGGCAGCGCCACACCTGCCGGTGTTCCAGGTGCGCTAGCGCGGACTCGCTCACCTCGTCGAAGGCAGGGGAACCGGAGCGCGCGCCGACCTTCGCATCGCGGTCATGGGCGGCTTGCTCCGAGCGCACCCGGTCCACGGCGCGCCGGTGCGCCATGGTGAGCACCCAGGACAGCACGCCGCCCTTCTCCGGCCGGTAGCTCGTGGCGTTGCGCCAGACCTCGACCAGCACCTCCTGGGTGACCTCCTCGGACTGCGCGGCATCGCGCACGACGCGTTGCACGAGCCCGAACACCGGCCTGCTGATCACCTCGTACAGCTGCTCGAAAGCGGCTTCGCTCCCCTTGGCCACCTCGACCAGCAACGTGCGGGGGTCCGACGCCCGCTCCGGCTCTGGCTGCGTTCCCTCGGAACGGGTGTTCTCCTCCACACCGGATCCTTTCGTCAGGCCGGGCGTCGCGGGCGACGCCCGGAGCGGAAATCAAGATCGCGCGGTCTTGCGCATGCCGAACTGCCAGACGTCGAGGTATCCGGATCGGAAGCCAGCTTCACTGTAGGCCAGGTAGAACTCCCACATCCGGTGCAGCAGGTCGCCGAACCCGAGGGCGGCGATCTCGCCCCAGTTGGCGGTGAACCGCTCCCGCCACTGGCGCAGCGTCTCGGCGTATCCGGCCCCGAACGCGCGCCGTTCGGCCAGCACCATCCCCGTGTTGGCGCGGACGTTGCCCTCGATCAACTCCACCGAGGGCAACAGGCCGCCGGGAAAGACGTACTTGTGGATCCACGTGTAGGAGTCCTTGGTGGCCCGCAACCGGTCGTGCGGCATGGTGATCGCCTGGATCGCCGCGCTCCCGCCGTCGACCAGCAAGCGGTCGAGCGCGCGGAAGTAGGTGGGCCAGTACTGCGCGCCGACCGCCTCGATCATCTCGATGCTCACGATCGCGTCGTAGCGGCCTTGCACTTCCCGGTAGTCGCACAGCCGAACGTCGACCCGGTCGCTCAGGCCGGCGGCCGCGATCCGGTCGGCGGCCAGCGCCCGCTGCTGCTCGGACAGCGTCACGGTCGTAACCGCTGCGCCGCGCTGCGCGGCCCGGACGGACAGGGAACCCCATCCGGTGCCGATCTCGAGCAGCCGCGTCCCGGAGCGCACGCCGGCCAGGTCCAGCGCGGAGTCCAGTTTGGACACCTGGGCTTCGCGCAGGTCGCCGCCCGGCAACAGCGGTGCCCCGGAGTACGTCATCGTTTCGTCGAGGAACCGCGCGAAGACGTCGTTGGACAGGTCGTAGTGCCGGTGAATGTTGTTGCGCGATCCGGCAGTCGTGTTGCGGTCGCTCTCCGGCTGGTGCGCGTCCACCCAGCGCCGAAACGCCTGCAGCGGCCCGGGCACCAGTTCGGCGAGCCGAGCCGCGAACGGGGTGAGCAGTTCGGCCGGTTCCGGGCTGGTCCAGTCGCCTGCCATGTAGGACTCGCCGAAGCCGATCTTGCCGGCGTGCCCGAGCCGGTTGAAGAACTCGCTCGGCCGTTCGATGCGCATCAGCGGCGATCCGGTGCCGCCGCTGCCGAGCCGCTCGCCACCGGCCAGCGCGATGCGCACCGGCAATTCGCGCACGGCGTGCCGGAACAGCCGCTCCGCCAGCGCTGCTCGCACCGGCGCGTGCGGGGCCGGGCCGAGTTGTTCCCAGGGCGGCGGCGCCCCGGGGGCCACCGCACCGCCGGTCGGGCGTGGCTCGATCTCGGCGCTGGTCATGGTGACTCCTGTCGTTCGTGCTTCTTACGAGGGACGATCGGGACCCGGCGCAGCCACAGCGCGATGCCGTGCGCGCGGATCAGGGCGGAGACCCGGTGCGGTACGAGCGGCCTGCGCAGCAGCATGCGCACCAGCTCGCGATGGGTGGCCGGCACGCGCTCGCCGCTCATCGTGGCGGTGAGCAGCTTGCCCTCGGCGCCGTGCAGTTCCACACGCAGCGCGAGCCGCTCGCCGGGCGCGGCCAATCGCAACCGGTAGCGCCCGTGCTCGGGCAGGAAGGGGGAGACATAGAGCTGCTTGTCGGTCGCGGCCTCCGCGTCGGCATCCGGGTGCAGCAGGTAGCGGTGCGCTTCGCCGTAGGTGTTGTGCACCTCGACGACCACGCAGGCCTGCCGCCCGTCCGGCCGGTGGCACCAGTACACGGTGATCGGGTTGAACACGTGCCCGAGGACCCTCGCCTGCGCGAGCATCAGGATCTTGCCACCGGTCGGCTGGTCGTGCGCGGCCAGCCAGCGGTCCAGGTCGCGTCGCAGCGATTCGCCTTTGGCGCCGAGGTGGTCGCGCGCGTCGAACCGGGCGAAGAGACGCAGCCAAGGGGGCAGTTCGGGGAGTTCATCGAGGTCGACCAGCCAGGTGTAGAGCCGGTTCCGGAAGGTGCGCACGACGTCCACGTGCCGGGTGTGCGTCACCACGACGTCGTACAGCGCTGGAGCGGTCATGCCGACCCCCACCCCGCGCCGAACGCCTCGGCCGCGCGAACACCCGAGGCGCAACCGTCCTCGTGGAAACCCCAGCCGTGGTAGGCGCCCGCGAACCGCACCCGGCCGTCGCCGAGCTCGCCGAAGCGGCGCTGGGCGGCCACCGACTCCGCCGTGTAGATCGGGTGCTCGTAGGTCGTGGTGGCGAGCACGCGCCGTGGGTCGATGCGATCGTGGCCGAGGGTGACCACGTAGTCCTCGGGCTCGGCCAGCCGCATCAGCCGGTTCATGTCGTAGCTGACCGCCACCGCGCCCGGTCCGGACGCGCACGCCGGTTTCCGGTAGTTCCACGAGGCCCGCGCTCCCGCGCTGCGGGGCAGCGCCGCCGGGTCGGTGTGCAGCACCGCCTCGTTGCGCGAGTACTCGAAGCTGCCGAGCAGCTCCCGCTCGGCGCGAGTCGGTTCGGCGAGCAGGCGCAGCGCTTCGTCGGCGTGCGTGGCGATCACCGCGCGGTCCGCTCGGTGCACCGCGCCGGTGCCGTCGCGCACCTCGACGCCGTCGGGACGCCGGTGCACCGCGCGCACCGGCGTGCCCACGCGGACCACGTGCAACTGCTTGCCGACCCGTTCCACGTACTCCCGGGAACCGCCGACGACGGTGCGCCACGGCGGCGAACCGGTCACCGAGAGCATCCCGTGGTTGTGGAGGAACTCGAAAAGGTAGCGCGCCGGGTAGCGCGCGCTCAGCTGCGGACCGGAGGACCAGACCGCGGAGACAAGGGGCAACGCGAAGTGCTCCACGAAGTACCGGGAGTACCCGCCGCGGGCGAGGAACTCCCCCAGCGTCAGCTGGTCGTCCTCGCCGGTTTCGAGCACCTCCCGGGCGTGCCGGTGGAAGGCGCGCACCTGCGCGAGCATCCGCAAGTAGGCGGGTCGCAGCAGATTCCCGGGCTGCGCGAACAGGCCGCCGAGCCGCTTGGCCCCGGCGTATTCCAGCCCGCATCCCGCGCAGCTCACGCTCATCGACATCTCGGTGTCCTGCGTGGACACCCCGAGCTCGGCGAACAGGCGGAGCAGGTTCGGGTAAGTGCGCTCGTTGTACACGATGAAACCGCTGTCCACCCCGATCTCGCGACCGTCCGCGGTGCGCACGTCGTGGGTGTGCGCGTGTCCGCCGAGCCGGTCGTCCGCGTCGAACAGCAGTACCCGGTGGTTGCGGCGCAGCAGGTAGGCGGCGGTAAGGCCGGACACGCCAGCACCGATCACCGCGACGGTCGGGTCGTTCACGGCGCGCTCCTGTGCTCGTTCTCCTCGGCGATCAGGCGGACCCCCGCGGTGACGAAATCGCGCGTGCGGGCGTGCCACTCGGCGGCGTGGCGCAGCATCGCGTGCCCGGTCCCCGGCAGCACCACGTGTTCGACCTCTGCCCCGGCTCGCGCAGCGCGGCGGGCGTACTCGGCAGATGCGGGCGCGGAGGTGACCCGGTCGCGGTCGCCGTGCAGCAGCAGCACCTGGCGCCCCGCCAGTTGCGCGACCGGGTCCCGCGGCTCGGTCCACGGCGCGAGCGCGCACACCGCGCGCACCGGACCGCTACCGGCCAGCCGCAGGGCCGCCCGGCCGCCCATGGAGTGCCCGACCAGCACGACACCCGCGCCGGGGTGGCGGCGCTCCACCTCCCGCAGCGCCCAGCTCGCGTCGACGACCGCGTCCAGCGCCGGCTCGTTCCACCCGCGCACCCGGTTGCACAACAACCACACCGCCGCGCCCTCGACGGCGACCGCGCGATGCGCGGCGCGCGCGAACGGGAGCATTCGGCGGTAGGCGAGCTGCGCCGGGCGCACCGGATCGGTGCTCTGGGCCCGGCCGCCGTGCAGGACGAGCACGACCGCCCCGGTCTCGCGCGTGCTGGCGGGCAGCACGCGCAGCGAGGGCTCTGCGTAGTTCATACCTCTTATTCGGAGCGCGCCCCCGGGAGGATTGGTGACGTGATGGCCATCACACTCGGGCGGTGGGCCAATCCGGGACGCAGGCGGCTGCGAATAACGGGCATGCGCATCTCTGGACCCGGGGTCGCGCCCCGGATCGAACGGTTCGTCCACCGCTTGCTCGACGTCCCGCTGCCGGTCGGCCTCCGCGCGTGGGACGGCAGCGAGGCCGGTCCGGCCGGTGGCCCCACCGTGTCGCTGACGAGCCGGAAGGCCCTTCGCCACCTCCTGTGGAGTCCCGGCGAGCTGGGGCTCGCCCGGGCGTACGTGCGCGGTGACATCGAGGTGGACGGGGACCTGGCCGAAGCGCTCCGGCGCTGCTGGCGGCTGGCTCGCGAGCACCGGTTGAACGCGCTGCGCCCCGGCCCTCGCGAGTTGCCCGGACTGCTCGGGCTGGCGCTGCGCACCGGTGCGTTCGGTCCGCCGCCGCGGCGGCCCGAGGGCGAGGTTCGGGTGCGCGGCGCGCTGCACAGCAAGCGTCGGGACCGCAGCGCCATCGCTCACCACTACGACGCGGGCAACGACTTCTACCGGCTGCTGCTGGACCCGAGCATGGCGTACTCGTGCGGCTACTGGCAGCGCGAGGACGGAGGCTTGGAGCAGGCGCAACACGACAAGCTCGAGCTCATCTGCGCCAAGCTCGGCCTGCGGCCCGGAATGCGGCTGCTCGACGTCGGCTGCGGCTGGGGTTCGCTGCTGCTGCACGCAGCGCGGCACCACGGCGTGCGGGCGACCGGGATCACCTTGTCCAGGGAGCAGCACGCGCACGTGCGCCAGCGGGTCGCGGAAGAAGGCCTCACCCACGCGGTCGAGGTCCGCATGCAGGACTACCGGGATCTCGACGACGCTCCGTTCGACGCGATCGCGACCATCGAGATGGGCGAGCACGTCGGCGAGCGCAACTACCCGGAGTACGTCGCCGTGCTGCACCGGAACCTGCGGCCACGCGGCAGGTTGCTGCTGCAGCAGATGTCCCGCGGCGAGAACGCTCCGGGAGGCGGGCCGTTCATCGAGTCCTACATCGCTCCCGATATGAGCATGGTCCCGGTCAGCAGGACCTCGCAGCACTTGGAGCGTGCCGGGTTCGAGATCCGCGACGTGCACGCGATGCGTGAGCACTACGCGCGCACGGTGAGCGCGTGGTCGCGCACCCTGGAGGACCGGAGGGCCGAGGCAGCCGCGCTGATCGGGGAGGAGGGCGTGCGGATCTGGCGGCTCTACCTCGCCGGTGGCACCTTGGCCTTCGAGGAGAACCGGATGGGCGTGCAGCAGTTCCTCGCGGTGCGCCCGGACGCCGACGGCAACAGCGGCATGTTCAGGGCCCTTGCGGTGTGCGGCGAAGCCGCATGCGATGCGGGACTCGACTCGCACCGCCGCGGGGTCTGACGCGTCGTGCGGCGAGGACAGCCGCGACGCAAGCCACACACTGAAATATCTCCTTAGGGAGCGGTTCTGATGGGCATCGGTTCCTCGGTCGCGCTCGCACTGGCCGCGGCTTTCGCGGTGATCGTGCTGACCTTCGGCATCGCCCGGTGGCGCGGACGCTACGACACGATCGACAGCGCCTGGGGCGCGGGCTTCGCGGTCATCGCGGTGACCGGCTTCGCGACCGAGCCGCGCGGCATCGGCAGCGCTCTGGTCGTCACGGTGCTGACGGCGGTGTGGGGGCTGCGCCTGTCGGCGCACATCCACCTGCGCAACTCCGCGCACGGCGAGGACCGCCGCTACCGCGAGATGTACGCCCGCGCGCGCTCCCGGCCCCAACTGCGCATGTTCGCGCGCGTGTACCTCACGCAGGCGGCCGTGATGTGGTTCGTGTCGTTGCCGGTCGTGGCGGCCCAGCACCAGCCCGATTCCTTCGGCGTGCTGGGGGTTCTCGGTGTCGCGGTCTGGTGCGTGGGCTTCGCGTTCGAAGCCATCGGTGACGAGCAGCTGCGCCGATTCAAGGCCGATCCGGCGAACGCGGGCGAGGTGCTCGACACCGGGCTGTGGCGCTACACCCGGCACCCGAACTACTTCGGCGACGCCTGCGTGTGGTGGGGCCTGTACCTGATCGCGGCGCAGCACTTGCCGGGTGCGCTGGCCGTGCTGTCCCCGCTGCTGATGACCTGGCTGCTCGCCAGAGGCAGCGGCAAACCCATCACCGAGCGACACCTGGCGGGCAACCGCCCCGGCTACGCCGACTACGTCGCTCGCACCAGCGGGTTCTTCCCGCTGCCTCCGAAGAAGCGCTGAAGTGCGGGCGATCGCAAGCGCGCCGCGGCCGCGAAGGCACGGCACGACCGGTCACAACTCCTCCGGCCGGCCCGGCGCCGGGCGCTCAGTGGCGGCGAGCGTTCTGGCCGTCGCCGCCGCGCTCGGCTCCGGGCACCTGCTCGCGGGCCTCCTCGGGCCGAACTCCCCGCCCCACTCGGCGGTCGGCAACACGGCCACCCCGAGTTTCCTTCGGCGCGCGTTCACATCGCGCCGGGGCGCGAGCGCAGTGCGCGCTTGGCGCCTGCGCGTGGAACCTCGCGACGTTGCTGCTCGCCGCGGGCCTGGCGCAGTACCCTCGACGTCGACAAAGTCCTCGGGCCACCGGAATCGATCTCAGGGGCGACCTCGCCCCGATCGAACGGCGGCCACGAGGCCGTTCCACGAAGGCGCCGCCCGGCTGGCGTGATCTAACCGGAATGGAAGGACGCATGCGAGAGCTCCAACTTCCCGACGGTGGCCGATTGCCCGCCCTGGGCCAGGGCACCTGGGGCATGGGAGAGCGGCGAGCGCAGCGGGCAGCCGAGGTCGCGGCGCTGCGGCACGGGATGGACCGCGGCCTCGCGCTGATCGACACCGCCGAGATGTACGGCAGCGGCGGTGCCGAAGAGGTCGTTGGCGAGGCGATCCGCGGTCGGCGCGACGACGCGTTCCTGGTCAGCAAGGTGTTGCCCAGCAACGCCAGTCGGCGGTCGACGATCCGCGCGTGCGAGGAAAGCCTGCGCCGCCTGAACACCGATCACCTCGACTTGTACCTGCTGCACTGGCGGGGAAGCGCACCCCTGGCCGAGACCCTGGACGCCTTCGCGGAGCTGCAGGACAGCGGCAAGATTCGCCACTTCGGAGTCAGCAACTTCGCACCCGAGGACATGGCGGAGCTGTTCGAGCACGAGCTCGGCCGGCGGAGCGCCACCGACCAGGTTCTCTACAACCTCACCAGGCGCGGCATCGAACTCGACCTGCTGCCGTGGTGCCAGCAGCGGGATCTCCCCGTCATGGCGTACTCCCCGATCGAGCAGGGCCGGCTGCTGGACCAGCCAGTGCTGCACCTCATCGCGGAACGCCACGCAGCCACCTCGGCGCAGATCGCGCTCGCGTGGGTGCTGACCCGCGAGGGCGTGTGCGCGATCCCCAAGGCGGCCACCACCGCGCACATCGACCAGAACCTGCAGGCCCTGGCCCTGCAGCTGTCCGAGCACGACCTCGCCGAACTGGACCGGGCGTTCCCTGCGCCGAACCGCCCGGTCCCGCTGGAAATCCTCTGACGCAACGGGCACGCCCCGGTGGAAGGACTGCCCAGGAGCGGCGAGTCCGCACCTGGTGTTGCTGCCTCGACCGGACGCGCGGCTGGGTGCGCCGGCCGCGCGTCCGCACGGCGGATCCGTTCTTCGGCACCGCGAAGCTGCCGTGGCTGCTGCGCAACCGGCCGAGCGTCGCCGCGCGCGCCAGCCACGTCGTCTCGGCCAACGGTTACGTCGCCGGAATGCTGACCGGCCGCGCCGCGCTGGACGACTCCTCCGCGTCGCTCATGCAGGGATTCGACGAAGCGGCGGGCGCGTTCGACGAGCGGCTGCTGGGACGCGGCCTGGGGATCGAGCTGCTGCCGCAGATCGTCGCGACGACCGACGTCGTCGGCGCCGTGAACACGTCGCAGCGGGCGTCTTCGCGCTCACCGGTGGCGACCTGACCCACACCACCGGGCTGCACGTCCCGGTCGATTCCGGCGTGGTCGGCGCGTTCCTGCGCTGAGCCCGCCGATCGCCACCCGGCTGCGGGGGATGTGCCCCGTCCCCCGCAGCCACCCGGGAGGCGAACCGAGCGCGCGAGGACGCTGAAACATCTCTTAAGACGCCCGCTTCTCCGCACCACACCGCCGGAGCGCGGCTCCGGCCACCTGTCGTTCCCGAACGGTCACGTGCCGCGTGCGGGACGGGCCAGTGGGAACGGCAACGTGTCCCGAATCGGCCGACCGGTGAGCAGCATCAGCAAGCGGTCCACTCCCAGCCCGAGCCCGCCGGTGGGCGGCATGGCGAATTCCAACGAGCGCAGGAAGTCCTCGTCCAACTCCATCGCCTCCGGATCACCACCGGCCGCTTGCAACGACTGCTCGGTCAACCGGCGGCGCTGCTCGATCGGATCGACGAGTTCGGAGTAGGCGGTACCGATCTCCACGCCGAAAGCGACCAGGTCCCAGCGTTCGGCGAGCCTCGGGTCGTGGCGGTGCGGGCGGGTCAGCGGAGAGACATCGACGGGGAAATCGGTGTAGAAGGTCGGGCGCGTCGTGTGGCGCTCGACCAAGCGCTCGTAGAGCTCGACCACGAACGCGCCACGTGGCCAGTCCGGATCGCAGGAGACGTCCGTCCGCTCGCACAGCGACCGCAAGTGCTCCGGCGGAGTTTCCGGGGTGATCTCCTCGCCCAACGCCGACGACAACGCCTCGTGCACGGTGATCACCGGCCAGCTGCCGGACAGGTCGATCTCCTCGAAGTGATCGCCGGTCTCCCGCCGCCGAGCCACCGGCTCCCCGTGCACAGCAGTGGCCGCGGCCTGCACCAGCTGCTCGCACAGCTGCCGCATCACCGTGTAGTCGGCGTGGGCCTGATAGGCCTCCAGCATCGTGAATTCCGGGTTGTGCCGGGCCGAGACCCCCTCGTTGCGGAACGTGCGCCCGAGCTCGAAGACTCGTTCCACCCCGCCCACGCACAGCCGCTTCAGGTAGAGCTCCGGGGCGATGCGCAAGTACAGCGGCATGTCGTAGGCGTTGATGTGAGTCCGGAACGGCTGCGCCGAGGCACCACCGTGCACCGGCTGAAGAATCGGCGTCTCGACTTCCAGGAACTGGTGGTCGGTCAGCGTCGAGCGCAACGCCTGCAAACCGGCCGAGCGGGCTCGCAGCATCTCCCGGGAATCGGTGCCGACGATGAGATCCACCGAGCGCGCTCGGGCTCGGGTCTCCGGGTCGGTGAGACCGGCGTGCTTGTCGGGCAGCGGACGCAGGCATTTCGAGGCCAAGGTCCAATCATCGGCCAACACGGTGGTCTCGCCGTGACGAGTGGTGATGACCTCGCCCTGCACCGAGACCAGGTCGCCGATGTCGATTTCGTCCTTCCAGGCCCGCCACCGATCTGTCCCCGTTTCGGAGGTGGTGAACATGGCCTGCAGCTGCCCGGACCAATCGCGCAAGGTGGCGAAGCACAACCGCCCGTGGTCGCGCAGCAGCACGACTCGGCCGGTGACCGCGGTGCGTTCGCCGGTGCGGACATCAGGTGCGGTCCCGGCATATCGGTCGGCGATGTCCGCGCAGGAATCGGTGCGCGAGACCTGCGCCGGGTACGGATCACCCCCGGCCTCCCGGATCTTGGCCAGCGTGTCCAGGCGAACCCGCATCTGCTCGGGGATCGATCGCTGACGGGACTCCTGCTCGAGCGGCTCGGTCACCGGCATCCGGTCCTCACCTCGTGCGGTCGTGGCGGCGGTGGCGGTGCCGCTCGAACCGAACAGGGGGACGAATCCCTCGGCCGCCGCCGAGGCGAACCCGACTCGGGCCAGATCGCGTCGATCGCCGAAACCGATGAACCGAGGAACCCACTCGGGCTGGTACTTGGCGTTCGAGCGGTACAGCGACTCCAACTGCCACCAGCGCGAGAAGAACAGCAGGATCCCGCGCCAGGACCGCAGCACCGGACCCGCGCCCAACCGGGCACCCTCCTCGAACACCTCTCGGAACACCGCGAAGTTCAGCGAGACCCGCTGCACGCCCGCGGGCGTCGCTCCCCGCACGTGCCCTCCCGAACGCGCCAGGGAGCTGATCATCAGCTCCGTGAGCCCGTTGTCGCTCTCGGGCGCTCGGCGCATGGCTTCCAAGGACAGGCCGGTGCGCCCCCACGGCACGAACGAGAGCATCGCGCACACTTCATCGTCGGCGTTCACGGCTTCGACCAGCACGCATCCGCCATCGGCCGGATCGCCCCACCGGCCCAGGGCCATCGAGAAGCCGCGTTCGGTGTCGCTTCCCCGCCACCGAGCAGCACGGCTGGCCACCTCGGCCATCTCCTCCGCCGAGATCTCCTCCTGCCTGCGGATCCGCACCCGGTATCCGGAGCGGTGCAACCGGTTGACAGCCTGGCGCACCGGCCGCATCTCGCGGCCTTCCAGGCTGAAGGTGGACAGGTCCAGAACCGCCTCATCGCCCAACCTGAGGACCTTCAACCCGGCCCGCGCGTAGGCGCGGGCGCCGCGTTCGCCCGCGCCGATCACCGCCGGACGCCAGGTGTAATCCCGGCACATTCGCAGCCATCGCTCGATCGCCGGTCCCCACGCTTCGGGGTCGCCCAGCGGGTCACCGCTGGCCAAGCAGACGCCCGCGACCACGCGATAGCTGATGGCGGCCTTGCCACTGGTCGAGAAGAGCACCGCCTTGTCCCGCCGCGTGGCGAAGTAGCTCAACGAGTCGACCTCGCCGTGCTCGGCCAGCAGCGCCCGCACCCGGCGCTCGTCGTCCGCGGGCAGCACCGAGGCGGTGCGCTGGGACCGGAACAGCACCGCCAGCGTGGCGAACAGCGTGGCCATTCCGAACGTGCCGAGCACGAGGTTCACCCAGCCCGGAGCCTGCCCGGTGCGGGTGATGTCCAGGGTCACCGCACCTCCCAGCACTCGTTCGACCGTCCAGCTGACCCTGTCAGCGGGGTCGTGCAACGAGCCCGAGAACACCGTGACCAACCCGTAGCCCAGCGCGATGGACGCCGCGACCAGCCCGGCGAACGTGCCCAGCGCCTTGGGCACGCTGGCGCGCTGCACCCGGCCGTAGAACTGGCGCGAGGCCAACCCCAGAACCACCAGCACGGCTGTGGTGAGCACCACGTTGGCTCCCAGTGCCCACCGCAACCTGCTCGGCAGCACCTGCTCGACGACACCCGGCTCCCACGGGATCGCCAGGACGAGCAGCAGCACCAGCCCCGACAGGAGGAGTTGCAATGCCAGCACCAGCAGCAGGATCCAGTAGGCGATGCGCTTGCGGCGCCCCAGCGCACCCGCCAGCACCAGCAGGAAGGCCGCATATCCGAGGTTTGCGGGAGCGGGGAACAGCACCAGGTCGGTGAACTCGCGCACCGGCTGCATTCCGCTTCGGAATGCCGCTCCGACCGCGGCCAAGGCGCACAGGGCCGCGATGCACACCAGCGTCCCGACCACGATCCGCGGGACTCGAGCTGTCCAGCCCGGCTCGGTCGCGGGCAACCACCCGCTCCGCGACCGGCCCTCCGATGCTGCCCGACCCATCCGTACCTCCTCCACTTACGCTGGCACGCGGTGGACGATCGATGTTGACCACACAGACCCTAGGACGGTTCATGCGCGCCGACTCCGACGCCCGGGTTGCGGCCCGGTGGGAGGCACGTGTACTCGCGGGATGCTGCGCGTGCGCCGCTGCGCTCTACAGCCTCTGGGTGCTGGGACCGTGGATCAATCCGGATCTGGATGCGCTCAACGGCTACGTCAGCGAATACGCCGCCCGCGACCAGCCGGGGAGCCCGCTCTTCCGCGTGGGCGACGGACTCGCCGGGTTGCTGGCAGCCGCAGCTGCCGTGGCCGGGTTCCGGTACAGCCGCAGCGGGGTCGTCGGGTGGAGCGGTCTGCTGGTCTTCGGCGTCGCCACCGGGCTGGACGGAGCGCTGACCCCGATGGCGTGCGCGAGCTTCGTCGACACGGGATGCGCGGTGCGCGAGCTCGTCGGAGCGCTCCCCGCCACCCACGCGTTGCACGAGATCACCAGTTCCGTTGCGGCGTTGGGGGCGCTCGTGGCCATGGGCGGGCTGGCCCGGGCCGGCATCGGACCGCCCGCGCGCTGGGGGTGGGCGTGGTGCTCGGCGACCGGAGTGGCAACGGCGGTGACGCTGGCAGCGCTGTGGCTGGGCACGGGAGCCGGGGTGGTGCAGCGAGCGCAGCTCGCCCTGATCGCGACCTGGCTGATCGCATTGGCCGTCACCGGTGCCCGTCCGCGATCCGCAGGTGGTCGCGATGCCTGAGTCGACCACGATCCTGCTGACCTCGGGAATGGCCGGTGCCGCCTACGACTGGGAACCGGTCATGCCCGGGTTGCGGGCGCCGCATCGGGTGCATCGGCTGGAACGCCCCGGCCTCGACGGGTCCACACCTCGACCGGGACTGCCCAGCCTGCGTGCCGAGGCCGACCGGCTGGGTGCCGCCGCGGACCGGCACGGCGGTGCGGTGGTGGTCGCGCATTCGGTCTCGGCCCTGCACGCCGAGGCGATGGGTCGACGGCATCCGCGCTCGCTGCGCGCGCTCGTGCTGCTGGACCCGAGCTGCGGTGGCGCTCCACCACACCCCCGGTGGCCGCTGGCGGCCGCAGAAGCGCTGGGCCGCCACGCGACCACCTGCGTCGCACCGCTCGGTCCGGCCATCTGGGCGGCCGGTGCGCGTGCGCAAACGTCCCGACCGCTGCCACCAGCGGTGCGCGCGGCCGGACGGGCCCGATTCCGCTCGCCTGCCGCGATCACCGCGGCATGGCAGGAATACCTCGCTTTCGAACCGATGCTGCGCGACCTGGCCGTGCTCCGGCAACGCACGACGTTTCCTCCCGTACCCGTCTGGATCCTCACCGCCATCGGGGGAATGCGCGCGAACGCGGCCGTGCGGTGGACGAGATGCCACACCCGCCTGGCACGGCTCCTGGGAGGTCGCCACCGCCTGCTGCCCGACAGCCGGCACCAGTTGGCATGGGAGTACCCGGACGCGGTGGTGGAGACCATCGAAGCCGCGACGGAGAGCCTGCGATGAGGACCGGACTGGCGCTCGCACTGGCAGTGGTCTCCCTGCTGCTCACCGGCTGCGCGGACCCGGCCAAGGCGATCTCGGCCGCCGGGTACCGCAACGCCGTGTCCCTGGGCGCTCGAACGGAGCTGGCGCAGCGCGGTGTTCTGCTACGAGACCGCCCGGCGTGCCGCACCAGCGGTGCCGAGAAAGCCCACCCGGGTTCCGATTTCGCCATCGAGTGCACGGCTTCGACGCCGGACGGCGCCGCGGTGACCGTGCACGGCGTGGTCACCGCAGCGGGCACCCCGGCCCAACGCGAGGACTACGTCATCCGGCTCGACGGCAGGACGTTCCTGCACGCCGACTGCCTGGGCGCCGGTTGCCGGTGACCTCCGCCCGTCAGTCCGGTCGAGCACTTCCGCCGGACGGCCGCGATGAGCCGAATGCCGGGATCCGCACCGGCGCATCGGCACGCGCAGGTCGCTTCCCGCGCGCCGCCCGACCACGTCTGCCTCGCGGGGCTCGACTCGGCGGGTGAGGATCCGAACCCTTGCTCGGTTGGCGGATCGATCCCGCTGGTTCAGTCGTCCTGGCCGTCGTCGGCACCGTCGTCCATCCCGGCCCGGCCATCGGTCTCGATGCCACCATCCCGGTCGTCGATCCCGTCGTCGTCGATCCCGTCGTCGGCGCCGTTGCGGTCGTCGTCGAACCGATCGTCGGCACCGGCCGGGTCGTCGTCGCACCGATCGTCGGCGTCATCGCCGGTGTCGCGCCGGTCGTCCACGCGGTCGGCAACATCGTCGATGCAGTTCCGCGCCGGTTGCTCGGGAAGCAACCCGGCCTGTTCCGGGACCGGTCGCACGCCAGGTTGTCCGGGACCGGACGGGACCGCGTTCGGTTCGGCCGCCAGCACCACTCCGGTGCCGCCGAACCCCACCACCGCGACCGCCGCTGCCGCCGCGATCCACGTCCGCTTGCCGTGCCGAATCTGCATCGTTCTCACCTCTCGCTCACCGACTTCGACCGGATGAGAACCAGCATCGGCATGGATCGTGAGCCCGTGCTGAAGATCGAGTGAAGGGATTCTCATCCGAGCCGGAGCACGGCGAGCAGTCATCCGTGATCCCGGCCGGACCGGGCATCTCCGCTGCGCACAAGACCTTTCACTCCGTCGCGGCGTTCGCGCCGGCGAGATCGTCGAGGACGGTCAGGGCTGCTCGGACCGCGGGGTGTTCGCGGGCGCCGCGGGCGGTGAGGGTGAGGAACCGGCGCGCTGGCGGCGCCTCGGCGAGCCGGACGCGAACGATGCCCTCCTGCCCGGGCAGCCGCACGGAGCGCGGGACGAGGGCGATGCCGTGGCCATCACCGACCAGGGCGCCCACCAGGCTCCAATCCTGCGCCTGATGGGTGACCTCCGGGGTGAAGCCCGCCCGGGAACACGCGGTGAGCACGTGTTCCCGGCACGGCGAACCGGGCATTCCCAGGATCCACGTCTCGGCGGCCAGGTCGGGCAGGGACGCTTCCGGCTCCGCGCCCAGCTCGTGGTCGGTCGAGACCACCAGGTCGAACGGGTCGTCCAGCAGTGCTCGCTGATCGAATCGCGTGTCGGTCAGCGGCGGGGCGTCCCGGGTCGCCTCGACGACCGCGACATCAGCTTCGCCTGCGAATATCAGGTCGAAGCTCTCCAGCGGATCGGCCTCGCGCAACCGGACGGTCAACCGGGGCGCCTCGGTGCGCAGCCGGACCGCCGCGGGGCTGAGCAGCGTGCACACGGCGGTCGGGAACCCCGCGAGCCGCAACGTCCCGGACGGCCCGTCCGCCCCGACGTCGTGCAGCTCGGCCTCGGCTCGGCGCCACCGCTCCTCGATGGCGTCGGCGTGCGCCAGCAGGGATCTGGCGGCCGCGCTCAACCGCACCCGGCGGCCCTGCGGCTCCAGCAGCGTCACCCCGAGTTCCTTGCCCAGCTGCCGCACCTGCTGCGACACCGCCGACGGGGTCAGGTGCAGGCTCCTCGCCGCCGCCGTCACCGTTCCGCAGCGCTCCACCGCGCGAAGCACCTGAAGTCGCCGAAGGTCAATCATGAAGTCATGGGTACACGATTTCGTGCATGAATCAAAGATGGACCTGAACGTTCCTTCCTCCCAGGCTGGAAGCACCAACACCGGTCGAGCATTGGAGCCACCATGATCGCCACCTGGACGGTCCTGCTCATCACCGCCGCCGTCATGTTCTCGGTCGCACTCGACCTCGCCATCTGGGCCCAACGGCTCCCGAGCAGAACCCCACCGCCGCCACACGCCGAGACCCGGCACCCCTGCGCCGATCGCGGCTCCCGATCGTGACGAACCACGAGCGCACGAGGAACCGGGTGGACGAACACCCCTGTCATCGCCGCTCGCCACCGCAATCGCGGCCCATGGCGAGCTTGCTCTTGCCATTCATCGCCGCCTTGGCCCGCCATCGCGGAGGATGCCGACGCCGGTGAGATAGCCGAGATCGCCCCCGCGACGCAGACCGCGATCTCCGCGACGTGGCGCAGCTCTCGGCGTCCTCCCGTCGCGACTCCCCCGCCGTGGTCACGCGCTGCGCCTGCGCCGCAGCTGTAGGGCTTCGGCCGATCGCTACTCGGCCATCCCCACTCGCGAATCGACACCCGCGCCACGCGCTATCCGGCCCGCGAACGGTGTTGCCGTTGCGTCCCGGAGCGAACGGGCGAATTGGCCGTTTTGCTGGCCATCCGCCGGATGGAGCTCGCGTCAGCCGTTCTCGCCGTGCGCGTTCCAGTCCGGTGGCAGGTCGACGACGTTCGTCTGCTGAACGGCGCACACCCACCAGGCGCCGTCGCGTTCGACGAGCGTCCACGTCCCGGAGTTGCGCCGCACGTCGCCATCCGGGGTGGTCGTTTCCTGCAGCGTGTGAGCCACTGCGACATCGGGCGCGAGCAATCCGCATTCCTCGACGTTCATGCGGACGCGGAATCCGCGCGCATGTCCCCCCAACCGCTCCTCGTGGTAGCGGTGGATCGCGTCCCAGCCGCTCAGCCGTTGGCCGGCTGCGGTGACCTGGACGGCGTCTTGCGCGAAGTGGCCGTCGAAGACCTCCGCGTCTTGTCGGTGGAACCCGTCCTCCAGGCCACGGAACACTGCTTCGATCTTCCGTCGCGTCGTCTCGTCGAGCGGCCGGCTCGCGGCACTGGGCCTCATGATCGCTCCTTCACTCCGTTCCCCGGCAAATGGGCCGAGCGTTCCTGCGAATGGTGGGGCGCTTGACGACAATCGCAGCGCGCACCACCACGACCGGTAGCCTACTCAGCACCAGCAGCACCGAGCGGTGGAAGATCCAGAATTCCGGCAGCAGACCAGCGGAATGCCGATCTCCGTCGGCACGGCTGCGCGGGTTCTCAGACGTCGTCGGGCGAGGACAGCAGCGGCGCCGCGCAGGTGGCCGCTCGAGTCGCGGATCCCGCAACCCGGTGGCGTCCGAGGTCCCGCCACGTGCGCCGCCACGCGCACCCCGAGCTGAAATGTCCCCCTAGCACGTCAGATAGCGGGTGAGCATGGCTACGAGTTCGTTCTCGAGCCTGGTCGCGTCGACCGGGTCCGGTTCGGCGATGAGCCGGTGCACGACCAGCTCGACGGTGTTCACCACCAGGCGGGACGCCGTGTCGGTATCGGTCACGCGGATGTCCGGGTGCTGGTCGAGCAGGTCCTTCGTGGTCTCCAGCAGGACGCGTTCGTGGTGGTTGACCTTCTCCAGGAGTTCCGGCAACAGCGGCGCCTGCTCCAGCATGATCCGCAGCAGCCGCGGATCGTCGTGCAGGTGGCTCTCGATGGTCGTGCGCACGAAGCCGCGGATGAGTTCTTCGGCCGGCTCGGACCGATCCTTCCAGCGGTGCTCCTCGGTCGCTGCGATGCCGATGTCGAGGTGCCTGACCAGCAGTTCGGCCAGCAGCGCGTCCTTGTTCGGGTAGTACTGGTACAGCGATCCGATGGAGACGCCCGCGCGCTCGGCGATGCGGTTCGTGGTGCCCGCGGCGTAGCCGTGCTCGGTGAAAACGTGAGCAGCCGCGGTGAGGATGCGCTGCCGGGTGAGTTCGGCGCGCACCTGCCGGGGTTGTTTGCGCGGCTGGAGCGGCTGCTTCCCGTGCGTCATGACGCCTCCTGGTCGTCGGCGAAAAGCGAGTAGGCAAGAACTGAACCTTTGCTCATAATAGTGTCATGACCAGCACAAAAGGCGATAGCAGCGTCCGTCCGCGGCGCGTCTCGATCGAGGAGATCCGCGCCCGGCTGGGCGAGCCGGAGGAAATGATCAAGGCCAAGGTCGGCGACCACGTCGACGAGTTCGCGCGCCGGTTCATCGCGCATTCCCCCTTCGCAGCGCTGGCCACCTCCGATGCCCGAGGGCGTGCCGACTGCTCGCCGCGCGGCGACTACCCCGGTTTCGTCAAGGTCCTCGACGAACGCGCGGTCGCGATGCCGGACCGTCCGGGCAACAAGCTCGCCGACTCGTTCGCCAACCTCGCCGAGAACGACGGAGCCGGCCTGCTCTTCCTGATCCCCGGGATGCGGGAGATGTTGCGCCTCAACGGAAGCGCCTACGTCACCGACGAACCCGACGTGCTCGCCCGGATGCGGACCGAGGCCAAGGCACCCGAACTGGCGATCCTCATCGAGGTCGAGGAGGTCTTCTTCCACTGCGGACGTGCGCTGCTGCGTTCCCGGTTGTGGGACCAGGCGAGCCAGGCGCTCGCCGAGGAGGTGCCCACCGCGGGCGAGATGGCCGTCGCGCAGATGGGCGTCGACGTGGACCCCGAAGTCCTGCAGCGCAAGCTCGAAGACGGCTACCGACACCTGTACTGAAAGGCCCCGCGTCGCAATGCAACACACGATCATCGAGAGCATCGACCGGGTCACCGACGACGTGGTCTCGCTTCTGCTGCGCGGGGCCTCCGGCCCGCTGGCTCCGTGGGCACCCGGTGCGCACGTCGATCTCGCGCTGCCCAACTGGCTCACCCGGCAGTACTCGCTGTGCGGTGACCCCGCCGACCCCGAGCGCTACCGCGTGGCCGTGCGCCACGACCGGCTCAGCAGGGGCGGCTCGGAGTACGTGCACCGGTTCCTCGATCCCGGCCGCGGGCTCGAGGTTTCGCTGCCCCGCAACCACTTCGCGCTCCAGCACGCGCCCGAGTACCTGTTCCTCGCGGGCGGGATCGGCATCACCCCGCTGCGCCCGATGCTGCGCGAGGCCGTCGACCGCGGCGTACCGGCCACGCTGGTCCACGTGGGCAGATCGCTGCCGAGCATGCCCTTCGCCGAGGAGTTGCGCGCCGAGCACGGCGAGCGGGTTCGAGTGTTCGACACCGAGCGGCGCGGCAGGCCGGACTTCGCCGAGCTCGCCGCCGGGCTCGGCCCGGACGCGTTGATCTACTGCTGCGGCCCGGGATCGATGATCTCCGCGGCCGAGTCCGCCTTCCCCGCCGGGCGCCTGCGCGTCGAGCGGTTCCAGCCCGCGGCGCGAACCTTCCCGCCGAACACCGCCTTCGAGGTGGACTGCGCCCGAACCGGTCGCACCGTGCGAGTCGGCCCCGAGGACACCGTGCTGGACGCGCTCAACCACGCCGGCTACGCGCTGCCCTCCGGCTGTCGCGAGGGCGTCTGCGGCAGCTGCGAACTCACCGTCCTCGACGGCGAACCCGAACACCGGGACGACATCGGCGCCCCGGAAGGCCGCATGTATTCCTGCGTTTCGCGCGCCGCCACGCCGAGGCTGACCGTGGACCTGTGAGTGCGGCCCTCGCGCCGCCCCCGGGAACGCGCGGGTCGGCGCAGCGCGTGATGCGGGATTCGCTGATCGAGCGACGCGCGCTCGTCCGGGAACTTCTCGGCGGGCGCCGCGACACCGCGCACCGAACGACCCGCCGCGCGTGCTGCCCGTTCCGGATCATTCCTCCGTGCTCCGCACGCCGGTCGCACGTCGTTTCCGGGTCAGGATTGACATGCCGCCCAGCACCATTCCGCCGAGCACGAGCGCGCCTGCCAGCGCCTGCTGGCGGGCGCGCGCCTCGTCGCACTCCACGATCGCGCGGTGCTCCTCTTCCGACAGCAGAACCTGCCGGAAGCCCCTTGGCAGATCCACGCCGAGCAGCTGCTCCAGTTCCGCGGAACGCTGGAGCGCCGTCCCGCATCGCGTCACGAGAGCCCCCGACGAGTCCGGGCCGACTGCTGTCATCGCCACCCAGCTCGCGAGCACCACGCACACCACCGCACCCAGGGCCATCCCCACTGGAGTCCGCACGAACCGCAGTATTCACCGGCCATCCAGAACCCCGTCGCGCACCCCGGCCCGGATCGGTTCCACTCCTCGTGGAGCGATGACAGTTCCGCCTGCGGAGACATTTCAGTTTGTGGTTTGCGTGGCGGTGCCGGGAGCTGAGTCCCACACCCGCATGCGGATCCGCCGCATACTGAAACATCTCCCAAAACTGTACGGCCGAGGCGGGCGCCCCGACCGATCCCCTCCTCTGGCGAAAGGGCGGTCATGAACGGGCGACCCGTTCCAACTGGGCGCGAGCCGCGCGCTCGACTTGTCGCACGGCGAGCAGTCCGCCGACGCCGGGAACGACGGCCAGGGCTTTGGCTGCGATCGTGGCTGTGCCGAGGCGCCAGGTCGCGATCACGACGAACAGGTAGGCGAAGCCGTGCGCGGGCCCCATCAGCGACGAGACGGGTTCGAAGTGGACGGTGAGCAGATTGGCCAGCAGCACGATCAGCGAGACGAGTTCGAAGCGGGCCGCGATGCGCAGGCTGGCGGGAGCGTCGCGCTGCAAGGTCACACCCCTGTGGTGGAGCCGGGACCGATGATCATCAGGACGGTCACCGTGGCCCACAGCAGATTGAAGATGCCGGTGAACCCGGCCAGGCGAGCCGGTGACAGGGGTGGCGGGGTCGAGTCCGAACTGCCGCCCATCGCGGCCAGCGCGCGGTCCTGGGCCGGCAGGATCAGCAGCGCCAGCAGTCCTGCGGCCGCCGCGGTCAGCAGGATCGAGGTGATCAGCCATGCGTCACCGAGAACGCCGAGGCTGCTCGCCGTGGCGAAGCCGAAGAGGGGAACGGCAACGCCGATACCCGCGTAGACGCGGCAGATGCGGTGCAGCGTCCGCAGGGTCGTCAGTGCGGCGTCATCATCCGGCTCGGCGAGGACGCGGCGCAGCGTCGCGGGGAACATGCTCGCCGCGACGGTGACGGGACCGACGGCCAGGAGTGCGGCCAGGACGTGCAGGGACAGGAAGAGCTCGGTCACGCCTGGCTCCCCAGGATGGCCTGGCGCCGGCCGGTGACCTTCGAGGCCGGCAGCTTGCCAGCCCTGGAGATTCCCCCGGAGCGCGTCGCCGTCGACGGTCAGGTCGAAGGCGAGGTCGAGCCGCATGGGCTTGGTGATGGCCTGCGTCCAGGTGAGCCGGTCGCCGTCGTGAACGACGTCGTTCAGCGGCACCTCCTCACCGGCGCCGTGCGCGGTTCCGGCCAGAACGCCCTCGCTCCGGCGGAGTTCGACCACGACCTCCATCTTTCCGATGGGGGTGGCGATGGACAGATCCCAGGTGCCTTCAACGGTCATGCTGGTTGTTCCTGACTGTGCGTGCGGTACGGCCCGCGAGCAGGGGCCGGGCTTTCAGAGGACGGTGGGAACCGGTCCGCGGGCGCGCCAGACCGTGCCGCGCCGCTCGTGGGCGAACAGCTCCTCGACCGCGTGGGCGATGCGCGGCCCCACCTCGCGCTCCAGCAAGTAGAGCCCCAGATCGATCCCGGAGGTGACACCGGCGCCGGTGATCAGGTCGCCGTCGTCGACCAGACGGGCCGGGACCGCGCGGGCGCCCGTGGCGTCCAGCAGGTCAAGACCCATGTGGTGGGTGGTGGCGTTGCGCTCCTCGAGCAGACCGGCCATGGCCAGGACGAGCGAGCCACCGCAGACGGCGGCGACTGTCACGCCCGGGTCGTTCATCGCCTGCTTCAGGAGGGCGGGCAGCTCGGTGGTCAGCGTGCGCCCCAGCAGAACCGGGATGAGCTCGTCCTGCTTCCACTCGCTCGCGCCCGCTTCCTCCTCCGGGACCTCGCCGGGTTCGCCGACGCGGCCGGAGGCGCCGGGAATCAGGATCATGTCCGTCCGTTCCGGATCGAGGGCGGCGGTGGCGCGCAGCTCCAGACCACCGGTTCCGCTCACCACGCTGCGCGAGCCCTCGGCGGAGACCAGCTCCGCGGTCACCGCGCCGTCCGATGCCATGCCGCCGGCGTGGAGCACCTCGTAGGGAGCTATGGCGTCGAGCGGATCGAAGCCGTCGAACAGGACGATCTGGACGTTCATGCGGCTCCTCGGGGTCGGTTCCTCGTCGGCACCAAGTAGTCAACCGGCCGTCGCTCCGATCGCCCAGTGGCACGAGCGACAGTTTCCAACGAGAAATTGCCAACCGCTTCCCACCGCCGCTGAAAGGCTGTGACATGGGCTTATCCGGAAATCCGCGCGGATCCGCCGCGCGGCGAGGAGGTACGTTCTGGCCATGCACACCGTCGCCGTTCTCGCGTTGGACCAGGTGATCCCGTTCGACCTGTCCACCCCGATCGAGGTCTTCAACCGGACCCGCCTGCCCGACGGGCGGCCCGGCTACCAGGTCCGAATCTGCGCCGAACGCGACGAGATCGACGCGGGTACCTTCACCTTGCGCGCTCCCTGGGGCTTGAAAGCGCTCGAACACGCGGACACGATCGTCGTGCCGGGCGTCAACGACCTCACCGCCCCGCTCCCGCCCGCCGCGCGGGACGCGTTGCGGGCGGCCGCCACCGGGGGAACGCGGATCGCTTCGCTCTGCGTGGGCACCTTCCCGCTGGCCGCCACCGGACTCCTCGACGGGCTCCGCGTCACGACCCACTGGCGCGCGGCCGAGCTGCTGGCCGCACACCATCCGAGCCTCGACGTCGACCCGGACGTCCTCTACGTCGACAACGGCCAGTTCCTCACCTCGGCCGGCGCCGCCGCAGGCCTGGACCTGTGCCTGCACATGATCCGCCGCGATTACGGTTCAGCCGTGGCCGCCGATGCCGCCCGCCTCTCGGTGATGCCGCTGGAGAGGGAGGGCGGACAGGCGCAGTTCATCGTCGCCGACCACGCCCCCGCGCCGCGGGGATCCGACCTGGAGCAGCTGCTCACCTGGCTCCGCGACAACCTGAGCCGCGACCTCGCGCTCGCCGACATCTCGGCCCAGTCCGGGACCAGCACCCGGACCCTCATCAGGCGGTTCCGCGATCAGACCGGCACCACCCCGCTGCAGTGGCTGCACCGCGCGCGCATCCGCCAGGCGCAGCACCTGCTGGAAACCACCGATCACTCGGTCGAACGCATCGGCAGCCAGGTCGGGTTCGGCTCGCCCACCACCTTCCGAGACCGATTCAAGCGCACCACCGGCGTCAGCCCGCAGACCTACCGCCGCACCTTCAGCTGAGCTCGGCAGCCCGATCGGCATCAGAGCGCTCCTCGACGTGCGATCGCTACGCGAGCCGACAGACGTTTTATTTCACTCATCACTGATGCCACCGTGTAAATCAACATACGGCCGGAATGTCACATATCGGAGTTGCTCCCCACTCAACCTGAAGGGAATTCATCCGTTCGGCGGATCTCGCCTTGAAGGATTCGTGACTGCCGGTTAGTTTCGTGGAGGTGCATCACGATTTGATCACGGTGCACCCTCCAGGCAGCCGCCCGCCCCGGGGCGTGGCCGGAGATTCCCCGACACGAAAGGCGCACGTGGCCGATTCCCCCAGCGCAGGCCGCCGCCCCCGAGGCCGGTATCCGACGCGCAGCCGACCTGCCATGTCGGCACCGCCGGTCAGGCGGCCTGCGATTCGCGCCAGCGGAACCGGGCCGAAGGGCCTGCGCCGATGGTGACCACTTCGCTGCGAGCTCCCCAGGTGGCCGCTGGCACGCGAATCCGGACGACGGCTCGGCGCGTGCGCCGTTCGGTTGCCGGACTCGTCCTGAAGGCCGCCGCCGGAGCTTCCGCGCTCACGTTGACCACGCCGGCAGCAGCGCGAGCGGCCACCCCGGACAGCGCTGCGGCGACCTCCCCCGGTGCCGTGCCCGTGACCGCTTCCGACGGAGTGCCGCTGCACGTCGAGGTCGACGGCGATCCGGTAGCGCCGGTGACCGCCGTGCTGTGCCACGGGTATCTCGCGGACCACAACGTCTGGCACTTCCAGCGCTCTTCGCTCGCCCGTCACGCCCGGGTGGTCGCCTACGACCACCGGGGGCACGGCCGGTCCGCGCTGAGCGGCACCCACGGGCTCGACCTGGATCAGCTGGCCGACGACCTGGCCGCAGTTCTCGACCAGGCCGTCCCGGAGGGGCCGGTAGTGCTGGTGGGCCACTCGATGGGCGGTATGACGATCATGGCGCTCGCGGAGCAGCACCCCGAGCTCTTCGGCGACCGGGTCGTCGGCGTCGGGCTGGTGACGACCGCGGCCGCGCCGGTCAACGGGCGGGCGGTGCTACCGCCCGAGGTGGCCAACCTGGTGCTGGCGGCCATCGACCGGCTGCGGCTGACCCGGGTCTCCTGCCGGGTGCTTCGCAGCGCCGCCCTCGTCGTGGCCCGGGGCTTCGCGTTCGCCTCCCGCGTGCCGCCGTCGCTGGTCGACTTCGTCCTGCAGCTGACGCGGTCGAATCCCGTCCACGCGTTGGTCGCGCTCGTCCCCCAGTTCCTGACGCTCGACAAGCGCGCGGCCCTGCCCGTGCTGGGCAAGGTGGCCACGCTCGTGGTCGGAGCCGCGCACGACCTGACCATCGCACCGGAGCACAGCGCATCGATCGCCCGAGCGATCCCGGGCGCCCGGCTGGAGATGATCCCCGACGCCGGCCACATGGTGCCGCTCGAACACCCCGCGGCCGTCGATGAACTCCTCCAGCACCTCATCGCCCAGGTGAGCGGGCGCGCCGTTCGCTCCAGCTGACGCGCTCGGCCATCGACGTAGCTTCCGTCGAACCTCCCTCAGCCGAGGCGTTGCTCCAGCCACGTGCTGTGGACCGGGCCCGCGGTGAGCTCCGGGTCGGTGACGAGGCGGCGGTGCAGTCCCGTCGTGCTGGCCACGCCTTCGACGTGGAACTCCGCGAGGGCCTGGCGAGCCCGGGCGTAGGCCTGGTCGCGGTCGTCTCCCCAGCAGATCAGCTTGGTGATCAGCGAGTCGTAGAACGGGCTGATCCGATCTCCCTGCGTGATGCCGGTGTCCACCCGCACGCCCGGCCCGCCGGGCAGTCGCAGCTCGCTGATCTCGCCGGGTGTCGGGGCAAAATCGCGTTCCGGGTCTTCGGCGTTGATCCGCAGCTCCACGGCGACGCCCCGGCGCTCGATCGACTCCTGCGCCAGGCTCAACGGCCGCCCCGCGGCGATGCTCAGCTGCTCGGCGACGAGATCGACACCGGTGATCATCTCGGTGATCGGGTGCTCCACCTGGATCCGCGCGTTCATCTCGATGAAGTAGAAGTTGCCCTCAGCGTCGACGAGGAACTCGACGGTTCCCGCGCCGCGGTAGCCGACGTGCTCGGCCAGCCGCACCGCCGCCGATGCGAGCGCCTTCCGGGTCTCCTCGCGCAGACCCGGTGCGGGCGCCTCCTCGATGAGCTTCTGCCTGCGCCGCTGCACGGAGCAGTCCCGCTCGAAGAGGTGCACTGCGTGGCCGTGGTCGTCGGCGAGGACTTGCACCTCGACGTGGCGGGCCTGCGGTACCGCCCGTTCGAGGTAGATCGCCGGGTCCCCGAACGCCGAGCGCGCCTCCGCCTGCGCGGTCGGCAGCACCTCGAGCAGCTCGTCGACGTCCCGAACCGGCCGGATACCGCGCCCGCCACCGCCCGCGGAGGCCTTGAGCAGCAGCGGGAACCCGATCTCCGGAGCCAGTCGGGCCACGTCCTCGGGATTGTCGATCGGGTCCGTACCGGGGACGACCGGCACGCCGGCCGCGGTCGCGGCACTGCGCGCGGCCGCCTTGTCGCCCATCTGCTCCAAGACCGACGGGCGCGGCCCGATGAAGACCAGGCCCGCCTCGTCGATGGCCCTGGCGAACGCACCGTTCTCGGACAGGAAGCCGTAGCCCGGGTGCACCGCGTCGGCCTCGGCGGTGCGCGCGGCTTTGAGCAGCGCGTCCGAATCCAAATAGGACTTCTGCGCGGCGGAGCGGCCGATGTGCACGGCGTCGTCGGCCATCCGCACCCAGCGCGCGTGCTCATCGGCGTCGGAATAGACCGCGACGGCTTCGAGACCGGCGACGTGACAGGCTCGGATGACCCGGACGGCGATCTCGCCGCGGTTGGCCACGAGCACCCGCTGCAGTCCGGTCATGCCTCATCGACCTCGAACATCGTCTGGCCGACGTCGACCTCGTCGCCGTCGTCGAGCAGGATCCTGCCGACGCGGCAGTCCCTCTCGGCCTTGACCTCGTTGAAGGTCTTCATCACCTCGATGAGACCGATGGTCTGCCCGGCCTGCACGACACTGCCCGGTTCGATGAAGGGGTCCGCGTCGGGCGATGGGCGCCGGTAGAACACACCGGGCATCTGCGCATCCACTGTGGACATGTGCTCTCCCCCTGTTCTCAGGCGGTCGCGACCGCCGCCCGCGCCTTCTCCAGACGTGCACGCCGTTCCTGCCGGGCCACCACCGCGGCGTTGATCTCCACCTGCTCGAAGTGCACGCTGCCGCCGGTCCTGGCCTGCGCCATCCGGTCCCGGTCCACCGAGATCACCGTGCCGATCGTCGCGTAACCGCCGCCGGTGACCGCGTCGTTGAGCAGCACGATCGGCTCGTCACCACCCGGGACCTGCACGGAACCGACGGGATACCCGAGGTCGACGACGTTGGCCTGATCGCTTCCCGCGCCGAAGGGCTGCTCGCGTTCGACGAACTCCAGCGACCCGCCGCGCAACCGGTAACCGACCCGGTCGGCGTCCTTGGTCACCTTCCACTCGGTGTCCAGGAACGATTCCAACGCGCGCTCGGTCAGCCGGTAGGCGCACAGCCCGACGACCAGGCGCAGCACGGTCGAATCCGGCAGTTCCGGACGCAGCTCCGCCGGGACCTCGGTTCCCGCGGGCGGAACCGCGGACTCCGGTGCGCCGAGCGGGACGCGATCGCCGTCGGCCAGGGCGCGCCCCTCGAAACCGCCGATACCAGTGAGCATGTAGGTCGAACGCGATCCGAGGTACAGCGGCACGTCCACCCCACCGCTGATGGCGATGTAGGGCCGGGCTCCAGCCCGCACCTGCTGCACGGCCAGCACGTCACCGGCCGACAGGCGCAGCGTCTGCCAGGTCTGCGCAGGTTCGTCGTTGACGGTCACGCCGACGTCGGCACCGGTCACCGCCACGCTGCGCGAGTCGGTGAACTCCAGTTCCGGCCCGATGTAGGTGGCTTCCAGCGCCGCGGCGCCGTCCGGGTTGCCCACCAGCATGTTCCCGACGGCCAACGAGTACTGGTCCATGGCGCCGGAGGGCGGCATCCCGATGGCGTACTGGCCATCCCGCCCGGAGTCCTGAACGGTCGTGGACAGCCCGCTCTTGCGCACGTTCAGCGTGTTCACCGGTACAGCACCTCCAACAGCCGGGCGTTGACCGCATCCGGATCGGCCAGCAGCTCACCGGGCACCAGTTCCGCCTCGCGGATGCGGTAGCGGAACCGACCGGCCTCGACCTCCTCGCGGGTGCGCTCGTACTCATCGCGGTCGATGGCCCGGTACCGCAGGATGTCGCTCGGGCGCGGGAACGCGATGTCATCGGCGAAGTCGGGCAACCGCTGCGCGAGATCGAACACGGGCGCGGGGGCGATGCCGAACAGCTGGTAACCGCCCGCACCGCGCACCGGGTAGACCACGGCGAAGGCGCCCCCGTAGCCGAAGGCGCGCTCCGGGGTATCGGTGCGCGGCCGCACGTACTTGGGGACTTCGATCTGCCTCTCGCGCGGGACCATCTGGTAGCAGAACGGCAGTCCCGGTACGAATCCGAGCATGGTGACGAGGAACGGGGCCGCCGTGATCGACTCGATCATCGATCCCACATCGGGGAAACCGTTGATGCGAGCGCCGTATTCGAGGTCGGTGACCTCGGGGTCCTGGTGCCGGTCGCGGAAGCGCATGAGCGTTTCGCGGGTCCACGGGTCGTCGAAGAGCACCGGCACGTCGACGATGCGCGTCTGCACGGCGTCGTCGTTGTCGAGTACGCCTGCCGTGCGCTCCAGCCTGCGCAGCTCCTCGACCAGATCGGCCGGGTGCAAGCGGTCCGGGTCGAGCCGCACCAGGTAGGAGGCGTTCGAGGGGCAGATGTCGATGACGCCATCGATGTTCTCGCGGCGAAGCGCACCGGTGATCGCCATCGCCTTGAGATTGGCCTGCAGGCTCATCTCCCGGTCGATCTCGACGAAGACGAACTCGTCACCACCGAACTCATACCGCGCGGGCGGTAGCTGAAGCTCCATTGCGGTCACGGCGCACCTCCGCATACCCCGACGAGTGCCCGTTGAGAATGCGCCGCTGGACGGCTCGACGCAGCGCGTCGGTCACCAATCGACCACCTTTGGGTGAGAAGGCAGGCTCAGTGATCTGCGGACGGCAACACCGAAAATTACGGTGGACGCCCGACCTGGAGGTGATCCGTGCGCACTCTCGTCGATCTCAACGCTGATGCCGGGGAGAGCTTCGGGCGCTGGCGGCTCGGTGATGACGCCCGCCTGCTGCCCCTCGTTACCTCGGCGAACATCGCCTGCGGCTGGCACGCCGGCGACCCGGCGACGATGGCCCGGTCGGTTGAACTGGCTCGCGAGGGGCAGACCTCCATCGGTGCGCACCCGGGATTGCCCGACCTCGCCGGTTTCGGCAGGCGCGCCATGGCGCTGAGCCCGTCCGAAGCCGCCCAGGCATGCCTCTACCAGTTCGGCGCCCTGCAGACCATCGCCGCCCACGGCGGCCAGCAGCTCGCCCACGTCAAGCCGCACGGCGCGCTGTACGGCCTGACGTTCAAGGACGAAGCGGTCGCGGAGGCCGTCGTGGAAGCGTTCGCGACAGCGGTTCCGGGCGTGCGGGTGGTGCTGCTGGCCGGGCCGGTGTCCGAACGCCTGGCCCAACGCGGCTTTCCCGTGGTGCGCGAGGCCTTCGCCGATCTCGACTACAACGATGAAGGCCACATCATCATCGAGCCCGACCCCGCGGCCAAGTCGCCGCAAGTCTGCGCGGACCAGGCCGAGGCGGTGTTGCGCGGCGAGGTGCGCTCCGCGGACGGCAATCCCGTGCAGGTCGACGCCGATACGATCTGCCTGCACGGCGACCGGCCGAACGCGGTGGAGATCGCGGAGGCGATCCGCGAGCGGTTCGCCTCCGCGGGTGTCCGCCTCGTTCCGATGGCCGAGGCCGCCGACGCTCGGGGTTAAGGAGACATTTCAGTTTGCCGTGTGCGTGGCGGTGCGGGTGGCGGAACCTGACGCGCCGTGTGGCTGCGGGATCCGCTCCTTGAGCAGCGGCCTACGCGGCGTCGCGGCTGTCCTCGCCACACCACGCGTCAGAACCCGCGGCGGCGCAAGCTGAGCCCCGCACCTGAAACAGCGGCTCCGCCGCATCCTGAAAGGACCCCTAAGGGCCTTGCAGCGATGTGGCGGAGCCGCGTGCGGTGCGGGTAGCACCCCGTGCGGCTCCGCCACACCAATCCCGAACTGAGACCTCCCCTGAATCAGCCCGCCGGTAGCAGCACCTCGGAAACGGGGATGCGGGAATCGCTCAAGTGGTCGCCTTCCGGGCTGAACGGCGGCACCGCGCTCGGCAGGCAGTCACCCAGCAGCAGCGAGTCCACGGCTCGCTCCTCCGGTCCGGCGCTGACCACCGACGTGCCGTCCGGGGCCCAGATTCCCGAGTTCCCCCGGTATTCCCACTGCCCGCGATCCGAGACCTCCCAGCCGCGCCGGTTGACGTAGGCGACGAAGACCCGCCACACCGCTGCCATCGCGGGAATGATGTGCTCGGTGGCATCGGGGTAGGCCACCAGCGTCGGAGCGCCGGTGCGCAGCGTGAAGTGCCGGTCGGCGGCGGTCGGCCCGACGATGAGCCGCGCTCCGCGCTCCACCAGGCTCTGGTAGAGGGGCGGGAACTCGCACTCGTAGCAGTTGAGCAGCCCGACCGGGAGACCGTTCACCTCGACCACCGGCGGGAATTCGTGCCCCGGAGTGAAGTTCTCCCGCTCGGCCTCGCCGTAGAGGTGCGTCTTGCGGTAGTTGGCCAGCAACTCGCCTTCGACGGCCAGCGCGACCGAGTCGTGCAGCGCGCCGTCGGCGGCCCGCTCGACGTAGGGCAGCACGATCGCGAGCTCGTACCGGGTGGACAACTTCCGCGCCAGCTGCACGGTCGGTCCATCGCACGGTTCGGCGAGCTGTTCGCACTGCTCGCGGTCGAGCGCGTAGCCGGTGTTGAAGCATTCCGGGAACGCGCACAGCTGACAGCCGTAGCTGGCGGCCAGCGCGATCACCTCCTCCAGCCTGGCCAAGTTGTCGGTCACCGCGTCCGTCGTGCCGGACGGGTTCTCGCCCTGGAACAGCGCGATGCGCACGCCGGTTCCATCGCGCGGTGGTTCGCGGTCGGTCAACCTGCTGACGATTCGGACTGGACGCATGAATATCTCCTTCTTCCGATCAGTTCGCACTGGCGATGAATTCCTCGACAGCGGTCGCGATGTCGTCCACGTCGACGGACGTGAGGTCGTTGCGTACGACGATTCGCATCACCTCGACGTCCTCGAGGTGCGGAGGCAGCGCGTAGACCGGCGCGGACCAGCCGCGCTCGGCCAGGTGCTTGGCCAGGTCCCGCAGACCGATCGGCGGTTGTGCGGTAACCGCGACGACCGGTAGGTCGCTACCGTCTCCGAGCAACCGCAGCCGCCCCGTGGCCCGAAGCCGGCTGGCCAGCTCGCGGGCCAGCGATCGGCAGCGCGCGTGCACAGCGCGGAAACCGGTGAACCCGAAGCGCACGAAGTTGTAGTACTGGAGCACCACGGGCGCCGCCGACCTGGAGAACGTCAGCTCGTAGTGGGCGTCGTCGCCACCCAGGTAGTTGACCCGGATCCCCAGTTCGGGACGACGCCTGCTCCGATCGCGCCACAGCAGCCACCCCAGGCCCGGCGGCACCATTCCCGACTTGTGCCCCGAGGCGTTGATCGACACCACCCGCGGAACGCTGAAGTCCCAGAGACGCTCGGGATCCAGGAACGGTGCGATGAACCCGCCGGAGGCCGCGTCGACGTGCAGGGGCACGTCGATCCCGGACCGCTGCTCGATCCTGTCCAACTCCTCCGCGATCTCCGCGATCGGCTCATAGCGTCCGTCGAGAGTGGACCCCAGAATGCCAACTACACCGATGGTCCTTTCGTCGCAGAGTTTTTCGACTGATTCGGGACCGAGCGTCGTTCCCTCGGTGCTGGCCGGAGCGACGCGCGGTTCAACACCCCAGTGCTTGCAGAACCTCTTCCAGCAGGCGTGCGCGCCAGCGCCCATCACGAGGTTCGGGCTGGACAGCGCATCCCCGGTGCGTTCTTGCCAGCCGCGCAGCAACGACGCGCCTGCCAGCAGCGCCGACTCGCTCGACCCGGTGGTCGCGCTGCCCACGACCCGGCTCGTGTCGGCATGCCACATCTCGCCGATGATGCGAACGCATTCGCGCAGCAACGCGTCGACCTCCGGGTACTGCTCGCGGTCGACGAGGTTGTGGTTCAGGTACGCGCTGTAGAGCCGCTGGGCCTCCGGTTCGATCGTAGTGGTCAGGAACGTCGCGAGGTTGCGCTCCGGCGGGCACCCGGTGTGCAGCCTCCCCTGGACCGCGTCGAGCGCCGTTTCCGCGTCCGTTCCGAAAAGTGGTAACCCGCCCCGAAGTTGCGTCGGGAATTCCGATGATTCCTCGCACGACTTCGGTAAAGCAGACATCGTCGAGAACTCCGTTCTGTCGGTGTGCGGAACGATTTCCACGCTATGGCGAGTCGAGTACCGGTTGCCATGAACATTTCGCCCCACAACTTCCGGACTAGTCCCGCAGTTGGACACTGGTCCACGCGGGGGCATTTCCCTACTCTTCCGAGGGATTCGAGATTCGGGCCGTAGTTCGCGCGGAACCCTGTGCCGACATGAGATGTAGGAATGGACGGGTGCAGGGTGCCCCGGACGAACCGCCGAGTGGAGGCGCTTTCATGGCCCGTTCCCCTGACCGAGCTCTGGACCGGGCTATCACCGCGCTGCTGCACGAGGCCGTCCAGCACTCGCGCGCGATGCGCCAGGTCATGAGCCAGATCGGTCAGCTGGTTTCGCTGCGGATCAACATGCTGCAGGGCGATGGGCCTGCTGATCCCGCCGAGACGGCGTTGACCGAGTTGCTGTCACCGCTGACGAAGCGGGAGAAGGAGGTGCTCGATCACTTGGCGCGCGGCTGCTCGAATCGGCAGATCGCGCGCTCATTGGGGATCTCGGAGCGCACGGTGAAGAACCACCTGAGCAACATCTTCACCAAACTCGGCGTCGGAGACCGCACTTCGGCCGTCGTGAAGGCTCTGGGTCGCAACGATTGACGCTGGCCGGAAAATGTCACCGCACGTGCAGGAGCAGCCCAGGTCGCTGCTGCGACCGAAGCCCGCGGCAATTCGCCCGCATCGCGAACCTAGACGCGACGAGCGGTGGCCGTCCTACCGGGCCTCCAGCGGCGCCCCGCGAGCACGGCGGACAGGGGTGTGGAGGCAGCGGAACCCGAGGGCGACGAATCCGACTCGCACGCGCACGTCACTGCTGTTCACCGCCCGACCATCGCAGCACGATTCGGCCGTTGTGCGCGCGAGCCTCGTGGCTGGGCCGCCCGAAGACCGCCGGACCGTCATCGACGTCGCCGCCGGCCATCTCGAAGCACGAACCCGTGCAGCGGGCACACCCCCACCTGATCGCCCGCCCTTCTCCAGCGCTCCCCCGGGCGTGGCTGCGGACCGCACCGCTCGCCGCCGGGCGCCCGGAGCGCTTTCGGGGCAGCAGCACGGGCTCGCCGCCCACTTCCCCGCGCTTCAGCTCGTCGGATGCCAGGTCCTCGTCGGCGTGAAATCATCAGCGCCCCGAGGCGCAGCGCTCTGGTTGACCCGGGCGCCCGCCCCGCAGCTGAGTTCACCGCCGATGTGAGCCGCCACGCCGGAGGACGCGAGCGCTGCCGCGGTGGCTCACCCTGGCCAGCCCTCGACGACCCCCGGCGCGCGGGCGCCGAGCCGCGTTCCGTCGAGCGAGCTCCGCAGCGGCATGGCGCTCCGAAGGACGCTCCGCAGGACGGGTTGGGACCTGTCCTCGATCGGATCCAGTCACGTCAGTCGTCGGGCCAACCGCCGGCCGAGCATCTCCTGCGGCATCCGCGTCTCCATGATCGGTGCCGTCGCCACCTCGCTCCCGACGCGTTCGTGCGCGGGGGGCCGTTGCGACTCGACCACACCGCCTGCGACGCGAGCGCCAGGCACGAGAGCAACCTGGCAAGATCCATTCCTGTTGGAGCGCAGGAAAACGTCCGCAGCTGTGAACCGGCCCGGGCCCCGGTAGCGCGAAGACCCCGTTCTCGGCCCGCTGCCCATGTCCGCTCCGCACCGGGGAACAGCTGACCCGGTGGGCGCAAGGCCCCCAGCGGCGGGTACACCACGACCAGCGCCTCAAAGAGGATCGACGATCCTCCATCGGACTCGGTGCCTTCTCCCTCTCGCGCCAGCGAACCCGCACCAACCGGATCTTCGCTGTGCTCGCCGCTGCCGAACCCTCGTTCGAAAGCGGCGGTCGACCGGCTGCGCGATGAGTCCCCGTGCGGTAGAACGAAGAGAGGAACGCCGGGAGCCGCGAACCAACCACGCTGCCCGTTCGACTCACCTGGCGGTGAGCCGGACGCGCAGCGGCGGCGATGCCGTTCGAACCGCCCACGATCGCATTTCGTCGAATGACCTGGCAGAGGCAGGAGCCGTGGCTCAACATCCCCTCGAGGACATGTACGCCGCCCGGGAGGCGCTCAACCGCGCCGGCAGGAGTTGCGCGAGCACGGACCTCGCCCAGCTCGATTGGCCTCCGTTCGGCGCGGCGCTGCTCGGGGTGCTGAGCTCGTTGCACGACCTGGCGAACGCGTTGAGCACCAAGCTCGACGAGGTGGACCGAGACGCCCTGTACCGGGAAGCGCTGCGCGACCACCCCCACGAAGCTCTCGATCGTGCGGTCAGAGACCTCGAAGGCGTGTCCGCGGTCCTCGGCACGGCTATGGGACACGCGAGCGAGTACTGGGAAGAAGCACAGCACATCCACGAGTACACCACCTCGCGCGAACAGGAGTGATGTCGGCGCACGGTCCCCGAGCGCCGACCAGCGACCCACTGCGCGAGACGTGGGCAGGACCGATGTCCCGCGATCGGCAACGAGCACGATTGACCAACCGGTGGGCACGGGTAGCCGATCGGCACCACGAACCCGCGGTGGAGGGATCATGCCGAGCACACGACCACTCGACCCGGTCGAACGGTGGCGGGGAGACCCGGGCGAACCGGAGAAACCGGATGAACCCGCCAGCCCGGACGTGCCGACCCCGCCGAGCAAGCCCGCGGTCCCGAGCGCACCGGAGAGCCCGGACAAACCGGAGACGCCGGATCCCGAGATGCCGGAGGCGCCCGAGCTTCCGGACGCGCCGGAGAACCCAGAAGGGCACCACGCACGCGACCCGCTCGGCACAGGGCGTTCGCCGCGTGGGCATCCGAGCGGGCAGCGCCGCTGAAGACCGGCGGCAGGTCGGTCCGGCGGTCGCCGCTGAGCACGCCCCTGGAGACCGAAGTCCGCCACCTGGGTGCGACTGGCGAGGCCGCCGGCTGGCGCACCCTTCTGACGATGGCCGATCTCGTCGCGGAGCTCGACCCGGCCTCGAGCTGCTCGTTCGCACCCGGGGCACAACTGCGCGAGCCGGCGACCTTGCACGACGCGCTCGCCCGCGAGCCGGCTGTCCAGCGGCGAGGCCCGGGCTCGCGGTTCGGCGCAGCCCTGGCCGGCCACCCCGGCGACGCGCATCGGACCGCGACGCCGCGTACGAGCAGTTCCGGGATGATCTCCGCGCCGTCCCGGACGCACTCGGGTGATCGAGCCGCCGCGACCTCGATTCCCGAAGTAGAACTTGTTATCATCCTTCTCGGTGTTCGGCCGCACCAACAGCACTTCAACGCAGCATCGGACCCCACTAGAGGCAGGAACCTGTTCCACGGGAGGGTGGATGCAGACCGTTACCGATCTCCTCCTGGCGCGGGCCGATGACGAGCGCCCCGGACTGCGGTTCGAGGGGTGCGAGTGGTCCTGGGCGCAGGTGGTGCGGGCATCCACCGAGCACGCCGCGCTGCTGCGCGACCTGCGCTCGCCGGGTCGGCCCTTCCACGTGGGGCTGCTGCTGGACAACGTGCCGGAGTTCGCGTTCCTGCTCGGCGGGGCCTCGCTGTGCGGCGCGGTCGTGGTCGGGCTCAACACCTCCCGCAGCCCCGCCGGGCTGGCCCGGGACGTCGCGCTCTCGGACTGCCAGGCGGTCATCACCGAGAGCGCGCACGCCGACCTCCTGCGGCACACCGAGATCGCCACGGACCGCGTGCTCAGCATCGACGACCCGTCGTGGCCCGACCTCAGCACGCGCGGAGGCGACCTCGACGTCGCACCGGCCAAGCCCGATGACCTGCTCATGCTGATCTTCACCTCCGGGACCAGCGGGGAACCCAAGGCTGTCCGATGCACCCACGCCAAGATCGCCGGACCCGGGATCATGCTCGCTCGCCGATTCGGACTGTCCGCGGAGGACACGGCCTACCTGTCGATGCCGCTGTTCCACTCGAACGCGATCATGGCCGGCTGGTCGGTCGGATTGGCGGCGGGCGCCGCGGTAGCGCTGCGACGCAGGTTCTCCGCGTCCGCTTTCATCGACGACATCCGGCGTTTCGGCGCCACCTACGCCAACTACGTCGGCAAGCCGCTGTCGTACGTGATGGCCACACCGCCACGCGCGGACGACCGGGACAACCCGCTGCGCGTCGTCTACGGGAACGAGGGATCCGGTCCAGACGTGAGCGGGTTCGGCGAGCGCTTCGACTGCACCGTCGTCGACGGGTTCGGCTCCACCGAGGGCGGCGTGGCGATCTCCTCGGATCCGCATCGGCCTCCGGGATCGCTCGGCCTGCTTCCGGACGGTGTGTCCATTCTGGACCCGGAAACGGCGGAACCGCGCCCGGTAGCGCGCTTCGACGCCGACGGGCGCCCGGTCAACGCCGACGAGGCCACCGGAGAACTGGTCAACACCGCCGGAGCCGGGCAGTTCGCGGGCTACTACGGCGATCCCGAAGCCACCGAGCAGCGCATGCGCGGCGGCATGTACTGGAGCGGCGACCTCGCCTATCGGGACGCGAACGGCTACTGCTACTTCGCCGGTCGCTCGTCGGATTGGCTGCGGGTCGACGGCGAGAACCTCGGCACCGGGCCGATCGAGCGGGTGCTCAATCGGCACCCGGACGTCGTCGAGGCCGCCGTGTACGCGATACCGGATCCGGCCGTCGGCGACCAGATCATGGCCGCGATCGTGCCCCGCGACGGCGCCCCGGACCCGCGGGCGTTCGAGGAGTTCCTGGACTCCCAGCCCGACCTCGCGCGCAAGCAGTACCCGCGGTTCGTCCGCATCGCCCGCTCCCTCCCCCGCACACCGACGCACAAGGTCCGCAAGCGCGATCTGGCCGCCGAGGCGCTGAACTGCGAAGACACCATCTGGACGCGTGCCGGAGGCGACAGCGGCTACCGGCTCGCGGCCGAAGCCGGCGGAAGTGCGGCCGCGCGGTGAACCTCGGGCAGGGCAGGCGTCTTCCTGCGGAGCGGTAACGCGACAACCCGGGGCGAAGGCAGGGCGGGCTCGCGCCGCCAGGGGTACGTGTCCACGGCCTGGCCCCGAGGCGACATCCGACCCGGCGTGCGAGATCGAGCCAACGAGCAGACCCCCGCAAGCCCGCGGTGCCAGTAGGCCCCAGCGGCACAATTCCGAACCGCCCCGCGCGGGATCGCACGTGCGGGCGATCGTGGATCAGAACGGGTCCTGCGGAAGATCGCCCCGCCACCACAGGTCGGGGTGGGCACGATCCGGAGAGAGCCTCCCGCCGAGCCCTCGGAGCTCGCTGACCTGCCGGTGATATCACCGTACCGAGCGGGTCACCTTGGTTCACCGGCTGAGACGGCGGACGCGGGTCGAATCCGCTCGTGCCGACCGCAGCGGTCACGGGATGTAGCGCACCGACCTCGGAGCACGGTCCACCGGGGCGATGCGGTCGGTTCAGCGGCTGCTCACGGCCGCGGTCGCGGCTTGCGCCAGAACCGCATCATTTCGACGGGGCGGGGCGGCCGACGGGCAGCGGGTGCGAGGACGCCTACGATCTCCCGCATGTCCATCCTCGACGTTCCCATCGACGCGCTCCAGGGCGGCCCCGCGAACCTCGCCCAGCACCGGGGCAAGGTGGTCCTCGTCGTCAACGTCGCCTCCAGGTGCGGTCTCACCCAGCAGTACGGCGAACTGGAGCAGCTCCAGCGGACCTACGCCGAACGCGGGTTCACCGTGCTCGGCGTCCCGTGCAACCAGTTCGCGGCCGAAGAACCCGGCACGCCCGAGCAGATCGCCGAGTTCTGCAGCACGACGTACGGGGTGACCTTCCCGCTGACCGAGAAGGTCGAGGTGAACGGGAAACGGCGGCACCCGCTGTACGCGAAGCTCGCCCGGGCCACCGACGAGCACGGGCACACCGGCGACATCCGCTGGAACTTCGAGAAGTTCCTGCTCGCTACCGACGGCACGGTCGCCGCCCGCTTCTCCCCCCAGACCACCCCGAACTCCTTCGAGATCGTCGAAACCCTCGAAGAGCTCCTCCCCGCCTGACCTACCGCACGCGGAAGCAGGACCCGCGGCTTCCGCCGAATCGGTCCGGCGGCACGCGTGCTCGCACCTCGGCTCGGGCTGCTCAGGAGGCGTTCTTCGCGCGGCTGTTCCAGGCGGAGAAACCGGCTCGCTCGGCGTCCGCGGCCGAGCGGAACCACACCCCGGCCTTGGTGCGCTCGTAGTACGGCGACTGCATCGTGTGGTACCGCTTGGAGCGGATGTTGCCCTTGATCCGGTAGGCGCTGTCCGGCGACTGGCCGTTCGCCTTCGCCCGCACCGAACCCGGGTACGGGCCGGATTCCGCCATCCGCGCAACGGTTTCGGTCTCGATCTCGGCCAGGTCCGCGGACGTCTGCTGCACCGGCACGGCATCCACGACGCGCACCTCGTCGGGGTCTGCGCGGCCGAACCCCGCGACGTCGGTGGCGGTCGGATCGGCCCCGGCATTGCCCGAGATCAGCACGGCGACCGAGACGTTGCCGCCGATCTCGCTCGGCGATGTGAAGGCCGGAACTTCGGCTCCGGTCCGCGGGCCGCGCGGACGACCCGGCCCGGGCCAAGGCGGCCTGCGCGTCCGCTCCGACTCCGCGAACCGCTCGATCTCCTCGGGCTCGTCCACGGCCGGAAGGACGATCTGCCCTCCCCCGTGCGACGACCGCGTCAGGAACATCGAGTTCGCGAGCGAACCGGCCGTGAAGCACAGCAGGAGCAGCAGGAAGGTCCACACGATCGGAACGGACCCTCCAGTGACCGACGAGACCAGGGCGAACGCGGCGGCCACCACCAACGCCGCCACTGCCCAAACGACCCACTGGTGGAAGCGGACGGAAGGCGCCCGGTGTCGTGACCTCGGCATGGAACACTCCTGGTTCTGCTGAAGAGTGAATTGATCAGCTGCCGATCGTTGTAACGACACCCAGCACGCCCAGCCACCTGAGATCACCCGTTCGCAGGTTGAAACCGGCGCAATTCACACTGCTGTGCCACAGGGCTCCGCCGCCGTCATCCGTCGGCGACTTCCTTGGCGTACTTCTCCGTCATGCGCTCGACGGCGGCCAGTTGTTGTTCGGCGTGGCCGCTGCGGGTGTCGCTCGCGTGCTGCTTGGCCTGCAGCGTCGACTCGTGGTGGGTCAGCCCGGAACCCTGGAAGTGCGGCATCACGTCCTGCGCGATGAGCTCGTAGGAACGCCTGGTGGCTTCCGGGTTGGCCCACTCGTGGGCCAGCAGCAGCATCGCGCCGAAGCCGCCGGACTGGTCGGCGAGCCGCTGCACCTGCGCACGTGCGTCCTCGGGGGTGCCGATCGCACCGATTCCGGCCTCGTTGATGAAATCGATCATCTCGCGGATGTTCGACCCGTCCACCGCCATCTGCGGGAACGCGGCCACCTTCTGGAAGTAGGAGAACCACTGCTCGATGCCGTGCTCGACGTCCTGGTAGGCCTGTTCCCTGGTCTCGGCGATGTGCATGAGACCGACCAGCCGCCATCCGGAGCGATCCGGCGCGGGCTGCTCGTGGTGCGCGGCTCGCTCCTCGACCACGCTCCAGTGGTGGGCCAGCGCGTCGAAGCCCTCCTGGGTCAGCGTGGCGCCGATGGACAGCAGCCCGGTGCCGTGCCGCCCGGCCAGGCGCGGACCGGTCGGCGAGGCGACGGCGGCCACGGCGACGTCGAAGCGGGGCTCGGTGTAGGGCCGCAGCTGCAACCGCGCGTCCACGAGCTTGTGCGTCGGCGTGTGCTCGGTGACCGTCTCCCCCGCCAGCAAGCGCATGATGATGTCGAAGTTGAGGTCGAGCAGTTCGCGCGTGTCTGTGGGGTTGAGTCCGATCATCGCGGAGTCCGTGGGCAGCGAGCCGGGCCCGACCCCGAGCATCGAACGACCTCTGGTGAGGTGGTCCAGCATCACCATCCGGTCGGCCACCCACAGCGGGTTGTGGTAGCTGACCGAGGTCACGCCGGTGCCGAACTTGATGTTGCGGGTGCGCTCGGCCGCCGCCGCTATGAAGATCTCGGGAGCGGCGATGATCTCGCTGCCCGCGGAGTGGTGCTCGCCGATCCACGCCTCGTCGAACCCGAGGTAGTCCAGGTGTTCCATCAGCCGGAGGTCGCGCTGCATCGCCAGCGTCGGGTTCTGTCCCGCTGGATGGAAGGGCGCGAGGAAGACGCCGAACCGCAATCTGCTCATCCCAGTCTCCTTCGTCAGCGATCGAACCGGAACGTAACCCAGATCACAGCATCGGCTGATCCTTCGCAAGCTCCCGCACCCGACGCGTTCAACGCGTATTCCGGAACCAGATCGAGCAGGTAATGTGCGGGAATGCGCTCTTTTGCCGAGGCAACGGCCGTGACGGCCGTCCGCGACGGTGTGCACTCGTCCACGTTGGACCGCGAGTGGTCGATCGGGAAGAACCCGCACGGCGGCTACATGATGGCGCTGCTCACCAAGGCGGCGCTGGCCACCGCTGACCGGACGCACCCGCTGGCCGTCAGCGCGCACTTCCTGCGCTCGCCGGAGATCGGCGAGGTCGAACTGCGCACCGAACGGGTCAAGCGCGGACGCCTGTTCTCCACCGTGCACGCCCGTCTGGTGCAGGGCGGCAAGTCCTGCATCGAGGCCACCGTGACCGCGGGTGAGATCAGCGACGCGGCGCACGAGTGGGAGGCGGCGCAGCAGCCGCCGATCAAGCCGCTCGACGAGTGCGACGACCACCGGCCGCCCGTTGACGGCGGCCTGCTCGACCACCTCAACCTCCGGCTCGACCCGCAGTCCACCGCGTTCCTGCGCGGTGAGACCTCCGCGGAGGATCGGGTCCGCGGCTGGATGGAACTCACCGACGGCACCGACTTCGACCCGCTGTCGCTGATCGTGGCCGTCGACCTGCTCCCGCCGACGGTCTTCGGGCTCGGCCACACCGGCTGGTGCCCCACCGTGGAGCTGACCTACCAGCTGCGCGCACTACCGGCACCGGGACCGGTCGCCGGCTACACCAGCTGCGACGCGGTGAGCCAGGACGGCTGGTTCAACGAGGACGCCGCGGTCTACGACTCGCGAGGACGTCTCGTCGCGCAGAGCCGCCAACTCGCGCTGTCCGGAAACGCACTGGAGTCGCGCTGACCGGGTGATCCGGCCGGAGTGGCGGGGGACGTCGAGCATCACCGGGGAGACGTGATGACCTGCCGGTGGTTCGCTGCGGGCTCCCGTTCGACGTGCCGGGCGCCCCGGCGAGCGCTGCCGCGGGCCGGAACCCGGCACGCCGACGCGGTCCTCAGTCCTCTTCGCCGGGCTTGGCGTGGTCCGCTTTGCCCGGGTTCGGGTCGCGGGAGAGGTCGATGAGGGGGTCCACCTCGGCGCCCTCGGGTGCGGCGTGGTCGGGAACGCCGGGGTTCGGATCCCGCGAGAGGTCGATCTCCGGGCGCTCGCCTTCGGTGCTCACACTGTCCTCCTGCGTCGGCAGGCGCTCGTTCCCGCGCCTGATCTTCTCGGGCACCAACAGGATGCATGCGGCCGGTCCGGCAGAACCACCGGGGACACCGCGCGCGGCGCGTCGCCGGTGGACGCGCCCGAACAAGACGGCGTTCCGATTCCGCTCCGGGCCACGAGCGCACCGCGCTGGTGCGTTCGATGGACGGGCGTTTGGTGATCGTCGATCTCCGGGTAGGGCCACGGGCGTGGAAAGGAGGCGGACGATGTCCTCGCTGTTGACGTTCCTGACCGTCGGAGCTCTGCTGGTCGCCCTCGACGGCCACCTGCTGCGGCGCAGCGGAACCGCCTACCTGCGCGAGCTGGGCGATAACGCAGGGCCGTTGAACCAGCTGGTCACCGTGGTGTTCCACCTCGCCGCGCTCGGCCTGGTCGCGCTGATCGCGATCCTGCCGATGGACTTGGGCGGTGGGCTCCAGACGGTGGTGGGCAGGATGGGCGTGTTGCTGCTGGTGCTGGCCATCGCCCATTCGGTCACCATTCTGATCTTCGGGCGCATCCGGAAACGTCACGAGTCCGAGGCGCTCACCGCGGAGACCGTGCGCCGCAGCTGAACGTGCGACGGCCCGCGGAGCGCGGAGCCGGGCGACGCGTCGCCGAGCGGCGGAACCGCGCTCGCTCCGCGCACCGCGCCGTGGTGCGGCCCGTGCGGTTGGGGCCTCGCTCGCCGCGGAAGCACCCCGCTTCGACCGGGCGAGGGAGGTTTCCGGATGAGCGAGACCGCACGACCGGGAGACCGGCGCGAACAACGCCCCGAACGGGCGCGCGGGCGCGCCGCTAGCGGCCCTGACGGCCACCTCGACGGGGCGTGGACGCGAACTGGCGCCGAGCCTCGCTCATCCGCCGACGCACTGCGGCCAGCAGCTGCTCCGGCGCCATCCGCAACCCGGACGTGCCAGGCCGAGGGTCGACGGCGAAGGACTCCAGCTGCTTTACCAAGCGAAGCGGTGGGACGGCGGGGACAGCACTCTTCGAGATCGCCCACCGGGCTGAGGGGCCTCTTGGTGGATCCGGACGGACGGGCGCGTTGCGCGCGGAGCGGGCGCGGCAATGCCCGCCACGTCGCGTGCGGCCGGCAATGTTTCGCGATGACAGACCGTCCACATCGGATCCTCCGATCCCCGTTGACCCGCGCCGAGCGACTCCTGGGACGCATGGTCAACGCCGGGCTGCCGCCGGGATCCGACAACTGCGCGAGCGTCGGCACGACGGTCTTCACCCCGACCGCCGGGGACCTGGCGGGAACGGCACCAACCCGCTCAACTACTCGGGCGGGACCTCGGTGCTGGACCACCGCGCTGCGCATCACGACTCGGCAGCCGGGGAACGACCTGGCCGACTCGCTGCTGACCACTGATCCGCGCCGGTTCAGGACCAAAGGGGCGATTGAGCGCGGCTCGGGCCGGGAAGGCCTCACGAGGAAACCGGACAACCGCTGCGAACGAGGCGAATGCGATGACCAATCCTCCCGACCCCGAGCAGGTCGAGCCCTTCCTGCCGAACCTGGACTACCCGATCAGCAAGGCCGACCTCGTGCACGTCGCCGAGCAGGAGGGCCTTGGCGACGAGGCGTTGCGCGCGTTGCGCATCCTCCCGAACCGGACCTACCAGTCACAGGAGGAAGTGCGCGACGAGGTCGCGCTGGGGAGCTGACCTCATTGCGATTCGTGCCTGCTCAGGGCCAAGAAGGCGATGTCCTCCGTGGAGGGCGTCGCGGTGACGAGTTCGCCCATGACCGCGGTGCACACTTCGTGAGCCGGGCCGGGAGCGACCACTTCGCAGAGCGCGTCGAACCCGGCATCGATGTGTTGTTCACGCCGTTCGACGAGGCCATCGGTGAAGAAGCAGATCGTCGACCCCGCGGCGAGGTCCACGTCGACCGTGCTGCGTCGCCGCTGCGAGACCTGGACCCCGATCGGCGGGTCGACCGGGACCTGGACGAGCTTGCCCCGCCCGCCCGCCGGAGCCAGCACGGGAGGCACGTGGCCCGCCAAGGACGTCGTCAGCCGAGCGGTGCGCGGGTCGTAGATGCTGTAGGCGACGGTGGCCATCGCGTCGGGTTCGAAGTGGGTGACCTTGCGGTCGAGCTTGTGCAGCACGCGCGCCGGGTCTTCCTCGTCCAGCGCGTACGCGCGCAACGCGCTGCGCAAGCGTCCCATCACCACGGCGGCCAGCAGTCCGTGGCCGGCCACATCGCCCATCACGATCCCGATCGAGCCGGACGGCAGCTCGAAGACGTCGTACCAGTCACCTCCGACTCCCCGGTCGGCGCCGGCGACGTAGCGCCCGTCGATCGACACGTCCGGGATCGTGGGGAGCTTGCCGGGCAGGAGGCTGTGCTGCAGCACGGTCGCCGCGATCCGTTCGGCCCGGGACGATCCCGCCTGGTACGTCGCAGCGACGCGATCGGCGGCGATCTGCACCAATTGCGCATCGCGATCGGAAAAACCGCGCGGGCCGCAGACCCCGACGCAGAGCACGCCGATCGTCTCGCCATCGACCACCATCGGAGCACCCGCGAGCGATCGGATTCCCCGCTCCTGCAGCGCGCTGCTGAGCAACACGGAGTCGCCGATGTCGTCGAAGGCGAGTGCGCTCCCCCCGGCGAGCACGGTACCCGCGAAGCCGTGATCCACCGGCATCCGAACGCCCTGTTGCAGGTGCTCGTCCATGCCGACCGCAGCGGTGGCGATCAGCTCCTCACCGCCGGACTCGAGAAGCAGCACCGTCGCGATGTCCACTTCGAGCACGTCCCGCACCCTGGCCAGGATCTCCCGCAAGAGGTGGTTGATGTCCAGATGTGCCAGCGAGGTGTCCGTGACCGGTTCGATGCGTCGCAAACGATCCTCTGCGGATGCGTCCGCGGAAGGATGCATGTTCGCAAGCATAGCGGGATGGAGGCGATCCGTCTTTGCAGAACGGCGGCAGGCGCCCATCATGGGGCCATGACTACGGACATCGGCCAGCCTCACACGCAGTTCAGCACGCTCAGCGAGTGGTCCGGTCGCACGCTGTTCGTCACGGCGACCGGTGAGGTCGAGCTGGTCAACGCGCCTCAGCTGGAAGCGGTCCTGAACCAGGCGATCGACGACGGCCCCGACGTTCTCGTCCTCGACATCACCGCCGTGTCGTTCCTGTCCTCGGCGGGACTGGCCACGCTGGCACGTATCCACCGCAACGGCGAGCGAGCGGGCATGCGCTTCCGGGTGGTGGCCAACAACGCGGCAACGCTGCGCCCGATTCAGCTCATGGGGCTGGACCAGGAGATCGACGTGTTCTCCGACCGCGCCAATGCCCTGACGGGTGCAGTCGAGTCGTAATCGGACATTCCGGCCGATACCAGGAGTGCGGCAAGACTCGTAAGGAAGTTCTATGGCATCCGCTCACCAAGGCGGGCCGGAAGCGAATCCCCCGGGGAAGACCGACCGCTTGCATCGCCAGGCCGCACCCGCCTCAGCGCGCTGCTTGCCGGTTCTGCGCGACGAGCTCGTCGAGTGGGCTCGTGCGACCGGCCTCCGCGCTATCGTCACCGAGTCGCTGGCGCTCGCCGCCTACGAGGCGATGGCGAACGCCGTCGAACACGCCTACGAGGGCTCGTCCGGGCCGCTGGACGTCGAAGCCGTCCACTTGGCCGATCGTGTTCAGGTGACGGTCACCGATCACGGAAACTGGGTCCCCGCGCACCAGGGCGATCAGCAACGCAAGCGGGGCCTTCCCCTGATCCGCAGGCTCGCCGACGAGACCGCGGTGACCGCCGCCCAGACCGGCACCACGGTGCGGATGAGCTGGCTGCACCCGGCGGGCGAAGCCGAGGAGGCCACCACGGCCACCACGGCCGGCAGGGCCGGCACGGCAGGCTGACAGCACGCGGCGCGCCACCCGCTCCCGCCGGACGCACGTCCGAGTCCGACCGGATGCGCCGCGAACCCGAGCGCGCTCACCTCTCCGGCCGCTGAGCGCGCAACGCGAACCACGGTCACCGCAGCCGCGAATTCCCGATTCGCCCTGCTCTCGCAAAGGAATTCGCCACGCGCGCTTTCCGCAGAAGCGCCGCGGTACGGCTGGACGCGAACTTCGAACCCTCCGAATTGCCTTCACCACATCGCGTGTGCATCGCCATCCACCCGGGTATGACACGGGAAGCCCGCTGATCAGCCCCGGACAGGAGGTGAACATGACCGCGACCCGCAAGCTTCCCAAGCCCGACAGCGACTTCTGGCGCCGGCAGCTGAAGGCGGCGTGCAAGGATCTTCGGACCAATCGCTTCTTCCACCCGGAGAACGAGGCGGCGAGAAGCGCGCCGAACGGGAGCGCCGGGCCAAGGCGGTGTGCCGGCGCTGTCCGGTCATGTCGCAATGCCGGGAGCACGCGTTGAACGCGCACGAACCCTACGGCGTGTGGGGCGGCATGGGCGAGCAGGAGCGCCGCGAACTTCTCCGCGGCAGGGCCACGAGCTGACCGCCGACGCTCGTTCGCACCCGGCCGCGCTCTCCCGAAGCGCGCACGACGCGAGAGGAGTCGAGGATGCACCAGGAGCGACCGCGCACACCGCCGGAAGGCGATGACGAACCGGCACCAGCACCGAGCACGTCGGTGCAGCAGCGTCGCGAGGAACTGGACGAGCAGACCGATGATCTCCTGGACGAGATCGACGACGTGCTGGAGGACGAGCCGGAGACCTTCGTGCGCTCCTACGTGCAGAAGGGCGGCCAGTGACCCGGACGTCCTGTGTGGACACCGGGTCGCATCGGCGCCTCTGGGTGGGTCGTGAGATCTCGTTGCGGAGCGCGTCGACGAATTAGCCCGTGCTCGTCTTCGAGGGTCCGGAAGTGCCCGGTTTCCGAGCTCTCGCGCAGATGGCGCTTGCCGGCGTTCTCGTCGACCACACCGCTCGTTTCCCGCTGCCGTTGGCCGACGACGGCGCGAGCCTGCGCGCCGTCCGAGGAACGACGCTGCGCGGACGGCAGTTCATCACGTCGTCCACCCACGCCCCGGCCGGGCGCGGAGGTGCTCGCGCCCGGCCGGTCGTCCACCAGTGCTGGTGTGACGCGACATCGCCGACAGCGCGACTCCGGCTGACGGGATTCGATCACTTCTCCCAGTGAATTCCCAGGTTCGTTCGATTCACTTGGTCGTGTCCGCAATCCCGCTGGAGAAGGAGAGCGCGATGCACCGCAGAACCGTGCTCGGAGGGATGGCCGCTGCCGCCGCGCTACCGGCGCTCGGCCTCGGAGCCCGGCAGCGGGCCTCGGCCGCACCCGAAGACCTCCGCTTCGATCCCAAGAACTACGACGAGCTCACCACGACGATCACCACCGACGAGGGCGATCGGACGGTGGTGTACCACTTCTACCGGGCGGTCACCTACGTCGCCGATCCGGTCGACGCGAAGTACCAGTGCCTCAACGTCAGCGTCCCGGTGCGCATCAACGGAAATCCGGTCGACGCGACCCGCGCGCCTGTTCTGCTGGCCAACGCCGTCGGCGGTTACATGCCGTCCTCGGTGGCGGACGCGACTGGGATCGGTGGTGGTGGACCGGCGGGTGCTCCGCCACCCGAAGCCGGCGGGCCTTCCGGCGGCCAGCGGGTGAGCAATCCCGAGCTCGCACTGGCCGCGGGGTATGTGGTCGTCGAGCCCGGGGCAAGGGGGCGCACCCTGGTCGCTGCCGACGGCACCTACTACGGCGTCGCGCCGGCGGCGATCGTGGATCTCAAAGCAGCCGTGCGCTACGTGCGCTACAACCACGGGCGCATCCCCGGCGATGTCGAGCGCATCGTCACCTCCGGGACCAGCGCGGGCGGAGCGCTGTCGGCCCTGCTCGGCGCGACCGGCGACAGCGGGCCATACCGCCGTCATCTCGACGAGATCGGTGCGGCCGATGCGAGCGATGCCGTCTTCGCCAGTGGTGACTGGTGCCCGATCACCGATCTCGAGCACGCCGACATGGCCTACGAGTGGAACTGGGGCGGAAACCCGCTCTCCTCGGGCGAACTCGTGGATCGGACCGTTTCCCGCGAACTGGCCGCAGCTTTCACCGGCTACCAGGCATCGCTCGGGCTGCACGACGAGCACGGCAGGATCACCGCGCACAACTACGACGAGCACCTGCTGCGCACTTACCTGCGGCCTGCCGCGAGCGCCTACCTCGGCCGACTGTCCGAGGCCGACCGCGCCGACTACCTGGCCGAGCACCCGCGGATCCGCTACTCCGGCGGGCAAGCCGAGTTCGGGTGGCAGGAGTACCTCGAGCACGCGGGTGCGCGGAAGAAGTCCGCGCCGGCCTTCGACGCGTTCGACATCTCCAGCCCGGAGAACAACCTGTTCGGCGCCGGGACCACCGAGGCCCGGCACTTCACGCAGTACAGCCTGCGCCACACCGGCGGGGATCATCTCGCCGGCGACCTGCCGGCAACGCTACGGCTGATGAACCCGATGCCGTTCCTGGCCGAGGCCAACCCGGGGCGGGCCCGGCACTGGTGGGTTCGAGTGGGCACCGAGGACACCGACACCGCGCTCACCATCGTCGGAAACCTCGCCGCGCAGCTGCGCCAGCTCGGCGACGACGTGGACGCGGCGATGTACTGGGATGCCGGGCACGCCACGAACGAGGACGCGGGCGCGTTCATCCGATGGATCGGACAGGTGACCGGATACCGCTCCTGATGCGCGAAACCGCCGGGACCCGAGCCGAACGGCCCGAGACCCGGTGGTTTCTCAGTGAACCTCTCAGATGGTCGAGCCCGTCTTGTCCACCTCGGGCAGGGCGTCGATCACGCTGTGCAGGTGCTCGCGCATCGCCTGCTCGGCCGCCGCCGGGTCGGCATCGCAGATCGCCTCGATGATGGCCAGGTGCTGCGGCAACGACACGCTGGGCCGCCCCGGGTGCATGGCCAGCCGGAACTGGTGACGCACGTTCTGTCCGCGCAGCCTGCTGAGCACCTCGTGCGCCGTCTGCTGCCCGCTGACCCGCAGCACGAGGGCGTGCAGGCGTTTGTTCAGCTCGGAATAGCCCCAGACGTCGCCGCCGGAGACCGCGGTCCGCATCTGCTCGCCGATGTCGCGCAGGTCGTCCTTGTCCTCCTCCGTGGCGCGTTCGGCGGCTCGCGCCGCGCACAGCCCCTCGACCACCATGCGGACCTCGGTGATCTCGATGGCTTCCTGGAGCGAGACCGCACGCACCCGCGCGCCTCGGTTCTGGATGCGCTCGACCAGGCCTTCGGTAGTCAGCTGCACCAAAGCGTTGCGCACCGCCGCGCGGCTGGCACCCACCTGCTCGGAGAGCTCGGCCTCCACCAAGCGCTGATTGGGCGCGAACTCGCCCCGGGTGATGGCCTCGCGGATCACGTCGACCACCGGCACTTGGTCGGTCGGCTGATCGTCGTCCCGCTTCGCTGTCGTCACTGCCCTACCCCGTACGAGATTGCTAACAATTTTGTGCATCAATCCTAACGGGCACGTACACGACGACCCCAGCCGTCCTCCGCCCGGCGGAGGGGAGCCCCCAGGTCACCTGCGCAAAGCGTGCGGGGTGACCGCTCAGCCCGCGGCCGCTCCGCCGACCAGTCGCTGCAGCCAGGAGGTGGTCGCATCGCAGATGTCGGTATCGGCACCGAGCTCGTCCAGGTACGATCGGCAGTCCTGCATCTCGTGCACCCGGCGCGCGGCGTGCTGCCTGCTCCCGTCGATGAGCCGATCGACCAGCTCGGCGCTACCCAGCTCCCCCGCGATTTGGTCGCGCAGCCATCGCTCGCTACCAGCGACCTCGGCGGCGGAGACCGATTCGATCACGGTGGCGGCGAGGCCCTTCATGAACGCGCTGCGCAGCAGCTTGCGCCCCGCGGCGGCGCCGATCTCGGCATCGAGCACCTCCACCGAGGCACCCGCCGTGCCGAACACCTCGGCCACCTTCGCCGCACCGGGACCGGACACGACGAGCGGTGTGCGCGCTCCGGCGCGCGGGACCGGGGCGAGCACCGCCACATCGGCGATCTCCTTGCCGGGCAGGGCAGCGGCCACCGCGCGCTTGGTCTCCACTCCGGCACTGTTGAAGTCGGCGAAGCAGCCTTCGCCTCCCGCCAAGGCGACCTGCCGAGCGACGTCCTCGGCGAACCGTGCTCCGGTCAACGAAACCACAAGCCCGGCCTCCGCAGCGGCCCGCGACGCGGACTCGGCGCGTTCGACACCGTCCGGGAACGGCACGTCCGCCGGGTCGAAGGCCACCACCGAGTGCCCGGCCGCGGCCAGGTCCGCGGCGTAGAGCCGCCCGGCCTCTCCCATCCCGAGAACCGCTACGCGCACAACTTCCTCCCGCGACACGTCGAGTACGACCCGGGTTCCTCGGGTCGCCACTCGACGTTAGTCTCCGCACGCCCGACACCCCAGAGATTGTGAACAATATTGCTCACAATAATTTGCCGGAGTGGCCGCTCAACCTTCGATCGACTCAGACCGCGCTCCGCCGCAGCCAGATCGTCAGCGTCGCCAGGGCCATCATCACGGCACCGAACAACCCGGTCGCCGCGAAAGCGGCGAAGCCGTAGTCGGCGTGTCCGGCCGCCAGCAGCGCGCCACCGAGCCAGGGCCCGAAGACGGCACCGAACCTGCCCATTCCCGCTACCCAGCCCAACGCGGTGTCCCGGTCGCTCGATGCGTGATGGGTCCCGACGGTGGCGTAGACCATGGTCTGACCGCTGAACAGCAGCAACCCGGCGAAGAACACCACGACGTAGAGCACCGCGACCGGAAGATGCGTGCCCAGCATGTAGACGAACGCCGCGGTCAACGTGAACCAGAGGACGACGATCCGGCGCGGCCCCACCGCATCGGCCAATCGTCCCGCCACGAGCATTCCGACGATGCCGCCGAGGTTGAGCACGGTGGAGAACAGCAGCGAGTCACCGGTCTCGTAGCCGAGATCACCCATGATCTTCGGAAGCCACTGCCCGACACCGTAGACGAGCATCAGACCGGCGAAGGAGGTCAGCCAGAAGAGCAGGGTGGTCGACCACTGCCGATCCCGGAAGAGCGCCTTCATGCTCTCCCACCGGTCGGGGCGCTCAGGTGGGCGCGCAATGGGGTCGAGCCCATAGCCCGCTGCGGCGGCTTCGGATTCCTCGTGTCGGCCTCGGGCCGCCAGGATGGCCGGCGATTCCGGAAGCAGCCGAATCGCAATGGGCAGCAGGACCACTGCGGGGACCGCGCTGGCGATGAACACCGATCGCCAGCCGGCGGAGTCGATCAGGCCGAGGGCGATGAGCGGAGCGATCGCGCCGCCCGTCTGGTGCGCGGTCATGATGATGCCGGTCGCCAGCGCCTTTCTGCGGCCGGTCGAGAACTCCATCCCGTAGGCGATCGCGATCGGCAGCAGCGCACCGAGTCCGAAACCGCACAGCAGGCGGAAGAACCCGAACATGCCCGCGCCGGTCGACACACCGCAGCCGAGTGTGGCCACTGTGAACAGTCCTACCGAGGCGAACACGGCCGGGCGCCGACCGACCCAGCGGGTGACCGTGCCGGAAAGGATCGTGCCGACGAGCATGCCGAACGTGGTGTAGCTGCCGATGTTGCCCGCAGTGGCATCGGTGAGACCGAGATGGCCGCCACCGATCATCTCGGGCAGCACCGCACCGTAGATGAAGGTGTCGATACCGTCGAGCAGCACCAGGGCCCAGCACACCGCGATGACGATCAGTCGCCTGCGGGCCAGATCGGAAGATTCGGACGCCAACGCGGGTGGAATAGGGGGACGAGACATGGGCGTGTCCTCAATCTGAGAATCCTGACTGGGAAAGCTCGAATCCACGGACGGGCGGGTCGACCGGCGGAGCCGCTGACTCAGGCCCCCGTGGCGCCGCCGGCGTGCTCAAGGGTCGCGAGCCACGCGGAAGTCGCTCGGGTACCGGCGACCGCACCGGTTCCCGAGCATCGCTAGTCGACGGGCGGGGTGCCGTGGGTGTGGAAGGACTCGATCGTCTGCAAGCCCCAGGCCTGCCCCTTCTTGCGCTCCTGCTCGGTCCAGGTGATCAGCGGCCAGTCAGGAGCCAGCACCAACCGGGTCAACGGGTTGCACAGCTCGATGCGGTTGCCGCCCGGTTCGTAGACGTAGAGGAAGAAGGTCTGCTGGATCGCGTGCTTGTGCGGGCCGGTCTCGATGAAGACTCCGGTGTCGATGGCGAGATCGGCCGCGCGGAGGATGTCCTCGCGAGTGTCGGTGGCGAAGGCCAGATGGTGCAGCCGCCCCGCAGATCCGGTCCAGTCCTCGGTGTAGACGAGGTCGTAGGACTTCTGGGTGAAGGTCTGCCAGCGGCCCCCGATCCTGCCGCTGTCGAGCCGGATCTGCTCGGTCGGACGCGCACCGAGCGCATCGATGACGAACCCGCTGGACCTCGCCACGTCCGCGGCGAGGTAGTTGATGTGATCGAGCCTGCGGACACCGACACCGTGGCCGGGCTTGGCCTGCGGCTGGTTCTTCAGCTCCGGGGCCTGGCCGACCGTGGCTTCGTACCACGAGGTTTCGTGGTAGAGCGCGATCTCGTGACCGTCGGGGTCAGCGGTCACCCACAGCGGTCCGATGCCGGGTTCGTCCTCCACCCACTGCCCGCTGAGGCCCGCGGCCTGCACCGCCTCCTTCCGCCGATCCAGTGCCTCGGTCGAGGAGCAGCGCAGCGCGGTCCGCCCGATCCCGGGCTGCTCGCGGCCCGTGACTACGAGGCTATGGTGCTCGTAATCGTCCCAGGTGCGCAGATACGTGTGATCGCCATCGCGTTCGACGACGGTCAGGCCGAGGAAGTCGGTGAAGAACGCGACGGTCTCCACTGGACACGGGGTGAACAGCTGGGCGTGCCCGATATGAGCGATGTCGCCCAGCGGCGGGCGCGTGGGCGTGTCGGCGACCATGCGCTTGAGGGTGGTGAGGTTCTCCGGTAAGGCGTTGGAACTCATGATGTCCTCCTCGGGCGGAGTCAGCGGTCGGCGGCGAGCTCGGGTTCCGAAGACGCGGCCGCGGCCCGCAAGCGGATCTTGCGGGTGGCCGGGCCGAAGAGAGCCAGGGCGAGCACGCCCACGACCCAGGTACCCGCGATGAAGTAGAAGACGGTCTGGTACCCGTAACCGCTGTACAAACCGGCGATGATCAATGGGCCGATGGCGTTGGACAACCGGCCGATCCCGTAGGAGATCGAGGTGCCCAGCGAACGGCCGTTGGTGTCGAAGAGTTCGGGCGAATACGCGTAGGCCAGAGCGGTGTAGCCGCGCTCGAACAGGTTGACCATGAAGCCGAAGACGATGACCAGCACGGGCACGAAGGTCAACCCGTACATCAGACCGGATCCGGCGATGATCAGGCCGAACACCACCAGGCACCACTTGCGCTCGAACCGATCTGTGACCAGCGCCGCCAGGAACGAGCCGAGGGGCGCGCCGACGGTCGTCAGGGCCACGAAGAATATGGAGTTCTCGACGCTGACGCCCTCGGCGGCCAGCAGCGTGGGAGCCCAGGAGGAGAAGCCGAAGAAGCCGATGGTCTGGGTGATCCACAGCACCGACAGCAGAATGGTCGGCAGGAGGAACTTGCGGTCCTTGAACAGGCTCAGCCCGGGCTTGGGGGCGGGAGCCCGCTCGACCGGTGCCTCCGCGGCGGGAAGCTCTCCGTGCTCCGCGACGGCCCTGGTCTCCAGGCTCTGCAGCGCCGTCTCGGCTTCCTCATGGCGGCCGCAGGATTCCAGCCACTGCGGCGATTCGACCAGCTTGCGCAGGAACACCAGGAAGAGCACGCCCAAGGCGCCCCACACGTAGACCAGGCGCCAGGTCTGCTCCCCGAGGGGCACCAGCAGCGAGGCGATCAGGTTCGTGACCGGCGTGCCGCAGATGCCGATCACGATGACGTAGGCCTGGAACTTGCCCCGCTTGGCACGCGGGAAGAACTCGTTGATGTAGACGACGGCGACCACGGTCATCGCCGACAGGCCTGCGCTGGTGAGGATGCGGAAAACGCCCATCGAGAGCATGTCCCAGGCGAACACCGTCGCCAGCGACCACACGGAGAACCACGTCGTGGTCAGCGTCAGGGCCCTCTTGCGGCCGAGTCGGTCGGCCAACCCCCCGGCCACGACCGAACCGATGAACATGCCCACGAACGAAAGCGACGTCACGTAGGCGATGTGATTGACGTCCGAGTCCCAGAGCTCGCGCACCTTGGGCGCGGTGATGGCGAAGGTGTTGATGTCGGCGAACTCGAAGAAGTACGCGAACGCCAGAGCGGCCATCGTGGTCTTGTGGAATCTGGAGATGGGCAACCGGTCGAGCCGGTTGGCCGAGTTGGTAGAGGAGTGCTGCACTGCGGTCTCCTGGTGGCAAGGGCGGGCTTCGCTGCCCGGCTGTGTCGCGCTGGTGGGTCAGGCCGGTTCGTCTGGCCAGTACAGACGCATCGGGTTGTCCACGAGCAGCGCCTGCTGCTGCTCGGCGGTGACGGCGATCCGGCGGACGTGGTCCAGCAGCAGCCCGTCATCGGGCATGTGGTCTTTGAGATTGGGGTGTGGCCAGTCGGTGCCCCACAGGACCCTGCCGGGGAAGTGCTCGACGACCCGGCGAGCGAATGGGACGACATCGGTGTAGGCGTGCCGCTCGCCGTCGAGAGCGCGCGGCCCGCTGTTCGACAAGCGTTCCGGGCAGGAGACCTTGACCCAGGCTTGGCTTCGCGCGACGAAGTCGAGGAAATCGGCGAACTCCGGACCTCGGGAGTCCTTCGCGACATCCGGGCGTCCCATGTGGTCGATCACGAGAGGAACCGGCAGCGACAGGAAGAACTCCTCGAGGTCGGGCAGGTCCGCAGCCTCGAAGTAGACGACCGCGTGCCAGCCCAGCGGAGCGATCTTCTGGGCGATGATCTCCAGGCTCCGCGTCGGCACGGTGTCGACGAGGCGTTTGACGAAGTTGAACCGAACTCCCCGAACACCGGCGAGGTGCAGGCGTTCCAGCTCTTCGGCAGTCACATTAGCGTCCACTGTGGCCACCCCGCGCGCCAGACCGCCGGACCACTGCAGAGCGTCGACCAGGGCGCTGTTGTCGGTGCCGTGGCAGGTCGCCTGCACGATGACGTTGCGCGCGAGACCCAGGTGGTCGCGCAAGGCGAACAACTGCTCCTTGCCGCCGTCCACCGGTGTGTACTTGCGTTCGGGCGCGAACGGGAACCGCGCAGCGGGTCCGAAGACGTGGCAGTGCGCATCCACGGCACCGTCGGGTGGAACGAATTTCGGTTTGCTCGGGGTCGAGCACCAGGGCAACCACCCGGGCGTCACCTCGGGTGTGGTGCGAGTGGACATCGGGTTCTCCTGCTGATCAGGTGGCCGGGAGGCGTCTTCTGGTGCGTGCGGAAGACCGTCAGTCGACGTAGGTCAGTCCCAGGTCGGCGAGCTTGGGACGCATGTTGTAGAGGTCCAGACCGAGCACGCCCTGTTGGAACTTCTCTCGCTTGCCGCCTTCGTTGGCCTCGCGCTTAGCGGCCGCAGCTGCGACCTCCCCCGCCTTGTCCGCAGGCACCACGACGACGCCATCGGCATCGGCCACGATCACGTCGCCGGGATTGACCAGCGCGTTGGCCAGCACGACAGGAACGTTCACCGAGCCCAAGGTGGCCTTGACGGTGCCCTTGGCGTTGATGGCGCGGGAGAAGACCGGGAAGTCCATCGCGCGCAGCTCGTCGACGTCGCGGCAGCCGCCATCGATAACCAGACCCCGGGCGCCACGGGCGCGCATCGAAGTGGCGAGCAGCTCGCCGAAGAACCCGTCCTCGCACTCGGTGGTGCAGCCGGCCACGACGACGTCGCCGTCCTGCACCTGCTCGGTGACGACGTGCAGCATCCAGTTGTCCCCGGGCTGCAGCAACGTGGTCACCGCTGTGCCGCAGAGCTTCGCGCCGTCGTAGATCGGACGGATGCAGGGCCGCATCAGGCCCACCCGGCCCATGGCCTCGTGCACGGTGGCGACACCGAACTGCGACAGGGCCTCGACGGCCTGCGGGTCGGCGCGCTGAATGGTCTGGTGAACTACTCCGAGTTCGTACACGGTGAAAACTCCTTCGTGAGATCGGCTCAGCGGCCCTGAGCGGTCAGACGGGCGTCCAAGCGCGGGTAGACGCTCCGGGCGTTGCGCTCCTCGATGGCGACGAGGTCCTCTTCGGTCAGACCGGCCTGCTCCACGTAGCGGCGGGTGTCGTCGAAGTGGTGACCGGTGCGCGGATCGATCCCGCGCACGGCGCCGATCATCTCGGAGGCGAACAGCACCGATTCGTGCGGAACCACGTCCAGCAGCAGGTCGATGCCCGGCTGGTGGTAGACGCAGGTGTCGAAGAAGACGTTGCCCAGCAGCGCCTCTTCCGGCTCCGGCTTGCCGAGAGCCTGCGCAAGACCGCGGAACCGGCCCCAGTGGTAGGGCACGGCACCACCCCCGTGCGGAACCACCAGCCGCAGCTCGGGGAAGTCGGTGAACAGATCGCCCTGCATCAGCTGCATGAAGGCGGTGGTGTCCGCGTTGAGGTAGTGGGCGCCGGTGGTGTGGAAGGCCGGGTTGCAGCTGGTCGACACGTGCACCATGGCGGGCACGTCCAGCTCGACCAGCTTCTCCCAGACCGGGTACCAGTGGCGGTCCGTCAGCGGAGGCGACGTCCAGTGCCCGCCGGAGGGATCGGGGTTGATGTTCACCGCGACCGCGTCGAGCTCGCGCACGACCCGCTCCAGCTCTGGAACGATCGTGGCCGGGTCGACCCCGGGCGACTGCGGAAGCATGGCGCCGAGCGCGAAGCGCTCCGGGTAGAGCTCCGCGACGCGATGGCACAGGTCGTTGCAGATCCTCGCCCACACCGAGGAGGTCTCGAAGTCCCCGATGTGGTGGGCCATGAACGACGCGCGCGGGGAGAACACGGTCACATCGATGCCGCGCTCGTCCATCTGGCGGAGCTGATGCCCCTCGATCGACTCGCGAATCTCGTCGTCGCTGATGGTGGGGCCAGCCGGATCGGGCTTGCGCGCCGGGTCGGTCAACGCTGCGATCTGCTCCTCCCGCCACTGGCCGAGCGGGGCCGGAGCCGTGGTGTAGTGACCGTGGATGTCGATGATCATGCGGAGCGCTCCTCGGTGTCGGGATTCCAGAGCGACGTCGGCACGAGGACGTCGCCGGACATCAGCAATCGCGCGGTTCGCAGCAGTGCCGAACGAACGACTTGCTGCGGGTCGTCGGGGGCCAGCCCGAGCGTGACGCTGAACTCGCCGGAGGGATGTTCCACGGAGACGGTCGGTTCCACGCCCGTCACTCCCGTGGCGAAGTCGTGCGCAACGCTGCCCTCGAAGACGCAGGCGGTCGCGGCGGTGACGGCTGCCAGCACACCGATGGACTGGTGCGCGACCCGCGGGATGAAGCTCCGGGTCGACACGGTGCCGCCGTGCCGCGGCGGCGCGACCAGGGTCATCTTCGGGTAGTTCTTGTCCGTGACGTCACCGAGCCCCATGGCGCGTCCGCAGGTCAGGCGCAGCGCTTCTACCCTGCTCTTGAGCCCCTCGTCACCGTCGATCTCGGCCGGGGTCTCGTAGCCGGTGGCCCCGAGTCGCGCGGCCGCGACGATCACCAGCGGCTGACCGTTGTCGATCATCGTCACGTCGACCGGACCGACCTCCGGCACATCGACCGCATCGCGAACGTTCCCGGTGGGCAGCAGGGCGCCTGCCACGGATCCCGCGGTGTCCAGAAATCCGATCTCGATGCCTGCCGCGGTGCCGGGCACGCCGTCGATGCGGGCGTCGCCCGCGTACTCGACGTATCGCCGGCCGTCGTCGCCCGCGGGCGTCGCGATGGTGATCTCGGCGAGCATCCCGGTGTTGCGCGTCAGGACCCGGGCGGTGGTCCGGTCGCCGGCCGGGACGACCATGCCGGCCTCGACCGCGAACGGCAGCACCGCGGCGAGCATGTTGCCGCAGTTGGCCGTGACGTCAACGGTGGTTCCTCCGGGCTGGGCCTGCCCGAACGTCCATTCCACGTCGACACCCGACTCAGCGCCGGGCCGCACGATCCCGATCTTGCTGGTCAACGGGTGAGCGCCGCCGATCCCGTCGATCTGGCGCGCGTCCGGCGACCCGAGAGCCGCGAGCAGCACGGCCTCGCGAGTTGACGCGTCCGCGGGCAGCGCCCGCCCGTCGAAGAACGGCCCGTGCGAGGTGCCACCACGCATGAGCTGGCACGGGACCGCGGTCTGGGACCCGCTGCGGCGCGGCCGAGCTGCGGGGCCGTCTCCGTCGACGGGCATGGCACTCCTTCGTCGAGTCGTCGCGAGCACGACGTCCTTCATCGGCTCGCTAGGCAAGCTAATCGATCGCCAAGATTGTTGACAAGATTTCCAACAAAATCCGCAGCGAGATTGCATACTGTCTGCCCGCGGGCACGCTGCGCTACCGCGCGCGCCGTCATGTCGGCGCGGCCCGGCACCGCCGGCCAACGAGCGGCAGGCCGAACGCGGCGGAGCTTTCGGACCTGGGCGAAGCAGAGGAGCGGCACCCGCAGGCACATTCGCGCCGGTGGCGACCACTTCCCCGCCCCCGGCCGCGTCAAGCGTCGTGCCGAGAGGTTCGAGCGGTGCTGAGGCAGCGCCGTTGGCGGTTACCCGCCAGCGCCCGCATGGGCGTACGGCCCGGCCCTAGCCTCGGACCGTATTGATCTTGCTTTTGAAGCGGCCGACGAGGAGACGCCAACATGCCCAGGTCTTCGATGACGGCATTGGCCGGCGCGGTGACCGCGCTCTTGCTGGTGGGAAGCGCGCCGGCAGCGAGCGCGAACTCCGCGACCAGCGCCGGACCGCACATCGTCACCTACGACGCCGGTAAGGCTGCGGAATTCCAGGCCGCCGTCGACGCGGCCGCCCAGGTGTGGAACGGCCAGGTATCAAACGTGACGTTGCAGAAGTCCGCGGGCGGCCCGGCCGACCTGACCGTGCTCGCCGATGACGGTTGGCCTCGAGCCCAGGTCGATTCCCTGGGCTCCGGCACGGTCTGGATGGGGCGCGAAGCGGTCAGCGCGGGACACCACGTCCCGCGCATCGCCACCCACGAGATCGGTCACATCTTCGGACTGCCGGACAACCGAACCGGTGTGTGCGCCGACCTGATGTCCGGCGCGAGCGCCGGGACCGATTGCACCAACGACCTCCCGAACGAGGAGGAAAAGGGCGAGGTCGAGCGGAACTTCGCGCAGGACGCGAGCATCGCACCGCGGCTGCTCGCCGAGACTCCCGCTCTCGCAACTCGTTGAAGCCCACAGGACCCCGTGCAACCCCGAGCGATCGGTGGCGTTGCACCGGGGCGATGTCTACACCGAACGCTCAGCCGCCGGGGCAGGTCTGGATCAGGGCGCGCGAACCGTTGGTCCGCCACGGCTCGCCCCCGGCGTCGAGCGCGGACGCGGTGCCGGCGTCCAGGCCGACGACGACCTCGGATTTGAGCACCCGCAGCGCCGCCACCGGCCCGGGGAAGTGCGACACGGCGTCCGCGAACGGCATCGTCGCAGGCCAGTGCCGATCGCCGACGAGCCGCCGGTAGTTCAGGTCGCCCTTGACGATCGTCACGGCCGCCGAGGCGAACTCGTCGCGCAGGTCCTCCGGCAGGTCGCCGAAGTCCAGCGGTGCGCAGAAGAACGGATGTGCGCGCACCTCGATCCGACCGTCCCGCAGGGATTCCCGGATGCGGTGACCGACTTCGCCCGCCATTCCGGACGATTTCGCGAGGTGGTTCAGGACCTCGAGCACATCGGTGGGCGTGGCATCGGAGACGTAGTACGGGCTCGGCTTGACGTGCAGGACGACCCGGGGTGCGCGCCCCGTGGTGAGCAGGTGGTCGACGAGCACCAGATCCGCGGCGAGCTCGCCGGCCGCGTTGTCGGCCACGAGGTGAACCGGACCCGAGCCGTCGAACAGCGACCAGAAATCCTCGCTGCGGCCCGCCACCAGGCCCGCACCCGTGTTGCCCGCGTCGGTGGACAACTGGAAGGCCAAGTCCGCCTGGTTGCCCCACACCGCCGCCTGCACCACCGCGGCGTCCCGTTCCGCCTCGTCGAGCTCGCGGAGGTTGTCCAGGGCTTTCAGCGTCTCCCCCGTGGCCGCGTTCGCCAGTTCCGCGCGCTTCATCGGGGCGAACGGGTCGACACCCCGCCACGGCCCCGGCGCGAAGAAGCCGGTCGCGGCGAGCAGCTTCCGGAAGAAGTAGCTCTCCGCCCACAGGAACGGGGCCTCCGACCACGGCCTGCCGATCCGCTCGGCGGTCCAGGCCGACCACGCGTCGTGATCGGGCGCGTCATCCCGGAGCGGCTCGACGACACCGGCGGTCGACTCGCGCAGCAGGGCATCCAGTTCGTCGCGCACGTCGGGCCCGAAGGGGTGGGCGGCGCAGAGCCGCTCGATCATGACCGGATGGCGTTCGTGGAACACCCGCCACGCGAACGACCCCGGTTCCGCAATGTTGATCAACGGCGCGTCCGCCACGTCAGTCCCTCCCGCTTCGAACACGTCAGCACTTCGACACCACCGATGATGCCCGGCGGGCACGAGCGCCGGACGTCCGGCTGCCTCGGCACCGCATCAGGAGGGCCTTCGCCGGGCAGCGCTCCGCTGGCGGCCGCTCCCCCGCGGCCGTCGACCGGCGGTGCTGTTGGAGGGCCGCTCGGTGCGGCTGAGCTCGGCGGCGCGCCGCTGCGGCTCCCGCAGCACGTGCCCGGCGACACCAGACCGGGCTCCAGAGCTCGGTCTCGGACCGACACCTTCGGCGTGCGACCCGTTCGGGGACCGCTCTCTTCCGGGCTGCCGTTCGTCCGGCGATCCGGACCGAGTTCGCGCCAGGGCCGGGCCGGCAGCTGCGCGGCTGCCGGCCCGGCCGGGAGTCCTCGTGCGGCCTTCGCCTCAGCGTGCTGCGGCGTTGGCGACGGCGCGCACCGACAGCGCCCGCTGGGCGGCCTCCCAGTTGCCGTCGTCGCCCCGCCACGTCTCCAGCGCGGGCCCGACCAGGGCGCGGCCGAACGAGTAGGTGAGTTCCCAGGGAAGCTCACCGCAGTTCTGCATGGCACCGAGGTGCCGGGTCGCCAGTTCCGGGCTTTGCCCACCGGAGAGGAAGGCGATGCCGGGAACCGACGGCGGGACCGTGTCGCGCAGCGTGTCCACGGTGGTCTGCGCGGCCTCTTCCACTGCGGGCTGCTCCGGGCAGTCCTTCCCGGCGACCACCATGTTCGGCTTGAGGATCATGCCGTCGAGATCGACCTGCATCAGGGCGAGCTCGTCGAACAGCGAGCGCAGCACTGCTCGGGTCACCTGCTGGCACTCCGCCAACGAGTGCGCGCCGTCCATCAGGACCTCGGGTTCCACGATCGGCACCAAGCCGCCCTCCTGGCACAGCCCCGCGTACCGCGCCAGCGCGTGCACGTTCGCGCGCACCGAGCGTTCGCTCGGGAGTTCGCTGCCGATGGAGAACACGGCGCGCCACTTGGCGAAGGTCGCCCCTAGGCTCACGTACTCCTTCACGCGCTCGCGCAACCCGTCGAGACCTTCGGTGACCTTCTCGTCCGGGGCACCCGCCAGCGGCTTGGCCCCGGTGTCGACCTTGATGCCCGCGAGGATCCCGAGGTTCGCGAGGGCCGCGGGAAAGCTGCGCCCATCGGAGAGCCTCTGCCGGAGGGTGTCGTCGGCCAGGATGATTCCGCTGACGGAATCGGACAGCTCGGGAGTGGTGACGATCAATTCGCGATAAACGCGTCGATTCTCGTCGGTGGGCGGCACCCCGACGCTTTCCAGACGGGACGACATCGTTCCGATGCTCTCATCGGCGGCGAGAATTCCACGCCTATTGGACACGAGCGCGCGAGCGGTTTCAGCCAAGGTAGCCATTTTCGTTACGCCTCCTAGCGTGCTGCATCATGACCGGCTGACCGGTTCGGAATTTCGGACTGCTGAGCGTTCGAGCAAAGATTGTTCCCACCGGCGAGCGGTGCGCCGGCATCACCGTGCGATTCAGCCTCCTGCTCCGCAGAACCCGGACTGAGCACGTCATATCCGGGACCTCCGGGGGCGACTTCACTGTTCCATGCTGCCCTTCCTCGACCCTGCGGTTTTCATCCACAGCTAGGACGCATACCGGGTTGTCAGGCTGCACGGATCTGTACGTCTAGTCAACACGACCGGCACGAAGCGGTACCGTCGCGCCACGAACGGTTCTCAAATTCAATCGGGCGGACCGGTTCCGCCACCGCTAGCGGCGACGACCGCGGATTCCTGCGACACCGCAATTGCGCAACATCGCGTTCGTCCCATTGCGGGATCACATCCCCGTGGGTAATCTGAGCCGGCTCACTTCAGAGAAACGGCTTGAACTCCGATCAGGGGTGCTTCTGTGACGCCAGCGGAGCATACTGAAACCAAACGCGAACTCATTATCAAGGAAGCCTCGCGGATGATGTACGAGCGCGGCACCGGACTGGGGGTCGACACGCTCGTCAGCGAGATCGGCGTGGCGAAGATGACGCTGTACAAGCACTTCCCGACCAAGACGGACCTCATCGTCGCGTGCCTGCAACACCTCGACGACTGCCACCGGGCGCGCTTGAGCGGGCAGATCGACTGGTCGTCCTCGCCCAGGGAGCGGCTGCTTTCCGTCTTCGACTCGTTGCGCGAGTGGTTCGCCACGCCGTCGTTCCGCGGGTGCGCCTTCGTGAACGCGACCGTCGAGCTCGCGGACACCTCGCCGCCGGTGCGAAACGCGGTGCGCGAGCACAAGACCGCCATGCGAGCCTGGGTGGTCAAGCTCGTGGAGGAATGCGAGCTGCCGAACACGAACTTCGTCGCGAGCCAGATCGCTCAGCTGATGGAAGGGGCGACCACCACGGCCCTGCTCGAGCGGGACCCGGCGGCCGCCGACATCGCACAGGCCACGGCGCTGCAGGTGCTGGACAAGGCCAAGGAGTCGGTGGTGTCGCTGCCTTCGCTCTGAACGGCGGTCGACTGCCACCTCGTGGTCCCGTTCCTGCCGGACGAATCCACGGGTCCATCCGAGCAGCGGCGCCGGACAGGCGAGTCCGGGACCGCGGATCGGCGCGGTGCTGCGAACTTTCATCCAGGAAGCGGGAACCGGGGCGGGCCATCGCGCTCCCGTCGAACCGTCGGCGCACCCGTTGCGCGGACTCTCGCCGCGGCTCCGGAAGTACCAGCAGTTCCCGGATGGCCGCCGCGAAAGCGGTTGCAGGACATGCCATCCGGAACTCCTGCGCGCATCGTTCAGAACCCGGGCGCTCGTACGCCGAAGCAGGCCGTGCGGCAACGGCCGGACCGTTCCCGTGGCCATCCGGCCGGACCTAGAGGCCCAGAGCTTTGGTGACGTACTTCGCCCGGCGGCGGGACACGGGAACCACTCCGCCGTAGTTCTCGACGGTGAGCTCCAGCTCCCCTCCGTCCTTGCGCGAGACCTCCCGCACGCGGTGCAGGTTCACCAGGTAGCTGCGGTGAACGCGCACGAACCCGCACTCCGAGTACTTGTCATCGATGTTGTCGATGCCGTCCGTCGCGCACTGGAAGCGCCCGAGGTCCGTCTTCAGCCAAACGGTCCGCCCGACGGCCTCGGCCACGATCACCTCGGCGATGTCGAACAGGACCTGCCGGTCACCTTTAACCCCGACTATGCGTCGCGTCGACCCCAATGCATCCTCCCGTAGCATTGTTCTGGAAGCCCGCGATCGTCCGGCTCCGCCCGGCTTGTGGCACCCGGGCCTGCCCGATCAACAGTGTTTCCGGTGATGTTCCCTAACGGTCCTCGCCGAATGCGGCGGAGCCGCACGCGGTTCGGGACTCGGCAGGCCACCCGAACCCCGAACTGAAATGTCTCCCAATTCCGCGGACTCCAGGCCCGCGAAGCGGTCGTGGCACCCAGGACGGAGACCTCCGGGCAGGTGCTGCGGGCGTCCGCGCGCTCGCGACCCGACCGGAGGTCTCCCGGCTGCACGCCACCACGCCGCCGACTGCGGCGTGATCACCGCTCGATCCCGATCAGTCCGGCAGGGCGAACACGATCAGCGCGCTGCCGTGGCCCGCGCCGAGCATGCCCGGGATGATGCCCTCGAGCCAGCCGCCCCAGCCGACCGGAACGGCCACGTACTGCTTGCCGTCGACCATGTAGGTCATCGGGCTGCCGTGGTGACCGCTGCCGCACTGGAACTTCCACAGCTCCTCGCCGGACCGGGCGTCGAAGGCGAGGAACTCGCCCGTCGGCGTACCGGCGAACACGACGTCACCAGCGGTGGCCAGCACCGAGGCCGCCATCGGGTGCTGGTTGCGCCAGCGCCACTTCTCCTGGCCGTGGGTGTCGAACGCGCTGACCGAGCCGGCCATGTCGTCGATGTCCACCTGCACCGCGGCACCCCAGTACGGCATGCCTTCCTTGAACTCGCGGCGACGCCGCGTGGCGGTCGCGCCGACGTCGGCCACCGGTACGTAGAACATCTCGGTGCGCGGGCTGTAGGCCGCGTGCGTCCACTCCTTCGCCCCGGCCGGGCCCGGGTAGAAGTGGACGGGCTCGCCCTCCTTGTCCGGGTACTTCCGAGGGATCACCTTGCCGTCGCGGGTGATGGTGCCCCAGTCGATCCGGTCCACGTAGGGCGTCACGTGCTGCAGCTCGCCGTTGGTGCGGTCCAGCACGAAGAAGTACCCGTTCTTGTCGAAGTGGCCGAGAAGCTTCTTCCCGTCCCGCTCGAACAGGGTCATCTCCATGGTGGAGTCGTAGTCCCACAGGTCGTGCGGGGTGAACTGGTAGTGCCACTTGATCTCACCGGTGTCCACGTCGACCGCGACGACGCTGTCGGTGTAGAGGTTGTCGCCCTCGCGGACCGCACCGTCGAAGTCCGGAGCCGGGTTGCCCGTCCCCGCGTAGTAGAGGTTGGTCTCCGGGTCGTAGGTACCGGTGACCCAGTGGTTCGCGCCGCCGCGCGCCCACGCCTCTCCGTCGGCGGGCCAGGTCTCCGAGCCCGGCTCGCCCGGCTTGGGCACGGTGTAGCAGCGCCACCGCTGCTCACCGGTCTCCAGGTCCCAGCAGTCGATGTGCCCGCGCACGCCGAACTCGCCGCCCGCGCTACCGGTGATGACCGTGTCCTTGACGACCAGCGGGGCCAGCGAGGCGCTCTCGCCCGCGCGAACGTCGCCGATGGTCTTCTCCCAGACCTTCCTGCCCGAGGTGGCGTCCAGGGCCAGCAGGTGGGCGTTCGGGGTCACGAAGTAGACCTTGCCGTTGGCGACCGCGCAGCCGCGGTTGACGTTGCCGCAGCACAGCGACACGTCGAACGGGACCGCGTGCTTGTAGCGCCAGAGCTGCTCACCGGTCTTGGCGTCCAGGGCCCAGAACCAGCCGTCCCAGCCGGTCACGTACATGACGCCGTCGACGACGATCGGGCAGGTCTCGAACGCGTAGGTCGAAGCACCCGCGATGTGCCCGGAGGTACCCGCCTGGAAGATCCACGCCGGCCCCATGCGCTTGACGTTCTCCGTGTTGATCTGGTCGAGCAGGCTGTAGCGCTTGCCGTCGTAGTCGCCGTAGTAGGTGATCCAGTTGTGCGATTCCGAACGCGCGTTGCGGATGCGGTCGTAGTTGATGTTGTCGGTGACCGCGGGGGCGCTGCCGGAGACGGCGCTCAGCGCGCCGTGATCGATGGCTTCACCGGCGTCGACGTATTCGACTGTCATCTGTTCGGTCCTTTCTACCGGCGCGGCTGATCGGGGCGGTCGAGACGGGCTTCCGGCGGAACTTCGCCGAGCACGACGATGGCGGCGGTCAGACCGCGGCCCTCGTCGTTGCCGCCCGGCGAGCTGTACCAGTAGTAGCCGGGGCCATCGAGGTTGAGCTTCGCCCGCCCCTTGGAGTGGTTGAGCAGCCAGATGAACTTCTTGTCGCCGTTGCTCGGCAGCAGGGCGCAGTGCGTGTTCTTGTCGTCGTTGATGATCGTCAGCTCGAGATCACCACCGTGCGGCAGGACCAGGATCGCCGGGTCCCAGGCGATCTCGTCCTCCCTGATCCGGATCGTGGCCTCCATCGTGCCGTCGGCCCGTTCGGTGGCCCGCTCGATCCGCCCGGTCCCGAGCACGCGACCGATCGCTGCGCTGTTCTGTGCGTCCAAGCCGAGCTCGCTCAGCAGGTCCTCGTGTTCCTGAGTCGTCGTCATTGGACTTCACCTCCCAATTTCGAATCCATATCCGGATCACTCATGTCTGGGCTGCTCACGAATGGGTCGGCCTCATTTGCGAGCCCGCGGTTCCCGTTGATCGATGCCTCCGCAGACGCTTCCGCTCGACCGGAAGAGGCCAGCTGACGTGCGCACACGCCGTTCCTCCGGCGACTTTCGCGGTAGTCGGACAGAAAGGGACGAAAATCAGCCGCAGATCTGCGAATCTGCACCCGAAGTGCGCTTCCCTCCCACAGGCGCTTGCTGGCGCGGTAAACGGCGGTTCGAGTCTTGTTCGCCAGCCCCGAGTACCGATCAATTAACCTGTGATGCTCGAGAACTTTACGGCGCGGAAACCACCGCCGAAAGAGCTGACCGCTAACCTGCCCTGCCGTACCGTTCGCAGAGAATTAGCTACCGCCCAACTGTCTCCGCCTGCCCTGACCTGCTGAAGCAACCGCGGCTGTCCCGCTCCGCCGCAGGCGAATCAGGGCGCGAAAACCATTTGCAGCGCGCGCGAATCCAGCGGAGACAGCTCCTCCTGCGAGCAGGTCGGGGTTGGGTCGGCAAGGCGACGAGGGTCGAGCGCACCCGCTGCCGAACACCGTCCGGACGCGCCGTTCCGATCGAATTCGGTGGGCGGAAGAAAGCGTCGGGTCGGCACACCATCGGCGGTATGCAGAAGCCGTCCGGGGCGCGCATTCCGCGCGCCCCGGAATTCGGGAAGCACGCATCCGCAGTTCCGGTGCGCACGCGTGCCGATTCCCGTCAGCCCCGCGGTATCTGCTTGACGGGTCCTCGCGGAATGCGGCGGAGCCACGTGCGGTGCAGGACTCAACTCGCGCCGCCGCGGGTTCTGACGCGTCGTGCGGCCAGGACAGCGCGACGCCGCGTGCCGCTGCTCGAGGAGCGATCCCGCAGCCGCGCGGCGCGCCAGGTCCCGCCACGCAAACCCCGCACTGAAATGTCCCCAGAACCGATGGTCAGGAGAGGTCGTATCGGTCGAGGTTCATGATTTTGGTCCAGGCGGTGGTGAAGTCGTGGGTGAAGTG
>NZ_BAAARA010000020.1:0-17000 GCF_039531955.1 Saccharopolyspora halophila
CGCGGCCTGCCGGATCATCACGCTCGAGGACCAGCTCGCCGAGCACACCGGGCCATCGGAGCCCGGAGCGCAGCGCTAGATCGCGCGTCGACGCGTGCCCCGGTCGCCGTGCCGCACGGGTAGGTCCTGCGAGCAACGTCGTCGAACCGCTGCAGAGATGAGGAGAAGTGCCCGCGCGTGCCCGCCTGGCCAGTGCATGGCTGTCCGTGGCGCTGGTGGCCTACTTCGTGGTGACCGCGCCTGCCGAGGCCGCTGATCTGACCCGCAGCCTGCTGGGCCGACTCGCCGCGGCAGCGCACAGCGGCATGATCTTTCTGAACAACCTCGCCACGTAGCGAGTTCTCGGCAGTCCCGAGCGGGAGAGCCGGGAAGCTGCTCGGCCCGTGGAAACGCGCTCGGCTCGACCGGGAAGAAGAACGGGAACTGCAGCAGGCCGCGGCCGGCCGCGTCGTTGCGCGCCCAGTGGCGGGCAGCGTCGTCACGGCGGCGAGCGCGCTGCTGGATCAGATCGGTTCGGCGCGTCTCAACCGCACCGCGTGGTGGCGAGTGCGGGAGCTGCGCCGGGTGAAAGCGCAATTCCCGGCCCGCACACGAGGTGCGGGCCGGGAATCAACTCAGCGGAGTCTCAGACCGCGCGCACGACGTCGGCCTGCGGGCCCTTGGGGCCCTGGCTGACGTCGAAGGTCACCTGCTGGTTCTCCTCGAGGGTCCGGAAGCCGGCCGCGTCAATGGCCGAGTAGTGCACGAACACGTCCGGGCCGCCCTCGTTCGGGGCGATGAAGCCGAAGCCCTTTTCCGAGTTGAACCACTTCACGGTTCCGTTGGTCATGACTGTCTCCTTCAGGAGCTGGGGTATGACGGGCAACCACACGCGCGGAGGCCCGGGCCGGGGGATCTCAGACGGCGGCTCACTCCAGCTACAACCAAAGAAGCTCGCCCGCATCAACATCCTGCGAGCATGTACACAACACGAACCCAGAAATACAACGACCACCCATGATCCTACACGACTCCGCCGCGGGTTGGCAGCCGCAAGGACGTTCGTGGTCCTCCGCGGCGGGGTACGCCCACGTCACCCGCACAGGTGCTATCCAGGCTCGATGAGGGCTGACGGGCGTTTTGCGGCAAGCGCCCGGCGCGCCTCGCCGTCCCCGAGCGGGGGAGGGGCCCGAGATCTTCTCCCAGCTGGGCCCTCCGAGCATGAGAAAGGGCCTGGCCCGAACTCCTTGCGGAGTCCTGACCAGGCCCTTCACTGTCGGGGTGGCGGGATTTGAACCCACGACCTCCTCGACCCGAACGAGGCGCGCTCCCAAGCTGCGCCACACCCCGATTTCCAGCGGAGAGGCATCTCGGGTTCTCGCCTCAACGCTGGATATAGCTTAACGGATGCCCTCACCCGCTTCGTAGGGGGCCCTCTTTTCGGAATCATCGCTGGTCGCGGCCGGGTTCGGCGACTTCGGCAGCAAGGTCAGCAGCGTGGCCTCCGGCGGGCAGGCGAAGCGGACCGGGGCGTACGGCGAGGTTCCCAGGCCGGCCGAGACGTGCAGGCCCATGCGCTCGCCCCAGCGGGATGCGCCGCGGGCGCGGTGGCGGTCCAGCTCGCAATTGGTCGTCAGCGCGCCGTAGCCGGGCACGCGCAGCTGTCCGCCGTGGGTGTGGCCCGCCATCACCAGGTCGTAGCCGTCCTCGGCGAAGCAGTCCAGCACGCGGGGTTCCGGCGAGTGCGTCACGCCGAGGTTGAGCTGCGCGTCGGCCGGTGGCTTGCCCTCGATCATCTCGTAGCGGTCCAGGTGCAGGTGCGGGTCGTCCAGGCCGGCGACGTGGATCTTGATCCCGCCGGCTTCGAGGTCGTGGTGCTTGTGCGTGGCGTCCAGCCAGCCGCGCTCGGTCAGCGCCGCGCGGAGGTCTCGCCACGGCAGCGGCTCGCCGTGGACGCGCTTGGTCTTCGTCGACGGCAGCAGGTAGCGGGCCGGGTTCTTCGGCTTCGGCCCGTAGTAGTCGTTGCTGCCGAAGATGAACACGCCCGGGCGGTCCAGCAGCGGCCCCATCGCGCGCAGGGCGGCCGGAACCGCCTGCGGGTGCGCGAGGTTGTCGCCGGTGTTGACCACCAGGTCGGGGTCCAGGTCCGCGAGTTCCGCGACCCAGCGCTGCTTGGACTGCTGGTTCGGGGTCATGTGCAGATCGGAGATGTGCAGTACCCGCAGCGGCGACGCGTCTTCGGCGAGCACCGGCATCGTGGCCCGGCGCAACGTCCAGTGGCGCCGTTCGATCGCCGCCGAGTAGGTGATCCCCGCGACGCCGATGGCGCCCGTGCTGAGCAGAATCCGACCGAACTTGTTCACCCTTGCCACCCTACGGCTCCGTCGGGGTCGGTGGCCGGGTGGTGGCGCGGGTGGCGGGATAATCGGGACATGGCCGATCTCAAGGAAAAGCTGCGGGCCGATCTGTCCGCCGCGATGAAGGAACGGGACACCGAAACCACCAGCGTGCTGCGGATGGCGCTCGCCGCCGTCGGCAAGGAGGAGGTGGCAGGCAAGCAGGCGCGGGAGCTCTCCGACGAGGAGGTGCTCAAGGTGCTGAGCAAGGAGGTCAAGAAGCGGGACGAGTCCGCCGCGGCGTTCCGCGACGCCGGCCGCGAGGAGCAGGCCGCGTCCGAGGAGGGCGAGGCCGAGATCCTGCGCCGCTACCTCCCGCAGCCGCTGACCGAGGACGAGCTGTCCCAGCTGGTCGACGAGGCCATCGCCGAGGTCGAAGCGGAACTGGGCGACAAGCCCGGGATGAAGCAGATGGGCCAGGTCATGAAGGCGGCCAACGCCAAGGCGGGAGGCCGCGCCGAGGGCGGCCAGGTCGCGGGCCAGGTGAAGGCGAAGCTGCAGGGCTGAGCCGCACGCATCGCTCGTCCGGCGTGCCGGCGCGGCGCGAGCCGCCGCGCGGGACGAGCGGGCGACGGTTTTGCCTAGAACCGCGAGGCTCCCGCGCCCGAAATGTCCGGACAGTTTTAGGCAAAACTGTCACGAGCCCTGGCCGGGCGTCGCCTGCGCGGGGTTCAGCCCTCGGTGCCCTTGCGCCAGTAGTTGAGGGCGTAGAGGCGGCGGCGGTCCAGGCCGAGCTGCTGCTGGCAGTGCTCGCGGAGGGCGTGGACCGTCTCCGCCTCGGCGCCGATCCAGAGGTGCGGGTCCGGGCCCAGATCCGCCTCGCGGATCGCTACGGGGAGCAGGTCGCTCTCGCCCGCCGGGGTGCCGTCGCGGTGCAGCCAGTGCCAGGTGACGTCGGCGGCCGAGGTCACCCGCTGCTGCTCGGCCGCGTCGGCGACCTCCGCGAAGACCTCGACGCGAGCGCCTGCGGGCAGCTCCTCCAGGATCGCGCTCATCGCGGGCAGCGCCGTCTCGTCGCCGACCAGGACCAGCGGGTCGGCGTCCGGTTGCGGGTCGTAGGCCATGCTCGGGCCGATCGTCACGATCTCGTCGCCCGGTTCGGTCTCGGTCGCCCACTTGCCGCCCGGGCCCTCGTGGTCGTGCACCACGAAGTCGATGGCCAGCTCCAGGCGTTCCGCGTCGAACCAGCGGACCGTGTAGGTGCGCTGACGCGGCTGCTGCTCGCGGGGCAGCGCGAACACCTCGGCGCGGGTGCGGCCGAGCGGCATCGGTTGCCCGGGCTGCGGGAGGCACAGCTTGATCCGCTGATCGCTGCCGTTGCTGACGAAGTCGGCCAGCTCCTCGCCGCCGAGGACCACCCGCACCATCCGCGGGGTGATCCACTCGGTCCTGCGGATCTCCAGCAGCCGGTACCGGGACCGGGCGCGTCGCTGCCTCGCCTGCGCGTTCGTCACGTCGTCGAGTCTACGAAGCGCCCGGTCCGAGCCGGTCAGGGTGGGCTGATCGACGGCGGGTCAGGCCGGTTCGGCTGCGCGGGCCGATCGTTCGGCGACGGCTCCGGTGGTCTGCCCGGCGGCTGTTCCTGCTCCGGCGAGGGCTCCGGCGACGGAGATGCCGAGGGCGGTGGCGACGGCGTCGTGGTCTCCGGTTCGGGCGGCGGCACGTAACCGGTGCTGATCGAGATCGACACGGTCTCGCCGGGCAGCGCGAACCCGCGCGGCGTCTGGCTGGTGACGGTTCCCTGGGTGCGCTGGCTGTTCACCGAGCGCGCCTTGACCTTGTAGCCGGCCTCCTCCAGGTTCTCCTGGGCCTTCCGCTGCTTCAGACCCACGACGTTGGGCACCCGGTGCTCGGTTCCACCGGTCTCGTAGCGGCTGGTCGTCGGTGGCATCGGCGCGACCGGCAGCCCTTGGTGGATCTTCGTCATCGCGTCGAACCAGGTGCGCGCGGGCACCTTGCCGCCGTAGATGTTGCCGCCGTTGCCGCACAGCCGCGGCGGCGTGGTGTCGCAGATGCCCTGCGGCCGATCGCCGTCGGTGAAGGTCAGCACCGACCCGGCGAACTGCGGCGTGGCGCCCATGAACCCGGCCGACTGGTAGACCTCGGTCGTACCGGTCTTGGAGGCCACCGGCCTGCTCCAGCCCGCGCTGGAGGCCGCCTGCTCCGCGGTCCCGCCGGGTGCGTCGTCCTTGCTCATGCCGACGGCCAACGCGTTGGCGAGCTCTTCGTCGACGGCCTGCTCGCACGGGTCCTCGGTGATCGAGACCGGGTTGCCGTTGCGGTCCTGGATCTGCTCGATCGGAGTCGGTGGGCACCAGGTGCCGCCGCTCATGATCGTGGCGGCGACGTTGCTCAGCTCGAGGGGACTGGTCGGCGAGAAGCCGAGCGTGAACGCCCCGATGTTCTTGTTCTTGATGGCCTGCGCCTGGTTGGGCTCGCTGGCATCGGACGGCCCGGTGGGCATGCCGTTGAGGTCGTGGTGCAGCAGTGTCTGCCGCATCCCCAGCCGGGTGGCCATGTCCACCACGTTGTTCAGCCCGGCGCGTTCCTGCAGGGCGACGAACGCGGTGTTCGGCGAGGTCGCCAGCGCCGCCTGCAGGGTGCGCGGTCCCGGGGTGACCCCTTCCGCGTTGCCGACGGTGTACGGCCTGCTGCCGCTCTTGTAGACCGAGGAGGTGTAGGTGGGCGGGGTCTGGACCACGTTGTGGATCCCCATGCCCTTCTCCAGGGCCGCGGCCGCGGTGAACACCTTGTAGATCGACCCGGCGCCGAACCGCACCATCCCGCTGGGCAGCGCGTAGGCGGTCTGGCCCTTCGACGCGTCGACCCCGAAGTCCCGGTTGGCCACCAGCGCCCGCACCCGGTGCTTCTCCTTGCCGGGCTCGACCACGCTCATCACGTTGGCGATGCCGTCGGTGGTCTTGGGCACCTTGCTCTCGGCGGCCTGCTTGGCCGCATCGGTGGCGCCCTGGTCCAGCGAGGTCCGGATGGTGTAACCGCCGGTGCGGAGCTGCTCCTCGGTGAACCCGGCGCGCTCCAGGTAGTCCATGACGTACTTGCAGAAGAACCCGTCCGAGGGGCCCGCGCCCATGCAGCCCTGCGGCGGCTGCTGGATCGGTTGCTGCAGCCCCAGGCCGGAGCTGCGCGCCTTCTCGGCGGCCTCCGGGGTGATCCGGTGCTGGTCCTCCATCGCCTTGATCACCAGGTTGCGCCGCTCGAGCGCTTCGCCCGGGTTGGTCACCGGGTCCAGCGCGCTGGGGCTGTTCACCATGCCCGCCAGCAGCGCGGACTGGGCGATGGTCAGCTTGTCCGGCGAGGTGTTGAAGTAGGTGTGCGCGGCCGCGGCGATGCCGAAGGTCTGGTTCCCGTAGGGCACCACGTTGAGGTAGCGGGCGAGGATGTCCTCCTTGCTGAGGTGCTTCTCCACCTGCAGCGCGATCCTGATCTCCCGCAGCTTGCGCGCCGGGGTCTGCTCGATGGCCTCGGCCTGCTTGACCGGGTCGCCCGCCGCGGCGACGTGCATCAGGTAGTTCTTCACGTACTGCTGGGTCAGCGTCGAGCCGCCCTGGGCGATCTCGCCGGACATCTGGTTGGTGACCGCCGCGCGCATGGTGCCCGGCCAGTCCACGCCGTTGTGATCGAAGAACCGGCGGTCCTCGATGGCCACGACCGCCGCCTTCATCGTGTCGGCGATCTGATCCGGCGCGGCGGGCTGCCGGTTCTGCTCGTAGAGGTAGGCTATCGGCCGCCCGTCCCGATCTGTGACTGTAGTCACAAGCGGCGGTTCCTTGGTTATCAGGTCCGTCGAGATGCTGTCGACGGCGTCGCCTGCGCGGTTGGAGACCACTCCGAGTGATCCCGCTACCGGGAAGAGCATTCCCGCCACCAACACGCCAGCCAGCACACACAGACCGAAGAGCTTCAAGAGGCCGTCCCGGGCACGCACCGGGCCAGACTAAAACGTACACGGCTCGTGACGGTCTGTTACAGCCAAAGTTGGTCCGATGTGGTGAGTGGGAAAGATAACGGAGCGACAACCGCCGGTTGGTTGTGGAACCGCTGGGCTCTACAGTCCGTCTACGTCCAGCGACAGCACTGTTGCGATCGGGTCCCCGACTTGCCCCGATCGCGACATCCGGTGCCGGGGGGCTCCGGACGAAATACGGTCGCCGACGATCCAGTGAAGGAGCTGGGGGAAATTTATGTTCGAGCAGGGGGACTGGCGGGTTAACGCCGCATGTCGAGACCAGAACCCGGATCAATTGTTCGTCCGCGGGGCCGAGCAGCGCAAAGCACGAATGGTCTGCTTTGGATGCCCGGTCCGGACCGAGTGCCTCGGTGAGGCGCTCGACAACAAGATCGAATTCGGTGTGTGGGGCGGAATGACGGAACGGGAACGGCGCGCGTTGCTGCGCCGTCGGCCGGATGTTCGTAATTGGCGCGAATTGCTGGAAGCGGCCCGCGCCGATTACACCGACCTCGCCGAGGTTCAGGTGAGCTGATCTACAAATAGAACGGGCCGGGTATTCGCAATTGCGAGTGCCCGGCCTCTTTTGCGCTCATTCGCCGGCGAGCCTGCGCCCGATCTCGCGCAGCCCGGCGAGGTCGTGCACGTCCGAAGGCAGCGCGGGCACGCCGACCAGCGAGACCTCCGGGTGGGCGCGGGTGAAGCGCGCGAGCATCCGCTTCTCCCGCTCGGCGATGGCGACCCGGTCCGCGTGCACCCGCAGCACCCCCGCCGCCAGCGGCGCGGTCTCCGCGGACTCCAGCTCGTCGGCGACCGCTGTGGCCCGGGTGCCGGACACCTCGGCCACCACCGGGTGCGTCCGGTTCGCCACCAGCCCGGTCAGCGGCATCGACTCGCCCGCGAGCCGTTCCACGAAGTAGGCGGCCTCCCGCAGCGCGTCCGGTTCCGGCGCCGCCACGACCAGGAACGCGGTTCCCGGCGAGCGCAGCAACCGATAGGTGTGCTCGGCGCGTTCCCGGAACCCGCCGAAGGTCGAGTCGAAGGCCTGCACGAACCGGGCGGCGTCGTTGAGCAGCTGGCCGCCGATGATCGTGGACACGGCCTTGGCGAAGATGCCGAACCCGGCACCGACGATCTTGCGCAGCCCGCGGCCGCCGGCCTTGGCCGGGCTGGAGAGCATCTTGATCAGGCGTCCGTCGAGCACGGTGGACAACCGCTGCGGGGCGTCCAGGAAGTCCAGCGCGGACCGGCTCGGCGGGGTGTCCACCACGATCAGGTCCCACTCGCCGGAGGCCGACAGCTGCCCGAGCTTCTCCATCGCCATGTACTCCTGCGTTCCGGAGAACGACGTGGAGATGGTCTGGTAGAAGGGATTGCTCAGGATCTGCTGGGCGCGCTCCTCGCCCGCGTGCGTGAGCACCATGTCGTCGAAGGTGCGCCGCATGTCCAGCATCATCGCGTTGAGCTCGCCCGCGGGCTCGAATCCCTCCGGCTCGACCCGTTTGGGCGTGTTGCCCAGTTCTCGCAGGCCCAGCGCCTGGGCGAGCCGGCGCGCCGGGTCGATGGTGAGCACCACGGCCTTGCGCCCGCGCTCGGCGGCGCGGACCGCCAGCGCTGCTGCGGTGGTGGTCTTGCCGACGCCTCCGGAGCCGCAGCAGACGATCACGCGGGTCTCCGGATCGTCGAGCAGGCCGTCGACGTCGACCTGGGCCGGTCGCTGCGGTTGGCTCAACGTGCGCTCCCGATGCCGTGTTCGGTGAGGATCTCGGCCAGCTCGTAGAGCTCGGCGACATCGATGCCCGCGGTCAGGTCGGGCAGTGCGACGGTCGGCAGGTCGGTGTCCGCGACCTGCTCGCGCGCGGCGGTCTCGGCCCGGGTGCGGATCGCGTGCTCGCTGGTCTCGTGCAGCAGGCCGCGCAGCGCCTCGTCGTCGACGTCCAGTCCGGTGGAGGCCAGCCCGGAGCGCACCGCCTCGGCGTCGATCCGGTCCTCGGCGGCGGCGTCGATCTCGTCCCCGGGAAGCCTGCACGGGCGCACCCGGTTGAACACCACGCCGCCGGGGCGCAGCTCGGCGGCGTCCAGTTCCGCGACGGCGTCCAGGGTCTCGCGGACCGGGAGCTCCTCCAGCAGCGTCACCAGGTGCACCACCGTGGCGCTGGAGTGCACCAGCCGGATCACCCCGTCGCTGTGCTCCCGGATGGGACCGACCTTGGCCAGGTCGGCCATCGCGCGCGTGACGTCCAGGAACTTCACCACCCGCCCGGTGGGCGGCGCGTCGACCACCACCGCGTCGTAGTAGTAGCGCCCGTGCTCGTCGGTGCGCCCGACGCACTCCTTGATCTTGCCGGTGAACAGCACGTCGCGAAGACCCGGTGCGAGGGTCGTGGCGAACTCGATGGCGCCCATCTTGCGCAGCGTGCGGCCCGCGAAGCCGAGGTTGTAGAACATCGACAGGTACTCCAGCAGCGCGGGCTCCGCGTCGATGGCCAGCGCCCGCAGCTCGCCGCCACCGGGAGCCGCCGCGATCCACTCCTCGGAGTAGGGCAGCGGCGCGGTGTCGAAGAGCTGCGCGATTCCCTGCCTGCCCTCGACCTCGATGAGCAGTACTCGCTTCCCGCCGGTGGCCAGCGCCAGTGCCAGCGCGGCCGCCACCGTCGTCTTGCCCGTGCCGCCCTTGCCGCTGACAACGTGCAGCCGGGCCTGGTTGAGCTCCCCGTCCCACTGCGTCACGCGATCAGCGTAGGTCCATCACGCCGCAAATGTCTCGACCAGATCCGGAGTTCGAGCAGGAGATGTCTCGGTGTGCCGCGTGCGCGGCGGTGCGGGTGGCGGAACCCGGCGCGCCGTGTGAGCGCGGGCTGCGTCCCACGCCTGGAACGGCGGCTCCGCCGCACGCTTAAATGCGGCCTACCCGGCGCGCCGTGCGTCGTGCCGCCATGCGGGACGAGGTCGACGGCAGGCACTAAGCTGCGGCCATGCAGAAGTGGGAGTACGCGACCGTGCCGTTGTTGAGTCACGCGACGAAGCAGATCCTCGACCAGTGGGGCGAAGACGGCTGGGACCTCGTTGCCGTGCTGCCCGGTCCGACCGGTGAGCAGATGGTGGCCTACATGAAGCGGCCGAAGGAGGCCTGACGATGGGTCGCTGGACGGATCGGCTCAGCGAGCTGGGCATCCCGCTGCCGGAGGTCGTCACCCCGGTAGCCGACTACGTGCCCGCGGTGCGCACGGGCAACCTCGTCTACACCGCCGGCCAGATCCCGATGGTGGCCGGCGAGCCCGCCGGGACCGGCAAGGTCGGTGCTGGCGTCAGCGCCGAGGAGGCCAAGCAGCACGCCCGGATCTGCGCGCTCAACGCGCTGGCCGCGGTCGACTCGCTCGTCGGCGTGGACTCGATCGTGCGCGTGGTCAAGGTCGTCGGCTTCGTGGCCTCCGCGGAGGGCTTCCACGGCCAGCCGGGCGTGATCAACGGTGCCTCCGAGCTGTTCGGCGAGGTCTTCGGCGAGGCGGGCAAGCACGCCCGCTCGGCCGTCGGCGTCGCGGAGCTGCCGCTGGGCGTGCCGGTGGAGGTCGAGCTGATCGTCGAGGTGGCCTGAGGTCCTGCCTTCCGCGCTCGGGCGCGGCTCGCGGTTCGGCCGCGAGATCCGGTGATCGATTTCGGCGGTTGGCAACGAGCCGGACATTTTCGGCGAATGCGGACATTCGCCGGGAAATCAACGCGGCGTACCTGGTTTCGGGTACGCCGCGTTTTGTCTTCGCTGACAGCGGGTGATCGGTTGTCGGCGCAGCGCGAAATCTTCGACCGCCGGGCGACGAAGATCATCTGAAACAAGTACGCTGCGATCATCTCGAGTTCGCCGTACACCTGGTCTGGTGTCACGCGAACGGGGGATGATGATTCCGACGTGTTGCGAATGGGTCGATCGAAACCTTGATTGATCCGGCCAGTAGGACCAAAGTTCACCTAGAAGGGTGTTGTCGCGCCGGGGGACTAGCGGGCGGGCACACCCACACGGGAGCACAAGGCATGGAGGGGCGCCGTGGCAGTGCGTGAAACCGATCTGCTGTGCCACGAACTGTTGCTTCGACTCGCAGGCAGGTTGCCCGATCGGCACCTGTGGCGGTTCCGCGACTGGCTGGCAGGCGATGCCGTGGAGGTGGTCGCGAGGGTGCTGCCGGGCGCTCTGGTCCGCGAGCGCATCGCGCTCGACGACGAGGAGCACCGGCTGCTCTCGGAGGCGCTGCTGCCGATGGGCGCCGACCCGGCGGTGGTCAACGCCGTGCTGCCCGCCGTCGTCGACACCACCCCGCACTACTCGTTCAGCTCCGAGCGCCCGGCGGAGAACGTCGCCGATTCCGCGGTGCTGGTGCTCGGCGCGACGTTGCGCGGCCGTCCCGGCGTCCGCGAGGTGCGCAGCACGTGGCGCAAGCGGGAGGGGGGCTCGCCGAAGCAGGTCGTGCTGGTGAGCGCGTCCGGCGATCACATCGACCTCGCCGGGGAGATCCAGCGCGTGCTGCGCGCGCTCGGGGAGACGGCGCCGTGCGTCGAGGTGCTGTCCAACGATCTTGAACCGACCCCGTATCACCGGATGGCGCTGGACGAGTCGGCGCTGGTGTGCACGGGAGCCGAGGAACTCGCCGGTCGCCGCGGCTGAGCGGTCGGCAGCTTAAGGAGGCATTCGTGGTGGACGTGGCAGAGGGCGCCGGTCCGGTGGACCGGTTGCACGACCTCGTGCTGGCCATGACCGGGCGGATCGACGACGACGGCATCGAAGCGGTGCGCGAGCTGCTCGGCATCGGGCAGCCGGACGCCGCGGCGGAGTACCTCGTCGGCTGCCTGCTGGCCGGTGAGATCGAGGTGAGCCCGGCCGAGCAGCACCAGCTGCGGCGGGTGCTCGACGAAACCCGCAGCCCGCACCGGCTGGCCGACCGGCTGGCCGTCGTGGAGTCGTTGCCCGGCGAGAAGCACCGGTTCAGCGCTCCGCAGCTGGACGACACCGACCTGGAACTGGCGCTGAAGTCAGTCGGTTCCCGGCTGTCCGGACTGCGCGGACTGTGGGCGACCAACCGCACCACGCCCGCGGGCACCAGCTACGGCGCGGTGCCGCAGGGCGTCCTGCTCGCCGAGGTCGGGCCGGAGGGCGCCGGGTCCGCGGTGGCCTACCAGCTGATCAGCGCGCTGCGCCGGGCGGGCCTGCGCTACGCCGTGGACGTCTTCGACACCGGCGCCGAGCTGCCCGAATACCACCGCGAGGCGCTCGCGAACGCGCGCCGGGTGCGGTTAGAGGTAGCGGCCGGGGAGCGGACCGCTCCGCCGGTGGCCATGCCGCAGGAGCGGATCGCCGAGCGGCGGCAGCCCGATGAACCTCCTCCACCACCACCACCGATGCCGCCCGTGGCGGACGAACCCAGGCCGGAGGGGGTGCAGCATGCTGTGGCCGAGCCGCAGCACGAGTTTCTGGGTGAGCACGCCACCCAGCCGCCCCGCCCAGCAGGCAAGCACGAGCCCGCAGCCCCCGCAGCCCCCGCAGCTCCAGCAGGCCCCGCAACCCCCGCAGAACCGGGGGAACCCGAGCGGCCCGCAGCTGAACTCGAGCAGTCCGGAGCCGAGCACTTCGGAGCCGAACCCGAGCGCCCGGCCGAACTCGACGAACCCGGCGAACCCCCTGCCGAAGAGGCGGCCGAACAGACCGGGGTGATGATGAAGGTCCCCGCCGCGGTCGACGAGAAGCTCACCGACCGCGAGCGCAACCTGCTCCGCAAGCTGCACGAGGAACTGGCGCATCGCGAGACCGACTCCCCGGGAGCGGCCGGCGAGGAAGGCGCCCGCAGCTCGCTGACGGGCGGGACCGGCGGGTTCCCGTCGATCGCCCAGCACTGAGTTCCGCAGGACGCGACACGACAACGACCCCGACGCCGATCTCGACGGTGCCGTTCGACCGCTCGGCGGCCTAGGGTGACCGGCATGGGGTCGATGCGTGGTCGGGCGCTGCCCGACGGGTTCGTGCCCGAGCGGGCACCGGAGGTTCCCGCCGAACTGCGGAACGCGGCGACCGTGATGCTGCTGCGCGACGGTGCGACGGGAATCGAGGTCTTCCTGCAGCGCCGAGTGCGGGGGATGGCCTTCGCGGGCGGCATGACGGTCTTTCCCGGTGGCGGTGTGGATCCCCGGGACCGCGAGCTCGCCTCCGCCGAGGACGCGCAGGTCGGCTGGGCGGGTCCCGATCCGGCCTGGTGGGCGCGGCGCTTCGGCTGCTCGCCCGACCTGGCGCGGGCGCTGGTGTGCGCGGCGGTGCGCGAGACCTTCGAGGAATCCGGCGTGCTGCTGGCCGGGCCTGAGCCGGACCGCGTCGTCGGCGAGACCGGGCGCTACGCGGCGGCCCGCGCGGAGCTGGAAACCCGCGAGCGGTCGCTGGCCGAGTTCCTCGCCGCCGAAGGGCTCGTGCTGCGCGCCGACCTGCTGCGCCCCTGGTCGAACTGGGTCACCCCGGAGCGCGAACCGCGCCGCTACGACACCAGGTTCTTCCTCGCCGCGCTTCCCGAGGGCCAGCTCGCCGACGCGGGAACGTCCGAAGCCGCCGAGGCCTACTGGGCGGCACCGCAGCGCGCCCTGGAGGACTTCCGCGCGGGGCGCTGCCAGCTGCTGCCGCCGACCGAGGTCACGCTCGCGGAGCTGGCCGAGCACGACACCCTCGAGGCCGCGCTGGCGGCCGAGCGCACCATGCGTCCGATCATGCCCAAGCTGCTCAACCGCGACGGCCGTTGGCAGGCGGTTCTGCCCGGCGAGCCGGGATACGAGGAGGCCCAGTGAGCGAGCACCCGGCATACGGCGAACTCCGGCCGGTCACCGGGTACGCCTCGGTGCTGCTGGCGGACAACCCGTCGCCGATGACCCTGGACGGCACCAACACCTGGATCCTGCGCGAGCCGGGGAGCGCGAGCAGCGTGGTCGTCGACCCGGGTCCGGGGGACGCCGAGCATCTTCGCCGGGTCGCCGATCGAGGTCCGGTCTCGCTGGTGCTGCTGACCCACCACCACGGCGACCACACCGACGGCGTCGCGGAGTTCGTCGGGCTCACCGGTGCGAAGGTGCGCGCGCTGGACCCCTCGCTGTGCCGCGACGCCGAGCCGCTGACCGACGGGGAACTGATCCGCGCGGGCGGCCTCGAGCTGCGCGTGCTGGAAACCGCGGGGCACACGGCGGACTCGGTGTGCTTCGCGGCCGAGCACGACGAACCCGCCGTCTTCACCGGGGACAGCGTGCTCGGGAGGGGAACCACGGTCGTCGCCCATCCGGACGGCCATCTCGGTTCCTACCTCGATTCGCTGCGGCGACTGATCGAGCTGCCGGAAGGCGTGCGGGCGCTGCCCGGGCACGGCCCGGAGCTGCCGGACGTCCGCGCTGCCGCCGAGCACTACCTGCAGCACCGGCGCGGACGCCTCGAGCAGGTGCGCTCCGCCGTCGCCGAGCTCGGTTCCGAGGCGACCCCGCGGCAGGTCGTCGAGATCGTCTACGCCGATGTGGACCGGTCGGTCTGGCCTGCCGCGGACCTGACCGTGCGAGCGCAGTTGACCTATCTGGCCGAGCGAGGCGAGCTGCCCGCGGGCTGAGCCGGGGCGTGGGTAACATCGGAACGGAGAACAGTGCTAAGCCTTCGTCGTCCGGGTAGTCGGTTGAGGAGCTTCCGGCAGGGGCGACTCCGCGTCGCCCACCTCGGCGAGCAGGGCGCGTCGTTGCTGTTGTTGATGGCGAAGTCGAGGCACAAGAAGCCGGAGAACGTCCGCCGCTACTTCAAGCCGTCCTCCTGGGCGATCGCCGAGGTCACCAGTCTGCTCGCGCCCGACGATGCTCGCCGGTGAGGTCGTGGAGTGACGGGACATCTCGACGCGGCGCGTGATGCGCGGTCCAAGCCACGACGCGCTTGCCCAGGCGGCGGAGTCGTGCGCTGGCGCTTTCCGGTCCTCGGCGCTACCTGATGCCGCCCCAGATCCGGGTGCTGAGTGAGTGCACCGGTGCACCCCGGGTGTTGTAGGCACGCGGGGCGTGTAGGGTGATCGGTGGTCGTTGTATTTCTGGGTTCGTGTTGTGTACATGCTCGCAGGATGTTGATGCGGGCGAGCTTCTTTGGTTGTAGCTGGAGTGAGCCGCCGTCTGAGATCCCCCGGCCCGGGCCTCCGCGCGTGTGGTTGACCCGTCATACCCCAGCTCCTGAAGGAGACAGTCATGACCAACGGAACCGTGAAGTGGTTCAACTCGGAAAAGGGCTTCGGCTTCATCGCCCCGAACGAGGGCGGCTCGGACGTGTTCGTGCACTACTCGGCCATTGACGCGGCCGGCTTCCGGACCCTCGAGGAGAACCAGCAGGTGACCTTCGACGTCAGCCAGGGCCCCAAGGGCCCGCAGGCCGACGTCGTGCGCGCGGTCTGAGACTCCGCTGAGTTGATTCCCGGCCCGCACCTCGTGTGCGGGCCGGGAATTGCGCTTTCACCCGGCGCAGCTCCCGCACTCGCCACCACGCGGTGCGGTTGAGACGCGCCGAACCGATCTGATCCAGCAGCGCGCTCGCCGCCGTGACGACGCTGCCCGCCACTGGGCGCGCAACGACGCGGTCGGCCGCGGCCTGCTGCGGCTCCCGTTCTTCCCGGTTGAGCCGAGCGCGTTTTTACGGGCCGGGTTCCCGGAACCGAGCCTTGTTCCTGCCTGCGGTTCTGCAGCGGCGACTCTTTGCGTTGCGCCAGGCCACAGGATCCTTTGACGTGCATTGGAGCCCGATGTGGGCTAACGACAGCCTGATCACGACTTTGCCCACGGTGTTCACAGTGGATGGTGACCTCGCTGGCGACGGTGTCGCCCTGCTGGCCGAGCGGCTCTGGCCGCATGTGCTGACCGGACCACCGGACACGCTCGTGGACCTGGCCCGGGCCAGCACCATCGATGCCGCCGGGCTCGATCTCCTGGTCGCCGCACACGCCTACGCGGCCCACCGGCCCAGTCCCCTTCGCATCGTCAACGCGGCGTCGTGCGTGCTCCGCGTGCTGCATGCGGCCGGAGTGAGCACGATCCCGGCCCGCAGCCCCCGCGCCGAGGTCGCCACCACAGCCACGACACCTGCGCCTCGGCGCAACGCCGCGGTGGCAATGGCGTGATGCGGCACTCCCGCCACGTCGCGCGGCCGCCGACCGATGATGCGTGGCAGATCACCAATGCCGAAGGCCAGCACACCGCGCGGATCGCCGGCACTGGACACGAGGCGATCGCCCGCGCCCACCACCAGCCCGCCGCTTAGGGCGAGGACGCGTGTTCTTCACCGACACCGACTGACCACCCCGACACTGGGCCGTCAGCCTCGCGAAACGACTTCCCCGTGAACCTCTCCACCTCCCTCCGCCCGGCAACGCGCCTCGGAACGGCTCCGCGCAGGTGGACCGGCGCGGCACTCTGCCGCGTCAAGACCCGCGCCCACCCCGCCCAGACAAATCCCGCGACCGGAGGCCGGTGACGTCTGTGGCGTTTTTCGAGCCCGGCTCGCCCCGCATCACCCCAGCATCCCATCACCGGCGAGCAGATCGGGGAGAGGAGACTCTGTGCCCGCTCCGCACGCCCTTCTCCGTCGGCGAACCCGGAGGCCGGTGATCGACGCATCCGCCGTGCGCAGCATGGACTTTCGTATCCTGGTGGCATGAGCGAAGTCTTGACGACGCGTCGCGCCTACGCGTCGGTCAAACCCCGGATGCGGGGGTGGATTCACCTGGCCAGCGTGATCGGGTTCGCCGCCTCCGGCGCGGTGCTGATCACCCTGTCCGCCACGACCGGCCCGCCGACAACAGCCGTTGCCGTGACGCTCTACATGGCCGGGGTGCTCGGCCTGTTCGGTGTCAGCACCATCTATCACCTCATCACGTGGCGCTCCGAGCGCGCCCGCACGTGGATGCGAAGGCTGGATCACTCGATGATCTTCCTGCTGATCGCGGGCACCTACACCCCCATCAGTCTGCTGGCCCTGCCTCAGGACACCGCACGCATCGTGCTGGGCGTAGTCTGGACCGGAGCGCTGGGCGGCATGCTGCTCAAACTCGCCTGGCCCCACGCGCCGCGCTGGGTCGGTGTCCCGCTCTACATCGCCCTTGGCTGGGTCGCGGTGTTCGTCCTCGGCGACCTGCTACACACCGCCGGTGTCGCCGGACTCGTGCTGCTGCTGGCCGGTGGAGTCCTCTACACCATCGGAGCCCTCAGCTACGCGACCCGGTGGCCCGACCCGTGGCCGAGCATGTTCGGCTATCACGAGGTCTTCCACACCGCCGTGACCGCAGCGGCGATCTGCCACCACATCACCGTCTGGCTCCTCCTCCGATGACACCCGCCCCTTCTTGACGAGTGAGCAGGCCCCGGTTCTCCCGCCTGGGAGCGCCGGGGCCTGTCACGTGGCGAGGTTGCTCAGAAAGATCATGCCGCTGTGGGTTGCGGCGGCGAGTCGGCCCAGCAGGCCGCAGGTCAGATCAGTGGCCTCAACCGGTGCGGTACCGCGAAGTAGGCGACCAACGCCACAGACGGCCACGCAGTGGTCAGTCGGGCACGCACGGGCAACTTCTCCTCAACTCTCCGATGGCCCGGTGTGCTCGGCGAGCTGGTCCTCGAGCGTGATGATCCGGCAGGCCGCG
>NZ_BAAARA010000021.1:0-406884 GCF_039531955.1 Saccharopolyspora halophila
CCAGCCGCGGATCGACCTCCAGCGACACCCGGCCGTCCACACCACCCGTGCGGTCGTAGACGCCCCGGAACACATCCGCCGCATCCCGCACATCGGCAGTGGTCAGCTCGCGGATCGCGTCGTCGACGCTCGCGTCGCGGGCCGCCAGCTCGCTGATCTTCTCGCTGTAGTCGGCGGCGTTGGACAGCGCACCGGCGAAGATCGTCGGGTTGGAGGTCACACCGACGACCTCCTTCTCCTCGATCAGCTGGGCCAGGTTGCCGGACTTGATCCGGCCCCGGCTCAGGTCGTCCAGCCAGATCGAGACGCCGGCCTCGCTCAGCGCCTTGAGATTCTCGTTCGTCACAGGAATTCCTCCGCTCACGCCTTCTTCAGGCTGCGTCGAGCAGCTGCGACAACGGCTTCGCTGGTGATGCCGAACTGCTCGTAAAGGGTCTTGTAGTCCGCGGAAGCACCGAAGTGCTCCAGCGAAACGGCTTCACCGGCGTCGCCGATGAAGCGGTGCCACGGCATGGCGATGCCGGCCTCGACCGAGACGCGGGCCTTCACCGAGCGGGGCAGGACCGACTCGCGGTAGGCCTCGTCCTGCTGGTCGAACCAGTCGACGCACGGCATGGAGACCACGCGGGTGGCGATGCCCTCGTCCTCCAGGACCTTGCGGGCCTCGACGGCCAGCTGGACCTCGGAACCGGTGGCCATCAGCACCAGCTCCGGGGAGCCGTTGCCGGCCTCGGCCAGCACGTAGGCGCCCTTGGCCACGCCCTCGGCCTGCACGCCCTCCAGCGTCGGCACGCCCTGACGGGTCAGCGCCAGACCGGCCGGGCCGTTGTCCGGGGACTCCAGGATCGCCTTCCAGGAGTAGGCGGTCTCGTTGGCGTCGGCCGGGCGGACCAGGGAGAAGCCGGGGATCGCGCGCAGCGAGGCCACGTGCTCGATCGGCTGGTGGGTCGGACCGTCCTCGCCCAGGCCGATGGAGTCGTGCGTCCACACGAAGATGGACGGGATCTGCATCACCGCGGACAGGCGGACCGCAGGACGCATGTAGTCGCTGAACACCAGGAAGGTGCCGCCGTACGGGCGGGTGCCGCCGTGCAGCGTGATGCCGTTGACGATCGCGCCCATGGCGTGCTCGCGGACGCCGAAGTGCAGCGTGCGGCCGTACGGGGTGGCCTGCCAGGCGTCGGTGGAGATCTCCGGCGGGCCGAACGAGGGCTGGCCCTTCATGCTCGTGTTGTTGCTCTCGGCCAGGTCGGCCGAACCGCCCCACAGCTCCGGCAGCACGTCGGCCAGGGCGGACAGCACCTCACCGGAGGCCTTGCGGGTCGCGATGCCCTTGCCGTCGGCCTCCCAGGTCGGCAGCTTCTCGGCCCAGCCGGTCGGCAGCTCCCGCTTGGCCATCCGGTCCAGCAGCGCCTTGTTCTCCGGGTTGGCGGCGGCCCACGCGTCGAAGGCGGTCTGCCACTCGGCGCGCACGGCCTGGTTGCGGTCGATGACCGAACGGGCGTGCGTCAGGACCTCGCCCTCGACCTGGAAGCTCTGCTCCGGGTCGAAGCCCAGCTCGGACTTGACCGCGGCGACCTCGTCGGCGCCCAGCGCGGCGCCGTGCGCCTTGCCGGAGTTCATCTTGTTCGGCGCCGGGTAGCCGATGACCGTGCGCAGCACGATCAGGGTCGGCTTGGCGGGCTCGGCCTTGGCGGCCTCGATGGCCTCCAGGAAGCCCTGCACGTCCTCGCCGCCGTGGACGGTGAGCACCTGCCAGCCGTAGGCCTCGTAGCGCTTGGCGGTGTCCTCGGACAGCGCGATGTCGGTGTTGTCCTCGATGGAGATCTCGTTCGCGTCGTAGATCACCGTGAGGTTGCCCAGCTGCTGGGTGCCCGCCAGCGAGGACGCCTCGGAGGTCACGCCCTCCTCGATGTCGCCGTCGGAGGCGATCACGTAGACCTGGTGGTCGAACGGGCTCTGGCCCTGCGGCGCCTCCGGGTCGAACAGACCGCGCTCGCGGCGCGCGGCGATCGCCATGCCCACCGCGGTCGACAGGCCCTGGCCGAGCGGGCCGGTCGTGGTCTCGACGCCCTTGGTGTGGCCGTACTCCGGGTGGCCGGGAGTCTGCGAACCCCACGTGCGCAGCTGCTTGATGTCATCGAGCTGCAGGCCGTAGCCGGACAGGAACAGTTGGATGTACAGGGTGAGGCTCGAGTGCCCGGCCGACAGGACGAACCGGTCACGGCCGATCCACTCCGGGTCGGTGGGGTCGTGCCGCATGACGCGCTGGAACAGCGCGTAGGCGGCGGGCGCCAGGCTCATCGCGGTGCCCGGGTGGCCGCTGCCGCAGCGCTCCACCGCGTCGGCGGCCAGCACGCGGACGGTGTCCACCGCGCGCTGATCGAGCTCGGTCCAGTCTTCGGGCAGTCGCTTGGTGGTCAAGCGGGCAAGGTCGTCGGTGACGGACACGGACGCAGCTCCAGTTTTCCTTCGGCGGTATTTCCCTCAACGCGGCGAACGGTCGCTGGACCGATTCGGGCGCTGTTCTCCCTCGTCCGTCGGGAAGCCTAATCGTTTGGCGATCCGGCACCCGGCGGCCCGTCTGAATTGGTGTCTCCCCGCTCATCCGGGGGCTCGTCATCGCTGGTGAGCACGGGCCTCCGGTGCGCCTGGGGCGCACGAGTCGCGGGATTCGGCGAATCGATGACCACCTGTCTTCGTGCTGGTGAGCGGCCGGATTACCGGTTGATCGCCGAACGCTTCCAGGATAGCTCCAAACGCGCGGTTACCAGGGGTGCGTGGGCTGTCACGGTCGCCACCCCCGGTAGCGGGAATGCACGCGCGCGGGGCCGGGCAGCCGCGACCCGCGCGCCGCGATGTTCAGTAGCGCGGCTACTATTGCGGAGCGTTCCGGCGCCGTTCGGGTGGCCGTTGAAGCCGTGGTTCGCGCAGAGGGAGAGTCATGTCGGCGGTTGGTGCAGCATCATGACCACCACCCTCGACGCGCCGCGCCAGCAGTACGCGCGCAGGCCCGCTGAGCTGCTCAAAGCCTATCTCGGGCTGGTCAAGCCACGGGTCATCGAGCTGCTGCTGGTGACCACGATCCCGGCGATGCTGCTGGCCGCAAGGGGCATCCCCTCGCCACTGCTGGTGCTGTCCACGCTGGTCGGCGGCACGATGGCCGCGGGCAGCGCGAACGCGCTGAACTGCGTGGTCGACGCCGATATCGATCAGGTGATGAAACGCACGCGGGCGCGCCCGCTCGTGCGGCACACGGTCTCGAACCGGCACGCCCTGGTCTTCGGCATCGCACTGGGCGCGGGCTCGTTCCTGGTGCTGTGGCTGACGGCGAACCTGCTGGCCGCTGCCCTGGCGGTGGCCACGATCCTGTTCTACGTCTTCATCTACACCATGGTGCTCAAGCGCCGCACCGCCCAGAACATCGTCTGGGGCGGTGCTGCGGGCTGCATGCCGGTGGTCATCGGCTGGGCCGGGGTCACCGGCGGCCTCGACTGGCCCGCCCTGGTGATGTTCGGCGTGGTGTTCTTCTGGACGCCGCCGCACACCTGGTCGCTGGCGATGAAGTACAAGGACGACTACGAGCGGGCGGGCGTGCCGATGCTGCCCGTGGTCGCCGAACCGGTCGCGGTCTCCCGCCAGATCGTGGCCTTCACCTGGCTGATGGTGGTCTGGAGCCTGCTGCTGGTCCCCGCGACCGGCTGGCTCTACGCCGCCTTCGCGCTGGCCACCGGGGTATGGTTCCTGGTGCTCGCCCACCTGCTGCACGCCCGGGTCAAGCGCGGCGTCCCGGCCAAGCCGATGCACCTGTTCCACCTGTCCAACACCTACCTGATGCTGGTGTTCGTGGCCCTGGCGGTCGATTCCGCGCTCGGCCTCCCGGTGCTGGGCTGGCCCTGGTAGGAGCCCGTTGCCGGGCACGCCCGGCCCGGGCCGCGCGTCACGGGATGAGCAGCACCTTGCCCGTGGTGCGACGTCCCTCGAGGTCCTCGTGGGCGCTGCGGGCCTCGCCGAGCGAGTAGGTCGCGCCGATGCGGATCGTCAGCGCGCCGGAGCCGATCCAGCTGAACAGGTCCCCGGCGCGCCACTCCAGCTCCTTGCGGGTGAGCAGGTGGTGACCGAGGCTCGGGCGGGTCAGGAACACCGACCCCGCCGAGTTCAGCTTCTGCGGATCCAGCGGCGGAACCGGTCCGCTGGCCGCGCCGAAGAGCACGAGCATCCCGCGCGGGCGCAGGCTGGCGAGGCTGGCGTCGAAGGTGGACTTGCCGACGCCGTCGTAGACGACGTCCACACCGCGCCCGTCGGTGAGGTCGTCGACCTCGGCCGCGATGTCCGCCTCGGTGTAGCGGATGATCTCGTCGGCGCCGGCCTGCCGGGCCAGCTTCTCCTTCTCGCCGGTGGAGACGGTGCCGAGCACGTTGCCGCCCCGGGACTTGATCAGCTGGGTGAGCAGCAGGCCCATGCCGCCCGCCGCCGCGTGCACCAGGGCGGTCTCGCCGGTGCGGATCGGGTAGGTCGAGGTGACCAGGTAGTGCGCGGTGAGCCCTTGCAGCATCGCGGCGGCAGCGGTGCGCTGGTCCACGCCGTCGGGAACCGCGACCGCCTGACCGGCCGGGACCAGCACCTGCTCGGCGTAGCTGCCCGGGGCGCTGGCCCAGGCGACCCGATCGCCCACGGAGTGCCCGGTGACGTCCGGGCCCACGGCGATGACCTCGCCAGCTCCCTCCGAACCCGGGATGAACGGCAGCTGCATCGAGTAGATGCCGCTGCGCTGGTAGGTGTCGATGAAGTTGACCCCCGCGGCGGCGACCCGGACCAGCAGCTGCCCGGAACCCGGCTCGGGGGCCTTCGCCTCGGTCTCCTCGAGCACCTCGGGGCCGCCGTTGGCCGTCACCCGAATCGCGCGCATCGCGTCCTCCAACACTTCCGTTCGCCGAGATCCACCACTGATCTTCCTCGCGTCCGCAACCACGTGCCAGCGGGCGGATTTCCTCGATCAAGTTCGGTGGTGTTCGCAACGGTTCGTTCCTGGCCGGAGCCACCCGCTTTAGGATGCCCGGTATGAGCGCACCCGATAAGGACACCGAGCAGAGCGCCGCGCCCGCGCCGAAGGTCGTCGCGACCGCCAAGGCGTTCGTCGCCGACCACGGTGGTGCGGCCCGCGCCGTGGTGGAAGGCATCGGTCGCATGGGCGCCCGGGTGGTGCTCGTCGGCGAGGACGGCCAGCTCGGCGACGTGATGGTTCCCGATGTGGCCACCGGCGAGGCCCTCGTCGAGAAGGTCGACGGGCTGACCGGGTCCGACTGGGACGCCGACACCACCGCTGCCCTCAAGATCGGGGCGGCGCACCGCCGGAGGATGGCCAAGCCCCTCTGATCGCGAGCACGCGCGCACCGGCGCGCGGCGGTGCGGACCCCGCATCGCCGACACGCCGGTCGCGCGGGCTGGTCGAGACGTTCGCTGTGGTTTATCTTTTCAGCGGATACTGAACTCGATCACCGTGGAGGCGGCGTGTCCGAGGAGTACGTGCAGCGCACCGAGCGGCCCGCCATGCAGGAGTGGATCGAGCAGATGGCGGCCCACTTCGAGGCCAGCGAGGGCATGCCGCTGATCGCGGGCCGCATCCTGGCTTTCCTGCTGATCTGCGACCCACCGGAACGCACTGCGGCGGAGCTGTCCTACGCCCTGGCGGCCAGCACCGGTTCGATCAGCACCAACGTTCGCCTGCTGATGCGCCTGGGCGTGATCTCCAAGTCCACTCGCCAGGGTCGCGAGGCCGCCCTCTACAAGGTGGAGGAGGACCGCTGGCCGGTCCTGGTCCGCCAGCGGATGGAGCGCGTCACCGACCTCGAGGAGCTCACCGCCTCCGGTCTGCGCATGTTCAGCGGCCAAGGCGAGCGCGCGCGCAGGCTGCGCACCGTCCACGAGTTCTACAAGTGGCTCGCGGGCGAGATGCCGGAGCTCTGGCGCCGCTGGGAACGCGAGGGCAAACCCCAGCTCCGGTTCTGACCCCCGGGGCGACCGCGCGCCGGCCGTCGCGGGCGCCCACGAGCGCGGTATCCCGGTTAGCCGCGTGATCGCCGTGCCCGGCGTCGCGGATCAGGCGGGTGCGGACTCCGCGGCGCGGGTGCTCCCCGGAGCGGGCAGCGGGCCGCGGTAGCGCGACTCGCCCCAGAGGGCTGCGGTGGTGATGATGACGCCGGTCGCGGCGGCTACGTGCAGGATCACCAGGCCCTCGGGCACGCCCAGGTAGTACTGGACGGATCCGATGGCGCCCTGGACCAGGACCATCGCGCAGGCCGCGCCGTAGGCCTTCAGCAGGCCCTTGGTCGGGCGGGTGTTGCGCAGCCAGACGCCGAAGACCGCCAGGATCAGCACGTAGGCCATCACCAGCGTGCTGTGGGTCTGCACCAGCGTCGGGACCGGGAAGCCCAGTCGCGGGGTCGCGGGATCGCCCGCGTGCGGGCCTGCTGCGGTGACCAGCGTGCCCGCGACCAGCGTCGCGGCGGTGACCACCACGAGGGCGGTCAGCAGGTGGCGCATCGATCGCGGGATCACGCCGACCGGGGCGCGGTCGCCCTCGCTGGTGGCCTTGACCAGGATCGTGGCCAGGAAGATCAGCACGGCCGAGGCCATGAAGTGCACCGACACGCTCCACCAGGCCAGATCGACCAGGACCGTCATGCCGCCGATGATCGCTTGCACGACCACGCCCACCGGCATGATCAGCGCCAGCCCGACCAGCCGCCTGCGGTGCGGCGGGCAGCGCCACGCGGCCAGCAGGCAGGCCAGCGCGATGAAGCCGACGACACCGGTCAGCAGCCGGTTGCCGAACTCGATCGCCTGGTGCAGCGGAGCGATCTCCGCGTGCGAGATGGGCACCATGCTGCCCGGGAAGCACTGCGGCCAGGTGGGGCAGCCCAGCCCGGAGCCGGTGACCCGGACCGTCGCCCCGGTCACCGCGATCAACGACTGAGTCACCACGACCGCCACGGCCAGCGCGCGCACGATGCGCGGCGACGGGCGGGAGATCCAATTCGGAAGCGGCACGCCTCGAATGGTATTCCGCTCCGCGGATCACCCCGCCCGCAGGTGCGCAATATGTGGTGCGGCTATCTGTCAGGCGAACAGCTCGGTGGGCACCGCTCCGGCCTTGTACAGGGCCTTGCTGACCGAACCACCGCTGGAGACGAGCTCTTGGACCTTCTCCTGGCTCAACGTCCGCCAGGGCCCCATCGACATGGCGTCGGTGGCGACCTCGACCTCCTCGCGCAGCGCCTCGCCGGCCTCGGTGATCGTGTCGTCGGCGTCGACCAGGCCGCGCTCGCGCAGCTCGTCGGCGGCCCGGGCCCACTGCTGCTCGGACCACTCGCGCAGCTGGCGGGCCGCTTCGGCGGTGAACCCGCCGGGCACCGTGCTGTGCAGGACCAGGGACTGGATGCCGGAGATCTCGGCCTGCTGCAGCGCGGCGATGTGGGCGTCGCCGCGGAACTCGCGCAGCAGCGTGACCGCGTGCCACAGGCGCAGGTGCGGCTGCTCCGGCCAGTCCAGGTCGGCGTGGGCGGCGTAGAGCGGCTTGCCCTCCGGGGAGCAGCCCTCGGTCGCCTCGCGGGCCAGCTCGGCCGCGCGGGCGACCTCGGAGGAGGCCAGGAACTCGTCGCCGAGCATCCGGCGCATCGCCGCGTCGACGGCGTCCAGCCGGGCGTCCAGGATCTTGGCGGGGGAGGCGATCTCCCAGGCGGCCGGGATGTGCTTGGCCACGGACTCGGGGTTGAAGTTGTAGAACGTCGCCGCGACGACGCCCGGTCCGACGGGGCCCATCGCGGCCGAGCGGCTCGCGTAGTAGCCCATCCGGCCCTTCTTCAGGCCGAGTTCGGCGTAGCGCTCCTCGCCCTCCGGGGCGAAGTAGATCATCGCGTGCACGAGTTCGAGGGCGGCTTTGGCATGCCGCGCGATCTTGGTCATACCCGACACCCTATGGCCGCTCGCGGCGCGCCAGAAGAGGGTCTTGATCTTGAAGCGCCGCGCGCGAGAGCGCTGGAGCCCGATGGAGCTGATCGGGCCGCCTCCGAGCGGGTTCAGGTCAGTCGTGTGGTCTTCATCGCTACCGCGCCGCAGGCCGCGAACCACGCCAGCAGCACCAGCACCGGCGTCGCGCCGGGAAGGCCGCCGTGGGTCAGCGTCGCGTCCAGCACCTCGGCCAGCGCTCCGGAGGGCAGGAAGCCCGCGAGGGTGCCGACCGGGCCGGGCAGGTCCGAGGCCGGCAGCGCCAGGCCCCCGGCCAGCAGCAGGAGGAACCAGATCGCGTTGGCCACCGCCAGCACGATCTCGGCGCGCATCGAACCGCCGACCAGCACGCCCGCCGCGCCGAAGGCCAGCGAGCCCAGCACGAGCATCACCAGCGCGGGAGCGAGCCCGACCGGCGACGGTGTCCAGCCCAGCGCGAGGGCGGTCGCGCCGAGCACGACGGCCTGCAGGGCGACCACGAGCAGCGTGGCCAGCACCCGTCCGGAGATCAGCGTCCAGCGGGGGAGCGCGGTGGCCGAGAGGCGTTTGAGCACGCCGTAGCGGCGGTCGAAGCCCAGCGCGATGGCCTGCCCGGTGAACGCCGTGGACATCACCGCCAGGGCCATGATGCGCGGGAACACCGAGTCCACCCGCGGATCGGGCAGGTCGCCGATGTGCAGCGCGCTGAGGCCGATCAGCAGGGCCAGCGGAATGATCAGCGTCAGCAGGGCCTGCTCGCCGTGCCGAACGATCAGCAGCGCCTCGATGCGGGTCTGCGCGGCCAGCATCCGACCGGCGCGTCCGCGGCCCGGGGCGGGCCGGAAGGTGCCCTCCGGGAACCGGCTGCCGCGTTCGGCGGTGCGGTTGGTCTCCGAGCTCACGATCGCAGCTCCCGTCCGGTCAGGTCCAGGAAGACGTCCTCCAGGCTGCGGCGGGTCACGCGCAGCTCCTGGGCCAGCACGCCGTGCTGGGCGCACCAGGCGGTCACCGTGGAGATGACCTGCGGGTTGATCTCGCCGCGCACCGCGTAGTCGCCCGGCCGCAGCTCCTCGGACGAGTATCCCTCGGGCAGCGCGGCCAGCAGCAGGTCGAGGTCCAGGCCGATCTGGGAGCGGAACCGCAGCTCCTGCTTGCCGTCGGCCGGTGCGGTGAGTTCCTCGGCGGTGCCGTCGGCGACCGCGCGCCCGCGATCGACGATCACCACCCGATCGGCCAGCGCCTCGGCCTCGTCCATCAGGTGCGTGGTCAGCAGCACGCTCACCCCGTCACGGCGCAGGGCGGAGATCAGGTCCCAGACCAGCCTGCGCGCCTGCGGGTCCAGGCCCGCGGTCGGCTCGTCGAGGAACACCAGGCGCGGGCGGCCGATCAGCGCGCAGGCCAGCGACAGGCGCTGCTGCTGGCCGCCGGAGAGCCGCTTGTAGGAGGTGCGGCGCACGCCTTCGAGACCGAGGACCTCCAGCAGCCAGGCGGGGTCGAGGGGATCGGCCGCGCAGGTGGCGACCAGGTTCAGCATCTCCTCGGTGCGCACGCCCGGGTAGGCGCCGCCGCCCTGGGGCATCACGCCGATCAGCGGGCGCAGCTGCTCGCCCTGGGTGCGCGGATCCAGGCCGAGGACGCGCACCTCGCCCCCATCCGGGCGCTGGAAGCCCTCGCAGATCTCCACCGTGGTGGTCTTGCCCGCGCCGTTGGGGCCCAGCAGGGCCAGCACGCTGCCGTGCGGCAGGCACAGGTCGAGCCCGGCGACCGCGGTGGTGTCCCCGAAGCGCTTCTGCAGCCCGCGCAGCAGGACGGCCGGACTCTCGTAGCTCACGAACTCACACTTTATTGCGTGCTGGGACGCGCCAGCCCGAGGGATGGCATCCGGCCTCTGACCAGCACGAGCGTGATGGCGAACGCGATGATGGCGGCGATCACCGCGAGTGGGATCTGATACGCCCGCAGCACGAATCCGGCACCCGTGGGCGGGATGACCAGCGAGGTGGCCGCGCAGATGAGCATCGCGGTGACCCGGAACCGGCGGTTGTTGGTCGCGAGGGCCAGCGGCACCACCGACCAGAGCAGGTACCAGGGCCACAGCACCGGCACCGCCAGCGCCAGCGTCAAGAACGTCACGCCCATCGCCGCGAGCGGGTGGATCCGGCGGCGGAAGGAGATCCACAGCATCCACAGGCACACCGCGGCCACCAGCACGTAGCCGATGATCTTCGTGATGGACAGCATCGCGTCCATCGTGTTGCCCAGGCCGAGCAGGGTGGACAGGCCGCCGCCCGCCATGCCGAACGCGGTCAGCGGCGCCATGACGGTCTTGACCCTGTTGGGCACGTCGAAGGTGTCGATCCAGCCCAGGCCCCAGCCGCTACCGACGGTGATCACCGTCATGGTCGCGAGGAACACGGCCAGCAGCAGCGCTCCCACGCGCAGCAGGTCGCGCCATCGCCCTCCCCGGGCGAGCACCACGCAGATGCCGAAGAACCCGAGCGCGATCCAGCCCGGTGGTTTGATCGCCCCCGCGATGGTCAGCAGCGCCCCCGCGGCCAGCGTTCCGGTGGTGTTGCGGTAGCGCAGGCCCAGCTCGATGGCGGGCAGCATGATGCCCAGCATCAGCGCCTCGTTGTGCATCCCGCTGACCACGTGGAACAGCACGATCGGGTTGGCCACGCCCAGCCACAGCGCGGCGGTGGGGTGCACGCCGCAGCGGCGCGCGAGCTTCGGGATGGCCCAGATCGCCGCGGCCAGCGCGCACAGCATGATCGCCCGCCACACCAGCACGCCGAAGACCACGTTGTCGCCGATCAGGCGGGAGACGAGCTGGCCGAACATGAGGAACAGCGGCCCGTACGGCGAGGGGGTGTCGCGCCAGATGTTCGGCACGTTGCTGGTGAACGGGTGATCCACGCCCAGCGCGACGGCCGGTGAGACCAGGTACGGGTCGAACCCGCGCGCGGCCACCTCGCTCTGGGCGAGGTAGCTGTACATGTCCGTGGAGAACAGCGGCGGGCACAGTGCCAGCGGGATCGCCCACATGGCCAGGGTGCGAGCCAGCTCGCGCGGATCGAGCATCCGGGTCCGTCCGGGCAGGCACAGCCGGCCCATCCACAGCCAGGCGGCCACGATCATCAGCATGCCCAGCCAGCAGGCCGCCATCGCCACCGTGGGCATCCGGGTGAGCAGGCCGAGCAACCGGGTCCCGGACAGCGGGTTGATCACCGGATTGGCGCCCGCGCCGAACGCGCCCGCGGCCAGGATCAGCGATCCGGTGGTCCCGAACCGGCGCAGTGCGGTGAGCTGCCGCTGCTCGTGGGCCGCGAGCGGCTCGGGAGCGGTGTCCGGGCCGGGCCGGGTCTCGTCTCGCGGGGTCGCCGTCGTCGGGTCCGCTTCTTCAGCTGCCGCCACGATTACGAAGCGTAAGAGGCCGCGGTTGAGCCGCGTATGCCGGGCTGAGACGAGCGCGCGCACCGCTGCGCGCACGGGGGTGCCCTCCCGGGCGCGGCCACGGACGTTCGGGTCGCCGACCTGCGGAACTACTCACATCTGGCGCGAAAGGGACTTAATACGGTGAGTCAGATCACGTTGTCCGCCCCGCATGCTGGTGTGTGGCCGCGAAATAGGTAACATTCATGTTGTGAAAAAGGTCGGGGCGTCCAAGCCGACCGCAGCCGGAGCCGAGGGTGACCCTGCGGGTCAGCCCGGTGCGGCTGCGCAAGGCGACGGCCGGACCCGTCACACGGTTGCGCGGTTGCTGCTGGAACGGGGGCCGGTCACCGCTGCTGCGGTGGCCGAAGAGCTCGGGGTCAGCCCCACCGCGGTCCGCAGGCACCTCGACGTGCTTGTGGCCGAGGGGGAGGCGCACACCCGGGAGTCCTCGCCGCGGGGCCGTCGCGGACGTGGTCGACCAGCCAAGCTCTACCTCCTCACCGAGGTGGGCCGGGCGAGGTTCGGGCACGCCTACGACGACCTGGCGGTGGCGGCGCTGCGGTTCATCGCCGAACACGAAGGTGAACAGGCGGTTCGCGAGTTCGCCGAGCGGCGGATGGCACATCTGGTGTCCACCCACCGCCAGGCGCTCGCGGACGCCGGTAGTCCAGCCGAGCGCGCGGAGGTCCTGGCCGACGCGCTCACCCGGGAGGGCTACGCTGCTTCGGCGCGCAGCGTCGGCAGCGGCGAGCAGCTCTGCCAGCACCACTGCCCGGTGGCGCACGTGGCTGCGGACTTCCCGCAGCTGTGCGAGGCCGAGACGGAGGCGTTCGCCGAGGTTCTCGGCACCCACGTGCAGCGGCTGGCCACCATCGCGAACGGTGATGCGGCCTGCACCACGCACGTACCAACCGCGCGGTTGACGGATCCGGGCGCGAGTCCGGACCCCGAATAGACCTCTGCCGGTTCGGTCCCGAAGGACCGGCAGATACCGCCCCGATTCCTGATGGAGGGGAGTCCGTATGACTGCCGCTGCCGAGCAGCGCACACCCACCACGTCCGATGGTTCTGGCCAGCTCAGCCAGGAAGAGACCCTGGCGACGCTGGGCAACTACGAGTACGGCTGGGCCGACCCGGACGTCGCAGGTGCCAGCGCCAAGCGAGGTGTCGACGAGGACGTCGTCAACGAGATCTCGTCGAAGAAGGACGAGCCCGAGTGGATGCTCGAGGCCCGCCGCAAGGCGCTGACCCTGTTCGACCGCAAGCCCATGCCGAACTGGGGCGCGGATCTGTCGGGCATCGACTTCGACAACATCAAGTACTTCGTGCGGTCCACCGAAGAGCAGGCCCAGACCTGGGATGACCTGCCGGAGGACATCAAGAACACCTACGACAAGCTGGGCATCCCGGAAGCGGAGAAGCAGCGGCTGGTCGCGGGTGTCGCCGCGCAGTACGAGTCCGAGGTCGTCTACCACCAGATCCGCGAGGACCTCGAGGCCCAGGGCGTGCTGTTCCTGGACACCGACACCGCGCTGCGGGACTACCCGGAGCTCTTCAAGGAGTACTTCGGCTCGGTCATCCCGGCCGGCGACAACAAGTTCTCGGCGCTGAACACCGCCGTGTGGTCGGGTGGCTCCTTCATCTACGTGCCGAAGGGCGTGCACGTCGACATCCCGCTGCAGGCCTACTTCCGGATCAACACCGAGAACATGGGCCAGTTCGAGCGGACCCTGATCATCGTCGACGAGGGTGCCTACGTGCACTACGTCGAGGGCTGCACCGCCCCGATCTACTCCTCGGACTCGCTGCACTCGGCCGTGGTGGAGATCATCGTCAAGAAGGGCGGCCGCTGCCGCTACACGACCATCCAGAACTGGTCGAACAACGTCTACAACCTGGTCACCAAGCGCGCCAAGGCGGAAGAGGGCGCGACCATGGAGTGGGTCGACGGCAACCTCGGCTCCAAGGTGACCATGAAGTACCCGTCGGTGTTCCTGATGGGCGAGCACGCCAAGGGCGAGGTCCTGTCGGTGGCGTTCGCCGGTGAGGGCCAGCACCAGGACGCGGGCGCCAAGATGGAGCACATGGCGCCGCACACCTCCTCGACGATCGTCTCCAAGTCGATCGCCCGCGGTGGTGGCCGCACCTCCTACCGGGGTCTGGTCAAGGTCGCCAAGCGCGCCCACCACGCCTCGTCGAACGTGAAGTGCGACGCGCTGCTGGTCGACACCGTCAGCCGTTCGGACACATACCCCTACGTCGACATCCGCACCGACGACGTGACCATGGGTCACGAGGCCACCGTGTCCAAGGTCAGCGATGACCAGCTGTTCTACCTGATGCAGCGCGGTCTGACCGAGGACGAGGCGATGGCCATGATCGTGCGCGGCTTCGTCGAGCCCATCGCGCGCGAGCTGCCGATGGAATACGCACTGGAACTGAACCGACTGATCGAACTGCAGATGGAAGGGGCCGTCGGCTAAAGATGAGCACCACGAAGACCGACGCCCAGCACGGCCTCGGTGAGCACTCGCACGGCGCACCGGTCGTGCCGCAGGCCTCCCGTGGTGAGCGCTTCACCTCCTACGACGTCGAGGCCTTCGAGGTCCCCGGCGGTCGCGAGGAGGACTGGCGGTTCACCCCGACCAAGCGCCTCAAGGGCCTGCACGACGGCTCCGCGACCGCAACCGGCAACCTCAAGATCGACGTCACCGGTGACGCGGGCGTGGAGACCGTCGGGCGCGAGGACGCGCGGCTCGGCCAGGGCGGAATCCCGGCCGACCGCGTGGCCGCGCAGGCCTGGAGCTCCTTCACCGAGGCCACGGTCGTGACCGTGCCCAAGGAGACCAAGCCCGAGGGGCCGATCACCGTCACGGTGAACGGCCCGGGCGCAGGTGAGGTCACCTACGGCCACCTGCAGGTGCGCGCCGAGCAGTTCGCCGAAGCCGTCGTGGTCATCGACTACCGCGGCTCCGGCGTCATCGGCGACAACGTCGAGTTCGTCGTCGGCGACGGCGCGCAGCTCAAGGTCGTGTCCATCCACGACTGGGCCGACGACGCCACGCAGGTCAGCTCGGAGCACGCCAACCTCGGCCGCGACTCGGTGTTCCGCCACTTCGCCGTCACCCTCGGCGGCGACCTGGTGCGGGTGAACACCACGGTCAACTACGCGGACAAGGGCGGCGACGCCGAGCTCCTCGGCCTCTACTTCGCCGACGCGGGCCAGCACCTGGAGCACCGGATGCTGGTCGACCACAGCGTGTCCAACTGCCGCAGCAACGTGCTCTACAAGGGCGCCCTGCAGGGCGATTCGGCGCACACCGTGTGGATCGGCGACGTGCTGATCCAGGCGGCCGCCGAGGCCACCGACACCTACGAGCTCAACCGCAACCTGGTGCTGACCGAGGGTGCGCGGGCCGACTCGGTGCCCAACCTGGAGATCGAGACCGGCGAGATCGAGGGCGCGGGCCACGCCAGCGCCACCGGTCGCTTCGACGACGAGCAGCTGTTCTACCTGCAGTCCCGCGGGATCCCGGAGGACCAGGCCCGGCGCCTGGTCGTGCGCGGCTTCTTCGGCGAGCTGCTGCAGAAGATCGACGTGCCCGAGGTCCGCGAGCGGCTCGAGGCCGAGATCGAGGAAGAGCTCGCCGTCGTCGGCGTCTGACCACCCAGAAGCTTTCGGTACCACCACACCAGGAGAATTTGAAGAAATGGCCACCCTGGAGATCAAGGACCTGCACGGTTCGGTCCTCACCGAGGAAGGCGCCAAGCCGATCCTCAAGGGCGTCAACCTGACCATCGACTCCGGTCAGATCCACGCCATCATGGGCCCCAACGGCTCGGGCAAGTCGACCCTGGCCTACGCGCTGGCCGGTCACCCGAAGTACCAGATCGACTCGGGCTCGGTGCTGCTCGACGGCGAGGACGTCCTCGAGATGACCGTCGACGAGCGCGCCCGCGCCGGCCTGTTCCTCGCGATGCAGTACCCGGTCGAGGTTCCGGGCGTGTCGATGTCGAACTTCCTGCGCACCGCTGCGACCGCGGTCCGCGGCGAGGCCCCGCAGGTCCGGCACTGGGTCAAGGAGGTCAAGACGGCGATGTCCGATCTGGACATCGAGACGTCCTTCTCCGAGCGCAGCGTCAACGAGGGCTTCTCCGGCGGTGAGAAGAAGCGCCACGAGATCCTGCAGCTGGACCTGCTGAACCCGAAGTTCGCGGTGCTCGACGAGACCGACTCCGGCCTGGACGTCGACGCGCTGCGCGTCGTCTCCGACGGCGTCAACAAGTTCAAGGACAAGGGCGACAAGGGCGTTCTGCTGATCACCCACTACACCCGGATCCTCAAGCACATCACCCCGGATCGGGTGCACGTGTTCTCCGACGGCAAGGTCGTCGAGTCCGGCGGCGCCGAGCTGGCCGACGAGCTCGAGTCCACCGGTTACGTGCGCTTCACCGGCAAGAAGGAGGCGGCCGCCCAGTCATGACCGAACAGCCTCCTCGCACCACTGGTGCGAGCACCCCACTGGACGTGGCGACGATCCGCGCGGACTTCCCGATCCTGGGACGCACCATCCGCGACGGCAAAAGCCTGGTCTACCTCGATTCGGGGGCGACCTCGCAACGGCCGCGCCAGGTGCTCGACGCGGAGCGCTTCTTCCTGGAGACCTCCAACGCCGCCGTGCATCGCGGCGCGCACCAGATGGCCGAGGAGGCCACGGACGCCTACGAAGGTGCGCGGGAACGCATCGCGAACTTCGTCGGCGTCGGTTTTGACGAGGTGGTGTTCACCAAGAACGCCACGGAGGGCGTGAACCTCGTCGCCTACGCGATGAGCAACGCGGCCACGGCCGGGGCGGAGGCCGAGCGCTTCCGCCTCGGCCCCGGCGACGAGGTCGTGGTGACCGAGATGGAGCACCACGCCAACCTGGTCCCGTGGCAGCAGCTGTGCGAGCGCACCGGCGCCACGCTGCGCTGGCTCGGTGTCACCGACGAGGGCAGGCTCGACCTGTCCGAGATCGACTCGGTGATCTCCGACCGCGCGAAGCTCGTGGCCTTCACCCACCAGTCCAACGTGCTGGGCACGGTGAACCCGGGTGAGCAGATCGTGGCCCGCGCGAAGGCGGTGGGCGCGCTGACCGTGCTCGACGCCTGCCAGTCGGTGCCGCACGCGCCGGTGGACTTCGGCGCCATGGGCGTGGACTTCGCGGTGTTCTCCGGGCACAAGATGCTCGGCCCGTCCGGTGTCGGCGTGCTCTGCGGCCGCCGGGAGCTGCTGGAGGCGATGCCTCCGTTCATCACCGGCGGGTCGATGATCGAGATGGTCTACATGGAGCGCTCCACGTTCGCCCCGCCGCCGCAGCGGTTCGAGGCGGGCGTGCCGATGACCTCGCAGGTCGTCGGGCTAGGCGCGGCGGTGGACTACCTGAACGCGCTGGGCATGGAACGCGTCGCCGAGCACGAGCGGCAGCTGACCGAGACCGCGCTGCGGGAGCTCGGCGCCATCGAGGGGGTCCGGATCATCGGGCCCACCACCACCGAGCACCGCGGTGGTGCCGTGTCCTTCGTCATCGACGGCGTGCACCCGCACGATGCGGGGCAGGTGCTCGACGATCAGGGCGTGGAGGCCCGGGTGGGGCACCACTGCGCCTGGCCGCTGCACCGGCGGATGGGAATTCCCGCGACGATTCGCGCGTCGTTCTACTTGTACAACGAACTGGACGAGGTCAAGGCGTTGGCGGATGCGGTGCGCGAGTCGCAGCGCTTCTTCGGGGTGGCTTGATCTTCGACTGCCGAGGATTGCTAGATGCAGCTGGAACAGATGTACCAGGAGATCATCCTGGACCACTACCGCAACCCGCACCTGCACGGGTTGCGGGAGCCGTTCGATGCGGAGTCTTTCCAGGTCAACCCGACCTGCGGCGATGAGGTGACGCTGCGGGTCCACTTGACCGGCAGCGATGAGAACGCCATCGTCGAGGACGTCTCCTACGCGGGGCAGGGCTGCTCGATCAGCCAGGCCGCCGTTTCGGTGCTCACCGACCTGGTGGTGGGTCGGCCGCTGAAGGAGGCGATGCAGACCGAGGCCGCGTTCGCCGAGCTGATGCACGGCCGCGGCAAGGTGGAACCGGACGAGGACGTGCTGGCGGACGGCATCGCCTTCGCCGGCGTGGCGAAGTACCCGATGCGGGTGAAGTGCGCCCTGCTGGGCTGGATGGCCTTCAAGGACGCGGTTTCCCGCGTGGTGGCCGTGCCCAGTTCCAGCTGACGGTTCGGCCCGGACACCGACCACCACGAACGGAACTTCTTAGGAGGCGCCATGAGCGAAGAGACGCAGGTGGCCGAGGACGTGGAGCGCTCCGCGGAGGCTCTGCCCGAGCAGGCGGCCCCGAGCGCGGAGCTCGCCAAGGTCGAGGACCTCGAGGAGGGCATGCGCGACGTCGTCGACCCGGAACTGGGCATCAACGTCGTCGACCTCGGCTTGGTCTACGACATCCGCGTGGAGCCGGACAACTCCGCCACGGTCGACATGACCCTGACGTCGCCGGCCTGCCCGCTGACCGACGTCATCGAGGACCAGGCCCGCGCCGCCCTCACCGGTGGTCCGGGCGGCGGCCTCGTCAACGACTTCCGGATCAACTGGGTCTGGATGCCCCCGTGGGGTCCGGAGAAGATCACCGAGGAAGGCCGGGAGCAGCTGCGTGCCCTGGGCTTCACGGTCTGAGGACCCCTCCGGTCCGGCTTCGAGGAGCCCCCGCCGCACTCCGGTGCGGCGGGGGCTCCTCGCATGTCAGCGGTGGTTCATCCACTCCGGGTCCTGAGTGGGGAATTCGGGGCCGTCGGCGGGCCCGCCCGGCGCCGGTGGCGGAGGTGGGGCCTGCGGAGCGTGCGGATGCGTTTGCGGGCCGGGGCGCTGCGGGAGCGCGCCGTCCTGCTGCCTGCCGCGCAGGACCTCGATGCGTTCCGAGCCCGGGCGCAACATGACCCAGGCGGAGCCGCTCAGCGACTTGGCGGACTTCTTCAGCGGCGCGAGCTTGTGCGATGCCTCGTCGTAGTCGCTGACCGTGTTGGTCGTGCACACCAGGGTCGCCAGGGACAGGCTGATGTCCACCCCGCCCGCGCTGCGGTCCGGTGCGAGGATGGTCTCGGCGAGGGTGACGAGGTCGTCGAGATCGGCCACCAGCAGGAAGTCGTCGCCGCCCACGTGACCGACCTGCACCGAGCTCAGCGAGGCGGCCGCGTCGGTGAGGCTGCGGCCGACGGCGCGGATCAGGTCGTCGCCCGCCGAGAAGCCTGCCGTGTCGTTAACCGTCTTGAACCCGTCGATGTCGAGCCAGCTGATAGCGAAGATCTCGCCCGCGGCGATGCGGCGGGCGACGTCGCGGGAGATCGCGTCGCTGCCGGGCAGGCGGGTCAGCGGGTTCAGCGCCGCCGCCTCCTCGACCTTCATCTCGGCCATGCCGCGGATCAGGTCGCCCGCGCGGACCGCGCCGAGGCAGCGGCCCGCCTCGTCGACCACGATCGCGTCGTCGTACATCCGATACTGGTCCGAGCGGGTCACCATGGCCAGCGCCTCCATGGCGGTGGTGGCGGTGTTGACCACGCGGGGCTCGTCGGCCAGCCGCGAGGCGGGACGCTTGGCGTGCAGGGCGTGCCCGTAGGGGCCGGTGACCGCGAGCAGGAAGCGGTTTCGATCGATCGTGTACTGCGGGCAGTGGAACTCGTCGACCAGCACCACACCGCTGATCTCGGGGTGGTCGGCGAGCACGCCGCGAACCTCGTCGGCGGTGGCTTCGGTGCGCAGCACGGTGGCGGGGGAGAGGAACTCGGTCACGCGCGGGCCGCTGGCAACGGTGTTGATCGCGGGCGCCTGCGGATCGGTGACCTCGGCGGCCACCCCGGGCACCGTGCTGGCCTGCGGCGGGCGCCGGTTGGCCGGGGCGAGCAGGTTGCCCTGCACCAGCCGCACTCCGTTGCGGCGCAGCGCGGTGAGCTGGCGGTCGCTCTCCACGCCCTCGGCCACCAGCTGGCTCTCGGTGGACTCACACAGGTGGCGCAACGATTCGACCACCGCCATCCGGGACGGTTCGTCGGGCAGTCCCTGCACGATGGCGCGGTCGAGCTTGACCATCGCCGGTCCGCAGTCGGCGATCAGCGTCAGCGGCACGTCGCCCTGGCCGACGCCGTCGAGGGCGATCTGGAAGCCGTCGGAGCGCACCTTCTCGATGCCGTCGAGCAGCTGGTCGGTGTCCAGGCGGGCGAACGGCGTGCCGATCTCCAGGGTGACCTCGTGCTCGCGGCGACCGGACTCGCGCAGCTTCTCGCGCACCCGGTCCAGCCGTTCGCGGTCGTGCACGATCGTGCCGCCGAAGACGTTGAGGTGCAGGGGCAGCAGGGACTCGTGCCGGGTGGCGGCCTCCAGGGCCTTGACGGCGAGTTCGGCGTCGAGCTCGGTGAGCCTGCGGTGCTTGGCAGCTTCTCGGAACAGGTCCTGGACGTGCGCGCCCGCAGGCCGGGCCAACGCCTCGATGGCGACGATGGCACCGGTCTTGATGTTGATCAAGGGCTGGAACGCGAAGCGGACTTCATCCACCAGCGCACGCACGGAGTCGTTCCTCGCTTGACTCATGCGGCCCCAACGATGTCTTTCACGAGTCGTTCACCGACATTCCTGCTCCTCCTGCTCGGTGGAGCGCCGCTACTGCCCACTGACCAACCTAGCGTGTTTGACCAGTGACTAACATCGGCCGTCCGTCCAGCTTGTGGTCGTTGACGTGCCGAAGGGAGTCTGCCTCATTACGCTGCGTGCCTGCTGGGCAGAGCCTATCGGGTTAACGTCTGTACGCTGTGTGAACCTTCAGGGAATTCGGCGCGGCAAATCGGTGATGTGATTTATACCGTGATCGACACGGCAAAAACAGTCGCCCATGATTCGTTCCATTAGGCGAATCGGTAACCAAGATCGGTTATTCGATTTCCCCGCCGAACCCGTGCCTGGCGGGCGGATGCCCGAAGGTCATCCCGCCGAGCACCAGACGGCGTCGGATCCGCCAGCTCACCTTGCCGAAAAGGGTCGTCATGGCGCGAGCCGTGCCCGCCGACGAGCCCTCCCCGGTCAGGAACTCCGCGCGCTGCTGCTCGGGGATGCGGAAGAACGCCTCGAAGAACTCCGGCACCGCTTCGGGCGGCAGCTCCAGCAGGGCCCGCAACGCTCGTTGCCGCAGCACGTGCGCGGTCACCGCGTCCGAGGGCCACAGCACCGCCCAGGCCGCCCGCGCGGCCATCGCGGGGCCGGTGGCCAGCCCGCCGGCCAGAGCCGCGGCCAGCCACGGTGCGCGCCGCAGCGAACGGCCCACGCTGAACCCGCTGGCCGGGTGCACGAACCCGGCCGTGGCGCCGAAGGGCACCACCCGTCCGGGTCGGGGGAGCGGATCGTCGACCGGGAACCGCACGCGTTCCTCGTCCAGACGCTGCTCGACGTCGATGCCCGCAGCGGCCAGCCGTCCGGCCAGCCGGCGCCGCAGCATGGCCATCGGGAGCGCGGGTCGGCGGGCCAGCGAGGTCTCCTCCAGCAGCACCCGGTCGGATCCGAGGTGGACGCCGTAGAGGAAGGTCGGCCAGCCGCCGGTGGTGCGGGGCGCCGGGCGCCAATCCATGAACACGCCCTCGTCGGGCCCGCACAGCGCCTCGGCGGTGCGGCTGTCGAAGACCCAGCCGACCGCGGTCTGCTGCGCGGACGGGTGCGCGGGCCTGCCGCCGGAGAGGGCGCGGGCGGCCCCGGTGGCGTCCACAACCGCCCCCGCTGCCAGTCGCCTGCCGTCCTTGAGGACCACGGTGGAGCCGGTCGGGCCGTGCTCGGCGCCGACCGCGCGGCCGGCGACCTCGGTGATCCCGGGCCGCCACAGGTGCTTCCACAGCGCGGTGTTGTCCAGCACCGCGTACGGCCGCGGCCAGGTGTGCTCCGAGGTGCCGCGCGTGCGCACCCGGTCCATCACCGCGGCCGCGCACGTCCCGGCGATCGCCGGTGGGAGTTCGTCGACCCAGGAACCGAAGGTGCTGGCCCAGCCGCGGCGCGGAGCCGGATCGACCAGGGTCACCCCCATCCCGGCATCGTTGCAGGCCGCGGCAGCGGCCCGTCCCGCCGGGCCGCTGCCGATCACCACGACATCCGCCACGTGGTTATCAGATCACGTCCGGTCCCGGGACCGGAGTCAGGGAGGCTAACGTGGCGGGCATGCAGGAACGCGTCTCCCGCCGCAGCGATCGAACCGGACGTTCCATGCCCGGTGATCTCGCCACCGGTCCGTTCCGCGCGGATCGCGATCGCATCGCGGCGTCGGCGTTCTTCGCCCGGCTGGGCGGGGTCACCCAGGTCGTCAGCCCGTCGGGTTCCGGATTGCTGCTGCACAACCGGCTCACGCACAGCCTCAAGGTCGCGCACGTCGCGCGCGCCATCGCCGAACGGCTGCTCGCCGACCCGGAGCAGCGCGCCAGGCTGGAGCGGCTCGGGGGCTGCGACCTGGACGTGGTGGAGGCCGCCAGCCTCGGCCACGACCTCGGGCATCCGCCGTTCGGGCACCTGGGCGAGAGCGTGCTGGACCGGATCGCCCGCGAGCGCTTCGGGCTCCCCGACGGCTTCGAGGGCAACGCGCAGACCTACCGCGTGGTCACCCGGATCGACGTCCGCGGGCTGGATGCCGAGGGTCTGGACCTGACGGCGGCGGTGCGCGCGGCGCTGCTGAAGTACCCGTGGACCCGGCACTCGCCGGTGCCGCAGCGCGCCACCGAGCTGCCGCGCGGCGCGTCCGAGCCGGAGGGGGCTCCGGGCACCGGCGCCGCGAAGTTCTCCTGCTACAGCACCGAGCTGGAGGACATGCGGGACGCGCGCGTCCCGTTCGACGAGCGGTTGCCCGCCTGGCAGCAGACGGTCGAGGCCTCGATCATGGACACCGCCGACGACATCGCCTACGCGATCCACGACCTGGAGGACTTCCACCGGGTCGGGATCCTGCAGTACACGACGGTCTCCCACGAGCTCACCGAGTGGCTCGGCCACGCGTTGGAGTTCGCAGCGCTCGACGAGGTGCCCGACCGGCCGGGAGCGTCGCTGGAGCGGCTGCGCCGCCGGCTGCACGACAAGGACGGCTGGATCGCCTCCGACGAGGCGTTCCTGGACGCGGTCAAGAAGGTCCGCACCGACCTGGTGGCCAACCTCCTCGAGGTGCCCTTCGACCGCTCCAAGCGCGCCGAGCAGGCCGTCGCCCGGTTCTCGGGCGACTGGACGCGGCGGCTGGTCGAGGGCATCCAGGTCACCGAGAAGGTGGAACCGCGTTCCGGGCAGGTCGCGCTCGGTCAGGAGCAGTGGCACGAGGTGCAGGTGCTCAAGTTCGTGCACCGCCGCTTCGTGCTGCAGCGGCCGGACATGGCGCTGCAGCAGCGGGGGCAGGACCGGTTGATCAGCAACCTGGTCGCGGCCCTCGACGAGTGGCTGGTGGACTCCAGCGAACTCGCCCCGCACCGGTTGCGCGACCTCTACGAGCTGACCACCGCGGAGTTCGAGGAGCTGCGCAACGACCACTTCGATCTGCTCCCGGGAGCGGGCATGGAGAAGATGGCCCGCGGCCGAGCGGTGATCGACTTCGTCGCCTCGCTCACCGACGACCAGGCGGTCTCCCTGCTCGACTCCCTCTCCGGCAGAACCACCCAGCCCTACAACGCCCTGGTCCTGTGACAGCTTCGTCTAAGGGGATATTTCGGTTCGGGGGTTTGCGTGGCGGGGCGGGTAGCGGAACCTCAGACGCCGCCGGGCTGCGGGATCCGCTCCTTGAGTGGCGGCTTGCGCGGCGTCGCGGCTGTCCTCGCCCGGCGACGTCTGAGAACCCGCCGCGGAGCCGGCCGGGTCCCGCACCGCATGCGGCTGGCGCCGCATCCTGACAGTTTTGCCTAAAACTGTCCGCTTGTTTCGGGCGCTGGGTGGTGACAGTTTTAGGCAAAACTGTCACGTGCCCTGGAGGGGAGGTCTTCGTGGCGAAGGCGCGGGAGTTGCCCGGCGGAGGTCGTGCCGTCGAGGTCGAGCCGCGGCGGGTGCCGGGCTGGTTCGAGCGCTTCGCCAGCTCGCACGGCGGGGTCGAGGAAACCGAGCTGAATCCGCGGAACGTGCGGGTGGTGGCCGCCGACGGGGCGGTCGTCGAGGTCGACGTGCCCTTCGGTGAGCTCCCGCCGCCGCACGGGCGCCAGCAGGGGCTGGCCGTGACCTCGCTGGTCGAGCACCTGCAGACCCCGCGCCGCATCGGCCTGGTGCTGGTGCGGCTGGGCGCGCACAGCGTCGGCATCGCCCGGGGCGGCGAGGTCGAGCGCTCCAACACCGACCGCCACCTCGTGCACGGCCGCAACAAGGCGGGTGGTTGGTCGCAGCAGCGCTTCGCGCGACGCCGCGAAGGGCAGTCGCAGCGGTCGCTGGCCTCGGCCGCCGACGCCGTGGCCAAGACGCTGCTGCCGGAGGCCGCCGAGCTCGACGCCGTGGTCCTGGGCGGCGACAAGAAGGCGCTGCGAGCTCTGCACGAGGACGCCCGCCTGACCGACTTCCTGGCCCGTGCCGAACCGCGCGTCCTCGACGTGCCCGAGCCGCGCCGCACCGTCCTCGACGACGCCGCGCAGCGCGCGATCGCGGTGGAGATCGCGATCTACGACCCCGGGACCGCGAAAGCGCTCGACAACGGCCGGTAGACTCGGAGCGTGGTCAGCAAGCGATCGATGCCGCGGCTCCCGCGCGCCACCCCGCGCGCTCACTAGCGCGCCATTCCTGCGCCCACTCGGTCCGCGACCGGTGGGTGCGTTCTTGCCCTGCCTGACCACCCGACCACCGGAGCATTCCTTTGATCTCTGCCACCGGCCTCGAGCTGCGCGCCGGCTCCCGAATCCTGCTCGAAGACGCCAACTTGCGCGTCCAGCCCGGCGATCGCGTCGGCCTGGTCGGCCGCAACGGCGCGGGCAAGACCACCACGCTGCGAGTGCTCGCCGGCGAGGGCGAACCGCACGGCGGTGAGCTGGCTCGCAGCGGTGAGATCGGTTACCTCCCGCAGGACCCCCGCGAGGGCGACCTGACGATCGCGGCCAAGGACCGGGTGCTCTCGGCCCGCGGTCTAGACCAGATGCTGCGCGACATGGAGAAGGCGCAGACCGAGATGGCCGAGCTCGTCGACGAGAAGGCGCGGGACAAGGCCATCGCCCGCTACGGCCGCCTCGAGGAGCGCTTCGCCGCCCGCGGCGGGTACGCGGCCGAGAGCGAAGCCGGGCGCATCTGCGGCAACCTCGGCCTGCCGGAGCGGATCCTCAACCAGCCGCTGCGCACGCTGTCCGGCGGTCAGCGCCGCCGCGTCGAGCTGGCTCGCATCCTGTTCGCCGCGTCCGAAGCGGGTCCCGGTGGCCGTTCGGCGAGCACGCTGCTGCTCGACGAGCCCACCAACCACCTCGACGCCGACTCGATCGCGTGGCTGCGCGAGTTCCTGAAGAACCACGACGGCGGCCTGGTGGTCATCAGCCACGACATCGACCTGCTCGCCGCGGTGGTCAACAAGGTGTGGTTCCTGGACGCCGTTCGCGGCGAGGCCGATGTCTACAACATGGACTGGACGCGCTACCAGGACGCGCGCGCCGCCGACGAGAAGCGCCGCCGCCGCGAACGCGCCAACGCCGAGAAGAAGGCCTCCACCCTGATGGCGCAGGCCGACAAGATGCGCGCCAAGGCGACCAAGGCCGTTGCGGCGCAGAACATGGCCAAGCGCGCCGAGAAGCTCCTCGCGGAGTCCGAGGGCGAGCAGGCCCAGGACAAGGTCGCCAAGATCCGCTTCCCGGAGCCCGCGGCCTGCGGGAAGACCCCGCTGACCGCGGACGGGCTGAGCAAGTCCTACGGCTCGCTGGAGATCTTCACCGGGGTCGACCTGGCCATCGACCGCGGTTCCAAGGTCGTCGTGCTGGGGCTCAACGGTGCGGGCAAGACCACGCTGCTGCGGCTGCTCGGCGGTCAGGAGACCCCCGACGCGGGTGAGGTCGTACCCGGGTACGGGCTGCGCGTCGGCTACTTCGCGCAGGAGCACGAGACCCTCGACCACGATGCCACGGTCTGGGAGAACGTGCGCGCCGCCGCTCCGGACACACCGGAGCAGGATCTGCGCACGCTGCTGGGCACCTTCGTGTTCCAGGGCGAGCAGCTCCAGCAACCCGCCGGAACGCTTTCCGGTGGCGAGAAGACCCGGCTGGCGCTGGCCGGTCTGGTCTCCAGCCAGGCCAACGTGCTGCTCCTGGACGAGCCGACGAACAACCTCGACCCGGCCAGCCGCGAGCAGGTGCTCGACGCGCTGCGCACCTTCGCGGGCGCCGTCGTGCTGGTCACCCACGACCCGGGCGCCGTCGAAGCGCTCGAGCCGGAGCGCGTCATCTTGCTGCCGGACGGCACCGAGGACCACTGGTCCGAGGACTACCTGGAGCTCGTCCAGCTGGCCTGAGCCGCTGTTCCCGGTTCATTTCCCGCGCAGCGGTCGCGATTCGCGGACCCGGCCCGACTCGCCGTCGGCCGGGGACCGCTCCGCTGCGCGGTTTTCCCGTCCGTTCCATCGGACGGCGCGTTTCGAGCCAGTGAATTCGCCGCTCGCGCAACCGCGCCCCGCTTGTATTTCACCGCTGGAATTTAACTCGCCCTGCTCCGATCGGACCAACACGGCGACCGACGGGCGTGTTGGTTACTGCGGATGGCTCAGCGTCTTCCGGTGATCGCCGGGTGCCTACCTCGACCTTCGGCCGATCTTTTTTCGATGATCGTCTGGCGTTCGGGCCTTTCCTGTTCGATCATTGCGCTGACAGGGGTCGCGAGGCCCGACCTGCTCGGAGGGAAGGCGGGGACACCGTGGCTGAGCTGAAGAAAGGCGCGCGCATCACAGGAAGTGCGCGCGACAAGCTTGCCAGCGATTTGCGAAAGAAATATGAGAAGGGGGCCAGCATCCGCGCGCTCGCGGAAGCGACTGGTCGGTCCTATGGCTTCGTGCACCGGGTTCTGAGCGAGTCCGGCGTGCAATTGCGGGGCCGCGGGGGAGCGACCCGGTCGAAGAAGAAGTAACCCGGTGGCCATCGGCCGCTTAACATGGAGGTCCGCTTGGCGGAGTCGATAGTGGACGCCGACCTGCTGGATCGTGGCGGCGTGGGGCTCACGATCCACGGGCGGCGTGCCACGGTCACGTTGAACCGCCCGGGCCAACTCAACGCGCAGACACCGCACACCTGGCAGGCGTTGCGGGAAATCGGCCGGTCCCTGGGAGCGGAGATCCGGGTCGTCGTGCTGCGCGGAGCCGGTCGAGCGTTCTCGGCCGGATTGGACCGGCGGTTGTTCGGGTTAGCCGAGGTGGATGGGGCGCCGGGCCTGGCAGATCTGGCCCGGCGTCCCACCGAACAGGCCGATGCCGACATCGCCGGGTTCCAGCAGGGCTTCAGCTGGCTGCGCGAGCCCGACCGGGTCACCATCGCGGCCGTGCACGGGCACGCGATCGGGGCCGGTTTCCAGCTCGCGCTGGCGTGCGATCTGCGCGTGGCCGCGACCGACGCGCGGCTGCGGATGGCCGAGACCGGGCTCGGACTCGTGCCTGATCTCGGCGGCACGCTCCCGCTGGTGCGCACCGTGGGATATTCGCGCGCGGTGGACATCTGCCTGACCGGCCGGGAGATCTGGGCCGACGAAGCGCTGCAGATGGGCCTGCTCAACCGGGTCGTTCCGCCGGAGTTGCTGGAGAGCACGGTGGACGAGCTGGCCGAGGCCGTGTGCGCACCGCCGGAGGGCGCCGTGCGCGAGACGCTGTCGCTGCTGTCCACGGCCGATGAAGTGGTCGAGCCCGAACAGCAGCTCGCCGCCGAGCGGGCCGCGCAGCTGCGCAGGCTCGCCGAGCTCGCCGGTGAATCCGGCGAAAGCTGAGCGGCAATATCACTGGGGATTGATTCCCCGTATCGCACTCGTCCGCCGCGCCTCGGGACGCGGCGCGAGGTGAGTTGTGCCATCGATTCCCTCGCGGGTCGATCGCACCACCGGTGTGGTGGTGGCGATAGTCTGTCGATCACGCGGACCGAGATCGAGGGAATGCATGACGCAGCGAGGGAACCGCAGGGAGCTGCTCGCCGACGCCGCCATCGATGTGCTGGCGCGCGAGGGCGGACGTGGGCTGACCCACCGCGCGATCGATCGCGCGGCGGGCGTGCCGGAGGGCACCACGAAGAACTACTACCCCAATCGCGGCGCGCTGTTCGAGGCGATCGCGCACTACCTCGCCGAGCGGCACACCGCCGCGCTCGAAGCGCTGTGCGAGCAGATCCCCGACGACCTGGAGCCCGACGACGTCACCGCGCTGTACGCCGCCATGCTGCGGCGGATGTCCGGCAGCGCCCGGACCCAGTTCCTCGCGCTGTTCGAACTGCACCTGGAAGGCGTGCGCAACCCCGAGGTGCGCAAGATGCTGGGCGAGATCAGCCGCGGCAACGTGGATACCGCCGTGCGGCTGCACGCCGCGGTCGGCCGCAGGCTCAGCATGCGCGGTGCGGGGCTGCTCGACGCGGGAATGCTCGGCGTGGCCATGGCGACCCTGAGCCTGCCCGAGGAACTGGTCGGCGAACTGGGTTTCGACGACGACGAAGCGGTGTCTCGCGCGTTGTTGACGCTGGCGCGGAGCAGGGGCGACGCAGGCCTGGAAGTGCTACGAGACTCAGCGGGTTGAACCTTCGACGTCCGTTGCGCCGGGTTGCGTGGCGGTGCGGGTAGGAGAACCTGACACGCCGCCCGGCTGCGGGATCCGCTCCTTGAGTAGCGGCACGTCGCGGCTGTCCTCGTCGGACGACGTGTCAGAACCTCCGGCGGTGCCGGTTGCCGGGGTGGGGTTTCGGCTCGCGGCTTCGCCGCTTGCGCCGGATCGGGGGACCCGGGGCTTGCTCCGGCTGAGTTCGGCTTGGGTCGGTTTGGTTTCCCCGGGGTATTAGGTCGACTGTGGGTGTTCGGGGTTCGGAGCTCCGGTTGGGGTGTGGTGCTACCGGGTGGTTTTGCGCGGGTCGTCCGTGATCCTTTCTGCTCGGGGTGGGGGTTTTCGGTCCTGGTGGTGCTGGGCGATCGGGCGCTGCGCTGTGCGGACGGGCCTCCGACCAATGTCGGATGCGCTGCGGGGCGGGCGTATGACGCGCGGTAGCCTTCCTGCGGAACTAGATCTGGGTGGGGCGTCCTGGGGCGCCCACGATCGAAGTGGATGCAGGGAAGGCATGTCGAATCCAGCGCAGGACGAGCCCGACCCGCACGCGTCGCTGGAGCCACCGGCGGTGATCTTCGCGCGACTGGCAGAAGTCGGCGTCGACAACATCGACAAGCTGATCGAGGACACCCGCGCGATATACGACGATCTGAACAAGGTGCTCGGTCATCCGTACTGGGGCGACCTGGTCTTCCAGCAGGGCGCGGCGATGAAGGCCCTCAACGAGGCGCGGCTGTGCCTGGAAGGGCTGCAGGCCGAGGCGACGGGTGCCCGCAACACCGAACTGGGGGTCACCGTCACCACCGCGGTCGTCGGTGGGGAGCGGTTGTACGCGACCAGCGAGGAGGACAAGGCCGAACTGGTCGAGAAGGTGCTGCGGCCCGGCAAGCCGGGTGCCTGCCACCTCTACGTCTGGGATCGCCCGCACGCCGATCCGGACGTGCCCGGGCCCTACGAGCAGGTCCGGATCGTCACCGACGCGGAGAACGAGGTCGGCGTCCTCAACTTCACCGAGGAGCACGACGACGGCGAGATGACGTCCTGGCACACGCACAACCCGGAACCGGCCCCGGACGCTCCCGCGCTCCCGTTCGACGCGGGGAGCACGCTGAAGTTCCCGCGCAACGCGGTGCTGCCGTTCCGGGAACTGCGCGCCGCGCTGGACGAGTTCGCCAAGTTCGGGGAGCGCCCCGGCTCGGTCACCTGGCAGCCCGCTCGCTGGGGCGACATCTGACTCCCGGCCCGCGAACCCGCCCGCGGGTTCGGACGTCGCGGTCCCAACGAGGCGCGTCGGTGTGCGGCGGCAGCCGCATGGGGCGTGGGGCTCCGCTCGCACCGCCGCGGGTTCGCGGACGTCGCCCGGCGAGGGCCGAGGCGCCGCGCGTGCGCGCGGCGCGGATCCCGACGACGGGTTCCGCCACCCGCACCGCCGAGCAAGCGGCCAACCGAAACATCTCCTAGTGGCGGAAGACTTGGCCGTCCGGGATGTCGACGCCCAGTTGCGCGAGCACCTCGATGAGCACCACTGCGACCTGGCGGGCGACCCGATCGGCCAGCTCGTCCTCCGTCTCGTCGCGGTGGTCGAGCCACCAGACGATGCTGGCATCGACCATGCCCATCAAACCCGCGAGCACGCCGTCCGGCGGGGCGGCGGGCAGCTCGGCGGCGTCCAGGTAGGCGCGCATCGCCTCGACGATCTCGTTGAGGAACCGCGTCCTGCCCATCCGCGCGCGGTGCAGCGCCTTGGTCTGCTGCTGCGCGGCGATGAACCGGTAGAGGTTCGGGTGCTCGGAAGCCCAGGCGATGCTGGCGGCCACGATCCCGCGGACGACCTCGAACGGGGTCCCGGCGCGGGAGAGGTGCGGCCGCACGCGCCGGATCAGCTCGGTCGCGGCGAGGCTGGTGACCTCGGCGTCGAGCTGCTCCTTGCCCGCGAAGTGCCGGTAGACGTTGGGGCGCGGAATCCCCGCCCGGTCGGCGATCTGCGCCATCCCCACCTGCGGCCCGACCGCGTCGATCGCCTCGATCGCGGCCACCACGATCTGGGTCCGCCGCGAATCGTTGTCCTGCGATTCCTTCGCCGATCGACGTCGAACGGTGGAATCGACCCACCTCGCCACGTTCACCACGGAGGGGACCGTACACGGTGATACACCTTGTACCCAGATCCGCGTGCGTGCTACAACCTGTATCCAGTACTCCGCCGTTCCGTAATGGAAGGACCAGCCGTGCCCTCTCGCCGTTCTCCCTGGATGAACGAGGAACTCGACGACCTCCGAGGTCTCGCGCGCACCTTCGCCGAGAAGGAGATCAAGCCGAACATCGAGCGGTTCATCGCCAACAAGGAGGTCGACCGCGAGCTGTGGACCAAGGCGGGCGAGGTCGGTCTGCTGTGCCTGTCGATTCCCGAGGAGTACGGGGGCGGTGGCGGCACCTTCGCGCACGAGGCGGTGCTGATCGAGGAGCAGGCCCGGATCGGTGACAGCTCCTGGGGAGCCTCGCTGCACAGCGGGATCGTGGCCCACTACATCCTCGCCTACGGCACCGAGGAGCAGAAGCGGGAGTGGCTGCCGAAGCTGGCCAGCGGCGAGTCCGTCGGCGCCATCGCGATGACCGAACCCGGTACCGGTTCGGACCTGCAGAGCATCGCCACCAAGGCGATCCGCGAGGGCGACGAGTACGTCGTCAACGGAGCCAAGACCTTCATCACCAACGGTGCGCAGGCCGATGTCGTGCTGGTGGCCGCCAAGACCGACCCGGAGGAGAGCGCCTCCGGCATCTCGCTGGTGATCGTGCCCACCGACACCCCGGGCTTCAAGCGCGGCCGGGTGCTGGACAAGATCGGGATGAAGGGCCAGGACACCTGCGAGCTCTTCTTCGACGACGCCCGGATTCCCGCGGGCAACCTGCTCGGCGAGAAGGAGGGCGACGGCTTCCTGCAGCTGATGATGCAGCTTCCGCAGGAGCGGCTGATCGTCGCGCTCGCCTGCGTCGCGGCGATGGAGTTCGCCATGGACGAGACGCTGCAGTACGTCCACTCCCGAAACGCCTTCGGCAGGCCCATCTTCAAGTTCCAGAACACCAAGTTCGAACTCGCCGAGGTAGCCACCGAGGCGCGGGTGAACCGATCGTTCATCGATGAGTGCATCGAGCTGCACATCAACGGCGAGCTCGACGTGCAGACCGCCGCCATGGCCAAGTACTGGTGCTCCGAGCGCGCGATGAAGGTCGTCGACCAGTGCCTGCAACTGCACGGCGGCTACGGCTACATGGAGGAGTACCCGGTCGCCCGGGCCTTCACCGATATGCGCGTGCAGCAGATCTACGCGGGCACCACGGAGATCATGAAGGAGATCATCAGCCGTTCGCTGCCGACGCCGACGTGACGGCGATCCGGTGAGTCGATGGTCGGGGCGAGCGCTGCTGAGCGGTGCTCGCCCCGCTTCGTCGCGCCGTCGCCGCTCGAGTCGCGGTCCCGGAGCCCGGTTGCGTCCGAGGTGCTGATCCCGGCGCCGCCACGCGAACTCCGAACCGAAATCTAGTAAGTCTGGGCGACAACGCGTAGTTAAGCATTGACGAACAGTGTCTGAAAGTGGTTCCTTCTTCTCGCTCACTTGACTGAGAGGGGCCTCGAAGGTGCGTGGACGTCTTGTCGTGCTCCTGGTCGCGCTGCTCGTCGGATCGGCCGCCCCGCTGCCCGCCATCGCGCAATCGGATTCCGATCCCGGTGGGCAGCAGGGCGCCACGCTGCGGGTCGGGTTGCAGCAGCAGATCGACTCGCTGAATCCGTTTCTGGGCTACTCGCTGGCCGCCACGGACATCTTCCGCGCGGTCTACCCGACGCTGACCACCTACAGCCCGGAGGACTTCTCGGTCACCCCCGAGCTGGCCGAGAGCTGGGAGTCCTCCCCGGACAAGCGCACCTGGACCTTCCACATCCGGCCGGACGTGCAGTGGTCGGACGGGCAGCCGGTGACCGCGCACGACGCCGCCTACACGTTCAACCGGATGATGCGGGACCCGGCCGCTGCCACCGCCAACGGCAACTTCGTGGAGAACTTCGAGACCGTCACCGCGCCGGACGACTCCACGCTGGTCATCCGCACCAGGACGCCGCAGGCGACGATGCTGGCCATCGACGCGCCGATCGTTCCGGAGCACGTGTGGTCCGAAGTGGACGACGTGGCGAACTTCGCCAACGACCGGATGCCGGTGGTCGGTGGCGGGCCCTTCACCATCACCGGCCACCGGCCCGAGCAGGACGTCACGCTCACCGCCAACCAGGACTACTGGCGGGGCGCGCCGGAGATCGACCGGTTGCAGTTCATCCAGTTCAAGAACAGCGACGCCGCGGTGCAGGCGCTGCGCAAGGGCGATATCGACGTCGTGCAGAAGCTCACCCCCGCCCAGTTCGACGCGCTCGCGGGCGAGGAGAACATCGAGCAGGTCAAGGGGCAGGGGCGCCGCTTCTTCGAGCTCATCCTCAACCCGGGGGCGGCCAACAGCGAGAACCAGCCGATCGGCACCGGGCACCCCGCGCTGCAAGACGTGCAGGTGCGCCGCGCGATCGACCACGCCATCGACCGCGAGGCCCTGGTGGACCGGGTTCTCGGCGGCTACGGGCAACTGGGCGGCGGTTACCTGCCGCCGATCTTCGACGACTACCACTGGACCCCGCCGGACCCGCGCCGGTTCGACCCGGCGCAGGCCAACCGGATGCTCGACGAGGCGGGTTACCAGCGCGGGCAGGACGGCATCCGGCGCACCCCGCAGGGCGAGCCGCTGAACTTCGACTTCGTGCTGCACGGCGACGAGTCGATGGACAACCAGGTCGGGCAGTTCGTCAAGCGCTGGCTCGCCGACATCGGCATTCGGGTGAACCTGCAACCGGTCTCGGACAACCAGGTCAACGACCGCACCGAGACCGGTGACTTCGACATGGTCATCAGCGGCTGGTCGGCCAACCCGGACCCGGACTACGTCCTGCGGTTGCAGACCTGCTCCTCGCGGCCCGGCCCGGACGGCGGCGGAACCCCGGACTCGTTCCTGTGCGACCGGCGCTACGACGAGCTCTACGCCTCGCAGCTGGCCGAGTTCGACCCGGCCAAGCGCATCGACCTGGTCAAGCAGGCGCAGTCCCGGTTCTACGAGCAGGCCACCGGCCTGATCCTGTACTACCAGAACTCCCTGGAGGCCTACCGCTCCGACCGCTACAGCGGTTTCACCACCCAGCCCGCGAACAACGGTGTGATCACCGGGCAGCAGGGATTCTGGGGTTACTACGGCGCCGAGCCCACCCAGAAGGCCATCAACGGCGACCGCGGGCCCGACTACGCCGCCATCGCGTGGGTGGCAGGCGGGCTGATCGTGCTCCTCGGCGTCGTGATCGTGCTGGTGCTGGTGCGGCGCCGGGCCACCGCCGACGATCGGGAGTGATCCGGTGGCCGACCTCATGACCGCGGTGGACGAACCGGAGCCGGCGAGCCGGGAGCGCGGGCGGCTGCTGCGCTACGTCGGCGGCAAGATCGGTGGCGGGCTGGTGAGCCTGTTCCTGGTCACCGTGCTGGGCTTCTTCCTGTTCCGGGTGATGCCCGGCGATCCGGTGCGCACCATGACCCGCGGCGCTCCGATGACCGACGACCAGATCGCCGCGCTGCGCGAGCGGTTCGGGCTCGATCAGCCGCTGTGGAAGCAGTTCCTGGACTACCTCGCCGCGCTGGGGCACGGCGACCTCGGCACGTCCTACACCTACAGCCGCCCGGTCTCCGAGCTGATCCTCGAGCGCATCGGCCCCACGCTGCTGCTGGCCGGTACCGCCACGGTGCTGGCCATCGGACTCGGGCTGTGGATGGGTTCGCGGGCCGCCTGGAAGCACGGCGGAGCCTTCGACAAGACCGCGACCTCGGCGGCTCTGACGCTGTGGTCGGTGCCCACGTTCTGGCTCGGGCTGATCCTGCTGATGGCGCTCGGCGTGGGATTCGGCCCGATTCCCGGGTTGTTCCCGGTCGGCGGCATTTCCTCCCCGGACGTGGCGCCGGGCGTGCTGCCGCACGTGCTCGACGTGGCCCACCACATGGTGCTGCCCACGCTGACCATGGTCGCGGTGATCTACGCCGAGTACCTGATGGTGATGCGCTCCTCGCTGCTCGAGGAGATGGGCGAGGACTACCTGACCACCGCCCGCGCCAAGGGATTGCGCGAGGACCTGGTGCGCGGCAGGCACGCCGTGCCCAACGCGCTGCTGCCCGCCGTGACGCTGATCTTCCTGCGGCTCGGCCTGGTCGTGGCCGGCGCGATCACGGTGGAGACGGTGTACTCCTGGCCCGGTATCGGGCTGCTGACCTTCGAAGCCCTGCGGGTGCCGGATCTGCCGCTGCTGCAGGGCGTTTTCCTCGTGCTCGCGGGAAGCGTGGTGGTGATGAACGTGCTGGCCGACCTGCTCTACCGGGTCCTCGATCCGCGAGTGCGGGAGTCATGAGCGGCGCGGCGAAGATCGTCCGCGCGCGTCGCCGCGCTCGGTTCGGCGAGGCGTGGGCGGTCTTCCGCGCCGATCGCGCCGGGCTCGCCGGGTTGCTGATCCTGGTGGCCGCGGTGCTGCTCGCGCTGCTGGCGCCGGTGCTCACCGACGCGAGCGGGCTCGACGTCACCCGGGTAGCCGGTGAGCCGCTGCAACCTCCCGGTCTGTCCTACCCGCTGGGAACCGACGAGTCGGGCCGCTCGGTGCTGCTGCTGACCTGGTGGGGCGCGCGGGTCTCGCTGGTGGTGGGCTTGTCGGCGGCCGTGTTGTCGGTGCTCATCGGCACGCTGGTCGGGGTGTGCGCCGCGCACTTCGGCGGCTGGACCTCGCGAATCCTGCTGCGCATCACCGACTTCTTCCTGGTGCTGCCCGCGCTGGTGCTTGCCATCGCGCTGTCGACGGTGCTCACGCGCGGGTTGTGGACCATCGTGCTGGCCATCGGCGTCACCGCCTGGCCGCACACCGCCCGGGTCGTGCGCGCGCAGACGCTCACCATCGAGGCGCGCGCCTACATCGAGCGGGCCCGCGCGCTCGGTGCCGGGCACGGACACGTGATCGGCAAGCACGTGCTGCCCGCCGTGCTGCCGCTGGTGCTGGCGAACACGACGCTGGCGGTGGCCAGTTCGATCATCGCCGAGTCCACGCTGTCGTTCCTCGGGCTGGGCGACCCCTCGCGGGTCTCCTGGGGCGCGATGCTCAAGTCGGCGATGGACACCGGAGCGGTCACCAGCGGTGCCTGGTGGTACCTGCTGCCGCCCGGTATCGGGATCGTGCTGGTGGTGCTCGGGTTCACGCTGTGCGGGCGGGCGCTGGAGACCGTGTTCAACCCGAGGTTGCGGGGGCGAAGGTGAGTCCGGTTCTGCAACTGCGCGACGTGTCGGTGACCTACCGAGGCGCCGACGAACCCGCGGCCGCCGGTGTGAACCTGAGCCTCGACGAGGGCGAAACCCTCGGCCTGGCGGGGGAATCCGGCTGCGGGAAGACGACGCTGGCGATGTCGGTGCTGCGGTTGCTGCCGCGCTCGGCGCACATCGACGGCGAGGTGCTGCTCGACGGCGAGGACGTGCGCGGGATGCGGTTCGGGCGGTTGCGCGCGGTGCGCTGGGCCTCCGCATCGGTGGTCTTCCAGGGCGCGATGCACGCGCTGAACCCGGTGCGCACCATCGGGCAGCAGATCGCCGAGCCGATGAAGCTGCACGGCACCTCCGAGGACGTCGACCGGCGGGTCGGCGAACTCCTCGAGCAGGTCGAGCTGCCCGCCGACCGCGCGGGCGCCTACCCGCACGAGCTCTCCGGCGGGCAGAAGCAGCGCGTCATGATCGCCATGGCGCTGGCCTGCGACCCCCGCCTGATCATCGCCGACGAGCCCACCACCGCGCTGGACGTCGTGGTGCAGGCGCAGGTCCTCGAGCTGCTCAAGCGCCTGGTCGCCGAGCACGGCATCGCGCTGATGATGATCAGCCACGACCTGTCGGCGCTGTCGGCCAGCTGTTCCCGGCTGGCCGTGATGTACCGGGGCGAGCTCGTGGAGCACGGCCCGACCGAGCAGGTCATGGCGGACCCGCGGCACGAGCACAGCCGGGCGCTGGCCGCGGCGTTCCCGACCGTGGGCGATCCGCGCTTCCGGCTCACCGACGGCGTTTCGGGCGGTGATCCGCTGCTGGCCGCGTCCGGGGTGTCGGTGGAGTTCCGCAGCAGGGCGGGTGGCGCCGTGCGCGCGGTCCGGGGCGTGGACCTGGCGGTGCGCGACGACGAGATCGTCGCGCTGGTCGGTCAGTCCGGGTCCGGCAAGACCACGCTCGCGCGCGCCCTGCTCGGACTGCAGCGGCCGACGGGCGGTTCGGTGCTGTTCGGCGGAACGCCGCTGCCGTCCGGCGCTTCCGGGCTGCGGGACTACCGGCGGAAGGTGCAGCTGGTGCTGCAGGACCCGACCGGGGCGCTCAACCCGCGGCACACGGTCTACGAGGCCGTCGCCGAAGGGCTGCGCGTTCACGGCATCACCGACGACGAACCCGGCCGCGTCGCGGCGGCCCTGGAAGCGGCCGAACTCCGTCCCGCCGAGGACTACTTCGGGCGTCTTCCGCAGGAGCTCTCCGGCGGCCAGCGCCAACGGGTGGTCATCGCGGGTGCGCTGGTGCTGGAACCGGAGGTCCTGATCGCCGACGAACCCGTCGCCTCGCTCGACGCCACGGTCCGTGGTGAGATCCTCGCCCTGCTGCTGCGCCTGCGCGTGGAACGCGGCCTGGCCACCCTGGTGATCACCCACGACCTGGGGCTGGCCTGGAACATCGCCGACCGGGTAGCGGTGATGTACCAGGGCGAGATCGTCGAGGAGGGCACGGTCGACCAGGTCCTGCAAGACCCGGCCCACACCTACACCAAGACCCTCCTCGCCGCCGTCCCGGCCACCACCCGCACGCCGGACTGACAGTTTTGCCTAAAACTGTCAGCTCCGGTGCCCGATTTGTCCGGACAGTTTTAGGCAAAACTGTCACAAGCCCCCGGATCAGGTGAGGCTTTCGATGATGGCTGGGCGGTCCTGGTGGTCCGTGCGGACGACCAGGTCGGCCAGGGCGAGGGGGTTGACCTCTTCCTCGTAGCGCTTGAAGGCGGGGAGGGCCCAGTGCTGCTCGTCCGGCGTCTTGCGGTGCAGGGCCGCGTCCGGGAGCCACAGGTGCACGACGAGGTCGAAGTCGAGCCCCGCGCCCTGCAGCAGCGGTCCGTCCACGATGGCCACGCCGCGCTCCGGCAGCTCGACGCGGTGCAGGCGAGGGGAGCGGTCGGCCTCCGGGTCCCACAGGGCGGGCAGGACCCGGCCGGTCCCGCTCTCCGCGAGCGGCCCGAGGACCTCCCGGGACAGGCCCTGCGTGTCGAACCAGGACAGGTAGTAGGAGTCCGGATCGCGGTGGCCGTACTCCAGCCGCACCGAGGCCGCGCGCAGGTAGTCCGACATGCTCACCCGCACGGCCTCGCGGCCGCGCTCGCGCAGCGGGTCCACCAGCCGATCCGCGAGGTCGCCGGTGCCCGCGGCCGGCGCACCGTCGATGCCCACCCTGGCCCAGCGTCCCTGCAGCGCGTCGATGCGTTCGACCACCTCGGACACGAGCGCTTCCGGGGAGACGGGCCGCACGCGCATGTCTCGACGCTAGCGCAGCGCGGGCTGCAGGATCGACAGCCGGTGGGCGTCGGCGTCGAGCTCGGCCGCCACGCCGAGCGGCACGCTGCGCTGGGCTTCGCAATGGCCGAACCCCAGTTCCCACAGGATCGGCACGCCCAACCCGCCGAGCAGGTCCGACATCACGGTGCGCACCTGTTCGAGCGGTCCGCAGTCGGTCCAGGACCCCAGGGCGATGCCCGCGGCTCCGTCGAAGAATCCCGCGCGCAGCAGCTGCGTCACGAAGCGGTCCAGCAGGTAGGGCTTCTCGGTGATGTCCTCGAGCAGCACGATGCTTCGCTCGGGCGGCGCGGCGGCCGAGGCGGAACCCAGCGAACCGGCCAGCAGGCTCAGGTTGCCGCCGCAGGTGATGCCGCGGCCGCGTCCGCCCACCAGCGGCTCGGTGCCGGAACGGGTCAGGATCGTCACCGACTCCGGTTCGAACAGCGTCTTGCGGAGGTGCTCGGCCGCCCGGTCGTCGTGCGCGAACGCCTTGGTGGCCACCATCGGCCCGAAGATCGTGGCCAGGCCCAGCCGGGACCCGAAGGCCTCGTGCAGGGCGGTGACGTCACTGGAGCCGATGAGCACCTTGTCGCCGGCGGCCGCGAGCGCGGGCCAGTCCACGCGATCCAGCATCCGCATGCAGCCGTACCCGCCGCGCGCGCAGAAGACCGCGGCGACCTCCGGGTCGCACCAGGCGTCGCGCAGGTCGGCGGCCCGGTCGGCGTCGGTGCCAGCCAGGTACTCCAGCCACGGGTGCTTGTCCTGCACGTGCTTGCCCAGGCGCACCTGCAGACCCCATTCCCGCAGCCGCGCCACCCCGGCTTCGAGGAGCTCGGCGGGCACGGGCCCTGCCGGAGCCACCACGGCGACCGTGTCGCCTGCGCGCAGCCTGGGCGGGCGGCGCAGTTCGCGCATGCTCATGGCCGTCTCCTCTTCGGTGGATCAGTGCGGAGCGTCCCTGATCTTGCCGCGAGCGTAGCGGGCGCTTCCAGATCGCGCCGGAGTTCGCCGACGGCGAACTCCGGCGCGATCACCACAAGGTCAGGATGGTCGGCGCCGGTCACGGCGTTGTACCGGAGGTGCCCAGCACAGCGCGGGTGCATGGTGACGAACAAAACGGGGGCCAGCCGCGCGTGGCGTGTGCACGGTGCCCTAATGTCGGAGGGGTCATGGCTCGTGTCATCCACGTCTTCCGTCAACCTGACCGCTTCGTAGCCGGAACGGTCGGGGAGCCCGGCGAGCGCACCTTCTACCTGCAGGCGTCCGAGGACGTCCGCACGGTCAGCGTGGCACTCGAAAAGCAGCAGGTCTCGGTACTGTCCGAGCGCATCGGTGCACTTCTGGAGGAGGTGCAACGCCGCTTCGACACCGATCTGCCCAACCAGACCCCCGACGACCTCGTCGACACCGAACCGCTGGCGGTTCCGGTCGACGAGGAGTTCCGCGTCGGCACCATGGGTCTGGGCTGGGACGCCGAGACCGAAGCGGTCGTCGTCGAACTCCTGGCCGTCACCGAGGAGGAGGTCGACGAGTCGGTGGTGCTCGACGACACCGAGGACGGCCCGGACGCGCTCCGGGTGTTCCTCAGCCCGCTGCACGCCCGCGCCTTCGCCGAGCGCGCCGACCGCGTGATAAGCGCTGGTCGCAAGCCCTGCCCGCTGTGCAACGAACCGCTCGATCCCGAAGGGCACATCTGCCCTCGCCAGAACGGCTACCGACGCGCGGAAGAGGTCTAGCCGCTGTGGCCGGGGAGCTCGACAACGGGCACGTCGGCGAGTTGCTGCGCAACGGCGCCCTGGAGGTCCAGGGTCGGCTGGTCGAGGCGTCCAACGCAACGCTGCTGTGCTCGGTCGAGCTCGACGGTGTCAGCGGCGAGTGCGTCTACAAGCCGGTGCGCGGGGAACGCCCGCTGTGGGACTTCCCGGACGGCACCCTGGCCGGCCGCGAGATCGCCGCGTACCTGATCTCCGAGGCGACCGGCTGGGGGCTGATCCCGCCGACGCTGCTGCGCGAGGGTCCGTTCGGGCCGGGCATGGTGCAGCTCTGGGTGGACATCAACGAGGGCGAGGACGCTCAGCTGGTCGATATCAGCCACCCGGACGAGATCCCCGAAGGCTGGCGGACGGTGCTGCGCGCCCAGGACGAGGACGGCGAACCGGTCGTGCTCGCGCACGCCGATCACGAGCAGCTCAAGCGGCTCGCGGTGCTCGACATCGTGATCAACAACGCCGACCGCAAGGGCGGGCACGTGCTGCCCGCCCCGGACGGCCGGGTGCTCGGCATCGACCACGGCGTGAGCCTGAACGCCGACGACAAGCTGCGCACGGTGCTGTGGGGCTGGATCGGCGAGCCGGTGCCCGCCGACGTGCTGGACAAGCTCGGTGAGGTGCGCGCCCTGATGGAGGGCGAGCTGGGCGCCGCGCTGGACGAGCACCTCACCATCAAGGAAGTCCAGGCGATCAGCACCCGCATCGACCGGCTGCTCGATGGCGGGGTCTTCCCGGAGCCTTCGGGGGAGTGGCCCGCGATTCCCTGGCCCGCGTTCTGAGCGTCTCGATCGCGTGCGCGGCGCGGCCCGTGCGCGGCAGGCTGGTGGCGTGCGAACCGAGTACCGATCGCCGGTGAACCGGCCCTCCTTCAAAGACCGCCTGCACTCGCCGCTGCCCGGGTTCCGGGACGTGATGCGGCTGATGTGGACCGGTGGTTTCCGCGCTCGAGTCTCCGATGCCGACCGGATCCCGGTGCTGCGGACCGGTCTCGAACCGATCCCCGCCACCGCGACCGCGCTGACCTGGGTCGGGCACGCCACCTACCTGCTGCGCGCGGAGGGGGCGACCGTGCTCACCGACCCGGTGTGGTCGACCGGCATCCCGGGCGTGCCGCGGCGGATGACGCCGCCGGGTGTGGCCTTCGACGATCTGCCCCCGATCGACGCCGTGGTGATCAGCCACGACCACTACGACCACCTCGACGCGCCCACCGTGAAGCGGCTGCCGCGCGGCACCCCCGTGCTGGTGCCCGCCGGGCTGGGCGGCTGGTTCCGGCGGCGCGGGTTCACCGACGTCCGCGAGCTGGACTGGTGGGAGTCGGTCGCGGTCGGCGATCTGACCTTCGACTTCACCCCGGCCCGGCACTGGAGCCGCCGCGGCCCGCACGACACCTGCCGCAGCCTGTGGGGCAGCTGGGTGATCACCGGAGCCCGGCACCGCGCCTACTTCGCCGGGGACACCGGTTACGGCCCGCACTTCGCCGAGATCGGGCGGCGCTACCCGGGCATCGACGTGGCGATGATGCCGATCGGCGCCTACGACCCGCGCTGGTTCATGAAGCCGATGCACATGAACCCGGAGGAGGCCGTGCGGGCGGTGGGCGATCTCGGTGCCGAGCGCGCCGCCACCATGCACTGGGGCACCTTCGCGCTCACCCGGGAACCGGTCGTCGAACCGCTGAACCGGGTGCGCAAGGCCTGGCGCGAAGCGGGCAGCGACCCGGCCGCGCTCTGGGACCTCGCGGTGGGCGAGACGCGCGTGCTCACCTGAGCGCCCGCCGCCGAACCGCCCCGGCGCGCGCCGGGGCGGTTCGAGCGGAACCGGTGATTCAGCGGGTATTCCGGTGTGCGGCGGTAACCGCTGTCGCAGGTGCGGGATTGCGCCGGCACCGCGCGACGTCTGAGGTCTTGCTGCCCGCACCGCTGCGCGAACGGCAAGCCGCGACCTCTCCTCAGTCCACCAGCGCCTGGTAGACGAGCTGGTGCAGTTGCGGCCGGATCGGGTGGGTGCTGGAGGGCATCAGCTGGGTCATGAACTGGACCGTGATCTCCTCGGCCGGGTCGACCCAGAAGGCCGTGCTGGCCAGGCCGCCCCAGGCGTACTCGCCCCGCGAACTGATCACCTTGGCCGCGGTCGGGTCGTCGACGACCGAGAAGCCCAGGCCGAAGCCCTTGCCCGCGTTGGCCGCCTCGGAGAACGAGCCCATCGCCAGGGTTTCCAGGTCGGCGCCGCCGGGGAGGTGGTTGCGGGTCATGTAGTCGATCGTGCGGCTGCCCAGCAGCCGGACCCCGTCCAGCTCGCCGCGGTTGAGCAGGAACCGGGTGAACCGGTGGTAGTCGTGCGCGGTGGACAGCAGACCACCACCGCCGGAGGGCGCCTTCGGCGGTTCGAACGCGGCTTCGTGCGCCTGCTCGTGGTGCGGGTGCGGCCGCGCCCTGCCCTGCCGGTCGGCCGCGTAGAGCTTGGCCAGCCGGTGCTCGTCGGAGCGGTCCAGGGAGAACCCGGTGTCGGTCATGCCGAGCGGGTCGAAGATCCGGGTCTGGAAGAACCGGTCGAGGGTCTGGCCCGAGGCGATCTCGACGATCCTGCCCAGCACATCGGTGGCCACCGAGTAGTTCCACCGCGATCCCGGGTCGAACAGCAGCGGCATCGAGGCCCACTCGTCGCAGCAGCCCGCCAGGTCCAGGCCGGGCGCCATGCCGTTCTCGAAACCGGCCTTGCGGTAGAGCTCATCGACCGGGTGCAGGTGGTTGAACGCGTAGGTCAGGCCCGAGGTGTGCGTGAGCAGGTGCCAGATGCGCATCGGTTCGGTCGCCGGCCGGGTCTGCGGACTGCGGGCCGGGCCGCCGGTGTAGACCCGCAGGTCGGCGAACGACGGGATGAGGTCGCTGACCGGGTCGGTGAGCTCGAACGCGCCTTCCTCGGCCAGCATCATCACCGCGACCGAGGTGATCGGCTTGGTCATCGAGTAGATCCGGAACAGCGTGTCCCGCTCGACCGGCTCGCCGTTCTCGACGTCGCGCATGCCGTGCGTGGACAGGTGCGCGATCTTGCCCCGCCGGGAGACCAGCACCAGCCAGCCGGGCAGCTTGCCGCTCGAGACGTACTGCTCGAAGTGCCGGTCGATGCGCTGCAGTCGAGTGGCGTCGAACCCGACCTCCGAGGGGTCCACCTCGATTTCCAAAGCCACGAGCTCTCCTCCAGTGCGCGCCGCTCGGGACGCCCACGGTTCCGCAACAAGTTTTTCCGTGCAACTTTCTACTCTGCCGCGCCCACCATGCGAAATGCCTTCGGCAGTGGCGGCGTTCACGTTTCAGCGCGCGTAGCGTCGAGGTCGTGACGATCCCGAATCCCCCCGAAGGTCTGCCCCGCACGGCCGGGGAACTGCGCGCGGCCGGCCACCGGCCGCGCGGCGTGAAGGACGAAATGCGCGCGAACCTGCTGGACTCGCTGCGCTCCGGACGGACTCGCTGGCCCGGCATCGTCGGATTCGACCGGACCGTGCTGCCGCAGCTGGAACGCGCGCTGCTCGCCGGGCACGACGTGGTGCTGCTGGGCGAACGAGGTCAGGGCAAGACCCGTCTGCTGCGCGCCCTGGGCGAGCTGCTGGACGAGTGGACCCCGGTCATCGCCGGTTCCGAGCTGGGCGAACACCCGCTGGAGCCGATCACTCCCGTCTCGCGCCGCCGCGCCGCCGAACTCGGCGACGAGCTGCCGGTCGAATGGCGCCACCGCAGCGAGCGCTACGTGGAGAAGCTGGCCACACCGGACACCTCGGTCGGCGATCTGGTCGGCGACGTCGATCCGGTCAAGGTCGCGGAAGGCCGCTCGCTGGGCGACCCGGAGACCATCCACTACGGACTCGTTCCCCGCGCGCACCGCGGCATCGTGACCATCAACGAGCTGCCCGACCTCGCCGAGCGCATCCAGGTCGCGCTGCTCAACGTGATGGAGGAGCGCGATATCCAGATCCGCGGCTACAGCCTGCGGCTGCCGCTGGACGTGCTGCTGGTGGCCACCGCGAACCCGGAGGACTACACCAACCGCGGCCGGATCATCACCCCGCTCAAGGACCGCTTCGGCGCCGAGGTCCGCACCCACTACCCGCACGAGATCGCCGACGAGGTCGCGTTGGTGCGGCAGGAGGCCGAGCTGCCCGCCGACGTCGGCGATCACCTGCTCGAGGTGCTCGCCCGGTTCGTGCGGCACCTGCGCGAGTCCGGCGCCGTCGACCAGCGCTCCGGCGTGTCGGCGCGGTTCGCCGTGGCCGCCGCCGAGACCGTCGCCGCCGCGGCGCTGCACCGCGCGGCGATCACCGGTGAGGACCCGGCGGTGGCCCGGCCGGTGGATCTGGAGGCGGTGCCGGCCGTGCTGCGCGGCAAGATCGAGTTCGAGGCCGGTGAGGAGGGCCGCGAGGAGGAACTGCTGGACTACCTGCTGCGCCGCTCGGTCGCCGACACCGCCCGGGTCCTGTTCGCCGGGCTGGATCTCGCGGAGCTGGGCGAGGCCGTGGTCGACGGGCACCCGGTGGCCACCGGGGAGCAGGTAAGCGGCCGGGACGTGCTCACCGCCCTGCCCGAGCTGCCGGTGCTGCACCGGGTCGCCGAGCGCACCGGGGTGCACCCGGAGGACTCGCCGGGTCGCATCGCCAGCGCCGTGGAGCTCGCGCTGGAGTCGTTGTACCTGGCCAAGCGGCTGAGCAAGGACGCGGAGGACGACCGGTCGGTGTACAGCTGATGAGTTCCCGCTACCGGTACGACAGGTGGCGCGGCGGGCCCGACCCGCTGCAGCCGCCGATCGACCTGCGCGAGGCCCTGGACCAGATCGGCCGCGACGTCATGGAGGGCGCTTCGCCGCGTTCGGCTCTGGAGGAGCTGCTGCGCACCGGCACCCGCGACGCGGCGGGCCTGGACGAACTGACCCGCAGGCTCTGGCAGCGGCGCAGCGAGCTCCAGCGCCGTCACCGGCTCGACGGCACCCTCTCCGAGGCGCGCAGGCTGCTGGACCGCGCGCTGGAGCAGGAACGCCTCGCCCTGTCGGCGGACACGGGCGAGGACGCGCGCTTCCGCGAGCTCCAGCTCGAAGCGCTGCCCCCGGACGTGGCCGGTCAGGTCAACGAGCTGGCGAGCTACGACTGGCGGTCTCCCGAGGCGAGGGAGGCCTTCGAGGAACTCCAGCAGATGCTGGGCGAGGAGGTCCTCGAACAGCGCTTCCAGGGCATGAAGCAGGCCATGCAGGAGGTCACCGGCGAGGACGTCGAGCGCGTCCGCAAGATGCTCGACGACCTGTCCAACCTGCTGGCCGCGCACGCCCGCGGCGACGCCGACGTCCCGGAGCGGTTCCACGAGTTCATGGCCGAGCACGGCGAGTTCTTCCCGGAGAACCCGCGCGACGTCGACGAGCTCATCGACGCGCTGGCCGCTCGCTCGGCCGCGGCGCAGCGGATGCTGAACTCGATGAGCGAGCAGCAGCGCGACGAGCTGATGTCGTTGTCCGAGCAGGCCTTCGGCGATCCGCGCATCGCGCGGGCGTTGCAGGGCATCGACCGGCAGCTGCAGGGACTGCGCCCGGGTGAGGACTGGTCCGGACAGGCGCGCTTCCGCGGTGATCAGCCGATGGGGATGGCCGAGGCGACGGCCGCGATGGCCGAACTCGGCGAGATGGACCGGCTGGCCGAGCAGCTGGGCCAGTCCTACCCCGGTGCGGGCCTGGATGACATCGACCTGGAGGCCCTGGAGCGTCAGCTCGGCGAGCAGGCCGTGGTCGACGCCCGGCGGCTGGCCGAGATCGAACGCGAGCTCCGCCAGCAGGGCCTGCTGCGGCGTGCCCCCGACGGCGGCTTGCAGCTGAGCCCGCGCGCCATGCGCAGGTTGGGCGAAACCGCGCTGCGTTCGGTGGTCTCGCAGCTCAAGTCCCGGCGCGGCGAGCGGGACACCGATCGCGCGGGCGCGGCGGGCGAGCTCACCGGCACCAGCCGGCCTTGGGCCTACGGTGACGCCGAGCCGTGGGACGCGGTCCGAACGGTGCGCAACTCGGTGCTGCGCCGCGCGGCGGAGGGCGAGAACTCCCGGATGCTCGACGTCGCCGACCTGGAGGTGGCCGAGACCGAGCAGCGCTCCCGCGCGGCGGTCGTGCTCTGCGTGGACACCTCCTGGTCGATGGTCCAGGACGGTCGCTGGGTTCCGATGAAGCGCACCGCGCTGGCCCTGCACCACCTGGTGTCGACCCGGTTCCGCTCGGACGCGCTGCAACTGGTGACCTTCGGCCGCCAGGCGAGCACCGTGGAGGTCGGCGAACTCGCGGCGATGGAAGGGGCGTGGGAACAGGGGACCAACCTGCATCACGCGCTGCTGCTGGCCGGTCGCCACCTGCGCAGGCACCCGGACGCCCAGCCGGTGGTGCTGGTGATCACCGACGGCGAGCCGACCGCGCACCTGGAACCCGATGGCGAAGCGGTTTTCGAGTACCCGCCGAGTGAGCACGCGCTGTCGGTCACGTTGTCCGAAGTGGACGCGCTGCGCCGGCTGGGCACGACGCTGAGCGTGTTCATGCTCGGCGACGATCCGAGCCTGGCCGCCTTCGTGGACATCGTGGCCAGGCGCGGTGGCGGCCGGGTGCTGGCGCCCGGCGAGGATGGCCTCGGTGCGGCGGTGGTCGGCGACTACCTGCGCAGCAAGCGCAGCAGGTGATCACTCGCCGCCGAAGGTTTCGGCGACCTCCGGGTGGGCCTCGGCCCACTTCTGCGCGGCCTGCTGCTCGCGGTCGCGGCGCGCGTTGTTGATCTCGTTCTCCAGCGAGGTGATCTGCCGGTCGGTGAGCTGGAAGTCCTCCAGCATCCTGGCGACCTCCGGGTGGTCCTGCCCGAAGCCCGCGCGGCCCACGGCGTGCAGCTGCTCGGCTCCGCCCATCGCGCCGCGGGGATCTCGCAGGTCCTTGATCGGGTAGCGCGCGTAGGCCCAATGCGGGTGCCAGAGCGTCACCGCGATCGGTCGCCGCGCATCGGTGGCCTTCTGCAGCTCGGCGAGCATGGTGGTGGTCGACGAGTTCTTCAGCCGGTACTCGTCCCGCAGCCCGTAGGCGGTGATGGCCTCCTCGGTGGCGCGGCTCAAGCCGGCGCCTTCGTCGATGCCGGTGATCTCGCCGCCGAACATGCCCGCCTTGCCCTTGAGGTCGGCGATCGAGTCGATGCCGGTGAGGTAGTTGGGCACCGCGATGTGCAGCGTCCCCTGCTCGTACCAGGTGCCGAGGTCCTCCAGCTGCGAGCCGTAGCGGTTCCAGTATTCGGCGTGCGTGGAAGGCAGCCACGCGTCGAGGAACAGGTCCGGGTTCCCCTTGGCCAGACCGGCGTAGACCTGTTCGATCTTGAGCTCGGTGAGGTCCACCCGGTATCCGCGCTCCTCCAGCAGGTGCTTGACCAGGTAGGTCACGGCGACGTCCTCGTCCCAGGCGATGTAGCCGATCTTGATGTGCCGGTCCGGCGCGTTCTGCCCGCCGCAACCGGCCGCCAGCAGCACCAGCGCGGCCAGCGCCGCGAGGAGCGCGGTCGGTCTCCTGGATCCGCTGCGCACCATGATGCGAACCCGCCTTCCGCCTCGTGGCCCGCTCCGCCAGCGCTGTGGCCTGCCGATTCGTCCTCGCTGGAGGAGCGCGTCGCGTCATGGTCGCGCGATCGCCGGGGTCGGTGCACGAGTTGTCCACCGAACGGGGCCGTCGAGCAGGTCCTCGGTCGCCCGTCGGCCTCACCTCGCCGTGCGGGAGGTGACAGTTTTGCCCAAAACTGTCCGGACATTTCGGGCGCCGGGGGCCTGCAGTTTTAGGCAAAACTGTCACCGGGCTGCTCGGGCTGCGCGCGATCCCAGCATGTGATACGCACGATGCTGCGGGTGGAGGCGTGCCCTCGGGGTGGACGTCTAAGGTCGAAAGCATGCAACCCTGGTCATCGGTATCCGTCCCCAAGGTGCCCGGAACGGCGCGTCCGCTGAGTCTCTTCGACACCGCCGCAGGCGAGATCAAACCCACTGATCCCGGCGAGGTCGCGCGAATGTACGTCTGCGGGATCACGCCGTACGACGCCACCCACCTCGGCCACGCCGCGACCTACCTGGCTTTCGACCTCGTCAACCGGGTGTGGCAGGACAACGGTCACCAGGTCCACTACGTGCAGAACGTCACCGACATCGACGACCCCCTGCTGGAGCGCGCCGAGCGGGACAACGAGGACTGGGTCGTGCTCGCGATGCGCGAGACCGCCCTGTTCCGCGAGGACATGGAGGCCCTGCGGGTCGTCCCGCCGACCGACTTCATCGGTGCGGTCGAGTCGATCCCGGAGATCATCGAGGCCGTGGGCAAGCTGCTGGCCTCCGGCGCCGCTTACCGGGTCGACGACGAGTACCCGGACATCTACTTCCGGCACAACGCGACCGGCCGCTTCGGTTCCGAGTCCAACTACGACGAAGCGACCATGAACCAGTTCTTCGCCGAGCGCGGCGGCGACCCGGACCGCCCCGGCAAGGAGCACCCGCTGGACGCGCTGCTGTGGCGGGCGGCCCGGCCCGGCGAGCCGTACTGGGAGTCCGAGCTCGGCAGCGGGCGCCCCGGCTGGCACCTGGAGTGCTCGGTCATCGCGCACAACAAGCTCGGGCTCGGCTTCGACCTGCAGGGCGGCGGCTCCGACCTGATCTTCCCGCACCACGAGTTCAGCGCCGCGCACGCCGAGGCGATGACCGGCGAGCAGCCCTTCGCCAAGCACTACGTGCACACCGGCATGATCGGGCTGGACGGCGAGAAGATGTCCAAGTCCAAGGGCAATCTGGTGTTCGTCTCCCGGCTGCGCGGCGACCGCGTCGATCCGATGGCGATCCGCCTGGCGCTGCTGGACGGCCACTACCGCGAGGAGCGGTCCTGGACCGCCGACTCGCTCACCGGTGGCGCCGCTCGGCTGGCCCGCTGGCGCGAGGCCGTCGCGCTGGAAGCCGGCCCGGACGCGGCGGATGCGGTGGCCGCGCTGCGCGAGCGCCTCTCCGATGACCTCGACACCGCCAGCGCGCTGCGCGCGATCGACGCGTGGGCGGACGAGGCGCTCACCGCGGGCGGCTCCGACGGCGAGGCGCCGGGCACGGTCCGCGCCGCGGTCGACGCGCTGCTCGGCGTGGAGTTGTAGCGTGCGCACCAAGATCAACAATGGGTGACCGGGCGGCCGTTCGCGGCTGCCCGGTCACACTTTTCGCGCGGGTGGTGGTTCCGGCTGGGGCGAGGAGATATCGGCAAGTCAGACGCCCGATGTCAACCGGATCGCGGGTGGAGAACCCTGCAGACGATCACATGGACTTCGCCGTCGTCGTCTGGTTTGATCCACTCCGGCGGCTACGCGGAGCTACCTGACGGTGCCGGTGCAGCCGCAGCCGGGATTCGTGCGAAGCGTGGTCGGGGGAGAGCATGCGCAAGGTACTGATCGTCGGAGCGGGCCAGTCCGGACTGCAGTTGGCGTTGACGCTGCAGGCCGAGCAGTACGAGGTCACGCTGGTCTCGGCGCGCACACCGGAGGAGATCCGGGGCGGGCGCGTGATGTCCACCCAATCCATGTACTACCGCGCCCTGGACATCGAGCGGCGGCACGGGCTTTCGCTGTGGGACGAGCAGGCGCCGCGGATCACCGGGCTGCGCGTGTCGGTCGCGGACCCGGAGGGCAACCGCCCGATCGACTGGCAGGCGCCGCTGAAGGACTACGCGCTGGCGATCGACCAGCGGGTGAAAATGGCCGCCTGGCTGGAGCTGTTCGTCGAGCGCGGCGGCAAGGTCGAGTACCGCGAGCTCACGGTGTCCGAACTGGACGACCTGGCCTTCGACCACGACCTGGTCGTCGTCGCCGCGGGCAAGGGAGAGCTCGGCCGCCTCTTCGAGCGCGATGATGACCGCTCGCCCTACGCGCAGCCGCAGCGCGCGCTTTCGGTCGCCTACGTGCACGGCGCCCGCACCGGCGGCCCGGACGCCGATGCGGCGCGGTTCAACGCGCTCGCCGGCCGCGGCGAGATCATCAGCTACCCCGGCTACACCCGCAGCGGCGGCTGCGAGATCCTGCTGCTGGAAGGCGTTCCCGGCGGCCCGCTGGACGCCTTCGGCGACCGGCCGGACCCGCGGACGCAGTGGGAGCGGATGCTCGGCGTGCTGCGCGAGCACGCGCCGTGGGAGCACGACCGCTTCGCCGACGCCGAGCTCACCGACGAGGGCGGCACCCTGGCCGGCGAGCTCACCCCCGCGGTCAGCCGCCCGGTCGGACAGCTTCCGTCCGGCCGCTTGGTGCTGGGCATGGGCGATGCCGTGGTGGTCAACGACCCGGTGACCGGTCAGGGCGCGAACGCCGCCTGCCACGCCGCGCAGACCTGCCTGGAAAGCATCCTGGCGCACGGCGGCGGGGTGTTCGACTGGGACTGGATGCAGCGGACCTTCGACCGCTACTGGGAATTCGCCCGGCACGTGAGCATGTGGACCAACGCGGCGCTGCAGCCGCCGCCCCCGCACGTGCTGGAGATCTTCGGCGCGGGGATGCGGTTCCCCGCCGTGGGCGAGCGCTTCGCCGACGGGTTCGCCAACCCCGAGGACCTGACCACCTGGTTCCTCGACGAGCAGGCCGCGCAGGCCTACATCGCGGAGTGCGCCGAAGCGGCGGAGTAGCCGATCGAAGAAGCGGGACGCCGGTCGATCACCGGCGTCCCGCTTCTCGGTTAGATGGCCGTCAGCCCGGGCCGGGGCCCAGCGGGCCCTTGCCACCGGGGCCTCGCCTGCGCAGGTAGCGCTCGAACTCCGCTGCGATGGCGTCGCCGCTGGCCTCGGTCAGGCGCACCTCGGCGTCGCCGCGCTCCTCGAGGGCGCGGACGTAGTTGCGCACGTCCTCGTCCTCCTCGGCCATCTCGCTGACCGTCTGCTCCCACTCCTCGGCCTGGTCCGGGAGGTTGCCCAGCGGCACCTCGACGTCCAGGGCCTCCTCGACGCGGTGCAGCAGCGCCAGCGTCGCCTTCGGCGAGGGCGGCTGGGACACGTAGTGCGGAACGGCCGCCCAGAACGAGATCGCCGGGATCCCGGCTTGCACGCAGGCGTCCTGGAAGACGCCGACGATGCCGGTCGGCCCCTCGTAGCGGGTGCGTTCCAGGCCGTAGCGCTCGGCGGCCGCGGCGTCGTAGGCCGTGCCGCTGACCGGCACCGGGCGGGTGTGCGGTGAGTCCGCCAGCAGGGCGCCCAGGGTGACCACCGTGGTCGCCCCGATCTTGTCCAGCTGCTCGACCAGCTCGCTGCTGAACGACCGCCAGCGCATGTTCGGCTCGATGCCGTGCACCAGAACGACGTCGTGCTCGACACCCGGCGGACGGCACACGGAAAGCCGCGTGGTGGGCCAGGTGACCTGACGCGTGATGCCGTCGACGAGCTTGACCGTCGGACGTGTGACCTGGAAGTCGTAGTACGGGTCCGGGTCGATCTCGCTGAGCGGCTCCGCGTCCCAGATGAGCTGCAGGTGCTCGATCGCGGAGCTGGCGGCGTCCCCGGCGTCGTTCCATCCCTCGAACGCGCTGACCACGATCGGGTCGGTCAACCGAGACAGGTCGGCGCGCGGTTGTTCGGTGGTGTGTTCGTCGTCGCGATCGGTCACTGCGTCAGCCTACGACCTATAGCTGACGTCAACACCAGACGTCCCATCTTGAAGATCGTCGGACCGCGCACACGGCTCGGCAAGGGTGGGGCCGGGCGTGTCGCAGCCCGCCGGGCAGTGCCGCCGGGAAGCCCGTCGGGCTGTCCGTTCGGCGGCAGGATGATCGTCGGCGGTGAGGCGGCCGACGTGCTCCCTCCCGGCTGATGATCCGGGAGGGAGCACGTCTCTGGCCGCAGCGCTGGTGCCGGTGCGACCGGGCTGGGCCTGGCGCTGTGGCATCGTCCGCTCGCCTCGGTCAGGAGGGGTGATCTCCTGGCTGGTGCGTCGTCCCACCGCGCGGTCGGCCGCAGGCCTCCTCCGCGAGGCGCCTGCTGAAGTTCTGGACCGAGGTCCGGACGCAGCGATCACACGACTCGGTGGGGCGAGCAGCGGAGGCCAGAGCGGCATCTTTGCTGCACAAGGTTTTGCCGGTGCCTGCGTCGCGGATGTGGACCACTCCTCCGGGGTCCGTCCACGGCGCATCCATCAGCACTCGTCCTTCAAGATGCGGTAACAGACCGGGCAGGTCGGTGCGACGATCCAGTCGTACTCGGTCGCGGCGCCGAGCGCGACGTCCCGGCCGCAGACCGACGTGGCGCGTTCTTCGTGCTCCCAGCGGCGGCCGCGAAACGCGTGGCGGATGGTGTCCCCGGCCGGTCGCCAGAAGTGGCGGTGCACGGCCGTGCGCTCGTCAGATGCCGACACGGGACCCCTCCAGCAGCTCCGAGCTCCCCAGCATCCCGGCGACGGCGAGGACGCAGTCCCAGCAGTCGGCCCGCCGAACCTCGCCGGGCTGCGCCGCGACCCCGATGCGGCACATCGTCACCAGCGGGTCTCGCGGGTCGCTGTTCGCTTCGGTATCGACGATGTGCTTGATCCCGCGTGCGTCCGTCCAGGTCAGGTCTCCGTACATGGCGCCCCCGAATAGGTCCGTTTGGTGTGACTCAGGTGACCATGAACTGGTGCAAGACTGCAACATTGCAGATCGGAAAGCTTGTAGAGATCACACGATCAGCCGAACATGGGGGATGCCGTACGCTGTCGACGTGTCGAAGCCGGCGAGGCCAGGTATCCGGAAGCTCTGGCTTGGAAGCAAGCTGCGCACACTGCGCGAGAGCAGCGGTGTTGACCTGGAAACCGTCCTTGAAGAAACCGACTGGTCCAGATACAAGCTTTCGCGCGTCGAAACAGCCCAGATGGGCGTATCCGTGCCGGACGTGCGGATGCTCTGTGGCCTCTACAAGGCCGATGACGTCACCACGGAGAAGCTGGTTCAGCTCGCCCGAAACTCGCGCAAGCGCGGGTGGTGGCGTAGCTACGAGGATGCTCTGTCGGATTTCTTCGCTGACTACGTGGAGCTGGAGACCGAAGCGTCTTCGATTACCAATTACGAGATCGACCTGATCCCCGGTCTGTTGCAGACCGGGGAGTATGCGAAAGCGGTCATCGAAGCGTGGGAGCCCGGCCTGGAGCAGGAAACCGTGGCTCGGCGAAAGGAGCTTCGGCTTGAGAGGCAATCCCGTCTGGAAGAGTCAGGGCTGACGCTCTGGGCGATCATTGACGAAGCCGCGTTGCGTCGTCGTGTCGGCAGTTCAGAGGTGATGGAGCGTCAGCTCGATCACATCGCCGCAATGGCTCGGCGGCCGAACATTACGGTTCAGGTGCTTCCCTTCGGGGCAGGCGCGCACGTTGCGCAGGGGACGTCGTTCACGATGCTGGAGTTCGACGCTCTTGACCCGGTGGTGTACGTAGAGACCCTGACATCAGCGCTGTACTTGGAAGACGCGCCTGAGGTCAGCCGCTACCGCCTAGCGGTCGAACACCTTCGCGCGACGGGGCTCGACCCCCGAGCGTCGATTGAAATCCTGAACAAGGAGTAACACCGTGAGCACGCAACCCGAGTGGCGCAAGAGCAGCCGTAGCAACGGAGGCGGTCAGTGCGTGGAGGTCGCCACCAACGTCCCTGATGCGGCCCTGATCCGGGACTCCAAGCTCGGTGACGAATCCCCGATCCTCAGTGCCAAGCCCGAGGTGTTCGCCAGCTTCATCCAGGCGATCAAGGACGGCAAGCTCGGGCAGTGACCCCGTCTGCTCCAGGCCCTCGCTTCGGCGAGGGCTTTTTTGTGCGGTGACCGACCGCGGCTCGACCGGGCGCTCCGGTTGACGGGTCCGTGCGTTGGCCAGAGGCTTGTGCCGACGAGCTGCCGCGGAGTTGGATGCCTGTGGATCACACCCGGTCTGTGCCGAATGCGGGATCCGGTATCTCCCCGCGTTCGCGATTGCGGCTGTCGATCGGCAGGCATCCTCGCGACCTGGGGAAGCTCGCGTTGGTCGGCGGGTTGCTGGTGCTGGGCGCGCTGCTGGTGCTGGTGCCCGCGAACCCCGTCGAGCTGGCCGTCTCGCAGCAGCTCGCGGCGATCCCGCGGGTCACCGATCCGCTCTGGGTGGCGCTGACCTGGCTCGGCTCCTGGGCCGGGATCGTCGGGGTCGTCGTGGTGGCGTCCTACTTCGGGTGGATCCGGGTGGCGCTGCTGTGCGGTGGCTCCGGTGCGGTGACCTGGGTGCTCGCCCAGCTGATGCACCAGCTGATCGGCACGGCGGGGTTTCCCGCCGAGGAGGTGGCACTGGTCACGGTGCTGGCCGTGGTGGCCGCGCCCTACCTGGGCTCGGCCGGGCGCTACTTCGGGTGGGCGCTCACGCTGCTGGTCGGGGTGGCCGTGGTGCACCTGGGCATGGACCTGCCGCTGGGTGCGGTCGGCGGGGCGTTGCTGGGCTGGGGCGTGGGGCTGCTCTCGCACCTGGTGTGGGGCGCGCCGGGACGACGGGTCTCGGACGTGCTGATCTTCGACGAGCTGGAGCAGGCCGGGCTCGCGCCGGTGTCGATCACCGCGCTCCGGCATCGGCTGTTGCAGCCGCGCGAGTTCGCCGTGGACACCGTCGACGGCCCGCGGCTGCGCGCGAAGGTGGTGCGCAGGCTCAGCCGCCGCGCCGGACCCTGGTACAAGCTCAAGCGGCTGCTGATGGTGCTGGACGTGCGCGACGAGCCGCGGCTGTCCAGCCCGCACCACGAGGTCGAGCACGAGGCCTACGCCGCCCTGCTGGCCGCGCGAGCCGGGGTGCGCACCCCTCCGGTGGTGCTGGCCTGCGACGTGCAGTACGCACCCGCGCTGCTGGTGGTGCAGGAGGTCAGCGGACGACGGCTCAACGAGCTCGCGCCCGGGGAGGTCGACGACGAGCTGCTGGCCGGGATCTGGCAGCAGGTCGGCAGGCTGGCCGCCGCGCGGATCGCGCATCACGACCTGCGCGCCAAGAACATCCTGGTCGACGAGGGCAACCAGCCCTGGTTGCTGTCGTTCACCTTCAGCCATCCTGGTGCCGACGAGGCGCGCTGCGCGCAGGACCTCGCCGAGGCGTTGGTGTCGGTGGCCGCCGTCGTCGGGGTCCAGCGGGCGGTGACCAGCGCGATCCGCTCGTTGCCGGTGGAGGCGCTGGCAGGGGCGTTGAGCAACGTGGTGCCGCTGGCGTTGCCGCGCCGGGTCCGCAAGCAGGCCGAGCTGGACCGCTACTTCCTCGCCGATCTGCGCGAGACCCTCGCCGACCGGCTCAGCCTGCCGATTCCCGGTTTCCGGTCGCCGGTGCGGGTGAGCACGGTGATCGGGCTGGTGCTCATCGGCGCGGCCGTCTACCTGCTGCTTCCCGAGCTCTCCGACACCCGCGAGGTCGCGGGCGCGCTGCGGCACGCGCACTTGGGCTGGCTCGCGGTCGCGGTGGTCACCGGCTTCGTGGCCGTACTGCTGTCGTCGATCTCGGTGCAGGGTTCCAGCCGGACCCCGATCCCGTTCTGGCGGACGCTGCAGGTGCAGGTCGCGGCGGCGTTCACCGGCCGGACCACGCCCGGCGGTGCGGGTTTCTTCGGGCTCAACGTCGTGTACCTGGAACGGCTCGGGCTGCGTCGTCCGCTGGCCGTGGGCGTGACGCTGCTCAACCAGGCCGGCACGGGTGCGGTGGCGTTCGTGGTGGCGGTGATCGGGGTGTTCGCCGTCGGTCTCACCGGGACGTTCGACCAGCTCTCGGTGCCGGGACGACCGCTGCTCATCGGTGGGGCCGTGGTGGTGCTGGTGGTGGCCGGGGTGCTGGTCTCGCCGTTCGGCCGCAGGCGGTTGCTCCCGCAGATGATCGAGGTCAGCGGTGAGCTCCTGGAAACGCTGCGGCACCCGGTGCGCGCCCTGCAGCTGTTCGGCGGCGCGCTGGGGTACCTGGTCATCTCCGGGCTCGGTCTGGCCGCCTCGCTGGCGGCGATCCACCCGAACTTCTCCTGGGTCGGGGTGACCATCGTGTTCGTCGTCGGCAACACCCTCGGGCACCTGGTGCCGTCCCCGGGCGGGCTCGGCGCGGTCGAAGCGGTCCTGCTCGCCGGTCTGGGCGCGATGGGCATCCCGGCGACGGCGGCGATCACCGCGGTCCTGCTGTCCCGCTTCCTCACCTACTGGCTGCCGGTCCTGCCGGGCATCGCCATGTTCCGCTACCTCCAACACCAAGAAGTCATCTAATCGAGTGAACTCCCCGAAAACCCTCCAAAACGCACCCCCGATTTCCAGGGAATTCCGCACCCCGAATTCCAGGGAAATCGGGGTTGGTGGGCGAGGTGTTGAACACTTTGGGTGGGGTTGGGGTGTGCGGTCGTGTGTACTGGACCGGTACGTGCCCTGAGTTGGAACGGAGAGTTCTGCGTGGTCCGCGATGCTGGTCAGAAGGTTCCCGCTGCGGTGTTGTTCGACATGGATGGCACGCTCGTGGACTCCGAGAAGCTCTGGACCATCGCGCTGGACGACTACGCGGCGCATCGAGGCGGGGCGCTGTCCGAGCCGACCCGGGAGCTGATGGTCGGTTCCAACATGAGCCGCAGCATGCGGCTGCTGCTGACCGATCTCGGCCTGCCCGACGGGGACGCCGACGTCGCCGCCGCCGCGCAGTGGGTCGCGGGCCGGATGACCGAGCTGTTCGCCGAGGGGCTGCCGTGGCGGCCGGGCGCGGCCGAGGCGTTGCGCGAGGCGAAGGCGCTCGGACTGCGAACGGCGCTGGTGACCTCCACGATCCGATCGCTGACCGAGCGGGCGCTGGAGACCATCGGCCGGGACAACTTCGAGGTCACCGTCTGCGGGGACGAGGTCGACGGCCGCAACAAGCCCGACCCGGAGCCCTACCTCAAGGCCGCCCGCCTGCTCGGCGTCGACCCCGCCGAATGCGTGGCGTTCGAGGACTCGCCGACCGGCGTCGCGGCCGCGGAGGCCGCCGGTTGCGCGGTGATCGCCATCCCGTGCGAGGTCGCCTTGGACGCCGGCCCGCACCGCACGCTCTACGGAGCGCTGACCGAGGTGGACCTCGCCGCGCTGGGCGATCTGTTCACCGAGGCCGCGTGAGAACCGTTCCGATCGTGCTGGCCGGCCGCGGCCCGGTCGGCAGGCAGTTCACCGAGCTGATCGCCGAACGCGGCGAGCAGTGGCGCGCGGACCACGGCCTGGACCTGCGGGTCGTGGCGGCGCGCGGCCGCGAGCGAGAGCGCATCGGCCGGGAGGAAGGTCCGCTCACCGACCTCGCCGGGCTGTTGGAACGCACCGGCGCCGAGGTCTTCGCCCAGGCCGTGCCCTCCGACGGCGACCCGAGGGCCGCCGACGAGGCGCTCACCGCTCTGCGGCACGGCGCGCACCTGGTCACCGCCACCAAGTCGCACCTGCTCGCGCACTGGACCGAGCTCGCCGCGGCCGCCACCGGTTCCTCGGTGCGCATCTCCGCGGCCACCGGCGCCGCGATGCCCGCGGGGGATCTGGCCCGCTCGGTGCTGCGCGGTTTCGACGTCCGGTCGGTCTCCGGCTGCCTCAACGGCACCTCCACCTTCGTGCTCGACCGGCTCGCCGAGGGCGCGGACCTGCCGAGCGCGATCGCGCAGGCGCAGCGCAGCGGCATCGCCGAGGCCGACCCGACCGCCGACCTCTCCGGGACCGACGCGGCGACCAAGTTCCGGCTGCTGGCCGCTCTGCTGTGGGGATGGGACCCGGCTACGACCAGGTTCGAGGGCGAGCCCATCGCCGAACCGCTCCCGGCGGTCCCCGAGGGCGGGCGACTGCGACATATCGCCAGCGCCGACCGGGACGAGCCCGGTGTGGTGCGGGTGCGCCTGCGGGCCGCCGACGGGGCGCTAGCCGCGCTGCGCGGGCCGGACAAGGCGGTGCGCTACGACTGCGGCGAGGCCGGCGAGATCGTCCTCTCCGGGGGACGTTCCAGCCCGCGCGGCGCCGCGCTGTCGATGATCAAGGACACGATCGGCGCGCTGCTGGAGTCCACCACCGGTTTCCGGTGACGACCGGTCGTGATCCCGCCCGCACTAGCGGCGGGTCCGCTGCGAGGCGGCCGGAGCGGGATGCAAGGATCGAGGGCTGTGAAGACCTTCGACGAGTTGTTCGCCGAGCTGCAGGAACGCGCCAAGACCCGCCCCGAGGGCTCCTCGACGGTGGCCGCGCTCGATGCGGGAGTGCACGCCCAGGGCAAGAAGGTCCTGGAGGAAGCAGGCGAGGTGTGGCTGGCCGCCGAGCACGAGGGCGACGAGGAACTCGCCGAGGAGATCTCGCAGCTGTTGTACCGGCTGCAGGTCATCATGCTGGGGCGTGGACTGTCCCCCGAGGACGTCTACCGCTACCTGTAGCCGCTCATCACGAGTGAAACCGAGAAGGAGAATTGGTTCCCATGCTGCGTGTCGCGGTGCCCAACAAGGGCACGCTGGCCGGTCCCGCATCCGAGATGCTCGCGGAAGCCGGGTACCGGCAGCGCCATGAGCAGCGGGATCTCACCGTTCTCGACACCACCAACGACGTCGAGTTCTTCTTCCTGCGCCCCAAGGACATCTCCATCTACGTCGGCTCCGGCGAGCTCGACCTCGGCCTGACCGGCCGTGACCTGGCGCTGGATTCCGGTGCCCCGGTCGACGAGGTGCTGTCCATGGGCTTCGGCGGGTCGACCTTCCGCTACGCCGCCCCCGGGCAGCCGGGCGACTGGAAGATCACCGATCTGCAGGGCAAGCGGATCGCCACCTCCTACCCGCGGCTGGTCGGCGACGACCTGGCCCGGCACGGCGTGACCGCCGAGGTCATCCGGCTGGACGGCGCGGTGGAGATCTCCATCCAGCTCGGCGTCGCCGATGCGATCGCCGACGTGGTCGGCTCCGGCCGGACGTTGCGCCAGCACGGGCTGGTGGCCTTCGGCGATCCGATCTGCCAGTCCGAGGCCGTTGTCATCGAGCGTCGCGATTCCGACCAGCAGCAGGAGAAGGACCAGCTCATCGCCCGTCTGCAGGGCGTGGTGTTCGCCCAGCAGTACGTGATGCTGGACTACAACTGCCCGCGCGAGCTGCTCGACGACGCCACCAAGATGACTCCCGGACTGGAGTCGCCGACGATGTCGCCGCTGGCCGACGAGCGCTGGGTCGCGGTGCGCGCCATGGTCTCCCGCAAGGCGGCGCCGGCGATCATGGACCGGCTCGCCTCGGTGGGCGCCAAGGCCATCCTCTCGTCGGACATCCGCGCCTGCCGGCTCTGACGCCCCGGGCGGCCACCCCCGGACGCCGAACCGCCTGAGCCGCTGCTCCATTCGGGCGAAGCGCGATCATTGTCGTGTCCATCCCGAGCCGCGCGCGCGACGCTGGTCTGGATGGGCGCGTCGTTCGTTCGACGCTGCACCCGGTCGTCGGACCCCGCGAGTATGTTGGGTCCAGACGATCTTGAACAAGCCGATGGGGGTGGCCGATGGCCGTCGTAGTTCCCGGGCAGACACCACCGCAGTGGCAGCTCTACGCCGGAATGCCCTGCTGGATCGAGTTGATCACCACAAACCTCGAGCAGGCGAAGGAGTTCTACGCCAACCTGTTCGACTGGCAGTACGAGACGCACAGCGATCCCCTCTCCGGCGAGCACGTGATCGCGCTCCGCGAGGGGTACCCGGTCGCCAGCCTGCGCGCGGCCTCCGGTGAGGAGTCGGCCTGGCGGCTGTACCTGGCCACCGCCGACTGCGATCAGGCAGTGGCCGAGGCGGAGAGCCACGGCGCGACGCTGACCGTGCCGGTCAACCACGTGCCCAAGGTCGGTCGCAAGGCGGTCCTGATGGGGCCCTCCGATGCCGAGTTCGGCCTGCTCGAACCCGAGGAGACCTGGGAGTTCGACGTCGGGCTGCCGGGCACGCTGATGTGGGCCGAGCTGGTGACGATCAGGGCCCAGACCGCGGACGTGTTCTTCGGGGAGCTGTTCGGCTACGGCGCCCAGCAGTTCGGCACCGAGCACCGCTCGGACTACTCGGTCTGGTACCTGGGCGAGGACTCGGTGCTGGCCCGGGTCAGCATGATCCGCGAGTTCATCACCGAGGCGACCAAGCCGCACTGGCTGCTCTACCTCGGCGTCGAGGCCGAGCTCGGCACCGACGAGCTGGTGCACCGCGCCATCGCCAACGGCGGCAGGGTCCGGGTGAATCCCTACGACTCCAGCATGGGCCGGATGGCCGTGCTGCGGGACCCGACCGGCGCGCGCTTCGCGGTCATCGACCCGACGCAGGCGGGTGAGTACGGCACGGCCGCCAACTTCGACGCGTACGGGGATTGATCACGCACCGGGATTGATCTGTGGTCGTTCGACGTGGCGGTGCCGGGAGCGGAACCTCAGACGTCTTCTGGCTCCGGGATCCGCGACTTGAGCATGTCCAAGCGCGGCGCTGCGGCTGTCCTCGCCAGACGACGTCTGAGAATCCGCGGCGGGGCGAGTTGCTCAGGTGGGGTGAAGAGAAAGCACCTGCGGTGCTTGCCTGACGCTCGTTCCGGCGCGGGCCGGGACTTTCAGTCCGTGCGGTCGAGGAGCGATTCCTCGTTGGTGCCGGGGTCTTCCGGCCAGCCCGGGTAGGGCGGGGGAGTGCCGCCGAAGGACGGGCACAGCGCCTTGTGATCGCACCAGTCGCAGAGCTTCGACGGGTTCGGCCGGAAGTCCCCGGTCTTGCCCGCGCGCAGGATCGCCTGCCAGATCGCGTCCAGGGTGCGCTCGAACCGGAGCAGTTCCTGCTCGTCTGGGGTGTAGGCGAGCTTCTGCTTGTTCGCCAGGTACATCAGCAGCAGCTGGCGGGGCACCTCGCCGCGCAGCCGCCACAGCACCAGGGCGTAGAACTTCATCTGGAACATCGCCTTGGCCTCGCCGATCTCGCGCGGCGCGGACCCGGTCTTGTAGTCCACCAGGCGGATCTCGCCGGTGGGCGCGACATCCACCCGGTCGATGAACCCGCGCAGCAGCGCGCCGGAGGGCAGCTCGGCCTCCACCCGCAGCTCGCAGGACTCCGGGTTCAGCCGCTGCGGGTCCTCCATCTCGAAGTAGGCATCGACCAGGCCGCTCGCGGTCTGCAGCCACTTGGTCAGCTCCGGGTCGTCCGGGCCGTCGAAGAGCTCGCCCAGCTCGGGCTGCTCGGCCAGCAGGTCGTCCCAGGCGGGCCGCAGCAACTGCTGGGCTCGATCCCGGTCGCGCTCGCCCGCTGGCAGCTCGTATAGGCGCTCCAGCACCGAGTGCACCACGGTGCCGCGCACCTGCGCCTTGGTCGGGGTCTCCGGCAGCCGGTCCACCGCGCGGAACCGGTAGAGCAGCGGGCACTGCTTGAAATCACCGGCGCGCGACGGTGAAAGCGCCGGCCGCCGCCTGGCGGTGCCTCCGGGCGCCGTTGCATCGGTGGTGGCGGGCTCCTGCGCGGTCTCGGCCATGGTCACCGACCCTAAACGAGCAGGGCGACAGCCGATCGGCCCCGTGGTTACAGCCGTCTTACTCCGCGCGGATTACTCTTCGCACATGCCGTCCGCCGCCTCCACGTCGTCCCGGCCCAAGAGCAACGACGGTGGCCTGCTGCTGTTCCGCGTCTCCGGGGTGCCGGTGCTGCTGTCCACCTCGTGGTGGCTCGGCGCCGCGCTGATCGTGCTGCTCTACACGCCGCTGGTCGGCCGCATCCTGCCCGGCACCGGGGTGTGGGCATCGGCGGTGCTGGCGGCGGTGTTCACCGTGCTGCTGGCCATCTCCGTGCTGCTGCACGAGCTCGGGCACTGCATCGTCGCGCTGCGGCTGGGCTTGCCGGTGCGCAGGGTCCGGTTGTTCCTGCTCGGCGGGCTCTCGGAGATCTCGCGAACGCCGCCCAAACCCGGTCAGGAGGGCATGATCGCCGCGGCGGGTCCCGCGGTGTCGCTGCTGCTCGCGCTGGTGACCGGCATCGCCTGGTTCGTCCTGGTGCCGGACGGGGCGATCTGGCTGCTGGTGGCCCAGACCTGCGTGGCCAACCTGGCGGTCGGGCTGTTCAACCTGCTGCCCGGGCTGCCGCTGGACGGTGGCCGGATGCTGCGGGCGCTGCTGTGGCGGATCACCGGGCGGCGCGTCGCGGGCACCACCGCCGGTGTGGCCGGTGCCGGTGTGGTCGCCGTCGCCCTGCTCGGCTACGCGATGGCGGGCCTGTTCACCGGAGCCCAGGACCAGTGGTTGCGGCTCGGGGTGTGCCTGCTGATGGCCTGGTTCGTCATCGCCGGTGCCGTCTCCGAGCACCAGGCCGAGCAGCGTCGCCGGTGGCCCAGCGGCGTGAAGCTCGCCGACCTGGTCAAACCGGTGCTGCAGCTGCCCGCGGAGAGCCCGGTGGGCGATGCGCTGGTGGCCGCGGCGGGCCGGGGAGTGGTGCTGGTGCGCGCCGACGGGATCGCGGTCGGTTTGCTCGACCAGACCGCGGCCGAGCGGCTGTCCACCCGAGCGCCGAACGAACCCGCCGAGCGCGCCGCCGAACCGGTCGACCCGGACACGATCCTGCTGGACGTCGAATCGCCGGAGGCCATCATCGAGCGCGTGCAGTCCGTGCTGGCCTGGCAGTTCCTGGTCATCGACGAGGAGGGCAGGCCCAGCGGCGTGCTGCGGCGCGAGGACCTGCGCGCAGCTCTGCGCTCCCGCCGCGCTTGAGGAGATGCTTCGGTCCGGGGTCGTCGTGGCGGTGCCGGGGGCGGAACCTCGGACGCCGCCGGGCTGCGGGATCCGCGACGTGCGCGGCGCTGCGGCCGTCCTCGCCCGGCGATCTCCGAGAACCCCGCCGCACCGCGTGCGGCTCGGCCGCGTTCTGAGCGGAGTCGGTGCGCGCGGTGGTGCGGGGAGCCGAACCCGGAGCAGCCGGTACGGACTCCGCGCCACCTGCTTTTGCGCGCCGGGCTACCGCGCCCGACGCCGGAGCAGCGCCGTCCATCTGGGACTATGGACCGCCGTGCGTGTCGCGCGCGTGAGGTGATCGTGGAGAAAGTAGGCAGCAGTTGAGCAGCACCGTCAGCGGTGAGTTCCAGCCCGAAGATCGGGTCCAGTTGACCGACCCCAAAGGGCGCAAGTACACGATCGTGCTGCAAACGGGCGGGGAATACCACACGCACCGCGGCGCGCTCGCGCACGACGACCTGATCGGCAGTCCCGAGGGGTCGATCGTGACCAGCACCGGAGGTACCTCCTTCCTGGCGCTGCGCCCCCTGCTGTCCGACTACGTGCTGTCCATGCCGCGCGGCGCGCAGGTCATCTACCCCAAGGACGCCGCGCAGATCCTGATGTGGGGCGACATCGGCCCCGGGATGCGCGTGCTCGAGGCGGGCGCGGGCTCGGGCGCGCTGAGCTGCTCGCTGCTGCGCGCTGTCGGTTCCGAGGGCAGCGTGACCTCCTACGAGATCCGCGAGGACCACCGCGAGCACGCCGAGCGCAACGTGCAGCGCTTCTTCGGCGAGGTCCCGGAGAACTACTCGCTCAACCTCGGCGACGTCGCCGACTACGACGGCGAGCCGGTGGACCGCATCGTGCTGGACATGCTGGCGCCCTGGGACGTGCTGGAGAAGGTCCAGGAGAAGCTGCGCCCGGGCGGTGTGCTGATCGTGTACGTGGCCACCACGACCCAGCTGTCGCGGATCACCGAGGCCATCCGCGAGCAGCAGAACTGGACCGAACCCCAGGTCTGGGAGACCTTGCTGCGCCCGTGGCACGTGGTGGGCATGGCCGTGCGCCCGGAGCACCGGATGGTCGGGCACACGGCGTTCCTGCTGGTCACCCGTCGCCTGGCGGACGGCGTGACCCCGCCGCGCGTGCAGCGGCGCTCCGGCAAGGGCTGACGCGAACGCGAAGCGGGCCCGCGCCTGGATCGGCGCGGGCCCGCTCTTCGGTTCCGGGAAGGGCTCAGCAGAGCTTCCAGGCGCCGTCCTCGACGACCATGCCGAGGCGCTGGTCGATCGGCGTCGCGGGCGTCGAGCCGAGATCGACGCCCTGGAAGGTGCCGGACACGCCGATCGTGCCCGCGATCGTGGCCGTTGCCCGGTCGTCCCCGTTGCGCTGCACCGATTCGAGCCGGACGTCGAACTCCACCGAGTCCATCAGCTGCTTGATCTCGGAGTCGGTCGCGCCCATCTGCTTGAGCTGCTCGAGCCCGGCGCCCTTGCCCTCCATGAGCTCGATGGCCTGCTGGGTCTGGGCGGACCGCCGCTGGCAGCTGATGTTCTTGAGGCCGGTGAAGTCCTTCTCGTTCATCATGCTGACCGCTCGCTCGGCCACCGGCCTCGGATCACCCGCCCCTGAGCCAACGGACAACCCGATGACCAGCGCGATCACCACGCCGAGGACTACCAGCGCGCCGAGGCCGCCGAGGATCCACGGCAGCGGGGACTTCTTCTTCGGCGGTGGTCCGTAGCCGCCGAAGCCCTGGTAGGCGCCCTGCGGCGGGTACGGCGGCTGCTGCCCGTAGCCGGGTTGCTGAGGCTGCTGCGGGTATCCGGGAGCGGGCTGGCCGTACGGCTGCCCGCCGCTCGGCGGGTAGCTCCCGCCCGGCTGCTGGCCACCGGGTTGCGGGCCGCTCGGCGGGTACTGGCCGCCCTGCTGGCCCCAGCCGTCCTGTCCCGGCTGCTGCGGTGGGTACGTCAAGTGTCGATCCCCCTAGTGCTCCTGCCGCGCGCTCACTGGTCGAGCGCGCAGACCTTCCATTCGCCGTCCTCGACGACGAGCCCCATCGTTTGATCCACCGGCTGCGCGGTTCCGGACGCCTGGTAGCTGCCCGCGAGGTGCGCCGAAGCGCGGTCGCCGCTCTCGGAGACCGCGCCCAGCCGCAGGTCGAACGTGTACTGCTGCAGCTGGTCCATGGCCTGGTTCAGCTGCCCGCGGTTGGCAGCGCAGAACAGCGTGCGCACGCCGTTGAAGTCACCCGCGTTGACCTTGGCGACGACCTCCCGGGCGACCGGCCGCGCCGCGCCCGGGTCGTTGCCGCCGAGCCACCAGAACAGCCCGCCACCGCCGACGAGCAGCACCAGCAGCGCGCCGAGCGTGCCGAGCAGCAGCGGCGTCCTGGACTTGGGCTTCTCCGGTTCCACGTCGGCGAACCCGTTGGCCTCCGGGATCCAGGTGCCCCACTGCGGAGGCTGCGGCGGCTGTCCGGGCGGGCCCGGCTGCGGCTGCTGTGCCTGGTAGGGCTGGCCCTGGATCGGTTGCCCGGGCCCCTGCTGGGGCGTCCCGGCGTGCTGGTTGCCGTACCAGTTCGGCTGCCCGCCCGGTGGTGGCGGGAATCCGTTGCTCGCGGGTTGCTGTTCCCACCCGCCCGGTCCAGGTTGCTGCGGCGGATAGGTCATGGACTCCTCCCGGAGTGGATGTCGCCGAGTCTGTTTTGCCGCGTAAGTAGATCAGAGACGGCGGTGTCGCGGGGCCGGAGTACCCGGATTGCGACGCGGGTCGGCATCCGGATCGGCTGTCCGGAATGCCCGCAGCGGCGGAGTTGTTCCAAATGATGGGAGAAGTTCCGGGGGAATTCGATTTCCGGTCAGGTGAATGCCACCCGGTTGTCTCAGCGGTTAACCCGGATGCCCGCACGGCACGGCCGGTCGCCGTGGCGGAACGGAAAAACCCGTGGTCGTCGCGTTGTTGGCGGGGTCAGATGACCGGTCCAGGACGTATCGAACGGACCATGATCGCCAACTCAACGTATCCGTGACTGCCCGTGGTCGAGGCGACCCGCGAGGACGAACCTGGTTCCGCTCATGGGTATTCGCTGATTTTTGTGGCACGCTGGGCGATCCGGCGGACCACTCGCGACGCCGCTGTCGTCGGTGATCGCCGGTACCGTGGTGGTACGAGCACGGGAGGAGGGTGCCGACATGCAGCACGACCGTCCCGGCAGCCGGCCCGAGGAGGGCGACGGGGAGCAGAACGGTTCGGATTCGACCGAACTGCGCAGTCAGATCCGTCTCCTGGAAGACGAGGTCGCGTTGCTGCGCCGCAGGCTCAACGAGTCTCCTCAGCAGGTGCGGTTGCTGGAAAAGCGGCTGGCCGAGGCATCCGAGAGAGTGAGTCAGCTCACCGAACGGAACGCCAAACTCACCGAGACCCTGAAAGAAGCGCGGAGCCAGCTCACGGCGCTGCGCGAGGAAGTCGATCGGCTCGCCCAACCCCCGAGCGGGTACGGCGTGTTCCTCACGGCCTACGAGGACAGCACGGTCGACGTGTTCACGTCCGGGCGCAAGATGCGGGTGGCCGTGTCGCCGAACGTGAGCATCGAGGAACTGCGACTGGGCCAGTCAGTGCGCCTCAACGAGGCCCTGACGGTGGTGGAGGCGGGCTCGTTCGAGCAGACCGGCGAGGTGTGCACCTTCCGGGAACTGCTGCCCAGTGTCGAGGGGGATTTCCCGCGCGCACTGGTCGTCGGGCACACCGACGAGGAACGGGTTGTGTGGCTGACCGATCAGCTGGCCGAGTCCACGCTGAAGGCCGGCGATTCCATCCTGGTCGACAGCAAGGTCGGCTACGCCTACGACACGGTGCCCAAGGCCGAGGTCGAGGACCTCGTGCTGGAAGAGGTGCCCGATGTCGGCTACACCGACATCGGCGGTCTGGGCGGTCAGATCGAGCAGATCCGCGATGCCGTGGAGCTGCCGTTCCTGCACTCCGACCTCTACGTGCAGTACCAGCTCGCACCGCCGAAGGGCGTGCTGCTCTACGGGCCACCCGGTTGCGGGAAGACGCTCATCGCCAAGGCGGTGGCCAACTCGCTGGCCAAGAAGGTGGCGTCGAACCGCGGTGACGCGGACGGCCAGGCCAAGTCCTACTTCCTCAACATCAAGGGCCCGGAGCTGCTGAACAAGTTCGTCGGCGAGACCGAGCGGCACATCCGGATGATCTTCCAGCGAGCTCGCGAGAAGGCCTCCGAGGGCACGCCGGTGATCGTGTTCTTCGACGAGATGGACTCGATCTTCCGCACCCGCGGCAGCGGGGTGTCCTCCGACGTGGAGACCACGATCGTCCCGCAGCTGCTCAGCGAGATCGACGGCGTGGAGGGCCTGGAGAACGTCATCGTCATCGGCGCCTCCAACCGCGAGGACATGATCGACCCGGCGATCCTGCGACCGGGCCGGTTGGACGTGAAGATCAAGATCGAGCGTCCGGACGCCGAATCGGCCAAGGACATCTTCTCCAAGTACCTGACCACGGAACTGCCGATCCACGAGGAGGACCTCAAGGAGTTCGGCGGGGACCCCGCTTCGTGCCTGGACGCGATGATCCAGACCACGGTCGAGCGGATGTACGCCGAGACCGACGAGAACCGGTTCCTGGAGGTCACCTACGCCAACGGGGACAAGGAGGTCCTGTACTTCAAGGACTTCAACTCCGGCGCGATGATCCAGAACATCGTGGACCGGTCCAAGAAGGCCGCGATCAAGTCGGTGCTGGAAACCGGTCAGCCCGGCCTGCGGGTGCAGCACCTGCAGGACGCCATCATCGACGAGTTCGCCGAGAACGAGGACCTGCCCAACACCACCAACCCGGATGACTGGGCACGGATCTCCGGCAAGAAGGGCGAGCGGATCGTCTACATCCGCACCCTGGTCAGCGGCAAGAACCAGGAGTCCGGTCGAGCGATCGACACGGCGACCAACACCGGTCAGTACCTGTAAGACCGCGGACCTCGGGGCCGCCGACCCGCTCGGGCCGGCGGCCCCGAGCCGTGCGGACGGGCGCCGGAAGGACTAACTTCGCTCGCATGATCCCCGCGCAACAGGCGATCGGACGGCTCGGCATCGGTCTGGCCGCGCTCGGCAGGCCCGCCTACATCAACGTCGGGCGCGCCGAGGCGCTCCCGCCGCAGCGCACCGCGCAGGCGATGCGCGAGCAGACCCGCAGGGTCCTGGACGCCGCCTACCGGCACGGCATCCGGTGGGTCGACGCCGCGCGCTCCTACGGCAGCGCGGAGCAGTTCCTGGCCGACTGGCTCACCGAGCGCGGCCACGAGGACGTCACCGTGTCCAGCAAGTGGGGCTACGCCTACGTCGCCGAGTGGCAGATCGAGACCGAGGTGCACGAGGTCAAGGAGCACTCCCTGGAGCGCCTGCGCACCCAGTGGGCCGAGACCCGCACGCTGCTGGGGCAGCGCATCGGCCTGTACCAGGTGCATTCGCTGACCGCTTCGAGCCCGCTGTTCGAGGACCTGGCGCTGCAGCACGAGCTCGCCCGGCTTCGCGACGCGGGGGTGCGGCTGGGCTTCTCCACCAGCGGAGCGGCGCAGGCAGAGACCATCGAGAAGGCCTGGGAGCTGGAGGTGGGCGGCACCCAGCTCTTCAGCGCCGTGCAGTCGACCTGGAACACCTCCGAGCCCTCGGTCGGGCGGGCGCTCAACGAAGCACACACCGGGGGCTGGCGGGTGCTGCTCAAGGAGACCCTGGCCAACGGTCGCCTGGCCGTGCAGCCGCCTGCCGAGCTCGCCGATATCGCCGCCCGGCACGGCGTCGGCCCCGACGCCATCGCCCTGGCCCACGCCCTGCACCAGCCCTGGGCGGACGTGGTGCTGCTCGGCGTGGCCGGCGTCGACCAGCTCGAATCCAACCTCGAGGCCACCGGGGTGGAACTCGGCGACGCGGACCTGGCGACGCTGCGATCGCTGGCCCGCGACGCGGCGACCTACTGGGGCGAGCGGGCCGAGCTGCCCTGGCACTGACCGCGGGCGCGGCTCAGCGGTGACCGCGCTCGCGCAGCCAGCGCTCGGCGAACCGGCGCCCGTCCGGTACGAACGGCCACCGCGGGTCGGCCAGGCGCTCGCGCAGCTCGTCGACGGGCATCCACCAGCCCTCGGCCACCTCCGCGGGCTGATGCCGCACCGGGCCGTCCCAGCGCGTCACGTACACGAACGCGTGATAGCGGACCGAGCCCTCGGTGAACACCTCGCGGAACAGGAACCGGACCTCGCTGGAGACGCCCAGCTCCTCGCGCACCTCCCGCTGCGCGGTCCGCGCGGGGTCCTCGCCCGCCGCGACCACGCCGCCCGCGGTGCAGTCGTGCAGCCCCGGGTAGACGTCCTTGGTGTCGGTGCGGCGGTGCACGTAGACCCGCTCGCCATCGCCGGAGAGCACCAGCACGGCCGCCGCGGCGTGCCAGAGCCCCTCGGCGCGCATCGTCGACCTCGGAGCCTCGCCCACGACATGCCCGGCCGTGTCGTACACGGCGACCTGTTCCTCCACGACGGGATCGTGCCACCTCGCCCTATCGAGGTGCCGAATCGGTGACGTGAAGATCCTGTGCCTTCCAGCACTCTCCTCGGCCCGCGTTAACCCGTACTCTGCGAGGTATGCGGCGGATCATGGGAACCGAGGTGGAGTACGGCATCGTCGTGCCCGGAGACTCCAGCGCCAACCCGGTGCTGACCTCCACGCACATCGTGCTGGCCTACGCGGCGGCGGCCGAGATTCCACGTGCGCGGCGCGCGCGCTGGGATTACGAGGTGGAGTCACCACTGCGGGACGCGCGCGGTTTCGACCTCAGCACGGCGGCGCAGCAGTCGAACGGTTCGGACGGTGACGACCTCGGGGCGGCCAACGTCATCCTCACCAACGGCGCGCGGCTCTACGTCGACCACGCGCACCCGGAGTACTCGGCTCCGGAGGTGACCAACCCGCGCGACGCGGTCATCTGGGACAAGGCCGGCGAGCGGGTGATGGAGGAGGCCGCGATGCGCGCGGCCAGCGTGCCCGGTACGGCCCCGATCCAGCTGTACAAGAACAACATCGACGGCAAGGGCGCCAGCTACGGCACCCACGAGAACTACCTGATGTCCCGCGACACCCCGTTCACCTCGGTGATCGGTGGTCTGACCCCGTTCTTCGCCTCCCGTCAGGTGATCTGCGGATCCGGCCGGGTCGGGATCGGGCAGGCGGGGGAGAAGCCGGGTTTCCAGCTGTCCCAGCGCTCGGACTACATCGAGGTCGAGGTCGGGCTGGAGACCACGCTCAAGCGCGGCATCATCAACACCCGCGACGAACCGCACGCCGACGCCGACAAGTACCGGCGGCTGCACGTGATCATCGGCGACGCCAACCTCGCCGAGACCTCCACCTACCTCAAGCTCGGCAGCACGGCCCTGGTGCTGGACATGATCGAGCGCGGGCTGCGCTTCGACGACCTCAAGCTGGCCGACCCGGTGCAGGCGGTGCACCTGATCAGCCACGACCCGACGCTCGAGCAGACCGTGGAGCTCGCCGACGGGCGCAAGTTCACCGGCTTGGACCTGCAGCGCGCCTACTACGAGCGGGCCGCGCGGTTCTGCGAGGACAACGGCGCCGAGCAGGACGCCCGCGAGGTTCTGAACACCTGGGGCGAGGTGCTGGACCTGCTCGGCGGCGATCCGATGGACTGCGCGGACCGGCTGGACTGGCCGGCCAAGCTCAAGCTGATGGAGCACTACCGCAGCCGCGACGGCCTCGGGTGGGCCTCGCCCCGGCTGCACATGATCGACCTGCAGTACTCCGACGTGCGGCTGGACAAGGGCCTCTACAACCGGCTGGTCACCCGCGGCTCGATGAAGCGCCTGATCAGCGAGGAGCAGGTGCAGGAGGCCGTGGCCGCACCGCCGGAGGACACCCGGGCCTACTTCCGCGGCCGCTGTCTGGAGCGCTACCCGGCCGAGGTCGCCGCAGCGTCCTGGGACTCGGTCATCTTCGACCTCGGCAGGGAATCGCTGGTGCGCATTCCGACGTTGGAACCGCTACGCGGGACCAAGGCTCATGTCGGAGGGTTGCTGGAGGCCTCGAACAGTGCCGAGGAATTGGTCGACTCGTTGACAAAGGGGTGAGTTCTCGGTCGGCCGGTTACCTTTCGTGCACGTCAGCTCGATGCAAAGATCGAAACGACGCCCGGCTGGACGTGGGCGAACGGGTGGTCGGATAGGTAGTGTTCACAGCAGGACGTCCTGCTCGTTGGGGGGCGTCCCGGAACAACCCACCGGGAGGCGAGATGTCTCAGGACAAGGTTCAGCGGCAAGGCGGCGGCGACGACGGCGACGAAGAGCAGGAAGCGGAAGCCGCCGGTCAGGAACGTCGCGAAAAGCTCGGCGAGGACGTCGACGCCATCCTGGACGAGATCGACGACGTCCTGGAGGAGAACGCCGAGGACTTCGTCCGCGCCTACGTGCAAAAAGGCGGGCAGTAGGCGCAGGCCGCGCGAGTGACGGCACGAGGCGTCCGGGCCGAAGCGATTCGGCCCGGCGCCGACCGACGCGCGCCGATCATGATTAAAGTGCACCCCAAGTCGCAGACCTAGGGAGACGATGTCGCTGATGGAATCGAGTTCGGCCCTGTCCCAGGGGCAGGCACTGCCCGCCGCCTATCTCACCCCCGGGTCCTCGTCATTCACCGACTTCCTGCGCTCCGCCATGCCCGAGCTGCTGCCGGACGGCCGCAAGGCCCCCGAGGGCAGCGTCGAGGCGCCGCACGGCACCACGATCGTCGCGGTCACCTTCCGCGGTGGTGTGCTGATTGCCGGTGACCGCAGGGCGACGATGGGCAACGTCATCGCCCAGCGGGACATGGAGAAGCTGTTCGTCACCGACGCCTACTCGGCCGTCGGCATCGCCGGTACCGCCGGTGTGGCGCAGGAGCTCGTCAAGCTCTACGCGGTCGAGCTCGAGCACTACGAGAAGCTCGAAGGCGTCTCGCTGTCGCTGGACGGCAAGGCGAACAAGCTGGCGACCATGCTGCGCGGAAACCTCGCCGCGGCGCTGCAGGGTCTGGCCGTGGTTCCGCTGCTGGCCGGGTACGACGAGAACAGCGAGGACCCGGACCGAGCCGGGCGCATCGTGTCCTACGACGTGGTCGGCGGCAAGTACGACGAAGCCGGCGGCTACCACGCGGTCGGTTCCGGCTCGCAGTTCGCCAAGTCCGCGCTGAAGAAGCGCTTCGACCCCGATGCGGATGCCGAAACAGCGGCTCGGGCGGCGTTCGAGGCGCTCTACGACGCCGCCGACGACGATTCCGCGACCGGCGGGCCGGACGTGTACCGGCGGATCTACCCGTCGCTGATCACCATCACCGGGCCCGAGGGGGCCGTGCGCCTGCCCGAGGAGCGCACCTCCGCGATCGCCGGTGAGGTCGTCAGCGGCCGGATGGAGAACCCGGGCGGCTGAGCAGCGCCCGCGTAGATCCCGTCGAGCGAGCCGATTCGAACCAGGAGTGCACAGACGTGACGATGCCGTTCTACACCTCCCCCGAGCAGTTGATGCGGGAGCGGTCCGAGCTCGCCCGCAAGGGCATCGCCCGGGGCCGCAGCGTGGTGGCGCTCAAATATGCCGGCGGGGTGCTGTTCGTCGCCGAGAACCCGTCCCCGACCTTGCACAAGGTCTCCGAGATCTATGACCGCATCGGGTTCGCCGCGGTCGGCCGGTACAGCGAGTTCGAGGCGCTGCGGGTCGCCGGCGTGCGCATCGCGGACGTGCGCGGTTATTCCTACGACCGCCGCGACGTGACCGGGCGGTCGCTGGCCAACACCTACGCCCAGCACCTGGGCGCCATCTTCACCGAGCAGATCAAGCCCTTCGAGGTGGAGATCTGCGTGGCAGAGGTGGGCTACACCGCCGAGAACGACCAGCTGTACCGCCTGACCTACGACGGCTCCATCGTCGACGAGCGCAAGTACGTGGTGATGGGCGGCCAGGCCGACGCGATCAGCGGCAAGCTCAAGGATTCCTTCACCGAGGGGATGGAACTCGCCGAGGCGGTGCAGGTCTCGGTCAACGCGCTGCAGTCCGGCGGGGACGGCAACCGCGAACTGGACAGCGCCGCGCTCGAGGTCGCGGTGCTGGACCGGGCCCGGGAGCACCGCACGTTCCGCAGGATCAAGGGCGCCGCGCTGAAGTCGCTGCTTCCCGCGCCGAGCGAGGAGAAGTCCGAGGAGAGCGACAAGGACGACAAGCCGGACGCGGGCAAGTAGCGCACGGCGGTCGAGGCCCGGTTCCGCAGCGGGACCGGGCCTCGACGTGTGCGCGGCCCCGATTGGTGACGGGCTGCGACCAAAATTCTTCGAACATCAACTGACCGGAGCCCGAACGGCGGACCGTCGAAAACCCGATTGAGCGCCTAGTGTGGAGGCATGCAGCGGCGGATCTTCGGCATCGAAACCGAGTTCGGGGTCACCTGCACGTTCCACGGGCAGCGCAGGTTGTCCCCGGACGAGGTGGCCAGGTACTTGTTCCGGCGAGTCGTGTCGTGGGGAAGGTCGTCGAACGTCTTCCTGCGCAACGGTGCTCGCCTCTACCTCGACGTGGGTTCGCACCCCGAGTACGCCACGGCCGAGTGCGACGACCTCACCCAGCTGGTCACCCATGACAAGGCGGGGGAGCGGATCCTCGAGGACCTGCTCATCGATGCCGAGCGCAGGCTCTCCGACGAGGGCATCGGCGGGGACATCTTCCTGTTCAAGAACAACACCGACTCGGCGGGCAACTCCTACGGCTGCCACGAGAACTACCTGGTCGGGCGCTCCGGCGAGTTCTCCCGCATCTCGGACGTGCTCCTCCCGTTCCTGGTGACCCGGCAGCTCATCTGCGGCGCGGGCAAGGTGCTGCAGACCCCGCGCGGTGCGGTGTACTGCCTGTCGCAGCGCGCCGAGCACATCTGGGAGGGCGTCTCCAGCGCCACCACCCGCTCCCGGCCGATCATCAACACCCGCGACGAGCCGCACGCCGACGCCGAGCGCTACCGCAGGCTGCACGTGATCGTGGGCGACTCGAACATGTCCGAGGTGACCACGCTGCTCAAGGTCGGCGTGGCCAACCTGGTGCTGGAGATGGTCGAGCAGGGCGTGCAGTTCCGGGATTTCAGCCTGGACAACCCGATCCGGGCGATCCGGGAGATCAGCCACGACATGACCGGGCGCCGCACGGTGCGGCTGGCCGGTGGCCGGGAGGCCTCGGCCCTGGACATCCAGCGCGAGTACTACGGCCGGGCGGTCGATCACGTGGCCCGGCGCGGTTCGGACCCGATGACAGATCGGATCCTGGACCTGTGGGGCCGCGCGCTGGACGCCGTCGAGCAGCAGGACTACTCCAAGATCGACCGGGAGGTCGACTGGGCGATCAAGTACCGGCTGCTGGAGCGCTACCGCAGCAAGCACGGGCTGGAGCTGTCCAGCCCGCGCATCGCCCAGCTCGACCTCGCCTACCACGACATCCGTCGCGGGCGCGGTCTGTTCGACATGCTGCAGCGCAAGGACATGGTCGACAGGGCGACCGAGGACGGCGAGATCGAGGCGGCCAAGGACACCCCGCCGCAGAGCACGCGGGCGAAGCTGCGCGGTGACTTCATCGCCGCGGCGCAGGCGGCTGGCCGCGACTTCACGGTCGACTGGGTGCACCTCAAGCTCAACGACCAGGCGCAGCGCACCGTCCTGTGCAAGGACCCGTTCCGCGCGATCGACGAGCGAGTGGAACGCCTGATCAACTCCCTCTGACCCGAAACCGCGGCAACGACCGGACGGCGTCCCGACGGTGGTCGTGACAGTTTTGCCTAAAACTGCAGGGCTCGGACGTCCGAAATGCCCGTGCAGTTTTAGGCAAAACTGTCAGGGCGCCAGCGGGACCACGTGCGGTGGGGGGCTCAGCTGTGCGGTGCTTGGCCGGTGGGGCGGATGGTGATCTCGTTGACGTCGACGGTCGGCGGCTGACCGAGCGCGTAGAGGATGCCGTTGGCGATGTCGTCCGGGTGCAGCTTGGGCACCTCGGTTCGGTTGGCCGTCATGTCGGTCTCGACCATGCCCGGCTGCACGAGCGTGACCCGCACGCCGGTGCCCACGCATTCCGCGCGGATGTTCTGGGCCATGCCGGTCACGGCCCACTTGGTGGCCCCGTAGAGGTTGCCGGGCCGGATGCCGCGACCAGCGTTGGAGCCGGTCAGCACCAGGTGCCCCTCGCTGCGCACCAGCGCGGGCAGCGCGGCCCGGGCGGTGATGGCGGCACCGTAGACGTTGGTCAGCACCACGTCGCGCCACTGCGTCGGGTCGGAGTCGTCGGTGCCCAGGAACGACGACGGGGCGCTCGCGCCGGCGTTGGCCAGCACCGCGTCCAGTCGCCCGTAGTGCTCCTCGACCCGGGAAACGGCTTCGGTCAGGCTGTCGTAGTCGGTGACGTCGCAGGGCAGCGCCATCGCGATGTGTTCGCCCAGTTCGCGGACCAGGCCGGACAGCGCGTCGGTGGAGCGGGCCAGCAGGGCCACCTGGTAACCGTGGTCCGCGGCTCGCCGGGCGGTGGCGGCACCGATGCCGCGGGAAGCTCCGGTGATCATCAATACCTGATCGGGCATGTGCCCAGCCTAGGGACTCGATCAAAACTCGTCCGGACTTCGTTGTTCCGAATACCTTCAGTGCTGATCGAACTCAACCTCATTCGAATGGGTGTTCTGCGTCCCGCAACGCGCCACCCGAACTCATGATCGAATGCTTTCGAGCTAGAGTGGCTTGGTGGCCACTGCGCGTGCTGAACGCTTGGTGAACTTGGTGCTCTGCCTGCTGTCGACCCGCCAGTACTTGCCCGCAGAGCGGATTCGACGGATCGTGGCGGGTTACGGCGAGGCGACCTCCGACGAGGCGTTCTTCCGGACCTTCGAACGGGACAAGGCGGAACTGCGCGACCTGGGGATCCCGCTGGAGACGGGGCGCAACTCGGCCTTCGACTCCACCGATGGCTACCGCATCGCGCGCCGCGACTACGAGCTCGGCGACATCGACCTGGAGCCCGACGAGGCCGCCGCGGTCGCGCTGGCCGTCCGCTTGTGGGACTCCCCGGAGTTCACCTCGGCCGCCCGCGGTGCGCTGCTCAAGCTGCGCGCGGCGGGCGTGGACGTCGACGAGCGCGCCGCGCGCGCCGTCGAGCCCAAGGTGCGCACCAGCGAGCCCGCCTTCGCGCCGCTGCACGCGGCCGTGCAGGAGGGCCGGGTGGTGGAGTTCGACTACCGGCGGCCCAGCAGCTACGAGGTGCAGCACCGCACGGTCGAACCGTGGGGCGTGGTGTCCTGGCGCGGCCGCTGGTACGTCGTCGGCCACGACCGCGACCGCGAGGCGCCGCGCTGCTTCCGGCTCTCCCGGGTCCGCGGCCAGGTCGCCGTCGTCGGCGAGCCGGGCCAGGTGCAGCGCCCGCCCGATGTGGACCTGCTGCGGTTCGTCGCGGGCGACCACCGCGAGCCGCCCGCGCCGACCACGGTCCGGGTGTGGGTCGCCGAGGGACGCGCGCAGGGTCTGCGGCGGCGCGGCAAGGCCGTCGATCGGATGGAGCTGGGCGGTGATCCCGGCGACGTCCTCGAGCTGGACATCCACGCCGAGTCGGCCGCGAGCTGGATCGCCGGTTACGGCCCGGACGTCGCCGTGCTGCAGCCGGACACGCTGCGCAAGGCGGTCCACGAGATCCACCTCGACGCCTTGGGGGAGGGCCGATGACCAGCGCCACGCAACGACTTCCCAGGCTGCTGGCGCTGGTTCCGTACCTGCTCAGCAGGCCGGGCATCCCGATGGTCGACGCGGCGGCCGACTTCGGGGTCAGCCCGCAGCAGCTGCGCAAGGACCTCGAGCTGCTGTGGATGTGCGGGTTGCCGGGCTACGGGCCCGGCGACCTCATCGACCTGTCCTTCGACAGCGACTCGATCACGGTCACCTACGACGCGGGGATGCGCCGCCCGCTGCGGCTGACCGCGTCCGAGGCCACCTCGCTGCTGGTGGCCTTGCGCGCGCTGGCGGAGACGCCGGGCGTTCCGGACTCGGACGCCGTGCAGCGCGCGCTGGCCAAGGTGGAGCACGCGGTCGGCCGGGCCCGCCCCGCCGGGGTGGTGGTCGGCCTGGGCGACGAGGAGGCGGTGGACGCCGAGGTGCGCCGGGCGGTGCAGCAGGCGGTGACCGGGGAGCAAGCGTTGCGCATCCGTTACTACACCGCTTCGCGCGACGAGGTCAGCGAGCGGACGGTCGATCCGATGCGGCTGCTGCTCATCGACGGGCGGAGTTACCTCGAGGCGTGGTGCCGAAACGCGGGTGGCGTTCGGATGTTCCGGTTGGACCGAATCGACGAGGCGCGGCTGCTCGACGAACCGGCGCGGCCGCCCTCGGAAGCCGAGCAGACCGATGTTTCCGCCGGCTTGTTCCAGCCCGCCCCAGGTCAGCTGGTCGCCGAGCTGGAGCTGGGGCCCGAGGCCCGCTGGGTCGCCGAGTACTACCAGGTCGACGAGGCCGTTGAGCTGGACGGCGGTCGCACCCGGGTTCGAATGCGCTACGCCGACGAGTCCTGGATGGCGAGGCTGCTGCTGGGCCTCGGAGGGCAGGTCACGGTGCTCAGCCCGGAGGAGCTGGCGCACGACGTGCGTCGACGGGCCGGTGCCGCGTTGACGCGGACCCGTCACCTGCCGTCCACCTGAGCGGGTTACCGTGGCTGCGTGCCGTACGTGTGGACTCTTGTTTTGCTCGCCGTGGGATTGATCCTGCTGGTGTGGTTGCTGGTTCGGTCGTTCCTCGACGTTCGCCGGTTCCGGGCGGCGCAGCGGCGGGCGGCGCGCGACTTCGGTGAGCGCAGCGGCCTGATCAAGGCTCGTGTCGCGGGCCTGAAGGTCGCGTTCGCGCAGCGCCGCCGCAGCTGACGAGAACCAGAAGACGGCTTATTCGCCGATCCCTTCGCGCGTACGATTGCGCTAGCAGGGACATCACGAAAGGGTGGAAGCATGCCAGGAATTCCAGGTGGCTGGGAGCTGGTCCTGATCGTCTTGGTGCTGGTGCTGCTTTTCGGCGCCACCAAGTTGCCGCAGATGGCCCGTTCGCTCGGTCAATCGGCCCGGGTTTTCAAGGCTGAGACGCGCGGGATGAAGGCCGACGAGGAAAACGCCAAGAAGGCCAAGTCCGAGATGGAGCAGAAGCCGGAGCTGACCTCGGGCGAGTCCGAAACGCCGTCGGCCACGTCGCCGGTCGAGGACAAGCAGCAGAACGAACAGAAGAACTGACCGAGAACGGGGAAAAACGAGGTGGGTGCAAGTCCACTCAATCGTCTGAACCCGTTCCGCGGTGATCGCCGGCGTTGGGGGCGCAGGAACAACCCCGACGGCACCATGACCCTGGTCGACCACCTCTTCGAGCTGCGCTATCGGCTCGGGGTGGCGAGCGTGGGCGTGGTCATCGGCGCCATCCTCGGGTTCATCTGGTTTTCCAGCGCGCCGTTCGGCTGGCCGACCTTGTCGGACGTGCTGCTCAAGCCCTACTGCCAACTGCCCGCGGAGCAGCGGCTGAGCCCGAACGGCAGCTGTCAGCTGTTGCAGACCGAACCGTTCGAGATCTTCATGCTGCGCATGAAGGTCGGCCTGTCGGTGGGGGCGCTGCTGTTCAGCCCGGTGTGGCTCTACCAGCTGTGGGCGTTCATCACGCCCGGCCTGCACGACAACGAGCGCAAGTTCGCGCGCAGCTTCGTCTTCTTCGCGACGATCCTGTTCTGCGGCGGTGCCGTGCTGGCCTACTACGTGGTGCCCGAGGCGCTGACGTTCATGGCCAGCTTCGGTGGCGGGGCGTTCTTCACCGCGCTCAGCGGTGGCAAGTACATCAGCTTCGTGCTGTTGCTGCTGGTGATCTTCGGCGTGAGCTTCGAGCTCCCGCTGGTGCTCGTGATGCTCAACCGCGCCGGGATCGTCACCTACGAGAAGCTGCGCAGCTGGTGGCGCGGCGTGGTGTTCGCGCTGTTCGTGTTCGCCGCGGTCGCCACTCCGGGCCAGGACCCGTTCTCGATGCTGGCGCTGGCGTTCGCGTTGTCGGTGCTGTTCCTGCTCGCGGCGGTGATCTGCCGGGCGCACGATCGGCGCAAGGCCAAGAAGCTGGAAGAGCAGGGCCTGACCGAGGCGGGGCTGGACGAGGCCTCCAACGTCGACACCACGCCGTCGGAAATGGATTCGACGGCCTCGCAGGCTGCCAAGGACGACGCGACATAGCTCGGCCCGCTCCCGTCGCCGCACCTGGTGACGGGAGCACCGGACGACTCGGGAAGATCGATGGGGCCTGGCGGAACCGGGTGCTCGTGGGGTTGGATGCTTGCCCATGCGCTGTGTGCTGGTGATCAACCCCGCTGCCGGTGGAGGCCTTACCGCGAAGGTGGTCGGCGAACTCGTCGACCACCTTCGCGCTGTCTGCGAGGTGCGGACGGTGATGGCCACCTCCGCGGCGGGCACCGAGGCCGCGGTGCGGCGCGCGGTGGCCGATGAGGCCGATGTGCTGGCCGTGGTCGGCGGCGACGGCATCGCGAACCTGGCCGTGCAGGCCTGCGCGGAGTCCGAGACCGCTCTCGCGCTCATTCCCGCGGGTACCGGCAACGACCTCTCCCGCGGGCTGGGCATCCCCCGGGAGCCGGTCGCCGCGGCCGAGGTGATGGCCGAGGCCATCGAATGCGGATCGCGGCGGCGGGTCGATCTCGGCAAGGTCGCGGGCGCCGGCTGGTTCTCCACCGTGCTGTGCGCCGGGCTCGACGCGGCCATCAACGCCCGCGCCAATCGGCTGCGCTGGCCGCGCGGTCAGCGCCGCTACGACCTGGCCACGGTGCTGGAGCTGATCGGGCTGCGCCAGATGCCGTTACGGGTGGAGACCGAGGGCAGGTTGCTGGACACGCGCGCCACGCTGGTGGCCGTCGGCAACACGCCCTACTACGGCGGCGGCATCCCGGTGTGCCCGCAGGCCGATCCCGGTGACGGCGCCTTCGACCTGACCATCGTCGGCGAGGTGACCCGCCGCGAGTTGCTGCGCGTCCTGCCCACGGTGCGCACCGGGCGGCACCTGGAGCACCCGGCCGTGACCACGCTGCGGGCGAAGTCGGTGCGGCTGGGCGGTGACAACGGCTGGCTGGCCTTCGCCGATGGCGAACCGCAGGCACGGCTGCCGCTGACCATCCGCAACACGCCGGGGGCCTTGGAGGTCGTCGCGCCGGTGTGACGTGTGGCGCATCGCACCCGCCGCGCGTGCGCGGCTGAGACAGGGTTTGGTCCGATGTGAAAACCTGGGGGCGTGGCTGCCAGCCGTTCCAACCCCACCGAGATCTCGCCGGCCGAGGCGTACGCGGCGCATTCCCGCCGCAGTGCCCACCCGAAACTGGCCGACTTCATCGCGGGACAGTCCTTCGAGCTGGACCCGTTCCAGCTGACCGCTTGCCAGGCGCTGGAGGATCAGCGCGGGGTGCTCGTGTGCGCCCCGACCGGTGCGGGCAAGACGGTGGTCGGCGAGTTCGCCGTCCACCTCGCGCTCGCCGAGGGGCGCCGCTGCTTCTACACCACGCCGATCAAGGCGTTGTCCAACCAGAAGTACGCCGACCTCTGCGAGCGCCACGGCGACGACGCGGTCGGTCTGCTGACCGGGGACACCTCGATCAACGGCGACGCCCAGGTGGTCGTGATGACCACCGAGGTGCTGCGCAACATGCTCTACGCGGGCTCGCGGGGCCTGGACCAGCTCGGTTACGTGGTCATGGACGAGGTGCACTACCTCGCCGATCGGTTCCGCGGTGCGGTGTGGGAGGAAGTCATCCTGCACCTGCCGGAGTACGTGCAGGTCGCGAGCCTGTCGGCGACGGTCAGCAACGCCGAGGAGTTCGGCGAGTGGCTCCAGGAGGTGCGCGGCGAGACCACCGTGGTCGTCGACGAGCACCGGCCGGTGCCGCTGTGGCAGCACATGCAGGTCGGACCGCGGATGTTCGACCTGTTCGGCGGGGAGACGGAGAACCGCGAGCTCAAGATCAACGATCGGCTGCTGCGGCACACCCAGCAGCTGGCGCGCACCCACTTGCCGCAGCGCGGGCGCCGCGGCGGTCCGCCGAACGACAAGCGCAAGGGCCAGCGCCCGCCGCGGTTCCAGCCGCCGTCCCGGCTGGAGATGCTGACCAGCCTGGACGCCGCCGATCTGCTGCCCGCGATCGTGTTCATCTTCAGCCGCAACGGCTGCGACCAGGCCGTCTCGCAGTGCGTGCGGTCGGGCCTTCGGCTGACCTCCGAGTCGGACGTCGAGGAGATCCGCGAGGTCGTCGACGAGCGCACCCGCAACTTGCCCGACTCCGACCTGGCCGTGCTGGGTTTCTGGGAGTGGCGCGATGCGCTGGAGCGCGGCGTGGCCGCCCACCACGCCGGGATGCTGCCCGCGTTCAAGGAGGCCGTCGAGGAGCTGTTCGTGCGCGGCCTGGTCAAGGCCGTGTTCGCCACCGAGACGCTCGCGCTGGGCATCAACATGCCGGCCCGGACCGTGGTGCTGGAACGGCTGGTGAAGTACAACGGCGAGTCGCACGTGGACCTCACCCCGGGGGAGTACACCCAGCTCACCGGGCGTGCCGGGCGCCGCGGCATCGACATCGAGGGTCACGCGGTGGTCGTGTGGCAGCCGGGCGTGGACCCCAAGCAGGTCGCGGGCCTGGCCTCCACGCGCACCTATCCGCTGCGCTCGTCGTTCCGGCCCGGCTACAACATGGCCGTCAACCTGGTGCAGCACGTCGGCCGGGACGCGGCGCGCGACCTGCTGGAGCAGTCCTTCGCGCAGTTCCAGGCCGATCGCTCGGTGGTGGGCACCTCCCGCCGCGTGGAGCGCAACGCCGAGGCGCTCGAGGGCTACGCCGAGTCGATGCACTGCCACCTCGGCGACTTCGGCGAGTACTTCCAGCTGCGCAAGCGGATCAACGACCGGGAGAAGGAGCTGTCCAAGCAGAACCGGCAGTCCCGGCGCGCCGAGGCGGCCAAGTCGCTGGAGAAGCTCCGCAAGGGCGATGTGATCGCCGTGCCCGCGGGCAGGCGGGCGGGCCTGGCCGTGGTGATCGATCCGGGGCTGGAGCCAATGGGCGAGCCCAGGCCGCTGGTGGTCACCGAGGATCGATGGTCGGGCAGGCTGTCGGTCGCCGATTTCACCTCGCCGGTGGAGGCGCTGGGCAAGCTCAAGCTGCCCAAGCACGTCGACACCCGATCGCCGAAGTCCCGGCGCGATCTGGCCTCCTCGCTGCGCAGCACTGGTCTGAACTCCTCGGAGGGACACGGCAAGCGCCGGTCGAACCCGGCCGACGACGAGGAGCTGGCGACGCTGCGGCGGGCCTTGAAGGCCCACCCCTGCCACGGTTGCGACGAGCGGGAGGCGCACGCCCGCTGGGCCGAGCGCTACGAGCGGTTGCGCGCGGAGAACGAGGGCCTGCGGCGCAAGGTCAACACCACCACGCACTCGCTGGCCCGTTCCTTCGACCGCATCGTCGCGCTGCTCACCGAGCGGGACTACCTGCCACCCGACGGTGGCAAGCCGGGCGAGGACGCCGACACCCAGGCCGGGCAGGTCACCGAGCACGGCCGCAGGCTCTCCCGCCTCTACAGCGAGTCGGACCTGCTGGCCGCGGAGTGCCTGCGCGTGGGCACGTGGCGCGACCTGGGCGCCCCCGAGCTCGCCGCGGTGGTGTCCGCGCTGGTCTACGAGTCGCGGCGCGAGGGCCTGCCCCCGCAGGTGCCGACCGGGCCGATCACCGACGCGTTGGACGCGACCTGGCGGTTGTGGGCCGAGCTGGAGGACGACGAGCGCAGGCACAAGCTCGGCCGCACCCGGGAGCCCGACGCCGGGTTCGCCTGGCCGGTGTTCCGCTGGGCCCGCGGCGAGTCGTTGGAGAAGGTCCTCACCGCGGCCGAGGACAGCGGCCACGAGCTCTCCGCCGGAGACTTCGTGCGCTGGTGCAGGCAGGTCGTCGACCTGCTGGACCAGATCCGCGACGTCATGGGCACCAAGGACCCGGTGGGCTCGGCCGCGTCCAAGGCTGTCACCGCCATCCGCCGCGGGGTGGTGGCCGCGGGCGGCGTGTGAGGCGCCCGGGTCCGTGGGGAGGCGTCAGCTCCCTGTGGTTGGATCACTGACCGTCGGCTCATGCCCGTAAGCGCATCCGGAGGTGCGAATGTCGTCCCCCTACGGCCCGCAAGGGGGCTACCCCCAGTGGGGGCAGCAGCCCCAGGGGCCAGGGATGCAGCCCGGCGGTGTGCCGCCGGGATACCCGCCGCCGGGCGGGTACGCCCCGCAACAACCCCCGCCGCAGCAGCAGGCCCCGCCGCAGCAGCAACCGCAGCAGCCGTATCCCCAGCAGCAGTACGGTTACGGCCAGCCTCAGCCGTACTACCCGTCGCCCGGCGGGTTCGGCTTCCCGCCGGAGCAGCCGCCGCGCGAGAAGCGCAAGGTCTGGCCGTGGGCGCTCGGCGGCCTCGGCGCGCTGGTGCTGCTCGCCGTGGTTGCCGTGCTCGGCTTCGTGTCCCCGGGCTGGTTCGTGCGCTCCGTGTTCGACGCGAGCAGCGTGCAGAAGGGCGTCGAGCAAACCCTCACGGACTCCTACGGGATCAACGGCGTTTCTGGCGTGTCGTGCCCAGGGGGCCAGCCGGTCGAACCGGGTAGCAGCTTCCAGTGCCAGGTCCAGGTCGACGGCCAGTCCAAGAGCGTCACGGTGACGGTCAAGAACGCCGAGGGCGTCTACGAGGTCGGTCACCCGAAGTGACGTGGCGGGCGCGCGGCCGAAAACCGGTCGCGTGCCCGAGGGGGAACCGGGCAGGATCGGCGCTGTGAGCGATCCCGATGTGCGCGTGCTGGCCGAGCCGGAGTACCGAGCGGCCTGCGATCTGTTCCTGCAGACCCTCCTGGAAGCCCGTTTCGACGACGAGAGCTGGTCGCAGACCAAGGGGCGGTTCGAGCCGGGCCGGGTGCTGGGTGCCCACGTCGATGGAGAACTCGTCGGCACGACGATGTCGATGACCAACGCGCTCACCGTTCCCGGTGGACGGCGGTTGCCCGCCGCGGCCGTGACCGGGGTGGGTGTGCGGGCCGACCGGACCCGCCGGGGTCTGCTGTCCCGGATGATGCACGAGCAGCTCGGCGACGCCGCTGCGCGCGGCGAGGTCTTCGCGATGCTGCACGCCAGCGAGGCGGTGATCTACGAGCGCTTCGGCTACGGAGCGGCGACCCGATGCCGCGAGATCCAGATCGACCGCGCGCGGGCCGGGCTGCGCGAGACGGCCCCGCGCGGTGGGACGGTCCGGATCCTGCCGCGCGAGCAGGCGCTGAAGGTGCTCCCGGAGCTCTACGAGGTGAGCAGGCGGAACCGCCCGGGCAACATCGACCGGCCCGCGGCCTGGTGGCCCGCCAGGCAAGTGCACCTGGGCAACGCCGCCACGGTGGTGGTGCACTCCGACGAGTCCGGTGCGGACGATGGATATGCCCTCTACGAGCCGACGAGGTCCGGCGAGCGCAGCACGCTGAACGTCTACGACCTGAACGCGGCCGATGCGACGGCCGCCGCCGAGCTCTGGCGGTTCCTGTTCGACGTCGACCTGGCGGACACGGTCGCAGGGCGCATCCGCCCGCTCGACGAGCCCGTCGAGTGGTTGCTCGCCGATCCCCGCGCCTGCCGCACCGTCAGCATCGGCGACGACCTGTGGGTGCGGATCCTCGACGTCCCGGCGGCCTTGCGCGCTCGCGCCTACGGCCACGCGGACCCGGTGGTGCTGGACGTCCGCGACGGCCACTTCCCGGACAACGCCGGCCGCTACCGGATCAGCCCGCAGGGCGCTGAAATCACCGATTCGGCACCGGATCTCACGCTCGACGTGGCGGCGCTGGCGGTGCTCTACCTGGGTGATCGGCGCGTCACGGACCTGGCCGAAGCGGGCTTGGTCGAGGCGCACGCACCGGCCGCGCTGGAGTCCGCCGACGCCCTGTTCAAGACGGCCCAGAGCCCCTGGTGCGGCACCAGCTTCTGAACCGCGAGATACTTCAGTTTTGCCGTGTGCGTGGCGGTGCGGGTGGCGGAACCTGACGCGTCGTGTGGCTGCGGGATCCGCTCCTTGAGTAGCGGCCTGCGCGGCGTCGCGGCTGTCCTCGCCGCACGACGCGTCAGAACCCGCGGCGGTGCGAGTTGAGTCCCACACCTGAAACAGCGGCTCCACCGCATACTGCAAGGACCCTCAGGCAAAACTGTCACCAGCCCGGTCTCGCGCTCGGGGCGGCTTCTCCGGATTGTTGCCCGGTCACGCTTCCAGGGCGGTGATGAGGCGGTCGATGCTGGCGCCCAGGCCCCAGGTCTGCTGCAGCTCGCGCAACCGCTCGACGTCGGCGGCGCCGCGCGGCAGCGCATCGTCCTCGCGGTCGGCGACCACCGGGGCACTGCGGACGACGCGCACCACCGCGGGTGCGGCGTCCAGGTACTCCGCGGCCTCGGCCAGCTTCTCCCGGAACCGGGGCGTCACCCGCTTGTCGCCCTCGCCGGCTCCCCGGATCAGCTCCTCCAGCGAACCGAACTGGGTGATCAGCTTGGCCGCCGTCTTCTCCCCGATCCCGGCCACGCCGGGCAGGCCGTCCGAGGGATCGCCGCGCAGGATCGCCATCTCGGCGTAGTCCTCTCCCGCGCGCTCGACGGTCAGCGCGTACTTCTCGGCCAGCTCCACCGGTCCGTAGTCCTGCGCCTTGTTCAACCCGGCCCCGATGTAGATCACCCGGATCTGCGGTTCGGCGCGGACCAGCTGGAACAGGTCGCGGTCGCCGGTGACGACCTCCACCGGGTCGGTGCGCTCGCGGTCGGCCAGCGCGCCGATGACGTCGTCGGCCTCGTAGCCCGCCGCTTCGGCGGTGGTGATGCCCGCCGCGTCGAGCACTTCCAGGATCACCGGGATCTGCGGGGACAGCGTGTCCGGGACCTCCTCGGCCTCCGGATCTTCCTCGGCGACCCGATGCGTCTTGTACGACGGCAGCGCGTCGACGCGGAACTGCGGGCGCCAGTCGTTGTCGAGGCACGCCACCAGCCGGGACGGGCGGCGCTCCGAGATCAGCCGGGCGAGCATGTCGCAGAACCCGCGCACCGAGTTCACCGGTGTGCCATCAGGGGCGGTCAGCGAATCCGGCAGCGCGTAGTACGAGCGGAACCACAACCCTGCCGAATCGACGAGCATCAGCGGACCAGTCACGTGCCCAAGCTTGTCACGGCCGGTGCCCTCTCCGGCGACGACCTGCCGATCGGTCAGCTCGCCAGAGCGGCGTTCGCGCGTTCGCGTGCGCCTGCGGGGTCCGGGGCGGCCGCGGCCGCGCCCGCGGCGCGCCTCCAGTCCGGCAGCGAGTGCTCGGCCAGCGAGGATCCGACCGCGGCCAGGCCCGCCGAGGTCATCGACAGGCTGGTGACGCCCAGTCCGGCGAGGACACCGGCCAGCAGCGGGTCGGCCGCGGCCTCGCCGCAGACTCCCACCGGTTTTCCGTGCGCCCCGGCCGCGCGGCCGAGGGAGTCGATCAGTCGCAGCAGGGCCGGTTGCCACGGGTCGTTGAGCGCGGCGAGCGCGCCGGTCATCCGGTCCGCGGCGCAGGTGTACTGCGCGAGGTCGTTGGTCCCGATGCTGGCGAAGTCCACTTCGGCCAGCAGCTCCTCGGCGCACAACGCGGCCGCGGGCGTCTCGACCATGATCCCGACCCGCCCGGCGCCGGCGGCGCGAGCGCGCTCGGCGAACCACGCGGCCTCGGCGGGCGTGGCTACCATCGGTGCCATCACCGAGATCTCGGCGCCGGTCTCGGCGGCGGCCGAGACGATGGCGGCCAGCTGCCGGTCCAGCACGCCCGGGCGCTCGAAGGCGATGCGCAGCCCGCGCACGCCCAGCGCGGGGTTGGCCTCCGCGGCGGTGTCCAGGAAGGGCAGCGGTTTGTCCGCCCCGGCGTCGAGAGTGCGCACCACGACGGGCTTTCCGGCGAAGGGCCGGAGCACCGCGGCGTAGGCCTCGTGCTGGGCGCTCTCGGTCGGTTCGGTCGCGGCGTCCAGGAAGCAGAACTCGGTGCGGAACAGCCCGGAACCCTCGGCTCCCGCCTCGGTGGCCGTCGCGGCATCGGTTGCCGAGCCGACGTTGGCCAGCAGCTTGACCGGCTGCCCGTCGGCCGTAGCGCCCGCGCCGCGCCACCGGGTCCGGGTGCGCGCGGCCGATTCGGGAGCGACCCGGTCGTCGAGCAGTTCGACGGTGCCCGCCGCGCCGTCCACCCGGGCGCCTGCCGCTCCGGGCAGGACGCCGCGGGCGGCGACCACCGCCGGGATGCCCAGCGACCGGGCCAGGATGGCGGTGTGCCCGGTGGGGCCACCCTCCTCGGTCACCAGCGCCAGCACCAGCTCGGGGTCGAGGTCGGCGGTGTCGGCGGGGGCGAGATCGCGCGCGAGCAGCACGCTCGGCTCGGCGGGCTCCGGCGCTCCGGGGGCGGCGGTGCCGGTCAGCTCGGCGACCAGTCGGTCGCAGACGTCCTGCACGTCGCGGACTCGCTCGGCGAGGTAACCGCCCGCTGCGGCCAGGGCGTCGGCGAACTCGGCGGCGGCCTCGAAGACCGCGCGAGGCGCGGGTAGCAGCCGCTCGGTGACCGCCCGCTCGGCGGCCGACAGCAGTGCCGGGTCGGTGGCCATCGCCGCGGTCACCTCGAGCAGCGCGGCCGCTTCACCTCCGGTCGCGGCGGTGCGATCGCGCAGGCGCTGCCCGACGGCTTCGGCCGCGGGTCGGATCCGGGCCGCCTCCGACGCCGGATCGACCGGTTGCGGACCGGACTCCGGTTCCGGCAACCGGTCACGAACCAACAGCACCGGGCCTGCCGCCCGGCCCGGGCTGACTCCGACTCCCCGCAGCGTGGACATCTACGTCTCCCTACCGTCCCGGGTTATTCCCGTGTTCCCGAAGTCTTGACAATATGACAACACAGGGCAGAATCAGGCAATACCAAACACCAACCGGAGGATAACGGGCATGTACGGGGCGGAGCGTCAGCAGCTGCTGGCGCAGCGGGCACGACGCGACGGGCGCATCGACGTCACCGCCGCGGCGGCCGAGTTCGAGGTGGCTCCCGAAACGATCCGCCGCGACCTCGCCGCGCTGGAACGGCAGGGACTGCTGCGTCGCGTCTACGGCGGTGCGATCCCCGTGGAACGGCTCGACTTCGAGCCGGGCGTCTCGTTGCGCGACCAGACCAGCGCGGCGGAGAAGGAGCGCATCGCCAAGGCGGCGCTGGACGAGGTCCCGGCCCGCGGCACCGTGCTGCTCGACGCGGGAACCACCACCGCCCGGCTCGCCGGTCTGCTGCCCGCCGACCGGGAGCTGACCGTGGTGACCAACTCGTTGCCCGGGGCCAACCAGCTGGCCACCCGCACCAACTACAACGTGCACCTGCTCGGCGGCCGGATCCGCGGTACGACGCTGGCCACCGTCGAGTCCTGGGCGCTGGACGTGCTGCGGGGGCTGACCGTCGACGTCGGATTCTTCGGCACCAACGGTTTCTCGGCGGAACGCGGCTGCACCACGCCGGACCCGGCCGAATCCGCGGTGAAGTCGGCGATGGTCGCCGCCAGCCGCAAGCGGGTGCTGCTCGCGGACCACGGCAAGTACGGCGACGACCGGTTCAGCCGGTTCGCCGAGCTCTCCGAGATCGACCTGGTGGTCACCGACGACGGGCTCGACGAGGCCGCGGTGGACGAGCTCAAGCGAATCGAGGCCGAGGTGGTGCTGGCGTGATCGTGACCGTGACGCCCAACCCCAGCCTGGACCGCACCGTGCAGATCGACCGGCTGACCGCCGGTTCCGTGCACCGCGCGCGCCGGGTTCACCTGGATCCCGGTGGCAAGGGCGTGAACGTCGCGCGGGCGCTGGCCGCCGCGGGCGTGCCCACGCTGGCGCTGCTGCCCTCGGGCGGGCCCGAGGGCGCGCGGATCGCCGAACTGCTCGCGCCGGAAGCGGTTCCGGTGGTGGAGGTGCCGGTGAGCGCGCCGACCCGCAGCAACCTCGCGGTCGTCGAGTCCGACGGCACCACCAGCAAGTTCAACGAGCCGGGACCGGAGCTCACGGCGGCCGAAGTTGCCGCGCTGGAATCCGCGGTGGCCGATCGAGCGGGACGCGCCGGATGGTTGGTGACCAGCGGAAGCCTGCCCGAGGGCTGTCCCGAGGACCTGCACGCCCGGATCGTGCGCGCGGCGCGCGCCGCCGGTGCCGGGGTAGCGGTGGACACCTCCGGGCGCCCGCTGGAACTGGCCTGCCGGGCAGCGCCCGACCTGGTCAAACCGAACCTCGCCGAGCTCGCCGGGCTGGCCGGCGGCCCGCTGCGCGATCTCGGCGACGTGCTCGACGTCGCCCACCGGGTGCGGGCCGACGGGGTCGGCGCCGTGCTGGTCAGCCTGGGCAGGCTGGGAGCGGTGCTGGTCGACGGGACCGGCTCCTGGTACGCGACCGGTGTCGCCACCGAGGTGCGCAGCACCGTCGGCGCGGGCGATGCGATGCTCGCCGGATTCCTGCGCGCGAGCGATCCCGGGGAAGCCGCGCTGCGCAGCGCGGTCGCCTACGGCACGGCCGCGGTCAGGCTCGCGGGTAGCCGCATGCCCGGCCCGGACGACGTCCACCCGCAACGGGTTCGGGTGGACGCAGTGGACAGAACAGTGAGCCTCAGCGGAGTGGCTGCATGACTACCGAACTGATCACCCAGGACCTCGTCGATCTGGACCTGGCGGGCGACGACCGCCCGGCCGTGGTGCGCGATCTGGCGCAACGGCTGGTGGCCGACGGCCGGGTCACCGACCTGGAAGCATTCTTGGCCGACATCGACGCCCGCGAGGCCCAGATGCCGACCGGGCTGGAAGGCGGCATCGGCATCCCGCACTGCCGCTCGGCGGCGGTGACCACGCCGTCGCTGGCCTTCGGCCGCAGCCGCTCCGGTGTGGACTTCCGCGCCGCCGACGGTCCCGCCGATCTCATCTTCCTCATCGCGGCCCCGGAAGGCGGCGGCGACGAGCACATGACCGTGCTGTCCGCGCTCGCCCGACGGCTGGTGCGCGCCGAGTTCAAGCAGGCCCTGCGGGACGCCTCCGATCCGGCCGCCCTGGCCGCCTACATCAGCGAGGAGGTCGCGCCATGAAGTACGTGGCCGTCACCGCCTGCCCGACCGGGATCGCGCACACCTACATGGCCGCCGAGGCGCTCGAGCAGGCCGCCAAGGACGCCGGCGACGAGTTGCAGGTCGAGACGCAGGGCTCGGCGGGATCGACCCCGCTCGGCGCCGAGACCATCCGGGACGCCGACGCGGTGATCTTCGCGGCCGACGTCGGGGTGCGCGATCGGGATCGCTTCGCCGGGAAACCCGTCGTGGAGGCCGCGGTCAAGCAGGCCATCAACGACGCGCCCGGTCTGCTGGCACGAGCCGCCGAGGCCGCCCGCGAACCGGTCGCCGACCCGGGCGGTCCGCAGGCCGAGGACGCGGAACCGGCGCTGGCCAGCAAGGTCGAGGCGGGTTCCGGGTTCGGCAGCAGGCTGCGGCAGTGGCTGATGACCGGCGTGAGCTACATGATCCCCTTCGTGGCCGCGGGCGGTCTGCTGATCGCGCTGAGCTTCGCGCTCGGCGGTTACCAGATCATCGACGCACCGCCGGTCACCGAGCAGTTCGACGCGGCCAGCCTGACCGACTGGGCCGCGCTGGCCAACCAGATCGGCTCGGCCGCCTTCGAGTTCCTGGTCCCGGTGCTGGCCGGCTTCATCGCCTTCGCCATCGCCGACCGGCCCGCCATCGCACCCGGATTCGTCGGTGGCGCGATCGCGACCACCGTCGGCGCCGGGTTCCTCGGCGGGCTGGCGGCCGGCCTGCTGGCCGGTGCCGTGATCGCCGGGCTCAACCGCGTGAAGGTGCCGCGCGGCATCGCCGGGATCATGCCGGTGGTGGTGCTGCCGCTGGTGGGCACGCTCGTGGTCGGCGTGCTGATGTTCGTGGTCATCGGCAAGCCGATCGCCCTGGCCATGGCCGGGCTGACCGACTGGCTGACCGGGCTCTCCGGCGCGAACGCGGCGCTGCTGGGCGCGCTGCTCGGCGCGATGATCGCCTTCGACATGGGCGGCCCGATCAACAAGGTCGCCTACACCTTCGCCGTCGGTGGCCTGAGCATCGGCGGCACGACCTCGCTGGAGATCATGGCCGCGGTGATGGCCGCCGGGATGGTGCCGCCGCTTGCCCTGGCGCTGGCCTCCGCAGTGCGCGGCAGCCTGTTCACCCCGGCCGAGCGCGCCAACGGCCGCACCGCCTGGCTGCTGGGCGCCTCCTTCATCACCGAGGGCGCGATCCCGTTCGCGGCGGCGGATCCGCTGCGGGTCATCCCGTCGACCGTGGTCGGCGCGGCGGCCACCGGGGCGCTGTCGATGACCTTCGGCGCCACCCTCCGAGCCCCGCACGGCGGCATCTTCGTGACGCCGCTGGTGGGCAACCCGCTGCCGTACCTGGCCGCGATCGTGCTCGGAGTGCTGGTGTCGGCGGCCGCGGTGCTGCTGGCCAAGCGGCTCGGCCGACCGGTCGACCCGGCCCCGCAGGCCGCCGGAACCGCCGTTTCCGCCTGACCGGCGCCGCAACTGCGCACCACCGCGCAACCCGAGACCGCAACCAGGTTCTGAGAGGAATCCGCCATGCAACGTCGTGTCCGCATCGCCGCTTCGGTCGGGCTGCACGCCCGTCCCGCAGCCCTGTTCGCCAAGGCGGCCGGGGCGCAGGCCGAGAAGGTCACCATCGCCAAGGTCGTCGACGGGGTCGCCGGTGAGCCCGTCGACGCCTCCAGCGTGCTGGGCCTGATGGGCCTGGGCGCGCACCACAACGAGGAGGTCGAGCTCTCCTGCGCCGACGACGCGGCCCTGGAGGAACTCGCCGCGATGCTCGAGCAGGACCTCGACGCGGCCCCGGCCTGACCGGCGAAACCAGGACTGCCCGCCATCCCGCCAGCGTCGCCGGGATGGCGGGCAGCCACCCGCGGACGGCCACGACCGCGCCCGTTCGTTCGCCGCGGACACCCGGACGCGCGCACCCCGCCTCGCGCGGATGCTCCGGTCGGGACGCCGAGCCGACACGGCGTGGCCGGACCGCGTCGGCGGTGGGCGAGTGGTGCGGGATTAGGCTTGGACCATGGCCACTGTCTCGTTGAAACAGGATCCCGACGTGCTCGCCGCTCGCCTGACCCGTGCCGCGGAGACCGCAGCGGCGTCCGACCTGGACGCCCTGCTGATCACGCCCGGATCCGACCTGCAGTACCTCCTGGGCGTCGGGGGTGAGTCGCACGAGCGGCTGACCTGCCTGGTGCTGCCCGCCAAGGGCGAGCCCGCGCTGGTGGTGCCCAAGCTGGAAGCGCCCGGCTACGCCGACACCCCGTTGGACGAGCTCGGCATCAAGGTCGTGACCTGGGTCGACGGGCAGGACTCGCACGGCATGGTCGCCGAACTGCTCGGCGACGCGACGCGAATCGCCGTGGCCGACGCGATGCCTGCGCTGCACACCCTGCCGCTGCGCGCCGCGCTGCCCGGCGCCGAGCAGGTGCTGGCCTCGCCGGTGCTGCGCGAGCTGCGGATGCGCAAGGACGCCGCCGAGATCACCGGCCTGCGCGAGGCCGGGGCCGCGATCGACCGGGTGCACGCGCGGATGTCGGAGTTCCTCAAGGTCGGACGCACCGAGGCCGAGGTCGGCGCGGACATCACCGAGGCGATCCTGGCCGAGGGGCACACCGAGGCCGCGTTCGTCATCGTCGGCTCCGGTCCCAACGGCGCCAGCCCGCACCACTCGGTCTCCGACCGGGTGATCCAGCGCGGCGACGTCGTCGTCATCGACATCGGTGGCCCGATCGCCAGCGGGTACAACTCCGACTGCACCCGGACCTACGCGATGGGCGATCCGGGTGACGAGGTGCGCGAGACCTACGCCGTGCTGCACGCCGCGCAGCGCGCCGCGGTCGAGTCCGTGCGCCCGGGTGCGACCGCCGAGTCCATCGACGCCGCGGCCCGCGAGCCGATCGCCGCTGCCGGTTTCGGCGAGTACTTCGTGCACCGCACCGGGCACGGCATCGGCCTGGACGTGCACGAGGAGCCCTACATCGTCGGCGGCAACCCGCTGCCGCTGGAGGAGGGCATGGCCTTCAGCATCGAGCCCGGCATCTACCAGCAGGGCGAGTGGGGCGCGCGGATCGAGGACATCGTCATCGTGACCGCGGACGGAGTCGAGAGCGTGAACAACCGACCGCACGAGCTGGTGGTGCTACCCGCGTGAACGACAGGACGAGCACACCGGCCGCGCTGGAGGCCACGGACCGGGCGATCCTGCGCGAGCTCGCGTGGGACGGCCGGTGCAGCTTCACCGACCTAGCCGAGCGCGTCGGCCTGAGCGTGTCGGCCGTGCACCAGCGCGTCCGGCGGCTCGAGCAGCGCGGTGCGCTGCAGGGGTACACGGCCAAGGTGGACGGCGATCAGATCGGCTTGCCGCTGACCGCGTTCATCTCGCTGACGCCGATAGATCCGGCGGCCCCGGACGACTACCCGCAGCGGCTGCAGCACCTGCCGCAGATCGAGTCCTGCTACTCGGTCGCGGGTGACGAGTCCTACATCCTGCAGGTGCGGGTGGAGTCCCCGCTGGGGCTGGAGGAGCTGCTCCGCGAGATCCGCGAGTCGGCCAAGGTCTCCACCCGCACCACGGTGGTCCTGTCCACGCCGTTCGAGAACCGCCCGCCGGACATCTGAGGGCCCGGCCGGGCTGCGGGTCCCGGTCAGCGGGTTTCGTCGGCCGGTACCGCGCGCAGGTTCCCGCTCTCGTCCGGCAGGCAGGCCGCGCGCGGGGCCTCGGTGGCCATGAACTGGCCGAGGCACCCCGCGATCTGGGCCTGACCGGCGGCGTTGGGGTGGTAGGACTCCTGCATCGCGTGCGGGGCGCGGCGGTCGTCCTGCAGGCTCTCCCAGTCGACCGTCAGGCGGGTGAACCACTCGCCCTCGGCGGTCTTCGGGTCGCCGGTGCAGGCCTCGTGACCGTGGCCGGCCCGGGACAGATCGAGGAACCGGGCGCCGGACTCGCGCGCCGCCTCCCGCAGACCCGCCGAGAGCTGCGGGACGCCGGTGTCGCGGATCCAGGCCATGTCCCGGGTCTGGAACGGGCAGCCGGACAGCCCCTGCAGCTCCGGGGGGATGCCGGGGGCCACCGGAGAGGCGTAGGACTGCAGGATCAGCGAGTAGCTCTCCTCGGAGTAGCCCGCTTCGTCGAGCACGGTGCGGATGTCGTCGAGGGCGGCTTCGACCTTCGGGCGCATCTGCTCGACCCGCTGCGGCCACGAGTGCCGCAGCTTCGCCGAGCAGCCCTGCTCGGCTCGCCGCATCCACGCCTCGACGCACTGGTTGACCGTGTCGATGAAGTCCGGCTCGTCGTTGGCGCCGACGGCCACCACGACGTCGGTGATGCGGTAGCGCTCGGTGAGTTCGCGGAGCCGCTCGGCCTGCGATCGCTCCGGGCCCGGGTCCACGCGGAGGTCGGTGGTCTTGGCGCCCGAGCAGGCCAGGTTGATGCGGGTGGTGGTGGGCGGCAGCGGCAGCTGGTGGACCGGTGCCGCGGGCGAGCGGTGGCACCAGTTGCCATCGGTGCCGTTGGTGCCCCGCTCGTAGTCCCCGGCGCCCTCGCCGGAGAGCGTGGAGTCACCGATCGTGACCACGGCGGTGGGCAATCTCGGGGGTTGCGGGGTCCGCTCCGGCACGTTCAGGTCGCTGGTCAGCACGACCAGCCCCACCAGGACGGCCAGGGCCAGGGCTATGAGTGTTCTGGAGTTGCGCGCCCGCATCACCGTGGAGTCTACGAACCGCGTTCGGGCGGGCACGCGGCAGCACCGGGTCAGATGTGACCGCACGTACGACTCGCGGCTTCTGGGAGAATTTTGACCGTCTCGTTCGTTGGACGGGGTGACTGCTATTCAAGGGGTGTTTGCGTTGCCGGTCCTCCTGCTCCTGCTGATCGCCGGGGTGGCTGAAATCGCCGTGCTGGTCGCGTTGGGAAACGCGCTCGGGGTGCTGCCCACCATCGGCCTGCTGGTCGCGGCCGCAGCGCTGGGCGTCTGGCTGCTGCGCCGGGAAGGCCGCCGCACGCTGCGCGAGTTCACCGAGGCCGCTCGCCTGCGCCGCCCGGCCGACAAGGAGGTCTCGGACGGGATGCTGCTGGCCGCGGCCGGCGTGCTGATCATCGTGCCCGGTTTCATCAGCGGTGTGGCCGGGCTGCTGCTGTTGCTGCCGCCCGTGCGCGCCGTGGTGCGCAAGCGCATGATGCGCGCGGCCGAGAAGCGCTCCAAGCAGATGCAGGACCGGCTGTGGATGCACCAGCAGCGGATGCGCGGTGCCCAGTCCGGCAGGCCCCGGGACTTCGTCGACGGCGAGGTCGTTACCGTGGACGAGGACCCGCCCGCTCCGGGTACCGGTCCCACCGTGCTGCCGCCTCGATCGGTGCAGGCCGAGCGCCTCGACGAGCCGCCGCGCCACTGATCGGGCCGACGTCGCGTCAGCCCTCGACGGGTGGCGGGTAAGCTCGCTTGAACGATCGCTGCCGGGGCGGATCGGGGGCTCGTGTTCGATCGCGGGTTGCACACCGCGAACCGTCCGGGAGCGAGCCTGTTCAGTTGAATCCCCGGAACGCGGAAAGCACGAAGGACATGCCCGAGACCACGTTGTTGCTCGGCGGCCGAATCCACTCGCCCGCCGACGCGGCCGCCACAGCGATGGCCGTCACCGACGGCATCGTCTCGTGGGTGGGCGCCGACGACGTCGGCCGTGCGCTGCACCCCGAGGCCGAGGTCATCGACCTCGGTGGCGCGTTCGTCGCGCCCGCCTTCGTCGACGCCCACGTTCACGCCACCTCGACCGGCCTGCTGCTGCGCGGGCTGGACCTCACCGGCTGTGCTTCGCTGACCGAGTTCCTGCACGCGTTGCGCGACCACGTGGCCGAGTACCCGGGCGCGCTGGTGTGGGGCCACGGGTGGGACGAGACCTGGTGGCCCGAGCGCCGCCCGCCGACACGCGAGGAGATCGACACCGCCGCCGGGGGCGCGCCGGTGTACCTGTCCCGCATCGACGTGCACTCCGCGCTGGTCTCGACCGCGCTGGTCGACCGGGCCCCGCTGACGCGGGACGCCGAGGGCTGGTGCGAGGAGGGCCCGCTGACCCGCGTCGCGCACCACCACGTGCGCCGCGCCGCCCGCGAGTCCATGGGATCGGGGCAGCGCAAGGAGGCGCAGCTGGCGTTCCTGCAGCAGGCCGCCGCGCGCGGCATCGCCTGCGTGCACGAGTGCGCGGGACCGGACATCTCCGGTGCTGAGGACCTCGCCGAGCTGCTGGCCTTGTCCGAGCAGGGCGGGGTGCCCGAGGTCGTGGGCTACTGGGGCGAGCTGGGCGCGGTCGAGCGCGCCAAGGAGCTCGGCGCCCGGGGCCTGGCCGGGGACCTGTTCGTCGACGGCGCGGTCGGTTCGCGAACGGCGGCGCTGCGCGATCCCTACTCCGACGACCCGAGCACCTCCGGGGTGCTCTACCTGGACGCCGATGCGGTCGCCGAGCACCTGGTGACCTGCACCCGCGCGGGCCTGCAAGCCGGATTCCACGTCATCGGCGACGCGGGCGTGGCCGAGGTGTGCACCGGGTTCCGCAAGGCCGCCGAGATCGTCGGCGTTCCCGCGCTCGCCGCGGTGCGCCACCGTCTCGAGCACCTGGAGATGATCGACGAGTCCCAGGCCGCCGAGCTCGGTTCCTACGGCGTGGCGGCCTCCGTGCAACCGTGCTTCGACGCCTCCTGGGGCGGCACCGGGGACATGTACGCGCGCCGCCTCGGCGTGCCGCGCGGCACCCAGCTCAACCCGTTCTCCGCGCTGGCGGCCAACGGCGTGCTGCTGGCGCTGGGATCGGACGCGCCGGTCACCCCGGTGGACCCGTGGCGATCGGTGCAGGCCGCGGTGCACCACCACACCGAGGGCTTCGGCATCTCGCCGCGCGCCGCGTTCACCGCGCACACCCGTGGTGGATGGCGCGCCGCGGGCGTCGACGACGGCGTTACCGGCAGCCTCGTTCCCGGCGCGCCCGCGACCTACGCCGTCTGGGAGACCGGGGAGCTCGCGGTGGCCGCCGCGCCGGACTCGCGGGTGCAGCGCTGGTCGACCGATCCGCGCGCGGGAGTGCCCGCGCTGCCGGACCTCTCGCCGGGCGCTTCGATGCCGCGCTGCCTGCGCACCGTCCTGCGCGGTCGGACGATCTACCAGCACGACCCGGCAGAGGACGACCTGGTCTGAGGTAATACTTCGGTCCGGGTTCGCGTGGCCGTGCGGGTGGTGGAACCGCGGACGCCGCCGGTCTGCGGGATCCGCGATTCGAGCAGCGGCCTGCGCGGCGCTGTCCTCGCTTTGCGATGCCCGAGAACCCGCCGCGGCGCGAGCTGAGGCCCGCACCGCACGCGGCTCCGCCTCGTACTGAAAGGACTCTGAGACCGTGCCGGAGTTCCCCGATCTGCCGATCAGGCCGGTGCTCGGCGACCTCGTCGCGCAACTGACCGATCAGGGTTCGGCCGTGCTCGTCGCCCCGCCCGGCACCGGCAAGACAACGCTGGTTCCGCTGGCGCTGGCCGAGGCCGGGTTGCGGGTCGTGGTCGCCGAGCCGCGCAGGCTGGCGACCCGCGCCGCGGCCGCGCGGATGGCCGAGCTGCTGGGCGAGCAGGTCGGGCAGCGCGTCGGCTACGCGGTGCGCGGCGAGCGCAAGCGCGGCGCGAACACCGCGGTGGAGGTGGTGACCTCCGGGCTGCTGGTGCGCCGGTTGCAGGCAGATCCGGAACTGGCCGGGGTGGACGTGGTCGTGCTCGACGAGTGCCACGAGCGGCACCTCGACGCCGACCTGCTGCTCTCGCTGCTGCTGGACGCGCGCGAGGGCCTGCGCCCGGACCTGAAGGTCCTCGCCACCTCGGCGACGGTGGCGGCCGAGCGAGTTTCCGGCCTGCTCGGCGACGCCCCGGTGCTGCACGCCGAGGCCCGCGCCCATCCGGTGCGGATCGAGCACCTGCCTCCCGCGCGGGACGAGCGCGTCGAGTCGGCCGCCGCCCGCGCGACGCGCGCCGCGCTGTCCGAACAGGACGGTGACGTGCTGGTATTCCTGCCCGGTGCGGGGGAGATCCGGCGGGTGGCCGGCCAGTTGTCGGATCTGTCCGATGTGGATGTGCTGCCGCTGCACGGCAGGCTGGCGCACGACAAGCAGGACGCCGCGCTGCGGCAGGGCTCGCGGCGACGCGTGGTGCTGGCCACCGCGGTCGCCGAATCCAGCCTGACCGTGCCCGGTGTGCGCGCGGTCGTGGATTCCGGGCTCTCCCGCGTCTCGCGGGTCGACACCCGGCGCGGCCTCGCCGGGCTGGCCACCGTGCGGGTCTCGCGCGCGGTGGCCGAGCAGCGCGCCGGTCGTGCCGGGCGGCAGGGGCCCGGCCTGGTCTACCGCTGCTGGCCCGAGCACGAGCACGCCACCTTGCCCGCCTACCCCGAACCGGAGATCCGCACCGCCGAACTCACCCGCCTGGCGCTGGAGCTCGCCTGCTGGGGCACCCCGGACGGCTCCGGGCTGTCCTGGTGGGACGCGCCACCGGCCGGTGCGCTGGCCGCCGGTCACGAGGTGCTGCGCGGGCTGAGCGCGCTCGACGGCGCGGGATCGGTGACCGAGCGCGGTCGCCGGATGGCCGAGCTCGGTCTGCACCCGCGCTTGGCGCGCGCCCTGCTGGACGGTGCCGAACACGCGGGCTCGCAGACCGCTGCCGGTGTCGTCGCGCTGCTGGACGACGACACCGCCACCGCCGAGACCGACCTGTCCGCCGCGCTCGCCGAACTGCGCGGCGCGCGCACGGGAACGGGCCGCTGGCGCGCGGAGGTCAAGCGGCTGCGCCGCGCCATCCCGGAGGGACGGGGCAGTGGCGACGAAGCGCTCGTGGCCGCCCTGGCCCAGCCGGAACGACTCGCGCGCCGCAGATCTGCGGATTCCCCGGCCTATCTGATGGCCTCCGGAACGGCCGTCGAGCTGCCCGGCGGGTCGCCGCTGCGCGGTAGCGAATGGCTGGCCGTGGCCATCGCCGACCGCAATCCCGGGCGTTCGACCGGCACGGTTCGACTCGCCGCCGCGGCCGACGAGGATCTCGCGCGCCGGGCGGCGCCCGCACTGCTGTCGGAGACCGACGAGATCGGCTGGGCCGACGGCGACGTGCGGGCCGACCGCACCGAACGCCTCGGCGCCATCGAACTCGCCCGGCGCCGGATCCCCGATCCCGACCCCGCGCGCATCCGCGCCGCGCTGCTCGAGGGACTGCGGGTCGACGGGATCGAGCTGCTCAACTGGGACGAGAACGCCCGCAGGTTGCGCCTGCGGCTGGCGTTCCTGCACCGCGCGCTCGGCGATGACTGGCCCGCCACCGATGACGAATCGCTGATCGAGGCCGCCGATCGGTGGCTCGAACCCGAGCTGTCGCAGGCGCGGTCGCGCGCCGACCTGCGGTTGGACGCGGGCCGGCTGTTGCGCAGGCTGATCCCGTGGTCCGAGGCGGGCAGGCTCGACGAGCTCGCGCCCGACCGCATCGAGGTGCCCACCGGTTCGCACATCCGCGTCGACTACAGCGCGGAGCAGCCCGCGCTCCCGGTCAAGCTCCAGGAGGTCTTCGGCTGGCACCGCGCGCCTCGCATCGCCGGCGGCAGGATTCCCGTCGTCCTGCACCTGCTGTCCCCGGCGGGCCGTCCCGCCGCGGTCACCGGCGACCTCGAATCGTTCTGGCGCAACGGATACCCGCAGGTCCGCGCCGAGCTCCGCGGCCGCTACCCCAAGCACCCCTGGCCGGAGGACCCCGCGCGAGCCACCCCCACCAAAGCCACCAACCGCCGCAAGTGAAGGCGCTGCCCTTCGGGTGAGGTTCCGGCTGGTTGCGCGGTGGTGGTGACAGTTTTGCCTAAAACTGTGAGCGGCTCGCGCCCGAAAGGTGAAACTGTCGCTTCGGGTTGGGCTTTCGGGAGGTGGAAGTCGTGGTTCGCCGGTGGGGTTCGGCGGACTAGGTTGATCGCGCCCCAGCTCCGCGGGAGAGGACGCGATGCTCAACGCCGAGGACCTCGTCGCCGTCGACGTGCACACCCACGCCGAGATCTCCAAGAGCGGTCACCGCTCGCTGTCGCCAGCGCTGTTCGGCGCTTCGACCGAGTACTTCAAGGCCGAGGGCCACCGGCAACCCAGCATCGCCGAGATGGCCGACTACTACCGGCAGCGCAACATGGCCGCCGTGGTGTTCACGGTCGACGCCGAGCACGCCACCGGACACCCGCGCATCGCCAACGAGGAGATCGCCGAGAGCTGCGCCGAGCACTCCGACGTGCTCATCCCGTTCGCCAGCATCGACCCGTGGAAGGGCCAGGCGGGCGTGCGCGAGGCGCGACGGCTGGTCACCGAGCACGGGGTTCGCGGCTTCAAGTTCCACCCCAGCATCCAGGCCTGCTGGCCCAACGACCCGATGGCCTACCCGCTGTACGGGGCCATCGAGGAGCTCGGGGTTCCCGCGCTGTTCCACACCGGGCAGACCGGCATCGGGGCCGGCGTTCCTGGAGGTGGCGGGATCCGGCTGAAGTACGCCAACCCGATGCTCATCGACGACGTCGCGGTGGACTTCCCGGAACTGCGCATCATCCTCGCCCACCCGTCGGTGCCGTGGCAGGACGAGGCGCTGGCCGTGGCGACGCACAAGCCCCACGTCCACATCGACCTCTCGGGCTGGTCGCCGAAGTACTTCCCGCCGCAGCTGGTGCGCTACGCGAATTCGCTGCTGCAGGACAAGGTCCTGTTCGGCTCCGACTACCCGGTCATCACGCCGGACCGGTGGATGGCCGACTTCGACGAGCTCGAGATCAAACCGCACGTGCGGCCCAAGATCCTCAAGGACAACGCGGTGAAACTGCTCGGGCTCTAGACCACGGGAGCGGCCATGCCGTCAGAACACTACAGCCCGGTGCAGCTGCGGCGGGCCGTGCTGTCCAGCTTCCTCGGCAGCGTCATCGAGTACTACGACTTCCTGCTCTACGCCACGGCCTCGGCGGTGGTGTTCGCGCGGATCTTCTTCAGCGACCTCGACCCGGTGGTGGCCACCGTGGCCAGCCTGGGCACCTTCGCCACCGGCTACCTCGCGCGCCCGCTCGGCGGGTTGATCTTCGGCCACTACGGCGACATCATCGGCCGCAAGCGGATGCTCGTCCTGACCATGGTGCTGATGGGCACGGCCAGCTTCCTCATCGGTCTGCTGCCCACCTACGACCAGGTCGGTGCCTGGGCGCCGGTGGCGCTGGTGCTGTTGCGCCTGGTGCAGGGCGTGGCCGTGGGCGGCGAATGGGGCGGCGCGGTGCTGATGTCGGCCGAGCACGCCAACACCCGTCGAGGGCTGTGGGCGAGCTTCACCGGGGCCGGTGCGCCGTTCGGAATGGTGCTGTCCACCGGTGTGCTCACCGGTGCGGCCGCGGTGCTCGGCGAGGAGGCGTTCCTGGCGTGGGGCTGGCGGATCCCGTTCCTGCTCAGTCTCGTGCTGCTGGGGCTCGGGCTGTTCGTGCGGCTGAAGGTCGACGAGACACCGGTGTTTCGCGAGGACGAGGGCAAGTCCACCGCTCGCGTGCCGCTGCTGAACGTGCTGCGCGAACACCCGCGGGCGTTGTCGCTCGGCATCGGCGTGGGCCTCGCCGCGTTCGTCGTGCAGACGACCTTGACCACCTACTTGCTCGCCTACGGCGTGCAGGTCGGCTTCAGCAGGCAGACCGTGCTGGCCGCGATCACGCTGTCCTCGCTGCTCGCGGTGTTCGGCACGGTGTTCTGGTCCGGCGTCTCCGACCGCTTCGGCCGACGTCCGATCATGATGATCGGGGCGGTGCTGGTCGCCGCCTACGGTTTCGCGCTGTTCCCGATGGTGCACTCGGGCAGCGCCGCGCTGCTCACGCTCGCGCTGGTGCTCGGTCAATCCGTGCTGCACCCGATGATCTACGGGCCGCTGGCCGCGCTCTACACCGAGCTGTTCAGCACCCGGGCCCGCTACACCGGTGCCTCGCTCGGCTACCAGATCGCCGCGCTCGGCGGCGGTGTCGCGCCGGTGGTGTTCGCGCAGCTGCAGAGCCCGGTCGCCACCTCGCTGGTCATCGCCGCTTGCTGCGCGCTGACCGTGGGTTGTGCCTGGGTACTTCCCGAAACCAGCCGCGACGACCTGGTTTCGGCGCGTCGATGGGCAGGGGAGGCAAGTTGACCGACATCGAGGGAATCGGCGGATGGGTGCTCCGCAGGGCGCTGATGACGCCGAGCCGGACCGCGGTGGTCTTCGGCGAGCGCTGCTGGACCTACGCGGAGCTGGCGAGCCGGGTCCGTAGGTTGGCGGTCCGGCTGCGCGAGGAGGGGGTGCGAGCGGGTGATCGGGTGGCCTATCTGGGTGCCAACCACCCCGCCTTCGTGGAGACGATGTTCGCCGCGCAGCTGCTCGGGGCGATCTTCGTGCCGCTGAACTTCCGGCTGGCCGCGCCCGAAATCGACTACATGCTGCGCAATTCCGGTTCGGACGTGCTCGTCTACGGTCGCGGGTCCGCCGAAGTAGTGCGGGAGCTGGAAAGTCGGCCCGGTCTCGTGATCGCCGTCGAGGAGCCGGAGCCGGGGGAGCGGGACTACGAGGCGTTCCTGGCCGAAGGAGAGGACGAGCCGGTGCAGGCCCCGGTGCGCGGTGAGGACATCGCGCTCATCCTCTACACCTCGGGCACCACCGGAAAACCCAAGGGCGCCATGCTCAGCCACGCGAACCTGGTGTGGAACACCTACAACCTGCTGGTCGGCGTCGACGTCACCAGCGAGGAGCGCACGCTGATCAGCGCACCGCTGTTCCACGTCGCGGCGCTCGACCAGTGCCTGTTGCCGACGCTGCTCAAGGGGGCCTGCGCGGTGATCACCCCGCGCTGGCGCGTCGAGGAGGTCTTCGAGCTCATCGAGCGGCGGGGAATCACCTTGCTCTTCGGTGTGACGACCATGTTCGCCGACCTCGCCGCCTCGCCGCGCTGGGCGGACGCCGACCTCTCGTCGCTGCGCATCGTGATGTCCGGCGGCGCGGCGATCCCGGAATCGCTGATCCGCACCTACCAGCGACGCGGCCTGGTTTTCTGCCAGGGCTACGGGATGACTGAAACCGCGCCGGGCGCGACGTTTCTCGAAGCGTCGGAGAGCGCGCGGAAGGTCGGCTCCGCAGGGGTGCCGACGATGTTCACCGAGGTGCGCGTGGTCGGCGCCGACGGTGCGGACGTCGCGCCGGGCGAGCCCGGGGAGGTGCTGATCAAGGGGCCCAACGTCAGCCCCGGCTATTGGAACGACCCGGAGGCCACCGCTGCCTCGCGCACTGGGGACGGCTGGTTCCGGTCGGGTGACCTGGGCAAGCTCGACGAGGAAGGTCACCTGTACGTCGTCGACCGGGTCAAGGACATGTTCATCTCGGGCGGGGAGAACGTCTACCCGGCCGAGGTCGAGAGCGCGATCTTCACGCATCCGGCGGTCGCCGAGGTGGCCGTCGTCGGTGTCCCGGACGACAAGTGGGGCGAGGTCGGGTGCGCTCACGTCGTGCCGCGCGAGGATGCCGCACTCACCCTCGACGAGCTCCGCGAGCACCTCCAGCCGCGGCTGGCCGGGTACAAGATCCCAGCCCGCCTGGAAATCCGCGAAGAACTCCCGAAAACCGGCTCGGGCAAGATCCAGAAGTCCCACCTGCACCCCGCCGACGAGAGCTAGCCCCCGGACAGAACGACACCGAACAACGGATGCCAAGAACAGCGCTCACCACACCCGGGCGCCGGCCCGGAACGTCGCGCCGAACGCTGCTCCGGAACGCCGGGACCCACCCGCGCGCCAGCGGCGCAACTCAACACGCCGCCAACCACGACCCCGATCGCGTCATCTCTCCAAAAACCCGCGAAAACGCGACACCGAATTCCAGGTAATTCGGGGGACGGAATTCAAGGTAATTCGGAACTTGGCTCTGCCGGGTGTGGGTTTGGGGGTTGATCGGGTTTGGGGCGGCGGGTTCGGAGGAAGTGGGTGGAGAGGTCGTGGGTTCTGCTGAGGCACCAGGGGATTCCCTTGCCCAGGAGCCAGCGGGCGTGGTCCCAGCGGGAGGTGGGGACTCCACCGGAGCAGGTCAGCGATACCTCGCCGGGGATCGTTCGGCCGAACTCGGCGAGGCTCGTGGCGAAGGCCTTCGCCAGCATCCGGTGGCCGAGCTCCGAGGGGTGCAGTCGATCCACGCTCCAGGCCGCCGGGTGGTACGCGCCGGGCAGGCGGTCCAGGTCCACGATCTTGGCGCCGTGCGCTTCGGCGACCTCGGTCAGGATCCGGTTCAACGAGTCGATCCGGCGCCGCAGCAACCGTCGCAGCGGTCCCGGCAGCCGGAACACGCGCGCGTGATCGTGGTACCGGATGGTCACCACGTCGGCTCCGGTATCGACCAGCGCGCACACCACGTGGTTGAGCTGCTGCCACAGCAACCGCGGGTCGAAGTCCGCGCGCATGGTGTCGTTCATGCCCACCATGACCACCGCGGCGTCCGGTGCGGCCCGCAGCGCCGCGGGCAGCTGGTCGCGCCACAGGTCGGCGACCCGGGCGCCGCTGGAGGCCATGTTGGTCAGAGCGGCCGCACCGACCGCCTCGGCCAGCAGCGGCGCGAAACCGCGCCACCGCCGGCCTGCGATCGGATCGCCCATGCCTTCGGCGACCGAGTCGCCGAGGACCGCGAGGCTGCGTACTGGTCGCGGGCCGGTCGTCCCGGCCGTGATCGCGTCGTGCACGCGAACATCGTGAGCGCCGCACGTCCTGCTCCGGTAAGACCGGGGTGACCAGCCGACGACCTGCGGGCGAAGAATCCGGTTCCGGGACGCTCGCGCGGATCGATCAGAGGCCCTTGACCGCCTCGGCCATGCCGAGCACCACCTGTTCGAGGACGGGTCGCGGGGTGGCGAAGTTCAGCCGGGCGTGCCCGGCTCCCTCGGCGCCGCAGGCGGGGCCGTCGACGAGCACGATGCCCGCCTGCTCGTGGAAGAACTCGCCGGGGTGGTCACCGAGCCCGAGCTCGCGGAAGTCCAGCCAGGCCAGATAGGTGCCTTCCGGTGGCGCGTAGCCGACTCCGGGCAGGTGCTCGGCCAGCAGGTCGGCGAGCGCGTGCCGGTTGCCGTCGAGGTAGGCGAGGACGTCGGCCAGCCACGGCTCGCCCTGCCGGTACGCGGTGGTGTTGGCGAGGACGCCGAGGTTGGCGGCGCCGTGCGAGATGTGGTGCCCGAGTTCGTCGATCTTGGCGGCGTCGGCCTCGTTGGACACGATCAGCTGGGCGCACTTCAACCCGGGCAGGTTCCACGCCTTCGACGCCGAGGTCGCCGTGATCGCGTGCCCGGCCGCGGTCTCCGACAACGAGGCGTACGGCACGTGCCGGTGGCCGGGATGCACCAGCGGGGCGTGGATCTCGTCGGCGAACACCCGGCCGCCGTGCCGGTCCACCACCTCGCAGACCGCGTCCAGTTCCTCGGGCGCGAAGACCCGGCCCAGCGGGTTGTACGGGTTGCACAGGACGAGGAGGTCGCCGCCGTCCCGGAACGCCGCGTCCAGCGCGTCGAGGTCGAAGGTGAACCGGCCCTGCTCCCGGGCCATCGGCACGGTGATCATCTCGCGGCCCATGCTCGCGGGCACGTTCAGGAACGGCATGTACGCGGGCGTGGGCAGGATGATCTTGCTGCCGGGCGCGCTGAAGTGCTCGATCGCGAGCTTGCAGACCTCCAGAACGTCGGCCATCGGGCGGATGCGCTCGGGCGGGACCTCCCAGCCGTGGTTGCGGAATTGGAACTCCGAGCACGCCTTGGCCATGTCATCGGCCAGGCGCGGTGGTAAGTAGCCGAAGTTCAGCGAGTCCACGCCCGCGTGCAAGGCCTCGAGGATCGGCGGAGCGGTGCCGAAGTCCGCCTCGGCCACCCATGCGCCCAGCGCGTCCTCGTGCAGCGTCCACTTCAGACTGCCCCGGGCGCGCAGCTCGGCAACGGTCACGGAATCGAAGGCGTGGCTCAACGTCGGATCCCCTCCAGGCTCGCGGTGCTGCCTCAACACTGACCGCTGACGTTGCCCGGTTCAAGTTCGCGAGCGCTGCGCACTGCCTTGCTGACCCGCCGTGACCGCAGGGCTGACCCGCGCTCGCGGACGAGCGTGGGTCGGCCCTGCGAACCGTCCCCGCGTGAGCGAGCCGCTCCCCGGAGGCCGGAGCCGAACGTCGCGGTCCGAGCACCGGGGAGCGGCGATGCCCGCGCCGGGAGTTGTCAGCCGGAGCCGGTGAAGACCTCCGCCAGGCTGTAGATGCCCAGCAGCGTGATCCCCACGCTGCTGATCGTCAGCACCGCGTTGAACCAGCGCCCGCCGCGCAGCTCCGGTTCCACCTGGGTGTTGCGCAGGTACCACACCGCCACCACGACCGCGGGCAGGAAGATGCCGGTCACGACGCCGCCGATCTGCACCATCACCACCGGCGAGGAGATCGACAGGAACGTCGCGCCCCACAGGATCGGCAGCGCGACGGTGAACCCGCGAACCCACTTCTGCCGCGCGACGCCGTCGTTCCAGTCGAGCGCGCCCAGCGTGGCCAGCACGTTGGTGTACATCCGCGACCAGCTCGGGATCGAAGCCCACAGCGTCGAGCCCAGCACCGCGGTCGCGCCGATCAGGAAGGCGATCGCCGCGCCCTCGCCGATCACGTCGGTGTACATCCGGGAGAGCACCGCGATCATCTCGTTGCCCTCGAGCACGATGCCCTGCGGATTCAGCACCGACGCACCCATGATGAAGAACGCCAGGGTGCCGACCGTGTAGATCACCCAGGAGATGAACACGTCCTTGTACATCACCCGGATCCAGCCCCGCGCCCGCTGCTTCCACGCCTCGCTGCCGTCGTTCGGGCCGACCCAGCGCGCGTAGCCCTTCTCCACGCACCAGTAGGTGTAGAAGGTGATCTCGTCGGCGCCGACCCCGGTGATGCCGAACATCGCCAGCGCCGCGCCGATCGCGCCCGCCGGGATGGCGAAGGTCAGCCCGCTGAGCACGTCCCCGCCGCTGTAGGCGAACGGCGTGAACGGCAGACCCACCGCGATGCAGATGGTGGCCACCGAGAACACCGCGACGAGCGCGAACGCGCCGCGCTCGACGAGGCTGTAGTGGTTGGAGTAGAGCAGCGCGATGCTGCCCGCCACCACGATCGCCGTCCACACCGACAGCGAGGTCATGCTCATCGGCTCACCACCGACCGGGATCAGCGTGCTCAGCGCGGTGGCCGTGCCGCCGACGATCCCGCCGATCTGCAGGAACTTCGACAGCGCCATGATGATCCACAGCACGTTGATCCAGCCGATCCGGCCGAACTTCGGTGGCACCTCGTTGAACCCCGTCAGCGCGGGCTTGCCGGTCAGGATCGTCCAACGCGCGAGCTCGGCCTGCACCGCGACCTTCACCGCTGTGGACAGGATGACCATCCACAGCAGGACGAACCCGACCTTGGCGCCCAGCGCAGTGGTGGCGATGAGTTCCCCGGAGCCGACGATCGAGGCGCTGACGATCAAGCCCGGCCCGAGGTATTTGAGGCTGCCCCTCCAGCCGGTTGGTGGATCCTTGATGCCATCGGCGGTGAGGACGTACGGATCGCTGGGGGTGTCCGCGACGCTGCTGCTCATGGCGCGCTCCTTTGCGCGGATTGTGCGTTTCACAAATGTGAAGGGCCGCTTATGGTTGTGAAAAGCTACCCACGCGAACAGGGGCGGTCAACGGATCGGGTGAGCGAAATCGAACTGTGTCCGGCCTGCCGGACAGTTCCGGTGGTTGGTTGAGAATCGAACCGGCGTAGGGATTTCCGTCTCGCGGGCGGCGGAAGGTACGTCCCCGAACACGGCGGGTCAACGGCGTTGCGGGCTGCCGTCCAGTCGGTCGGGCGAATTCGTGGCGGACGGGGAATTTCCCGCCCCACAACCCGGTTGAGTTCGCGATGCGGTGGCATTCGCGACCGCTGTTGTCGCGCGCGAGGGATAGGGTTCACGCATGGCGGGTTCATTGCTGGGGACTGAAGTTCGACGGGTCGAGGACCCGGATCTGCTGAACGGGCGAGGTACCTACATCGGCAACCTCCAGCTCGACGGCATGTTGCACATCGGCTTCGTGCGCTCGCCACTGGCGCACGCCGAGATCGTCTCGGTGGACACGAGCGCGGCCAAGAGCGCACCGGGCATCGTCGGCGCGTACTCCGCGGGCGAGCTGAACGTGCCCGCGCCACCGCCGTTCATCCAGGTCGACGAGCGGGTCGTGCGCCCGCCGCTGGCCGTCGACCGGGTGCGGTTCGTCGGCGAGGCGGTCGCCGTGGTCGTGGGGGAGAGCCCCACCGCGGTCGCCGACGCGATCGAGCTGGTCGACGTCGAGTACGAGGAGTTGCCCGCGGTCGTGGACTTGGAACAGGCCATGGATCCCGCGTCCGAACCGCAGTTCCCCGAGCTGGGCGGCAACATCGCGGACGGATTCCGCGACTCGCAGGGGGATTCGGTGCTCGACGACGCCGAGGTGGTCGCGCGGGCGCGCATCGAGAACCAGCGGGTCGCGGTGGTGCCGCTGGAGGGCAACGCGGTCGCGGTCGAGCCCGGCGGCCCCGCGCAGGACCAGGACATCACCGTGCACGTGTCCACCCAGATGCCGCACGGGGTGCGAGCCGGGCTGGCCGCCGCGTTCGAGCTGGATTCGGAGCGAGTGCGGGTGATCTCCCCGCACGTCGGTGGTGCCTTCGGCGGCAAGGCCGGGGCGATCCCGGAGCACGCGGTGGCGGTGGCGCTGGCGCGCGAACTGGGCAGGCCGGTGCGCTGGATCGAGGATCGCTCGGAGAACATGCAGGCCATGCCGCACGGCCGTGCCCAGGTGCAGTACGCCGAGCTCGGGTTGCGCCGAGACGGCAGCATCGTGGGTCTGCGCTGCCGCAACATCGGCGACGCAGGCGCCTACGCCTGGTTCGGCGGTTCGCTGGTGCTGGGGCCGACGCGGTTGATGGCGCAGGGCGTCTACGACATCCCGAAGATCAGCTACGACGGCGCGATGGTCATGACCAACACGACCCCGGTCGGGGCGTTCCGCGGTGCCGGCCGCCCGGAGGCGGCGGCGATGCTCGAGCGGCTGATGGATCTGGCCGCCGCCGAGCTGGACGTGGATCCGGTGGCGCTGCGGAAGCAGAACCTGCTGTCCCCGGACCAGCTGCCGATGACCACGCTGGTGGGCGCCAACTACGACAGCGGCGACTACGCGATGCCGCTCGACGAGGTCGTGCGCCTGGCGGGCTACGACGAGTTGCGCGCCGAGCAGGCTCGCCGCGTCGAGGCCGGTGAGACCACGCTGCTCGGCATCGGCGTCAGCGCCTACGTCGAGATCACCGGTGGCGGCTCCGGCGACTACGCCGAGGTCGAGGTGCACGAGAACGGCGCCCGGATCAAGGTCGGCACGTCCGCGCACGGCCAGGGGCACGCGACCGCGTTCTCCATGATCGTGGCCGACACCCTCGGCATCCCGGTGGATGCGATCGAGTTCATCCAGTCCGACACGGCCGAGGTGCCGCGCGGCGGCGGAACGGGTGGCTCCAGGTCTCTGCAGGTCGGAGGCAGTGCTGTCCGCGACGCCGGCGCGAAGGTGCTGGAGCGCGCCAAGGAACTGGCCGCGACCCGGCTGGAGGCGGGCGTCGAGGACATCGAGCTCACCGACGCGGGCGAACTGGGCGTCGCGGGCGTGCCGAACGCGACCATCACCTGGGCCGAACTGGTCGAGACGGCAGGAGCGGAGGGCGAGCGGCTGGCCGCCGACGTCGACTTCGCCCCAGGCGGAGCCACCTTCCCGTTCGGCGCGCACATCTCGGTCGTCGAGGTGGACGTCGAGACCGGCAAGGTGCGTCCGGTCCGGCACGTCGCCGTGGACGACTGCGGCCGGATCATGAACCCGATGCTGGTGCGCGGGCAGCAGCACGGCGGCGCCGCGCAGGGCATCGCCCAGGCGTTGTGGGAGGAGGTCTCCTTCGACGCCGACGGCAACCCGGAGACCGGCACGCTCGCCGAGTACGCCATCCCGTCGGCCGCGGAGTTCCCGTCCTTCGAGATGCACAACACCGAAACCCCGACCCCGCACAACCCGCTGGGCGCCAAGGGGATCGGTGAGTCGTCGACCATCGGAGCGACCCCTGCGGTGCAGAACGCCGTGGTCGACGCGCTCAAGCACCTTGGCGTGCGCCACGTCGACATGCCCGCCACCCCGGAACGGGTCTGGCGGGCGATCCAGCAGGGATCCGACGCCGCGCACTGGCAGGAACCCCCGGCGGGCTTCGCCTCGCTGAAGGAACGCGGCGCCGAGACCCCGGACGACGCCGACGAGGCGGTCGTCTAAGGGGCTATTTCAGTTCGCGGTTTGCGCGGCGGTGCCCGGAGCGGAACCTCGGACGTCGTCGGGCTGCGGGATCCGCGACTTGAGTGGCGGCCTGCGCGGCTGTCCTCGCAGACCGAAACGGCCCCGAGGACGACGCGGTGCGTGAAAGCGGGGGCGGAAAACCCGAATCGGGATTTCCGCCCCCGCCGCGCGGCGATGGCCGAGAAGGGCGTCAACGCGCGCTGGCAAGCGCAGACGGGCGGATCTCTTCGCCGACGACGGCCTCGCCCCGGACGAGGCGATGCAACCGATCGAAGACGTCTTCCACCAGGACGAGCGACGGTGCCGCCCGGGATTCCCTCCGCGGCGCCAGTATCGGGACCCGTGACAGTTTTGCCTAAAACTGCAAGCCCTCCCCGCGCGCGCCGGCTCGTCGGGCTCCCCGGTGGCGGTTCGGCTTCTCACATTCTGGACGCCTCGCGCGGCGGGGCGGGCTCGCGCAGGTCAGCGCGGTAGCACCGCGAGCTCGCACGGATGACCTCGCCCACAATGCGAGAGGGGCGTCTCGAGGCGTGGTCGCGGAGGGGTAAAGTTCCGGATCGTCCAATCGTGTGAATTAGGAGGTTCGGCGTCATGGCCGTCGGCCACGCCCCCGCTGCGGATGCACGGGGATCCGGGCAAGCACCGCGGAACTCGACTCGCCAGGTCGTGCTCGCCAGCCTCGTAGGCACCTCGATCGAGTTCTACGACTTCTACGTCTACGCCACGGCGGCGGTTCTGGTGTTCCCGCACCTGTTCTTCCCCGCGGGCGATGACACCGCCGCGACCCTGCAGTCGCTGGCGACCTTCGGCATCGCCTTCGTCGCGCGGCCGGTCGGCTCGGCGCTGTTCGGTCACTTCGGGGACCGCATCGGCCGCAAGGCGACCCTGGTCGCCTCGCTGCTGACCATGGGGATCTCCACCGTGGTGATCGGCCTGCTGCCCGGTTACCAGCAGATCGGCATCGTCGCGCCGTTGCTGCTGGCGCTGTGCCGGTTCGGCCAGGGCCTGGGGCTCGGCGGCGAGTGGGGTGGCGCGGCGCTGCTGGCCACCGAGAACGCCCCGCGCCGCAAGCGGGCGCTGTTCGGCACGTTCCCGCAGCTCGGCGCGCCGATCGGGTTCTTCTTCGCCAACGGGCTGTTCCTGCTGCTGGCGGGCGTCATGAGCGACGAGGCCTTCTTGAGCTGGGGCTGGCGCATCCCGTTCCTGGTGTCCGCGGCGCTGGTGGTGGTCGGTCTGTGGGTGCGGCTGAGCTTGCACGAGACCCCCGCCTTCGCCAAGGTCCTGGAGCGCAACGAGCGGGCCAAGGTGCCGTTCGTGCAGGTCTTCCGGACCGACTTCAAGGCGCTGGTGCTGGGCACGTTCATCATGCTGGCCACCTACGTGCTGTTCTACCTGATGACGGTGTTCTCGATGGCCTTCGGCACGGCCGAGGACGGGCTGGGCTACTCGCGCACCACGTTCCTGCTGATGCTGATGGTCGGCGTGGTGTTCTTCGCCCTGACCATCCCGGTCGCCGGGCTGCTGGCCGACCGTTTCGGCCGCCGCGTGCCGCTGGCGATCACCACCACGGCGATCATCGTCTTCGGCCTGTTGATGGGCCCGTGGTTCGGCACGCACTCGGCCGTGGCCACGGTGCTCTTCCTGATCACCGGCCTGGCGCTGATGGGCTTCACCTTCGGCCCCATGGGCGCGCTGCTGCCGGAGCTGTTCCCGGCCGCGGTCCGCTACACCGGCGCGTCGGTGTCCTACAACGTCGCGAGCCTGATCGGCGCCTCGCTGGCGCCGTTCATCGCCACCTGGCTGGCCGGCTCCTTCGGTCTCGGCTGGGTCGGCGTCTACCTGTCCGCGGCCGCGGCAATCACCCTGCTCGCGCTGCTGCTCAGCAAGGAGACCAAGGATTCCTCGCTGGACTCCTGAGGATCGGCTGGTGCGGGCCCCGTCCGGTGCTTCCGGGCGGGGCCCGATCATTGCCCGGTGCGGCCGTCGACGGCTTCGCGCAGCAGATCGGCGTGGCCGTTGTGCCGGGCGTACTCCTCGACCATGTGGTGCAGGATCCAGCGCAGCGAGAGGTCGGTGCCCCACTTCGGCTGGTGGAACACCGCGTCCAGCGAATCCACCGATCGCTCGATCTCGCGCGCCCGGCGCACCTCGTGCTCCCAGGCCGCGAACGCCTCGGCAACCCCGGCCCGGGAGACCTCGAAGGCGGCCTGGAAGTCGTCGTGCGACCACACCCTGGGCACGTCGTGCTCGGCGTTGACGCACCTGCGGAACCAGGCGCGCTCCACATCGGCCAGGTGCCGCACCAGTCCCAGCAGCGTGAGCTCGGACGGCGGCGCCGCGTGCCTGCGCAGCTGCTCTTCGGTGAGATCCGCGCACTTGGTCGCGAGGATTCCCCGGTTATGGTCGAGGAAACCGCGCAGCATCTCGCGTTCGCCGCCGATCCGCGGCGGTTCCGTGCGTTCCATGGATCCAGTGTCCCTACGCGACGCCCGAAGCGCGGAGAATTTCCGGGTGAACCGCGGGGTAGGCTGCGACGGGTCCCCGGCGAGGCCGGGCGGGAGGGGAGATGGCGATGCGGTGGGAACTGACCGAGACCTACGAGTCCGCGCACGGCGGGATTCGCTGGGGATGCCTCGGCGAGGGCGATCCGGTAGTGCTGCTGCACGGCACGCCCTTCTCCTCCTACGTCTGGCGCGACGTGGCGACCGCGCTCGCGATGCGCCACCGGGTGTACTTCTGGGACTTGGCCGGCTACGGCCGCTCGGAAAAGCTCGCCGGGCAGGACGTTTCGCTGGCCGCGCAGCAGGCCGTCTTCACCGGGCTGCTGGAACACTGGGGCCTGGAGCGGCCGCGCGTCGTCGCCCACGACTTCGGCGGTGCGGTGGCGCTGCGCAGCGCCCTGCTCGACGGGATCGGTTACCACAGCCTGGCGCTGCTCGACGCGGTCAGCCTCCGCCCGTGGGGCTCGGACTTCTTCCGCCTGGTCAACCAGCAGTCCGAGGTCTTCGCGGCGCTTCCCCCGCACCTGCACGAGGCCCTGGTCCGCCGCTACATCGCCACCGCCGCGCACCGCGAGCTGCGCGGCGACGTGCTGGACGCGCTGACCGAACCCTGGTTGGGCGAGCAGGGCCAACCGGCGTTCTACCGGCAGATCGCCCAGGCCGACGAGCGCTACACGCGCGAGGTCGAGGACCGCTACTCCGAGCTGGATCACCCGGTGCTCATCGCGTGGGGCGACCGGGACGGGTGGCTGCCCGCCGAGCGCGGCCGGGAACTGGCCGCTCGCATCCCGCACGCGCGTCTCGAGTGGATCCCGGACGCGGGCCACCTCGTGCAGGAGGACAACCCGGCTCGGGTGACCGCTCTGCTCACCGAGTTCCTGGCGGGTTGAGCGCTCAGCCCAGCTGTTCCAGCAGGCGGTCGACGAAAGCGGCCTGCGCGGCGATGAGCTTCTCCCGCGCGGTGTCCGGATCGCACCACAGCGCGCGATCCACCTCCGGGAAGGACCTGCGGCGCCCCGAGCGCGGTGGCCACTCGATCTCGAACTCGTTGCTGCGCAACGCATCGGTGTCGAAATCGCCCTCGGCGGCCCACGCCGTGACGAGCTTGCCGTTGCGCTGCTTGACCTCGCCGAGCTCCAGCAGGTCCGCGCCGGGAAAGGGCGTGCCCACCTCCTCGGCGAACTCGCGCAGCGCGGCGGCGCGCGGATCCTCGCCGGGCGCGTACTCGCCCTTCGGGATCGTCCACGCTCCGGCGTCCTTGTTCTTGAAGAAGGGTCCGCCCGGGTGCACCACCAGCACCTGCGGGCCGGGGCGGTAGAGCAGGATCCCAGCGCTGCGTTTGCTCATCCGGCAAGTCTGCCGCGTGCGCGCCGCGTCGGCGCGCAGCCTGGCGCGATCGGGCGTTTCCGACGATGCTGTCCGGCGTGGAACGGGTGGTGCTGCACATCGATCTCGACCAGTTCATCGTCGCCGTCGAGCTGCTGCGACACCCCGAGCTGCGCGGACGGCCGGTGCTGGTCGGCGGCTCCGGTGATCGGAGCGAGCGCGGCGTGGTCGCGGGTGCCTCCTACGAGGCCCGCGAACGCGGGGTGCGTTCGGGAACACCGCTGCGCACGGCGGCCTCGCGCTGCCCGGAGGCGGTGTTCCTGCCCGCCGACCGGGAGACCTACTTGGCGGCCTCGGCCGATGTGATGGGCGTGCTGGGCGAGCTCGGCGGGGTTCTCGAGGTGGCGGGCTGGGACGAGGCGTTCATGCTCGTCGACACCGACGACGCCGAGCAGATCGCCCGCTACGTCCAGCGGTGCGTGCACGACCGCACGGCGCTGAACTGCTCGGTGGGAATCGGGGACAACAAGCTGCGCGCCAAGCTGGCCTCCGGCATGGCCAAACCAGCCGGGGTCTTCCGGTTGGACGTCGCCAACTGGGTCGAGGTGATGTCCGAGCTGCCCACCGACGCGCTCTGGGGAGTCGGCGGCAAGACCGCCAAGAAGCTGGCCGCTCGCGGGATCGCGACCGTCGCCGAGCTGGCGCGCACCCCGATGGACGACCTGGCCGGGGAGTTCGGTCCGAACATCGGCCCGTGGCTGGTCGCCCTCGCCCACGGCTACGACTCCAGCCCGGTCACCGACGAACCGTTCCGCGCTCGTTCGCACGGCAGGGAGGTCACCTTCCAGCGCGATCTCCACGAGAAGGAGCCGATGCGCGCCGAGGTCACCCGCCTTGCCCGGCAGGTGTGCGACGACCTCGCGGCCGACGAAACCCTCGCCCGCAGGGTGGTGGTCAAGGTCCGGGACTCCCGCTTCGGGACGCACACCCACGGCGTCACGCTCGGCGAGCCGACCCGGGACTTCGAGCCGATCGAAACTGCGGCGCAGCAGGCGCTCGGGCGGTTCCCGCTGGACCGCCCGGTCCGGCTGCTCGGCGTGCGCGCGGAGCTCACTCGGGACTGAGGGTGCTTGCAGTGGCTGCTCAAGTCGCGGATCCCACAGCCCGACGGCGTCCGAGGTTCCGCTCCCGGCGCTGCCCGCAACCCCAAACTGAAGTCACCCCTAAGGAGATACTCCTGTTTGGAGCTTGCGTGGCGGTGCGGGTTCTGACCGCCGCGTAGCTGCGGGATCCGCTCCTTGAGCAGTGGCACGCGGCTCCGACGCGTACTGCAAGGACCCCTAGGCGTCCTCGACCGCCCGGCGCATCAGCGGGGTGAGGCGGAAGTCGACGAGGGTGTGCATGGACAGCGAGAAGTGGGTGCGCTCCACGCCCGGGGTGTTCAGGATCTGACCCGCGATCCGGTAGAGGTCGTCGGCGTCCACCGCGACCACCCGGACCAGCAGGTCCGACTCGCCGGTGAGGCCGAAGACCTCCACGACCTCCGGAATCTCGGCCATCGAGTCGGCCAGCGCGTCGAGCATCTGCTGGGTGACCCGCACGGTGATGAACGCCGACAGCGGGTAGCCCAGGCTCGCCGGGTCGATGCGGCGCTCGAAGGAACCGAGGCGCGGCTCCAGCTTCGCGAGCCTGGACTGAACGGTGTTCCGCGACAGGCCCACCTTCTCGGCCAGGGCCACCACGGTGGCCCGCGGGTCCTCGCGCAGCGCGAGCAGCAGCCGCACATCGACGTCGTCGAGGGCCTGCGCACTGGGCAATTTGTCCACCTCCGCGCGGCGCATCGGCACCGCTAGTGTGCAGATTGCGCAAATCCGCATCCGGTACTTGTGCAGACATTGTCTTCTTGGTCTTCTGCTTGGCGCAATGTGGCAACGCGAGGAGGCGTGATGACGAGCGTGGTGCCTGCGCGCACGGAGCAAGCGGATCTGCGCGAGGTCGAGCAGCGGGTGCTGTGGCTGTCGACCGCGATGATCGACCACGCGAACCGGGTGCGGCCGAACAACTCCGGGCTCAAGGTCGGTGGGCACCAGGCGTCCTGCGCCTCGTTGGTGTCGATCATGACTGCGCTGTACTTCGAACATCTCACCGCTGCGGACCGGGTCTCGGTCAAACCGCACGCCTCCCCGGTCTGGCACGCGATCAACTACCTGCTGGGCAGCCTCGACGAGCAGCACCTGACCACGTTGCGCGAGTTCGGCGGCCTGCAGAGCTATCCGAGCCGCACCAAGGACCCGGACCCGGCCGACTACTCGACGGGCTCGGTGGGCATCGGCGCGACCGCCCCGATCTGGGGCGCCATCGCCCGCCGCTACGTCGACACGCACGGCGGTGGAGCGGGCACCGGACGCCAGTACTCGCTGCTCGGTGACGCCGAGCTCGACGAAGGCGCCTGCTGGGAGGCGATCCTCGATCCCACCGTCGCCGACCTCGGTGAGGTGGTGTGGATCGTCGACCTCAACCGGCAGTCGCTGGACCGCGTGGTTCCCGGCATCGCCGCGCACCGGCTGCAGGGCATGTTCGAATCCGCGGGCTGGCAGGTGCTGACCCTCAAGTACGGGCAGCTGCTCGAGGAGCTGTTCTCCCGTCCCGGCGGGCAGGCGCTGCGCGAGCGCATCGACTCGATGAGCAATCCCGAGTATCAGCGGCTGCTGCGCTGCGGTGCCTCCGAACTGCGCGAACGGCTTCCGGGGGACAGCGCCGAGCTGGCCGGGCTGGTGTCCGATCTGGACGACGAGACCCTGGTCGCGGCCATCCGCAACCTCGGCGGGCACGACCTGGGTGCGCTGGACGGGGCGTTCAAGGCCATCGACGACACCCGGCCCACGGTCGTCTTCGCCTACACGATCAAGGGCTACGGCCTGGCCACCGAAGGCCACCCGCAGAACCACGGATCGTTGCTGAGCGGCGAGCAGATGCAGCAGCTGGCCGCGGGCGTCGGTGCCGATCCGGCGGACCCGTGGCGCAAGTTCGCCCCCGGGAGCGCAGCCGCGCGCCGCTGCTCCGACGCGGCCTCGCGGTTGCGCCGCCGCGAGCGCGCGCGGGTCAAGCCGCCCCGGCTGCCGGCCGATGTCGGCCGCACGCCCACCGGCACCACGACGACGCAGGCCGCGCTCGGACGCACCCTGCTGGACTTGACCCGCTCCGCGCCGGAGGCCGCCGAGCGGGTCGTGACGCTGTGCCCGGACGTGAGCTCCACGACCAACCTCGGCGGCTGGCTGAACAAGGTCGGCGTGTGGTCGCCGACCGAGCGGCCCGACTGGTTCGCCGACGACGCCGAGACGATCCTGCACTGGAAGGAACGCCCGGCGGGCCAGCACATCGAGCTGGGCATCGCGGAGACGAACCTGGTCGGCCTGCTCGGCGAGCTGGGCTCCACCTGGAGCCGCTGGGGCCAGCCGCTGCTGCCGATCGGCGTGGTCTACGACTGCTTCCTGGGACGTGCGCTGGAGCCTTGGTCGTTCGGGGTCTACGGCGGCGGTCAATCGATCCTGGTGGGCACTCCTTCCGGTGTGAGCCTGGCCCCGGAGGGCGGCGCGCACCAGTCCGTGCACACGCCGTCGATCGGTCTGGAACAGCCCGGCGTGACCACCTACGAACCCGCCTTCGCCCAGGACACCGAGTGGTGCCTGCTGGCATCGATGGCCCAGCTCGGCAAGCCGGGCGGCTCTTCGGCCTACCTGCGGCTGTCCACCCGGCCGGTGGAGCAGTCGCTGGCCGAGGTGCCCACCGACCCGGCTGCCAGGGAACGCCGCCGCAACCAGGTGATCGGTGGCGCTTACCCGCTGCGCAGGCACGACGAGCCGCAGGTGACGCTGGCGGCGATGGGCGCGGTGGTGCCGGAAGCGGTCGCGGCCGCGCATCGCCTGGCCGAGCAGGGCATCGGCGCCGACGTGGTGTGCGTGACCAGTCCGGACCTGCTCTTCCGCGCGGTGCGGGCCAGGCAGGGCGCCGGGGGAGACGCGGGTGTGCTGGATCAGGTGTTCCCGGCGCACCGGGCGACGCCGCTGGTCACCGTCCTCGACGGCCACCCGCACACGTTGGCCTTCCTGGCGGGCATCAACGGCGTGCGCGCGAGTCACCTCGGGGTCACCGGATTCGGGCAGTCCGGTTCGCTGGAGGATGTCTACCGCCATCACGGCATCGACGCCGACGCCATCGTCGGTGCGGCCCTGGACGTGACCGACTCCTGATCTCCGGCTGTTGTCGTCCGTTCGCCCGCTGGTCACCCGAATCGAGGTGTGCGGCCTCCGGAAAACATGAAAAGGTTTCTGATCGACTGATCGGAAATCGAAACCGGGGCGGACATGGCGGGTATCAGCAGGCGCGGCTTCCTGGCCGCGGCGGGGCTCACCGGAACGGCCATCGGCAGCGGGTTGCTCGGTGGCGCGGCGTGGGCGCGCTCGGCGCGGTTCGACGCGGCGGGCACGACGCTGGAGGCGGCGGCCCGGCCCGCCGCGGGCGACGGGTACCGGCGGCTGACGGCCGGTGCCGGCTGGCCGCAGGTGGTGCGCACCGAACTGGCCCGGGCCGCGGCCGGGCGCGCGGACCGCAGGCGCTCGCTCGCGGCGTTCACCCAGTTCACCGACCTGCACCTGACCGATGCGCAGAGCCCGGCCCGGTTCGAGTACCTGCACCCGTTGGCCGGCGGCGCCTTCCGCCCGCAGGAGGCGCTCGGCGGGCTGGCCGCCGCGCACCTGGTGCGACGGGTCAACGCGCTGCGCAGGGCCCCGGTCACCGGACGCCCGATGGACTTCGCGATCACCACCGGGGACAGCACCGACAACCACGAGCTCGCCGAGCTGGACTGGTACTTCTCCGTCCTCAACGGCGGCCGGTTCACCCAGAACACCGGCGATCCGAGCGCCTACGAAGGCGTGCAGAACTCCGGCGACCCGTTGTACTGGCATCCCGAGGGCGGCGTCGCGGACGACTTCCGCGGGCGGGGATTCCCGGTGCTGGACGGCTTCTTCGCCGACGCGCTGCGACCGGTCGACAGCCCTGGGCTGCAGATCCCCTGGTACGCGGTGTTCGGCAACCACGACAACAGCGTCATGGGGACCATCGCCGACGAGGCGATCCCGCGCCTCGCCGATTGGTACACCGGCGATCGCAAGATCATGGGCCGCGACGAGCGGGAGTCCCGGGCGGTCGCCGAGATGCTCGACGGGCGGCGCGAGGTATCACCCGCGCTGCTGCTGGGCGGCAACGGCATCGGGCGCACCGTGACCCCGGACGAGCGCCGTCATCCGTTCACCACCGAGGAGTTCATCCGAGCGCACCTCGACCCGGACAACACCGGTCCGGGGCCGGCCGGGCACGGCTTCGACGCCGACGACCCCGCGCCGCACTACACCTTCGGCATCGCGCCGGGCGTGACCGGCATCGCGCTGGACAGCACCAACACGGCGGGCTTCGCCGAGGGGTCGCTGGGGCTGCGGCAGTACGAGTGGTTGAAGCGGGTGCTCACCCGCGGCAGCTCGCGCTACTACGACCTGGTGGGACGAGAGCAGCGCCGATCGGTCGACGACGAGCTGTTCGTGCTGTTCAGCCACCACACCAGCGGGACCATGACCGCCCTGCTGCCGGACTTCCGCGATCCGGGCGAGCCGCGGGTCGACGGCGCGGCGGTGGTGCGGCTGCTCAACCGCTTCCCGAACGTGCTGGCCTGGGTCAACGGCCACACGCACAGCAACGCCATCACCCCGCATCCGGCGAACGACCCGGCCTGCGGCTTCTGGGAGATCAACACCGCCTCGCACGTGGACTTCCCGCAACTGGCCAGGGTGATCGAGGTCGCGGACAACCGCGACGGCACGTTGTCCCTGCTGACCACCCTGATCGAGGCGGACAGCCCGTACCGGGCGGACTACGACGATCGTTCCCCGGAGGCGCTGGCCGCCCTCTACCGCGAGTTGTCCTTCAACGACCCGCACACCGACCTCGCCCAGCTCGGCGGCTACCCGGACCGCAACGCCGAACTGCTGGTCCCGGGCCGCCTGCCCGGCTAGGCGCGGACTCCTCCGGGGAGCGGGCCGAGCTCCGGCCGCGCGAGCACGCCGCGCGTCGACGACCCTGGTGGGGTGGCGACCACACCGGGAGGTTCGGGCATGAGCGGCGTCGTGGTGGGCATCGACGGATCCGCGGTCGCGCGCAACGCCGCGGCGTGGGCGGCGGGGGAGGCCGCGCGCCGCGGCTGCGAGCTGCGGATCGTCTACGCCGATCAGACCGCGCAACCGGTGCTGACCGGTATCACGGGGTTGCACTGGCCGCAGGAGAACGCGAATCGGGTTCGCGAGCAGGTGCGCAGCTGGCTGGACCAGGCCGAAGCCGCAGCCCGCGAGTTCGCCGGGGTGCGGGTGGTCACGGCCTCGCAGCCGGGAACGCCGGAGAAGGTGCTCATCGACGAGTCCGCCGAGGCGGACCTGCTGGTGGTCGGCGACCGCGGCTTCGGCGGATTCGCGGGCCTGCTCGCCGGTTCGGTGGCGGTCAAGGTGGTCGCGCACGCCTGGTCATCGGTGGTCGTGGTGCCCGACGTCGGCGATCCGCCGCGGTTTCCGATCTCCGGCCCGGTGGTGGCGGGTGTCGACGATCCGTTCTCGGCCGTCCCGGTGCTCGACCGGGCGTTCGCCATCGCCGACGGTCTCGGCGTGACGCTGCGCGCCGTGCACGCCTGGGAGATCGTCGGGCTGGATCTGAAGTGGTTGCGCTCGCGGCTCCCCGAGGGGGAACTCGCGGAGGTCGAGCAGCGCTTCCTCGCCGATGCTCTCGCGGGCGGGGCCGAACGGTTCCCGGACGTGACGGTCGAGCGGGTCGTGCGCCGCGGCGCGGCCGTTCCCGAGCTCCTCGCGCAGGCCGCGGACGCCCAGCTCGTGGTCGTCGGCGCGCACGGCAGGGGCGGAGTCGCGGGCGCCCACCTCGGCTCGACCAGTCACAAGCTCATCCACCACGCGCCGTGCCCGCTGCTCATCGTGCGCCGGTAGAGCCTTGCCCCGATCGTGCCCGCTTCCTTGACTTCGATGTGAGCGGCTTCTCATGCTCAGCTGGCGATGCGTTCTTCCCCATTCAGCGAGGAGTGGCAATGAAGACGAAGGCCGCGATTCTGCACGGGCCCGGCGAGGACTGGGAGATCGAAGAAGTCGACCTGGGCGATCCGATCGCCGGGGAAGTGCAAGTCAAGCTCGCGGCCTCCGGCCTGTGCCACTCCGACGAACATCTGCGCACAGGGGCCACGCCGATCGCTCTCTACCCCGCTCTCGGTGGTCACGAGGGTGCCGGGGTGGTCACCAAGGTCGGGCCCGGTGTCTCCGGGATCGAAGAGGGCGACCACGTGGTGCTGGCATTCATCCCCGGTTGCGGTACCTGCCGGGCGTGCGCGCGGGGGCAGCAGAACCTCTGCGATGCCGGTGCGAACCTGCTGACCGGCCAGTCCATCTCGGGCGGCGACTACCGGATCACGACCTCGGGTGGGGACCCGGTCGCCCCGATGTGCCTGCTGGGGACCTTCGCGCCGCACGTGACGGTCAACCAGGCATCGGTGATCAAGATCGAGCACGACATCCCGCTCGACAAGGCCGCGCTGCTGGGCTGCGGGGTCTCCACCGGCTGGGGTTCGGCCACCGAGATCGGCGGGGTCAAGGCGGGCTCCACCGTCGTCGTGGTGGGCATCGGCGGCGTGGGGATCAACTCCGTGCAGGGCGCGGCGGCGGCGGGCGCGCGCTACGTGGTGGCCATCGATCCGGTCGAGTTCAAGCGGGACAAGGCCGTGGAGTTCGGAGCCACCCACACCTTCGCCTCGATGGAGGAGGCGCAGGAAACCGTCGCGGAGCTGACCTGGGGTCAGTTGGCAGATCCGGTCATCATCACCGTCGGCGACACGACCGGTGAGCACCTGCAGCCGGCGTTGTCGATGACCGCCAAGGGCGGCCAGACCGTGGTCACCGGAATGGGCCACTTCGAACAGGTCGACGCGAAGGTGGCCTTGTTCGAGCTGACCCTGCTGCAGAAGCGGCTGCAGGGAGCCATCTTCGGCGGGATCAGCCCGCGCACCCAGATCCCGCGGCTGCTCGAGCTCTACCGCCACGGCGTGCTCAAGCTCGACGAACTCGTGACCACGACCTACAAGCTCGAGGACATCAACCAGGGCTACCAGGACATGCGGGACGGCAAGAACCTGCGCGGGCTGATCGTCTACGGCGACCAGGACTACTGACCGTTCGGCGGCGATGCGTGGGCTGCGAGCTCGCGCATCGCCGTGTCCAGCAGCTGCGAGAGCTCCAGCTCGGGCCGGGCGAGCCACTGGTGGTAGGCCGCCACCGCCACGCCCAGGGTCGCGTGCGCGATCGTCTGCGGTGTCAGCGAATCCTGCGGCACGTTCAGCCGGTCGGCCACGAACTCGGCCACCACCTCCCGCCACGACTGGAACCGCAGCGTCGAATGCGCCTGCAGCGCGGGCACTCCCAGGATCAGACGCATCCTCCTGCGGTGCCCCGCCAGCTGCTCGTCCGGCACCCGGTTGAACTCGACCACGCAGTGCCGCACCGCGTCCAGCAGCGGCAGGTCGCGCGGCAGCGCGCGGAATTCGGCGCGCATCCGCTCCAGTCCCGCGTCGAAATCGCCCCACGGGATGTCGTTCTTGGACGGGAAGTAGTGGAAGAACGTGCGGCGCGCGATGCCGGCCGCCGCGGTGATGTCGGCGATCGTGGTGTGCTCGAAGCCGTGCTCGTCGAACAGTTCGAAGGCGGTCTCCTCCAGCTCGGCCGCGCTGGTGATGTTGCGCCGACCTGCGCGCGGCATTGGTCCGGATGTGTCACTTCGCAACGGGTTTCGCTCCAGGTCTTTAAAAATGCACTCGGTGCAAATACTGTGTCGAGGGTAGCTCGAACTGTGAGGAGCATCGCATGGCTGACGAACAGAACGAACTGAGCACCACCACCGAACCCGCCGTCGAGGAGGAGCTCCTCGTCGAAGAGGTCTCCATCGACGGGATGTGCGGGGTCTACTGATCGTGGCCGCACCGGTGGAATTCGACGCGAGCGTCGGCTACCGGCTCAACCCGCAGGTGGCGCTGCGCCCCGAGCCCTTCGGGGCGCTCGCCTACCACTTCGGGAACCGGAAGCTGTCGTTCCTCAAAGTGCCCGAACTGGTGGAACTCGTGCGCGAGCTGGAGGACCACCCCAGTGTCGAGGACGCCCTGCAGGGCTTTCCCGAACAGCGACGTCCGCAGTTCCGGAACGCGTTGGCGTCCCTGGCCGCCTCCGACATGATCCGGCCGCAGGCGGAGTGACCGTCTCCGGCTTCCGCTCGCCCGGCCGATTCCGCCGGGCGGTTCCGAAGCACCGCGCGGCCGCAGGATCCGAAACTCGAACAAGGGGACACCAGTGCGGGCTTTGATCCGCGATTTGAGCAGCGGCCCGCGCGGCGCTGCGGCTGTCCTCGCCCGGCGACGCCTGAAAGCCCGCGGCGGTGCAGGCTGAATCCCGCACCGCGTGCGGCGGGCGCCGCATCCTGAAAGGACCCCTGAGGCACCTAGCTGACAACGACGTCCCGTGGAGCCGAAATGACCAGCACAGCACCGGTACCTTCGCTGGTGGAGCAATTCAAGGGCGGCCTGGACGCCCCCATCTGCCTGACCTGGGAATGGACCTACGCCTGCAACCTGGCCTGCGAGCACTGCCTGTCCTCGTCCGGTCGGCGCGACCCGGACGAGCTGTCCACCGCGGAGATGAAGGCGGTCATCGACGAGCTGCAGCGGATGCAGGTCTTCTACGTCAACGTCGGCGGCGGCGAACCGACCGTGCGCCCGGACTTCTGGGAACTGCTGGACTACGCCATCGACCACCAGGTCGGCGTGAAGTTCTCCACCAACGGTTTCCGCATCGACGCCGAGAACGCCCGCAGGCTGGCCGCGACGGACTACGTCGACGTGCAGATCTCGCTGGACGGCGCCACGCGCGAGGTCAACGACGCGGTGCGCGGGCCCGGTTCCTACGACATGGCGATGAGCGCGCTGCGGAACCTCGCGGACGCGGGCATGCCGGAGATCAAGATCTCGGTGGTGATGACCAGCCAGAACGTCGACCAGCTGGACGACTTCAAGGCCATCGCGGATCACTTCGGCGCGCAGCTGCGAATCACCCGGTTGCGGCCCTCCGGGCGCGGCGCTGACGTGTGGGACGAGCTGCACCCCAGCGACGAGCAGCAGCGCCAGATCTACGACTGGTTGGTGCGGCACGGCGATCAGGTGCTGACGGGCGACTCGTTCTTCCACCTCAACGCGCTGGGCTCCACACCGCTGCAGGGGCTGAACCTCTGCGGCGCGGGCCGGGTGGTGTGCCTGATCGATCCGGTCGGCGACGTCTACGCCTGCCCGTTCGCGATCCACGACGTGTTCAAGGGCGGAAACGTCCGCGAGGAGGGCGGTTTCACCCACGTGTGGCAGGAGTCCGAGCTGTTCACCGAACTGCGGGAACCGCAGTCGGCCGGGGCGTGCGCCTCCTGCTCGGCCTTCGACGCGTGCCAGGGCGGGTGCATGGCGGCCAAGTTCTTCACCGGCCTTCCGCTCGACGGCCCGGATCCCGAGTGCGTGAAGGGCCACGGGCAAACCGCTCTGTCCCTCGTGGACAAGGGCGACCTGCCCAAGGCGGGGCAGGACCACTCGCGCGGCTCGCAGAAGCGCCAGGTCGGGCTCGGAATGCCGACCGTTCCGGCGAAGCCGTGCGACTCCAGCCCGCTGGTGGGTTGACCGTGGCCCTGACCGAGGGCATCGGGATCGGTACGAGTCGCGCACCGTCGCGCGTCCTCTTCGGGCCGCACGAGACGAATCTCGCGCGCGAACGCGACATCTCGGACCGGCACGTCGCCTACTACGCCGCGCGCGCGGCGGGTGGCGCGGGCGTGCTGGTCACCGAGACCGCGAGCGTGCACGATTCCGACCGCCCCTACGAACGCGCACCGCTGGCCCGCGACTGCGGCCCGGGCTGGGCCGCGGTCGCCGAGGCCTGCCGGCCGCACGGGACCGTGGTGCTCGCCGGGCTCGGGCATTCCGGTTCGCAGGGATCCTCGGCGTTCTCCCAGCGCGCGCTGTGGGCACCTTCGAGGGTGCCGGACGTGGCCTCGCGGGAACTGCCGATGGAGATGGACCAGCGGCACGTCGACGCGCTGGTCGCGGGCTTCGGCGCCGGTGCGGAGGCGGCGATGCGCAGCGGCCTGCACGGCGTCGAGGTGCAGGCGGGGCAGTTCTCGCTGGTGCGGCAGTTCCTGTCCGGGCTGACCAACCAGCGCGGCGACGAGTACGGCAGCGACCGCACGCGGCTGCTGCGCGAGGTGCTGGCCGCGGTTCGCGAGGCCGCGGGAACCGGGATCGTGGGACTGCGCCTGTCCTGCGATGAGCTCGCCCCCTGGGCGGGCATCACCCCGGAGGCCGCGCCGGAGATCGTGGAAGCCGCTGTCGAGTGGATCGACTACCTGGTCGTGGTCCGCGGCTCGGCGATGGGCGCTTCGGCGACCCACCCCGACCTGCACACCGAACCGGGCTTCAACATCGACCTGTGCCGGGACGTGCGGGCGGCGGTCGCCGGCCGGGTCCCGGTGGTCCTGCAGGGCAGCGTGGTCGACCCGGACCAGGCCCAACGGGTCCTGGACGACGGGGCCGCCGACCTCGTCGAGATGACCCGGGCGCAGATCGCCGAACCGGACCTGGTCGCCCTGCTGCGCGCGGGCGAGCGCGAGCGCATCCGCCCCTGCGTGCTGTGCAATCAGAAGTGCCGCGTCCGGGACAACCGGAATCCGCTGGTCAGCTGCGTGGCGAATCCGGTAGCGGGGCACGAGACCGAAGAACCCCCGATGATCGGGCTTCCGGACTCGCGGAGCCCGGCCGAAGCCGACCCGGTGCTGGTGGTCGGGGGAGGCCCCGCCGGTATGGAGGCCGCCCGGGTGCTGGCCTCGCAGGGGCGGCCGGTCGAGCTCGTCGAGCGCGCGGATCGGCTCGGCGGCATGGCGTCGCGCGCCGCCGAGGTCGGCGGCCGGGGAAGGCTCCGGGAACTGGTCGACTGGCAGAGCGCCGAACTGCGGCGGCTCGGCGTGCGGGTCCGCCTCGGCGTCGAGGCGGGCGAGAACGACCTCACCGACCGCGAGGTGCTGGTGGCGACCGGTTCGGCACCCGGGCCGCGAAGCTACGAGATCCGCGGCGGCACCGTCCTCGACGTCACCGAACTGCTCGACGGCGCGGAGACCGCCGATCCGGTGCTCGTGTTCGACCCGGTCGGCGACGCCGTCGGCGTGGGGATCGCCGAGCTGCTGGCCGGACGGGGTTCCGCGACCGCGATCGTCACCCAGGACCAGGTCGTGGGAACGCAGCTGGCCATCACCGGCGATCTGGCCGATGCCAACGCGCGGTTGCAGCGGGCGGGCGTCGCCCTGCAGAAGCGCTCGCTGCTGCGCGAGGTGCACGCCGACCACGTGGTGCTGGAGGACGTGTTCACCGCGGAACGCCGCGAGGTGCCCGCCGCCACCGTCGTCCACTGCGGACACCGGCTGCCGGACACGAGCCTGCCGGCGGAGCGACGCGCGGGCGACAACGTGGCGCCGCGGACCGTGCACGAGGCGATCCTGGAAGGTCGGCGCGCCGCGCAGCGGATGTCGGTACCGGTGGGAGGGCCGCGATGACGCGCTACCTGTTCTCCCCGTTGCGCCTGGGCCCGGTGACCGTGCCCAACCGGATCGTCTTCTCGGCGCACCTGACCAACTACGCCCGCGACGGCCACCCGACCGAACAGCACGCGGCCTACTACGCCGCTCGCGCCGAGGGCGGGTCCGGTCTGGTGATCACCGAGGAGCACTCCACCCACCCCACGGACTGGCCCTACGAGAAGCTCATCCACGGGTTCCAGCCGAGCGTGGTCGCCGGCTACCGGCGCATCACCGAGGCGGTGCACGCGCACGGCGTGCCGGTCTTCGCGCAGCTCAACCACAACGGCGGCCAGGCCTCGTCGATGTACTCGCGGCTGCCGGTGTGGGCGCCCTCGCCGGTGCCGGACCCGATGTTCCGCGAGGTGCCCAAGGCCATCGACGCCCGCGAGATCGCCGAGGTGGTGGCCGGTTACGGCACGGTCGCCGGGCACTGCGCCGAGGGCGGTTTCGACGGCGTGGAGCTGCAGTGCTCGCACTCGTCGATCGTGCGCGGTTTCCTCTCCCCGGCCACGAACCTGCGCACCGACGAGTACGGCGGTTCGCTGCGCAATCGCGCGCGCGTCCTGCTGGAGATCGTCGACGCGGTCCGCGAGGCCATCGGGCCGGACCGGGCGCTGGGCGTGCGGATCTGCGGGGACGAGCTCATCGAGGGCGGTACCACCATCGACGAGGCGGTCGAGGTTGCCCGCATGGCCGAGGCCACCGGCGAGGTCGACTACATCAACACCTCGATCGGCGTGGCCACCTCCACGCTCTACATGATCGAGGCGTCGATGGCGATCCCGCCCGGATACGCCCTTTTCATCTCCAACGCGATCCGGCGCGCCGTGGACCTCCCGGTCGTCGGCGTCGGCCGCATCAAGGACCCGCTGCAGGCCGAACGCGCCCTGGAGGAGGGGCACTGCGACCTGGTGGGGGTGGTGCGCGGCCAGATCGCCGACGCCGACTTCGCGGCCAAGGCCCGCTCCGGGCACTCCACCGACATCCGCACCTGCCTGTCCTGCAACCAGGAGTGCGTCGGCCGGATGGGGCTCAACCGCTGGCTCGGCTGCATCGAGAACCCCCGCACCGGAAAGGAATCCGTTCCGCTGCCCGCACCGAGGGCGCGCAAGCGGGTGCTGGTCGTCGGTGGCGGGCCCGCCGGGTTGCAGGCGGCCTCCACGGCCGCCGAGCGCGGGCATCACGTGACCTTGTTCGAGCGGAGCCCGCACACCGGCGGGCAGGTCGCGCAGGCCGCGAGCGTGCCGAGCCGGGCGGAGTTCCTCGACGTGGTGCGCAATCTGCGCGCCGAATGCGAGCGCTACGGCGTGGATCTCAAGACCGGCACCGAGGCGACGGCGCGGCTGCTCCGCGACGAGCGCCCGGACGCGGTGGTGCTGGCCACCGGCGCACGTCCGCAATCGCCCTGGTGGGCGGGGGACCTGGAGCGCGTCGTCGACGTCCGCGAGGTGCTCGCCGGAGACGCCGAACCCAGCGGACGGGTGCTGGTGGTCGACGAGCTCGGTTTTCACCAGGCCACCTCGGTCGCCGAACTGCTCGCCGACCGGGGCTGCTCGGTGTCGATCAGCACCCCGGGGATGGTGGTCGGCCAGGACCTCGGCATCACGCTGGACCTGGAGACCTTCAACGTTCGTGCGCACGCCAGGGAAATCGGGCAGCGCACGGACGAGGTCGTCCTGGGAGCCGCGGCCGACGGCGGCGGGGTCTCGGTGCAGATCCTCAAGCACACCACCGGCGAGCACACCGAGGAGACCTTCGACTGGGTGGTGTGCGCGGTGCACCAGAGCCCCGTCGAGGAGCTCTGGCACGAACTGGCCGAGGCGCCGTTCCCGGTGCACCGGGTCGGCGACTGCCTCACGCCCCGCCGCGCGCACGCCGCTGTGATCGAGGGGCATCGAGCGGCGGTGGAACTATGACCGAGCACCCCGAGCTGCCCGAGCTGCTGGCCGTGGTCGTGGTCCGCGACGGAACGCTGCCGCGGGGCGCCGACGAAGCGGTCGCCGAGGCCCGCGGGGCGGTCCTGCTCGCGGGCACCGGAACCACCGCCGCCGCGGGCGAGCTGATCGCGGCCACCAGCACCTGGACGCTCGAGGCACCGGTCGCACCGGGATCGCTGGCGGCGACGCTCGCGCCGCTGCTGGAGCGGGTGCGGGTCGTGCTGCTGCCGGCAACACCCGATGGCCGCGACCTGGCCCCCAGACTGGCCTTCGCCGCGGGGCGGGAGCTGTACGCGAGCGCCACCCGCTGCGACGCCGGCACGGCCGACCTCGCCAGGCTCGACGACGCGCTGGAAATCCGCGTCCGCCTCCCCGCGGCGGCAGTGGTCACCCTGATCCCGGGGTTGCGGGGCGTGGAGCACTCCCGGCAGCCACCCGAACCCGTGGCGCTGACCGGAGCGCACGAGGGCCCCGCTCCGCCACGGGTGCACGACGCCGAGGTCGTGGAGGTCGTCGCCGCCGAGCCCGAGAGCGTCGAGCTCGAGGAGGCCGAGCGCATCTTCGGCGGGGGCGCTGGTCTGGTGGGCGCCGACGCGGACGGCGCCGCCGCGCTGCGGACCTTGACCGAGGTGGCCGCCGCTCTCGGGGCATCCGCCGGGGCGACCCGAGTGGTCACCGACGCGGGCTGGGCCGGGCACGACCGCCAGATCGGCACCACCGGTGCGATGGTCGAGCCCCGGTTGTACGTGGCGTTCGGCGTCTCCGGGGCGACCCAGCACACCGGTGGCCTCGGCAGACCGGAGCACGTGGTCAGTATCAACACCGATCCGTCCTGCCCGATGACCGCGATGGCCGACCTCGGGATCGTCGCCGATGCGCCCGAGGTGCTGGCCGAGCTGGCACGCCGATTGCTACGGAGCCGAGATGGCTGAACGCACCGACGCCGTGGTGGTCGGCGCCGGCCCCGCCGGATCCGCCGCCGCGCTCGAACTCGCCCGCGCGGGGCGCGAGGTGATCCTGCTCGAACGCGGCCCGTTCCCGGGATCGAAGAACGTCTACGGCGGCGTGGTCTACGGGCGGGTGCTCGACGACGTCCTGCCCGAGTGGTGGCGCGAGGTCCCGGTGCAGCGCTGGGTCACGCGCCGCAGCACCATGATGCTCACCGACAAGCAGGCGCTCACAGTCGATTTCCGCACCGAGGACTGGGGATCGGCCCCGTACAACGGGATGACGACCTACCGCGCCGAGTTCGACTCCTGGCTGGCGGGCAAGGCCGTCCAGGCCGGGGCGAAGCTGGTGACCTCCACGGTGGCCACCGAGCTCATCCGGGAGAGCGGGCGAGTGGTCGGGGTGCGCACCGATCGGCCGGATGGCGACATCCGGGCCGACGTGGTCATCGCCTGCGACGGGGTGAACTCGTTCCTGGCCAAGCAGGCCGGACTGCTGCCGGAAACCGACCCGGGAAACCAGACGCTGGGGGTCAAGGAAACCCTCGCGCTGCCGCGCACGACGATCGAGGAGCGCTTCGGGCTCACCGGCGCGCACGGAGCCGATTTCGAGATCCTCGGCTGCACCGGCGACATCCCGGGAGGCGGGTTCCTCTACACCAACCGGGAGACGATCAGCGTCGGCGTCGTGCTCTCGCTGACCGGTCTGACCGAATCGGGGCGGCGTCCCGAGGAGGTGCTGGCCGGGCTCAAGGAACACCCGGCCATCGCGCCCTACCTGCGCGGTGCCGAGCTCAAGGAGTACTCCGCGCATCTCATCCCTGAAGGCGGATACCGCAGCATGCCGAAGCTCTCCGCGCCGGGACTGCTCATCGCGGGTGATGCGGCGAGCATGTGCCTGGCCGCCGGGATCTGGCTGGAGGGGGTCAACTTCGCCATCGGCTCGGGCCTCGCCGCGGGACGCGCGGTGGCCGAGGGGCGTCCCGACGGCTACCGCGAGCGCCTGGAGAACGACTTCGTGCTCATCGACCACAAGAACCTGCAGCGCGCACCGCACCTGGTGCTGTCCGACCGCGTCCAGCAGCAGTACCCCAAGTTGCTGTGCGACTTCGCCCAGGGCGTGTTCACCGTCGGCAACCCGAAACCGAAACCCGGTATGCGCAAGCTTTTCCGCGACACCGCAGCCCGCCACGGGGTGAAGCTGCGGCAGCTGGCCGCGGACGCCTGGGCGGGACTGCGCACCTTCGGCTGAGGAGCGAACATGACCTACCGCGACATCGCCTTCGACGACCGGATGGACACCGTCGACTTCGACGTCGGCGACCGCCCGCACATCACCGTCGACACCGACATCTGCCGCTCCTGCACCACCAAGGCGTGCGTGCCGGCGTGCCCGGCGAAGCTGTTCATCCCCACCGGGGACGGCGGCATCCTGTTCAACTACGAGCAGTGCTTCGAGTGCGGGACGTGCTACCAGGTGTGCAACTCCGAAGGGGCCATCAGCTGGACCTACCCCGATGGCGGGCACGGCGTGGTGTTCCGGAAGGGCTGACATGGGACCGCAGATAGTCGTGGCGCTGAGCCACTCCCACCGCCGGGTCGAGGTCGACCCGCTGACGGCGCAGCTCGAGGGCGGCCACCGAGGCGCTGGCGCTGCCGAACTCGCCGCGCTGGAGCACGCCCTGCGCCTCGCCGAGCACTTCGACGGCCGCGTGCTCGCGATCACCGCGGGTCCACCGGAAGCGGAGCAGGGTCTGCGGGAGGCGCTGGCGGCCGGTGCCGACCGGGCGATCCGGGTGGATCACGATCCGCCGCTGGATCCGAACTCGTTGGCGCGCAACGGTTCCGAGACGGCACGAGCGCTGCTGACGGCCCTCCCGCAACGACCGGACCTGGTGCTGTGCGGCGATCGTTCCGCCGATGGCGGGACGGGCAGCACACCGGCCTTCCTGGCAGCGGAACTCGGCGCGGCGCAAGCTCTCGGCGCGGTCCGGCTGGACGCCGACGGGGAGGCACTGCTCGCTCAGCGCCGCCTCGACGGCGGATCCCGCGAGGTCCTCCGCCTGCGCTGGCCCGCGGTCGTGTCCGTCGAAGGCGGCCTCCGGCCACGGCGCGCGAGCCTGCCCGCGGTCCTGGCCGCCCGGGAAGCGGACATCCCCGTCGTGCGGCACCGCGCGAGCACTTCCTCGCCCGCTGTCATGTCGACGCGCCCGCGCCGCCCGCGCCCCCGCGCGCTGCCGCCGCCGGCCGGGGCGGCTCCGCACCAGCGCGTCCTCGAGCTCACCGGCGCGCTGGCGAACCGCACCCCGGCCAAGGTGGTCGGACCGCTGTCCGCGTCCGAGGCCGCCGACGAGCTCCTCGGCTACCTCGAGACTCGCGGCTATCGGACGGAACACCGATGACCACCGGCGGTGCCATACTCGTGGTCGCCGCCGGGGCCAGCACCCGGCGGGATGTGCCAAGTGTTCCCATCGATGACGCGGAGGCGGTGCGATGAGCCGGGTTGCGGTGGTCACCGGGGCCGCTCGCGGGGTCGGGGCTGCTGCGGTGCGGCAGCTCGCAGCGGACGGCTGGCGGGTCGTCGCCGCGGACATCTGCGCCGACGATCCCGGGGTCGGATATCCGCTCGGCACCCGCGAGCAGCTGCGGCAGCTGGCGGGCGAGTGGCCGGACTCGGTGCGCGACGTGGTGGCCGACGTCCGCGACCAGGCTCAGCTGCGGAACGCGGTCGAGACAGCCGAGCGGGAGTTCGGGGGAGTGGACGCGGCGGTCGCGGCCGCCGCGGTGATGGCGGGCGGGCGCCCGCTGTGGCAGACCACCGACGCGGAGCTGGACGCGTTGTTCGACACCGGTTTTCGCGGCGTGGCGAACCTCGCGCGGACCGCGGTGCCCGCGATGCTGCGGAGAGCGGAACCGCGGTCCGGCCGGTTCGTGGCGCTGGCCTCGGCGGCCGGGCACACCGGCCTCTACCACCTGGCGGGCTACAACGCGGCCAAGCACGCCGTGGTCGGGCTGATCAAGGGCCTGGCCACCGACCTGCGCGGTACCGGCGTCAACGCCACGGCCGTGTCGCCCGGCTCGACCCGCACCGAGATGCTCGCCGCCACGGCCGCCTACTACGACCTCGACGACGTCGATCAGTTCGGGCCGCACCAGTTGCTGGACCGGATCCTGGAGCCGGAAGAGGTCGCCGCGGCCGTGTGCTGGCTCTGCGACGAGCGCTCCTCGGCGGTGACCGGGACCGTGGTGCACGCCGATGGGGGGTTCACGGCGTGAGCCTGCACCTGGAACCGGACCCCGGCCTGCAGCGCTGGGACGAGGGCCGCACCGTCGCGGGCGGCTCCCCGTTCCGCATCTCGCGCCTGAGCCCGAAGGGCAGCGAACTCCTCGACCGCTGGATCGCGGGCGAGGCCGTGACCGAGGGGCACTCCCTGGCGAGCAGGCTCGTCCGGTCCGGTGCGCTGCATCCCCGCTACGACCGCAGCCCGTTCGGCCCCGCGGACGTCACGGTCGTGATCCCCGTCCACGGCCCGGACCCCGCCGAGCTGCGCAGCGCGCTGGAAGGCCTCCGGGTGATCGTCGTCGACGACGGTTCGCCGGAACCGATCCCCGGCGCCGTGCGCCACGAGACACCCCGCGGACCGGGCGCGGCCCGCAACACCGGCTGGCGGTTGGCCGAAACCCCGCTGGTGTGCTTCCTCGATGCGGACACCGCGCCGCAACCCGGCTGGCTCGACCCGCTGCTGAAGCACTTTGCCGACCCCGAGGTCGCCGCCGCGGCCCCGCGGGTCCGCAGCGCCCCCGGTACTTCGACGCAGGCGAGCTACGAGGCCACCGAGTCCCCGCTGGATCTGGGTCCGCAGCCCGGACCGGTGCGGCCCGGTTGCCGGATCGCCTACGTGCCCACGGCCGCGCTGCTGGTCCGCACCGAGACGCTTTCCGAACTGGGCGGTTTCGACGAGAGCATGCGCTTCGGCGAGGACGTCGACCTGGTGTGGCGGCTCACCGAATCCCACCAGGCCCGCTACGAACCCGAAGCCGTGGTCCGGCACGCCCCGAGAACCGGTTGGCCGGCCCTGCTGCGGCAGCGGTTCGGCTACGGCTCCTCGGCGGGGCCGCTGGGCAGCAGGCACGGCGAACGCGTCGCACCGGTGCGGATGTCGCTGTGGAGCGTGGTGACCTGGCTGCTGGTCCTGCTCGGCCGCACCCGGCTCGCCGCCGTCGTCACCGGCGCTGCCGCGTTCCTGCTGGCCCGCAAGCTGGACGCGGTCGGTGCGCCGGTCACCGCCTCCCTGAAGCTGGCCGTGCACGGCAACCTCGGTGCCGTCCGGTTGCTGCTCCAGGTCTGCGGTCGTGATTGGGCGCCCCTGGCCGTCCCGCTCCTGCTGTGCACCCGCCGCGGCCGCCGGGTGCTCGCCCTGGTGGCCGCGCGCCACCTGCTGGACTGGCACCACCGGCGCCCGGCGCTGGATCCGCTGCGGTTCGCGCTGGCGCGCATCGCCGAGGACGCGGCCTACGGCTGCGGCGTGCTGCGCGGTGCGATCGCCGCGCGCGACGGGTCGGCGCTGCTGCCGGTGCTCACCGACTTCGGCGGTCGCAGCAGCGTCCCGGTGGGCGATCGAACGTGAACCTGGCCGGACTCGCCTGGACCGACCTGCGGGAGCCGCGGCTGCTGGCGGTCCCGGTCGGTGCCACCGAGCAGCACGGCCCGCACCTGCCGTGCACCGTCGACACCGATATCGCGGTGGCGCTGTGCGAGCGGCTGGCGCAGCGGCGCGACGTGGTGGTCGCCCCGCCGGTGGCCTACGGCTCCAGCGGCGAGCACGCGGGTTTCCCCGGGACGCTGTCCATCGGGCAGCGGGCGGTGGAACTCCTGCTCACCGAGCTCGGTCGTTCGGCCGACGCCTTCGCGGGCGTGGTGCTGGTGTCCTGCCACGGCGGCAACGCGGGCCCGGTTCGCCGCGCGGTCGCCACGCTGCGCGCGGAGAGCCGCCGGGTGCTGGCCTGGTCGCCGAGCGGGCCACCGGACGACAGCCACGCCGGACGCACCGAAACGGCGGCCATGCTGGCCCTGCGCCCGGAGGCGGTCCGGCCGGAACGCGCCGAGCGCGGCAACACCGAGCCGCTGCCCGAGCTCGTCGATCGACTACGGGCCGGGGGCGTGGCCGCCGTCAGCGGCAACGGCGTGCTCGGAGATCCCGTACCGGCGACCGCCGAGGAGGGCCACCTCGTCCTCGAGTCCTGGACCGGTTCGCTCGTCGCGGCCGTCGACGGCTGGGCCTGAGCGGAGTTCACGTCAGGCGCCGACGGATTCATGCCTTCGGTGCGATCCCCGCGCCACGAGATGCCGCGGGCGTCCGATTTCTCCATGATGACCACTGCTGGCAACGCGGGCCGGGGCGCGAGCGTGTCTGAACCGGGGGCCGCGCGGGCTCCGCCTGGGGAGATCGTCGAAGGGACTTCCGGTGGCCGTCGAGCTGGAGATGACCAGGACCGAAGCCGGTGACGAGCGCACCGAGCCGGGGCGGCGCGCCGACGTCGTCGCATGGCTGGTCGCGGCAGCGGCCTTGGTGGGCGGGCTGTGCTTCGTGCTGGTCAACGCGTACTACAACGGCGGCCGCCTCATCCCGGCGCTCGACGACGCCTACATCCACATGCAGTACGGCGCGCAGATCGGGCGCGGCGAGTTCCTGCGGTTCAACGATGGCGACCCGATCAGCACCGGCGCGAGCAGCCTGCTCTACGTCACGATCCTCGGCGCGATGTACTTCCTGGGTGCGCAGGGCGGCCTGCTGTTGCCCGCGGCGGTGCTGCTGAACATCATCTGCCACGCGCTGACGGCGGTCGGCGTCGTGCTGCTCGGCAGGCGACTGTCCGGCCCGGTCGCCGGAGCGTGGGCCGGGGCGCTGGTCGCGCTCAGCGGCCCGCTGCTGTGGTCGGCGACCACCGGGATGGAAGTCTCGCTCATCGCCTTCCTGCTGGTAGCGACGCTGCTGGTGTTCGTCCGCGAGAGCGAGCGCGGCAGCTTCCCGATCACCCCGGTGCTGGTCTCGCTGGCTGCCCTGGGCCGCCTGGAAGCGCTGATCTTCTTCCTCCTGCTCCCGCCGCTGATGATCCGCCGGATCTGGCGGCGCCCCGGCAAGACGGCGGCGCGGCTCGGCGCCACGGCCTGGAGCCTGCTGCCGTTCGCGCTGATCGCCGCGCAGCTGGTGTTCTACAAGATCGTCACCGGCAGCGCCTCGCCGAACGGTTCGCAGGCCAAGTCGCACCTGAACATGCCGAACTTCAACCTCGGTGAACTGCTCGGCGGGATGGCGGACAACTACGCGGCGCTGCTGGAGATCCTCGCCGGGATCTCCAGGCAGGACTTCACCTTCCCCGGAGCCCTGCTGTTCGCGGGCATCGGCGTGGTCTACCTGGTCGGCGAGCCGGGAGTGCACCGCCAGGTCGGTCTGATCATCGGCGCGGGCACCGTGCTCGCCCTCGGAGCGGTGTCCACGATGGCCACCGCGCTGTGGCAGCAGGTCCGCTACCTGCACCCGTTCCTGCCGCTGTTCCTGCTGCTCGTCGTGCTCGGCGTCGGGGCGGTGGTCGGGTGGCTGCGCCTGCCCGCCCGAGCGGCGACCGCGTTGCTGGTGGTGGCCGCGCTGTTCACCGCGGTGTCCGTTCCGCTGTGGGCGCACGTGGCCATCCAGGACTCGGCGAGCATCCGGGCACGCCTGGTCAAGGTCGCCACCTGGGCGAACGGGAACCTGCCCGCCGATGCGCGTCTCGGCGTGCACGACGTCGGCGCGGCCGCTTACCTCGGCGACAACAAGACCGTCGACCTCATCGGGCTGACCACCAACGGATTGGCCGAGCCCGCGATCAACGGGATGGGAAGCCTCTACGAGGCGCTGCGCGAGATGGCGCCCGAGCAGCGGCCCGACTACATCGCCACGTACAACTCGATGCCCAACGGCGTCGACCTGGCCCGGCTCGCGAACGCCTCGATCTACGCCGAGCCGATGCTCAGCACCCCGCAGATGACTGTGTGGCGCTGCGACTGGAGCCTGCTGAACAGCGGCGACCGGCCCACCATCCCGGTGGACGGGCAGGTCCGCGACCACTTCGACATCGCCTCGATGCGCTCGGAGGAGGCGCACGACCACGAGTTCCGCGCGGCTCGCTCGGACTTCCAGCCGATGACCGAAGTGCGCACCGTGGAGACGGGCGGCCGCGAGGTCGTCGACAGCGCCCGGCACATCTGGGGCGAGCAGGAGTTCACCCTGCACGACCTGGAGCCCGGCCGAGACCTGCGGCTGGTCGCCCGCTACGACTCCCGGGGCCCGGTTCCCGGTCGCTACACCGGCACGCGGCAGGTGCGGGTCTACGCCGATGGTCACGAGATCGGCAAGCACCGGTTGGCCCCGGACCCCAAGGGCTGGTCGGAGTCGGTGATCGAGATCCCGGCGGAGCGGGTCACCGGTTCGGAACTGACCGTCCGGCTGGCCGCCACCCAGGAGTTCGTCGGTCCCTACCCGGACTACAAGTCCTTCGGGTTCTGGGCCGTGCAATAGCTGTGACCTGCTCGTTGCTGCGGTGCGACTCGGGCGGGCAGGCGCATTTGCCCCATTCGTCTTGGATATAGTCGCCCGGTCCGGGGCCTCGTCCTCGATGGACGGCGGATCCGGAGTCGCAGCGCGGTGCGGGGGACCGGCAGGCGACGTTCCCCCGGTAGTAGCGGCCACACCGTTGCCGGAACGAGCGAGGGCCGAACGCGGCGCACCCGCGCGCGTCGGCTGCAGGAAAGGACCCGCTGGGTGACTGTGACGAAGGATGTCGCCGAGGTTCGCCTCGACGACGAGGTGGTGCCGGTTTCCGAACCCGCGAGACCGCGCGAGCGGCGCTGGACGGCATGGCTCGTCGGCGCCGGGGCGCTGCTGGCCGGACTGTGCTTCGTGCTGGTCGACATCTACTACAACCACGGCCGCTACGTCCCGCCGCTCGACGACGCCTACATCCACATGCAGTACGGCGCGCAGATCGGGCGCGGCGAGTTCTTGCGCTACAACGACGGCGACCCGATCAGCACCGGCGCGAGCAGCCTGCTCTACGTCCTGCTGCTCGGCTCGTTCTACGCGGTCGGGTTCAACGGGCCGCTGCTGCTGCCGGCCGCGGTGATCTTCGGCGTGGTCTGCCACGCGCTGACCGCGGCGGGAGTCGTGGTGCTCGGCCGGCGTCTCGCCGGCCCGGTGGTGGGCGCGTGGTCCGGTGCGCTCACCGCGTTCAGCGGACCGCTGCTGTGGGGCGCCGCCAGCGGTATGGAGATCTCGGCCACCGCGTTGCTGCTGGTCTCGACGCTGCTCGTGCTCACTCGCGAAGTACCGCACGGCGTGTTCCGGTTCACCCCGGTGCTGGTCGCGCTGGCCGCGCTCGCCCGGATCGAGGCGATGGTCTTCCTGGTGGCGGTACCGGTGCTGATGATCTGCAGCATCTGGCGTCGCCCGGGCCGCAAGGTGGCCGCCAGGATCGGTGCGACCGCCTGGAGCGCGCTGCCGTTCGTGGTCGTCGCCGCGCAGCTGCTGTTCTACAAGATCGCCACCGGCAGCGCCTCGCCGAACGGCTCGCAGGCCAAGTCCCACCTGAACATGCCGAACCTGACCATCAGCGAGCTGGCGGGCGAGGTCTCGGACAACTTCGCCGCCTTCATGCAGATCCTCTCGGGCATCGAGCGGCAGGACTTCACCTTCCCGGGGGCGTTGTTGCTGGCCGCGGTCGGTGCGGCGGTGCTGGCGCGCGACCGCGGCCCGCGCCGCTGGGTCGGCTGGACTCTGGGCGTCGGCACCGTGCTGGCGCTCGGTGCGATCTCCACGCTGGGCACCGCGCTGTGGCAGGAGGTCCGCTACCTGCAGCCGTTCCTGCCGCTGTTCACGCTGGTCGCCGTGATCGGCCTGGCCGATCTCGGCGGGCGGCTGCGGGCCGGGTCCCGCGGCCCGGTCGCCCTGCTGGCGGTCGCGGCGCTGTTCACCGCGCTGTCGGTGCCGCAGTGGGTGCACCGCACCGTGCAGGACTCCGGCGGCATCCGCGAACGCGTCGTGGCGCTGGCGAGCTGGATGAACGGCGCGCTGCCGCCGGGCACCCGGGTCGGGGTGCACGACGTCGGCGCGGCCGCCTACCTCAGCGATCACCCCACCGTCGACCTGGTCGGCCTGACCACCAACGGCCTGGCCAAGCCCGCGCTCAACGGCATGGGCGCGCTCTACGAGGAGCTGCGCGAGATGCCGGTCGATCAGCGCCCGGAGTACGTCGCCATCTACGACCGGATGCCCGAGGGCGTGCAGCTCGACCAGCTGGCCGACGCCCAGCTGTTCGGCGTTCCGGTGCTGGCGCTGCCCACGATGACGGTCTACGAGGCCGACTGGAGCCTGATCGACACCGGCGACCGGCCGATGTCGCCGGTGCGCGGTGAGATCCGCGACTACGTCAACGTCGGGTCGATGGCCTCCGAGGAGGCCCACGACCACGACGTCGCCCCGGCGGACGCCTCCTTCCAGCCGTTGACCGCGGTCCGCACCGTCGAGGAGGGCGGTCACCAGGTCGTGGACAGCTCCCGGCACGTGCGCGGCGAGGAGGAGTTCGTCCTGCACGACCTCGTGCCGGGCGAGTCGGTGCGCCTGGTGGCGCGCACCGACTCGTCCTCGCCCAAGCCGGGGATGTACACCGGCGCGCGGCTGGTCCGGGTCTTCGCCGACGACACCGAGGTGACCACGCACTACCTCGAGCCCGACCCGAAGGGCTGGTCGGAGACCACCATCACGATCCCCGCCGAGCTGGTCACGGACTCGGAGCTGACCATCCGGATGGGCTCCGCGCAGGGCTACGGCGGTCCGTACCCGGACTACCAATCCTTCGGCTACTGGGCGATCCAGTAACGACGAGTCGCGCAGCGCAGGCGAACGATATCGGCCCGGGGTTCGGGGCACCGGTGGGTGCTCGGAACCCCGGGCCTTCTCGTCCGGGACCCGGCCGGAAGAGGTCTGCGGGCAACGCTTCCGGGCAACCGCAGCGGCACCGCGCTCCCGTCGGTCACCGCACGAGTGGCCGGTTCCGCCCGGCCCGCGGCGCATCGGCATCGCCTCCGGACGACGAGCGGCCCCCTCCCGAACGGGAAGGGGCCGCGCATCGTCCTTCGAGTCGCCCGCCGTCGCGGATCGTCAGTCCGCTACTTCCTCCGGAATGGTGGCGTAGACCATCCGCTTCGTCGGGTGCTCGGCGACCGTCCACATGGTGCCGAGGTTGGTGCCGCCACGTCCGTTCTCCCAGTGCGAGAGGTCTTCCGGACCGATGGCGGCGTTCTGGGACGTCGCACTTCGCAGCATCTCGGTCGAGGAGGACGCCTTCGCGGTCTGGTACAGCGTGCCGTTGTTGTTCTGCCCGTGGCTCTGGCTCAGGTACCAGCGATCGTTGAACCGGGCAGCTCCCTGGACGTTGCTGACCGGGAGCTTGTGCGCGACGTCGGCCTGCCAGCGGTACCCGGTGTCGGTGATCTGCTCACCGTCGGCGTCGACGGCGCCGGCCATCGGCCAAGCGGCCACCCGGCCCCATCGCGTGACCTGGTCGTTCGCCTTGTTGCAGTACTCGCCGGCGAGCATGTGGTCGAGGCCGCTGCGATCCAGCCCCGCGTACGAGAACTTCAGACCCGCGGCGTTCGGCGTGCAGCGGTCCTCCGCGTTCGAGGTGGTCAGGGTCCAGGAGGCGACCTGCGGCATGACGTAGCGGTAGCCGTGCCCGTAGTAGGTCCCGCTCCGCCTGCCGATCTCCTGCGGGTCCTGGGTGGTGCCGTTGGAGGCGGCGCCCAGGTCGTAGATGTGCCTCATGTCGAACACCCGGAACCCGCGCCCGGTGTCGGCGACGTACAGGAAGTTGCCGTACCAGACCATCCCGCCCGCGTGCAGCGAGCAGTTGTCGTCCCTGCTGTCCCCGCCCACCTGCGTGCTGCGCACGCTCATGTAGCTCGGGTTGTCGTAGGAGTTGATGGTCGGATAGACGAGCAGGACGTGGCGGTACTCGCCGGTGTGCGGATCCATGAAGGACACTCGGACGCCCTTCTCGGGATCTTGGTCCTCGTCCTTGTCTTCGCACGCGATGTCGTCCGCGTCGCCGGGGCCCCGCTTCCTGGTGTGGTCGTACCAGGAGACCAGAACGGGCTGGTTGTTCTTCGCCGGATCGCCCCAGTACTTGTCGTCCTGCGCATCGGCGACCGTGGTCACGCCCTGCGGGTACCAGAGACGAGTGTCGTTGTCACCGTCGTTGAAGCAGACGTTGTCGGACACCCTGTCCAGGCGAGTTCCCACGGCCTCGTCGTTGCACGGGTCGTAGGCGTTGCCCACCTGGCCGGTGCGGTTGGCGTCGGCCAGGATCCTGCCCACCCCGGCGTTGGGCAGCTGCTCGTCGAGCTTGGCGACCCTGTTGCTGAGCTCGTCTCCCATGTTGTTGGGGCGAAGTTCGAAGTTGGCCAGGTTCAAGGTGGGGTCGTCGGCCGGGCTCGGTGCCGTGTGCGCCGGCACTGACGTTGCCAGCAGCCCGAGCGTGACCAGACCGGCCACGGCCATGCCGCGCGGTCGTGTGCGCATCGAGATTCCCTCCGGTGTTCTGTTGTGCTCCGGGCCGTCCCCTCCAGCCGGAGATCTCACGAGGCTCAGTCTGGCCGCGATCGCGCTACCGCGATGCGAAACCGGTGGAACTCACCTGAACGGCCCAGTTCGACGTCGTCCCGGCGCACCTCGACGGACGGCGCCGGCCCTCTTGCCGACCTCGTGCGAAGCGGAATCCCGTTCGCGCTCAGCCCAGTTCGATGGCAAGACCGAGGTGCGAAGCGGAATCGCTCCGCACCTCGGCCCGCTCGGTCGTGCTGCCGAACGACGAGCGCTCGCGAGGAGCGCGCCTGCTACTCGGTGGTGCTGGTCTTCCAAGCGGAGCGGCGCAGCAGCCGAAGTCCGTTGAGCGCGACCAGGATCGTCGAGCCCTCGTGCCCCGCAACGCCCAGCGGCAGCGGGAGATGGCCGAACAGGTCCCAGCACACCAGCACGGCGATGAACGTTCCCGCGATGACCAGGTTGGCCATCATCACCCGGCGGGCGCGCTGTGCCAGGGCCAGCGTCCCGGGAATGGTGCCCAGGTCGTCGCGCACGACGACCGCGTCGGCGGTCTGCAAGGTCAGGTCTGCGCCGGCGACGCCCATTCCGATACCGACGTTGGAGGCGGCCAGGGCGGGTGCGTCGTTGATCCCGTCGCCGACCGCGGCCACGCGCTTGCCCTCGGCCTGCAGCTCCTGCACGGCTTCGAGCTTCTGGTCCGGCAGCAGTCCGGCGCGCACGTCGCTGATCCCGACGCGCTCGGCCAGCTGCATCGCGCTGGAGTGGTTGTCCCCGGTGAGCAGGATCGGATCGTTGCCGGTCAGCGCTCCGGTGGCTGCCACCGCGCTGGCAGCTTCCGGGCGCGGTTGGTCGGTGATGCCCAGCAGCCCGATCGGCCTGCCGTCGCAGAGCACGGCAACCGGGGTGTGCCCGTGCGGGGCGTCCGGCAGCCACGAGGTGTCGCCGACCAGCGAGGTGGGCGAGCCCAGTTGCACGTGGTACCCGTCGACCTTCGCCGACACGCCGCGCCCCGGCAACGCCGAGAACTCCTCGGCTGCCGACAGGCTCAGCCCGCGCTCGCGCGCCTTGCGCACCACCGCGCGCGCCAGCGGGTGTTCGCTCGGGTGCTCCGCCGCTGCGGCCAGTTGCAGCAACCGCTGCTCGGTGTAGCCGGACAGCGGGCGGATCTCGGCGAGCTCCGGGGTGCCGCGGGTCAGCGTGCCGGTCTTGTCGAAGGCCACCTGGTCGGCCGAGCCCAGCTGCTCCATCACGACCGCCGACTTCACCAGCACGCCGTGGCGACCGGCGTTGGCGATGGCGGCCAGCAGCGGCGGCATCGTGGCCAGCACCACCGCGCACGGCGAGGCCACGATCATGAACGTCATCGCGCGCAGCAGCGACTCGTGCAGGTCCGCGCCCCACAGCAGCGGGACCGCGAACAGCAGCACGGTGCACGCGACCATGCCGACCGAGTAGCGCTGCTCGACCTTCTCGATGAAGAGCTGGGTGCGCGCCTTGGTCTGACCGGCCTGCTCGACCAGCGAGGCGATCCGCGCCACGACCGAATCCTCGGCGCGCCGGGCCACCCGCACGCGCAGCGATCCGACGCCGTTGAGCGTCCCCGCGAACACCTCGTCGCCCTCGGACTTGTCCGCCGGGATGGACTCGCCGGTGATGGTGGCCTGATCGACATCGCTGGCCCCGGTCAGGACCACGCCGTCGGCCGCGACCCGTTCGCCCGGGCGGACCTGCACCACGTCGCCGACCTGCAGCGCGGAGGCGGCCACCGCGCGCTCCCCGCCGTCCTCGGTGAGCACCGTCGCGGTCACCGGGGCGAGGTCCAGCAGGCCGCGCACCGAGTCCTCGGTCCGCGCGGTGGCGAGCGCTTCGAGCGCGCCCGAGGTGGCGAAGATGACGATCAGCAGCGCGCCGTCGGTGATCTCGCCGATGGATGCCGCACCGATCGCGGCGAGCACCATCAGCAGGTCCACGTCCAGGGTCTTCTCGCGCAGCGCGCGCAGTCCTGTGAGCCCGGGTTCCCAGCCGCCGGTGACGTAGCAGGCGAGGTAGAGGGCCCACCAGCTCCAGGGCGGTGCGCCGAGCAGCTGCAGGGCGAGCCCGGCCAGGAAGAGCACCAGAGCGGCGGCGGCCCACCGGACCTCGGGCAGCGCGAACAGCCGCTTCCGCCCAGGTGACGCTTGCTGCGTCGGACGGCTCGGCGGGGCAGTGGACGTGACCACGGGAAACAACCTCCGCAGGGAGTGGCGGGCTAACCGAAAGATAGCAGAACACGTGAAGAGGTGTTCATGCAAACAACGGACTAGAATGTGCTGCATGGGACACGGGGTGCAGGGACGCGACCGGCAGGTGACCAGCCTCGACGCGGAAGCCGCCGCGCACGTGGCGACCACGCTGCAGGCCCTGGCCACGCCGAGCCGGTTGCTGATCCTCGCCGAGCTCCGGCAGGGGCCGTTGCCGGTCACCGAGCTGGCCGAAGCGGTGGGCATGGAGCAGTCCGCCGTGTCCCACCAGCTGCGCCTGCTGCGCAACCTCGGCTTGGTGAGCGGTTCGCGGTCCGGGCGCAGCATCGTCTACAGCCTCTACGACAACCACGTGGCCCAGCTGCTCGACGAGGCCGTCTACCACAGCGAGCACCTCCGGCTCGGGTTGGTGGACCGCTCCGGCGACTGACGTCCGGGTTCGCGCCGCGTGGAACGTCCGAGGGGTGGACGGCCGCGGGCTCGCGCTCGCGATGCGTCTCATGGCGCCGGGTGCCGGTCAGCTCGTCCGGGGCGGGCGCAATCCGAGGGCGCTCAGCCGCAGCCCGGCCAGCTTCGCGATCACTTCGGAATCGCCGGCGCGCCAAGCCGCCGCGGGATCGCTGCTCGCCGTCTTGAGCTCGCGGTGCGGGAGTTCGGCGAGCGCGCGCAGCGCCAGCACGTCGACGGCGTGCTCGCGCATGTTCACCGCACGGGAGGCGGTGCGGGCGTAGCGGATTCGTCGCGGCAGCCACAGCGCCAGCAGCGGGAGCAGCGCGAGCGCGCCGACCAGGACGGCCGTCGCGGAAGCCGACAGCTCGACGATCTCCAGCATGCGGTGGCCGCTGTCGGTGAGCACGTCGCCCGCTGCGGTTCCGCGGCCGAGGACGTCGGCGAGCCGATCACCGGCGAAGGGCACGGTCGAGGCGGTGCGGGAGGCGTCGGCGAAGGTGCCGCCGAGTTGCGCGCCCGCGTCGATCATCCGGTACCCGGGGGAGCGCAGTTCGAGCACGGCGGCCTCGGTTCGAACTGAGAGCTGATATCCGAGGTAGATCCAGGCCAACGCGGCGAGGTCGAACAGCACCTGAGCGGTTAAGCGAACGGGGCGTTCGGCGTATAAGCGCATGCCGGATTCTTGCATCGGCGCGCGCGGCCGATCACCCGGGTGCTATGAGTCCAGTGTGGACGCCATGCGGTGGTTGTTCGGTAATCGCACGGTATTTCGCCGTTCATCCGGCCGTCTTCCGCTGCACTCGGAGCAGCGGGTCGAGGACGTCGGGAGATGCTCAACACCCGGTGTCCGGCGCGGTCGGACACAGAAGTGCCCGCCCGGCGCGCCGCACCGGGCGGGCACCGCACCCCCCGTTCCCCCGTCCACCCGGGGGTCTCATCAGCCCGACAGTTCGGGCGGCTCCTGCGCGTGGCTGAGCGCGAGTCCGGTGCCCCAGCAGTTCGGGCACAACCTGCGCGAGGTGGTGATCTGCGGGCCGTCCGACTCGTCGCGGTGCACCTGCTTGGCGGCGACCTCGCGCGCGCCCTCGCAGTGCGCGCACTGGGCGCGCGGTAGCTGCTCCGCGGGCAGATCCTCGGCCTGCCCGATGAGCTGCGCCCGCAGCCTGCGAAGCTCCTGCGGTTCGTCGGCCGGGTGCGAGTGCCTGCCGAGGAGTCCCGCCTCGGCCAGCGCCGTCTCGTACTCGAGCAGCAGCCGTTCCACTTCGTCGCCGAGGCTTCCCTGGCGGGAGTTCGCCTGCATCACCCGGCTCGCAATCCGCGCGCCGGGTTCGCGGCCAGTCGTCGGGGAATCATCGCGCCATCCGAATTGTAGTGCAACAGGATCCGGCCGGGATAATACATTGGCTTGAACGGATAGATCCAGGTCGTTTTCCGTAGGGATGTCATCCGGAAAATGGGCGTGGAAAGCGGATCTGTCAATTCCGGTTGTCCGTCGGAAGATTTCGGGGCTGGGCGGAACTCGCAGAGGGGGGATTAGCGGTTCCGCCCAGCCGACCGCGAGACGACAAGGGGGATGTCGACGCTCGCGGCGGCGGCGCAGGGGAATAGAGGGGGCGCCGCCGCGAAAGTGATCATAGGCGCGAAAGATGGTGGCGGTCAACGAAAATCCGGCGGATTTCGATTGCGCGAACAACCACGCGCGCGAATTGTCAGGCGGAGGCCGCTCATCCGCAAATACCATTTCGGTCAGCGGATTCCCGCGCCCTGCGGTGTTCGCGCAGGGCGCGGAGCGCGAGGGCGTCGCCGAACGAGCGCCGTCGCACGCGAAAGGTGGAATCCGGTGCCGCGACGTCGAACCGCCCGCGAAAGCGGATGTTCAACGGCGTCGCGGCGCTCAGCGCACCGGGCGCAGTGCGTCCCGGGTGAGTTCGGCCGGTGTCGAGTAGCCGTCGACGGCCATCAGCAGGTCGGTCTCGGCCAGGATGCTGCGCAGCACGTGCACCACGCCGTCGGTGCCGCCGAGCGCGAGGCCGTAGGAGTAGGGGCGGCCGATGCCGACCGCGCTGGCGCCCAAGGCCAGGGCCTTGACCACGTCCGAGCCGCTGCGGACCCCGGAGTCGAACAGCACCGGCAGGTCACCGGCAGCCTCGACGACCTCGGGCAGCATGTCCAGCGCGGGCAGACCTCCGTCGGCCTGGCGGCCGCCGTGGTTGGAGCAGTAGATGCCGTCGACGCCGAGGTCCTTGGCCTGCCGGGCGTCGTCGGGGTGGCAGATGCCCTTGACGATCAGCGGCAGGTCCGTCAGCGATCGCAACCACGGCAGGTCGTCCCAGGTCAAGGAGTTTCCGAAGATCCGCACCCAGTTCAGCACCGCGGAGTTGAGGTCCTCCTCCGGCGACTTTTCCAAGCTCGCCCGGAAAACCGGGTCGCTGGTGTAGTTGCTCAGGCAGTGACCGCGCAGCTGCGGGAAGTTCGACGTGGCCAGGTCGCGCGGCCGCCAGCCGGGAATCCAGGTGTCCAGGGTGACGACGATGCCCCGGTAGCCCGCCTTCTCCGCGCGGTGCACCAGGCTCTCGGCCAGGTCGCGGTCGGTGGGCGTGTAGAGCTGGAAGAATCCCGGGGTCTCGCCGAACTCGCCCGCCACGTCCTCCAACGGGTCGTTCGACAGCGTCGAGGCGACCATCGGCACCCCGGTGCGCGCCGCCGCGCGGGCGGTGGCGAGATCACCGCGGTCGTCCTGCGCGCAGATGCCGAGGACCCCGATCGGCGCCATGAACACCGGGGAGGGGAAGCGCATCCCGAACATCTCGACCGAGAGGTCGCGGTCGGTGGCACCGCGGAACATGCGGGGGAGCAGGCCCCAGCCGTCGAAGGCCTCGACGTTGGCGCGCTGGGTGCGCTCGGATCCGGCACCTCCGCGCACGTAGGACCACACCGACGGCGGGAGCGCCTGCTCCGCACGACGTTCCAGCTCCTGGAACTCCATCGGGAGGTCGGGGACGACCCCGGACAGACCGTTCAGGTAGATCTCGAGCTGGTAATCACCGTAGGACATCATCGGCCTCCCCGGGTCGTGCGGTTGTGCCCGGCACCGTAGTTCACCGCACGCGCTCGCGGGCCGCGGGTCAGACGAGGGCGGCGAAGCGCTCGTCGACCTGCTCGTCGGACAGGCCGAAATCGGCCAGGCTGTAGCGGTGCGCGGGCTTGGCGACTCCGGTGGTGCTCCGCTGCTGCAGCTCGTGCATCGCCGAGCGAGCCGCGTCGTCCAGCGGCAGCCCGAAGTGCTCGTAGATGCGCTCGACGGTGCCCACCGGCTCGGCCACGAAGTCGTCGTAGTGCACGTCGTAGAACCGCGCGCCGGGGTGGCGGTCGCGGGCCGCGTTGAACTTCCGCAGGCCGCGCGACCACAGATCCAGCTGGTCGGTGCCGAGCGTGCGGCCCTGGAAGGTCGTGGACCAGCCCTCGGTCGCCTTGGCAGCGAGACTGCACATGGAGGCCATGGCGGTCTTGGGGTCCCGATGGGTCTGGATCACGATGGCGTCCGGGTAGACCTCGAGCAGGGCGTCCAGCGCGAACAGGTGGCTCGGGTTCTTCAGCACCCAGCGCCGGTTCCGATCCGGCATGCCGATCAGCTGCAGGTTCCGCTTGTGCCTGCGGTAGGCGGGCGTCCAGTCCTGACCGGCCAGCCAGCTCGAGTAGCTGGGGATGTGGGCCAGGCACTCGTAGGAGACCGACCGGATCGACTGGCGGAGCAGCTGCCAGCACTCCTCGACCTGCTCGGCGGACATGTAGTGCAGGCCCATGAACTCCGGGCGCTCGACGTGCTGCTGCGCGTAGGCCTCCTGGATCGCCCGGAACACCGGGTCGTCGGCCCAGGCATCCCGCGGCGGGCGCGGTTGCGGGACCTCGGTGAGCCAGACCTCCAGCCCCTGGTGCGCGGGGTCGGCGGTGAGCAACCGGTGCAGCGCGGTGGTGCCGGTGCGGGGCAGGCCGGTCACGAAGATCGGCTGCTCGATCGGCACGTCGGCGTGCTCCGGGTGCTGCTTCCAGGCCTGTTCGCTCAGCAGCCGCGCGGTGAGCGCGCCGCGGAGGAAGGTGCGCTTCATCTTGTTGCCGTGCGGCGTCAGGTTCGCCTCGCGCCGGTAGGACTCCAGCAGCATGGCGAGGCCTTCGCGGTGATCGTCCGGGCCGAAGTCCTCCAGACCGGTGATCCGGGTCGCCGAGGCGTGCAGGTCCTCGACCGTTCCCACGGTGTCGCGTCCGTTGCTCATCCAGTCCCCTCAGTGGTGGAACTCGCCGGCGTTGACGTCCAGGCATTGACCGGTGACCGCGCGGGCCAGCGTCGAGAGCAGGAACACCGCCGAGTCGGCGATGTCGTCCGGCTCCGGGAGCCTGCGCAAGTCGGTGCTCTCGGCGGTCTCGGCGTAGACCTCGTCGCGGGTGACGCCGCGCTGCTCGGCGAGGTGGCCCAGGTACCACTTCAGCGCATCCGCCCAGATGTAGCCGGGGGCGAGGGTGTTGACCCGAACACCTCGCGGACCCAGCTCGCTGGAGAGGCTCTGCGCCATCGACAGCAGCGCCGACTTGGTCATCTTGTAGGCCCCGTAGGGCTGCCGGGAGTGCCGCAGCACCGCCGAATTGATCATGACCACAGAGCCTCCGGAATCGACCAGCGCCGGGGTCAGCGATCGGGTCAGCCGCAGCGTGCCGAGCACCGTGGTCTCGAAACCCGCGCGGATGCCGGCCAGGTCCGCGTCGGACAGGTCGGCCAGCGGCGGCAGCGCGAACGCGTTGTTCACCAGCCCGTCCACCCGGCCGAAGGTCTCCGCGCACCGGGAGGCCAGCTCGTCGGCCGCCGCCTCGTCGCTGATGTCGGTGGGCACCACCAGGGCCTCGCGTCCGAGCTCGGCGACCTCGTCGGCCACCGCGCGCAGCCGCTTCTCGGTTCGAGCGGCCAGCACCACGTCGGCGCCCGCCGCGGCGCAGCGCAGCGCCAGGGAACGTCCCAGTCCCGGCCCGACGCCGGAGACCACGACGACCTTGTCCCGCAACAGCATCCCGCTCACCCCAGCATCCGGTCGCCGATCGCGGCCTGGCGCGCGGCGATGCGTTCCCGCCACCGCTCGGGGCCGATGCGCGCTTGCTCGTAGTAGGGGAGCCGCTGCGGCAGCTGGTCGAAGTTCACGACCTCGACCTCGGGTCCGTCGGCCGCGGTGAGCTCGCGGGAGAGGCGTTGCCAGCGGAACTGCATGTAGCCGCGCCGATGTCCGGTCAGCTCCATCCAATTGGCGAGGCCGGGATCGCGCTCTGCCAGCACCAGCCGGATTCGACCGTCCGGGTCGTGCTGCGCCTGGTCGGTGGTGAGGCTGGTCTGGTGGTTGATGTAGTCGGTGGAGATGTACCACATGCTGCCGAGCTGGAAGCCCTGGTACGGCGCCTCCGAGACCGGCACGCTGAGGATCAGCGCTTGGTCGTCGGTCAGCTCGTAGTGCCCGGCCGAGGAGAACTGCGTGCTCAGACCACCCGGTGTGCTGCGGGGTTCGGTCATCGTGTTGACCGGCAGGTTGAGGTAGAACCACTCCGGGAACGCCAGGAAGGTGCGCAGCCGCGACAGCAGGATCTTTCCGGCCACTCCGTAGCGCTTGGTCACCAGATCCATGGTGTGCGGCGGCGGGGCGCCGCCCGCGGTGTCGGCGCGGCGGATGCGGATCAGCCCGCGCCGCTCGGAGTTCCAGTCGCTGTAGACCTCGCGCACCACCAGGATCGCGGAACCGGGTGCGAGCGTGAAGTAACCAGGTCCGCGGGCCGGTCCGGGCCCGAAGCGCACCTCGAAACAACCGTTCTCGTCGATCTCCAGCTCGCGGTCGTCGAACGCGGCGAGGCTGTCCGGCACCTCGACAGGGGAGTAGTCGCCGTTGAGCACCTGGAAGCTCAGGTCCGCGGTGCTGCCGCGGCGGCCGGAGACCACGTACTCGGCGTCATCGCGGATGTAGGAGTGGAAGTACACCGCGTCCGGGTTGTCCAGGCCCATCTTGGTGAAGGGGCCGGTGGACTGCACGAAGTGGGGGAAGTCCCGCTCGTAGGCCCGGGCCAGCATGATCGACGCCTGGATGCCGCCCGCGAGGTAGTCGTGGCCCTCGGCGAGGTCCTGTTCATCTCGGATGTGCGGCGCGTCGGCGATGACCTTCTCGGCTTCCTGCACCGCCTCCGCGAACGGCTGCGTCAGCATGGAAAGACTCCTAGAACGTGTTATAGGTCGTTGGCCCAGCGGTTGGCGGTGAGCGTGAACCCCGGCAGCGAATCGAAGGTGTAGAGGAACTCGTAGGTGCGGATGTAGCCGGTCTTCGAGATCCGCCACCGCCCGTCGTCCTCCCGGCGGTACTCGTCCTCGTAGAACGCCGCGCCCTGCACGATGGTGCTGAACTCGGTGGCGATCACCATGTCCTGGAAACCCCAGGTGCCGGTCGCCGCGTCGCCGTCGATCTCGATCTCCGGCTGGCCCGCGGCGTGCGTGGTGATGATCCCGGGGCCGAGGTTGTCCCGCATGAACGCCAGAATCGCCTCGCGCCCCTCGAGTTTCAGCGGTGCTCCGGTGGCCTCGGTGCCGTAGTCGGCCACCGCGTCCGCGGTCACGGTGTCCGCGAGTTCGTGCCAGAGCTTCAAGTCGACCGCGCGCAGGTAGCGGTACTTGAGCTGCTTGATGTCCTCCAGTGCGGCCAGGTCCACGACGCCTCCTCGCCTCTCGACTGTCCCCAGCTTTCCGCTTGCCTTGACCGAGCGCAATAACTTGTTCTACTTTTTTCTGAAACGCGTTCTAGTGAAGGTGGGGACGGACGTGTTGCCGAACCTGGAGTGGCACGCGAGCGCGGTTCGCCGCGAGCAACGGGTCGGCCGCGGGTCAACCGTGTGGCTCACCGGGTTGTCCGCGTCCGGCAAGTCCAGCGTGGCGGCGGAACTCGAGCGCAGGCTGATCGCGGGCGGCAGGCCCGCCTATCGGCTCGACGGCGACAACCTGCGGCACGGGCTCAACTCCGACCTCGGCTTCGCCGCCGACGACCGGACCGAGAACGTGCGCCGGGTCGGGGAAGTGGCGTGCCTGTTCGCCGATGCGGGCCTGGTCGCCGTGGTGTCGCTGATCAGCCCGTACCGCGCGGATCGCGCCCGCGCGCGGGAACGTCACCGCGCGACCGGGCTGCGCTTCGTCGAGGTCTTCGTCGACACCCCGCTGGAGATCTGCGAGTCACGCGATCCCAAGGGCATGTACGCCAAGGCCCGCGCGGGAGAGCTGACCGGATTCACCGGCGTCGACGCTCCCTACGAGCCACCGCTCTCGGCGGAGCTGGTGCTGCGGCCGGGCATGGGCGACTCGGCGGCCATGGCCGGGCTCATCGAGGAGGCGCTGGGACGGGCGTAGTGCTCACACCGGATGCGCGGCCGTGAGCGGGGTTTCACGCCGGGCCGGTGGCGGCGTCTTGCGCGACACCAACGGGTGGTGGGGATACGGTCCGCCAGTACCGGAACCGCAGTGCACCTGGAGCCACCCGTGTCCTACGTCAGTCCGCCGGAGTTCGTCACCAAGATGATCGACGCCGGCGAATCGAAGATCTTCATGTCCGCCAGGGACGCTCTGATCCGCGCCTACATGGCCGGTGCCATCCTGGCGCTGGCCGCAGCCTTCGCCGTGACCGTCACCGTGCAGACCGGTAGTGCGCTGGTCGGGGCATTGCTGTTCCCGGTCGGCTTCTGCATGCTCTACCTGCTCGGTTTCGACCTGCTCACCGGTGTGTTCACCTTGACCCCGCTGGCCTGGCTGGACAAGCGGCCGGGTGTGCGGCTCAGCGGTGTGCTGCGCAACTGGGGCCTCGTGTTCATCGGCAACTTCGCGGGCGCGCTGACCGTGGCGGTGCTGATGGCGATCACGTTCACCTTCGCCTTCTCGGTCGACCCGAACGAGGTCGGCCAGAAGATCGGCACCATCGGCACCGGCCGTACCGTCGGCTACGCCGAGCACGGTGCCGCCGGGATGCTGACGTTGTTCGTGCGCGCCGTGCTGTGCAACTGGATGGTCTCCACCGGTGTGGTCGCCGCGATGATGTCGAACTCGGTCTCCGGCAAAGTGATCGGTATGTGGATGCCCATCCTGGTGTTCTTCTACATGGGCTTCGAGCACTCCGTGGTCAACATGTTCCTCTTCCCGTCCGGGCTCATGCTCGGCGGGGACTTCACCTTCGGCGACTACCTGCTGTGGAACGAGCTCCCGACGGTGGTGGGCAACCTCGTCGGCGGGGTCACCTTCGTCGGTCTGACCCTCTACGCCACCCACAACCGCACCAAGACGCCGCACGCGCTCCAGCGGGAGCCCGGTGATCCGGTGGGCGCGAGCTAGCCGGTCCCACGAAAGCGCCCTTGCCGTCGCCCGGTGACGGCAAGGGCGCTCGTCGCCGATGCGGTTGCGATCGCTGTGCTCTCGCTGATCAGCCCGATTCGGTTCGGATGGCGGCGCGGGTCGGGGAACTGCTCGGATGATCGGCCCGCGCTAGGTCTTGCGGCCGACGCCCGCCCAGCAGCCCGAGTCCGAAGGGTCGGTGAAGTCGACCTTCGGCGAGCTCGGGGCGTCGTCCTCCGGGTGCCACAACGAGGTCCAGGTCATGCCGGGATCGAGCAGCTCGAAGTCGCCGAAGAGCGCGGCGGTCTCCTCCTTGCTGCGCCAGGTCAGCTTGCTGGCCCAGTCGTCGTACATCTGCTTGACCTTGGTGACGCCCTCTCGGGTCGGTTCGCCGATCCCGTCATCGGTGGCGTGCGAGATTGCCAGGTAGGAGCCCGCGGGCAGGAGCTCGCGGTAGTGGTGGAGCGCCTGCGGCGTGAGATCGGTGCCGTCCGGCCCTTCCTGCCGGATGTGCAGCACGGCGAGGAACAGCAGCGCGATCGGTCTGGTCGGGTCGAGCACTCCGCTGCCCACGACCTGCTTCCAGAGCCCGCCGGGATCGCGCAGATCGGCTTGCAGGACCGCGTGGCGCTCGAGATCGCCGTGCTCCTCCAGCAGCATGCGCAGGTGCGCGACCGCCACCGGTTCGTGGTCGATGTAGACGACCCGCGAGCCGGGATCGACCTCGTCGGCGATGGCGTGCGTGTTGCCCGGGGAGGGCACGCCGGCGCCGACGTCGACGAACTGGTCGATGCCGAGTTTGGACAGCCGCCGCACCACCCGGTGCAGGAATCTCCGGTTGCTCATGGCCATCGCGCGGACCAGCGGAGTCTCCCGGAGCACGCGCTGGCCGAATCGGCGGTCGATCGCCCAGTTCGTGCTGCCGCCGAGATACCAGTCGTAGACCCGTGCGATGTTCGGCCTGCCCAGCTCGACCCTCATCGGCGGAAACGGGTTCTCCTCGCTCATCGGCGCGCGGGCCTCCCGGATGGATGGACTAGCGGTTCGACCGGATTGTAGTCATCCAATTCCGCTGGGTGATCGACCAACGGTGTTAATCCAAGGCCGAGGCGTATTGCGGAGGCTTCTCGGTTCGGGGTTTGCGCGGCGGTGCGGCCGCGAAACCTCAGAAATCGATCTGCTCGCGGTACTTCTCACCCAGCTTGCGCAGGAAGTCCGCGGTGTCGTGCTGCTCGAGGGCGGCACCGCGGATGCGGTCCCAGGCGTCGTTGAACACGTTGAAGTCCTCTTCGTCGTCCAGGTAGAGGCCGCCCGCGACGTGCTCGACGAACACGAAGTCCCTGGTGCCGTCGTTGAACTTCATCATCGTGAAGTCGTTCGGGACGTAGGGCAGCCGGACCTCGAACGGCAGGACGTGGATGTAGACCTTGTTGTAGCGCTGCTGCAGGTCCAGCAGGTGCTCCACCTGGTCCAGCGCCACCGACGGGTTCGCTCCGCCGGGCATCCGGTGAAAGGCCGCTTCGCTGAGCACGAACCGGTAGTAGGGCGGCCGCGGCAGGTCGAAGACCTGCTTGCGGTCCAGCCGGTTGCGCACCAGCGCGGTCACGTCCGGAACCCGGTCCTCGGAGAACTGGGTGAGCATGTAGTGCTCGGACTGCAGCGGGCCGGGAATCCGCTCGCCGTGCCAGCTGAGGATCTCGGTGGCGGCGGGCTCGAGGTCGGTGAAGGTCCGGAACCACTGCGGCACCGCCGAGCGGTACCCGGACCACTGGCCGCGCGCGGCCGTACCGGAGCGCGCCAGATCCAGCATCAGGTCGGATTCGGACTTGCCGGTGTTGAACGCCTCCAGCATCTTCTGCAGCTCGGCGTTCTTGACCGCCACGGTGCCGGTCTCGATCTTGTTGATCTTGCCTTGGCTGCACCCGAGCAATTCCGCGACCTCTTGCTGGGTCAGCCGTGCGGCTGTCCGTGCGCGGCGGATCTCGTTCCCGAGTTGCCTGCGTCGCGAGGTTACCGTGCTCGGCACCAGTTCTCCGCTCGTTTCCCTGCTTCGCCGTACCGCGTCTGACGGGCCCAAACGCTGCTGTCAAGACCAACACTGTAATGCACTCGGCGGGGTGAGTGCTGCTGCTGGTCCGGCCGAGTCGGCCGCAAAGCGTTACGGATTATTCCAAGACGCGGTGTGCGCAGCGGAAACCTACTCCCGGTCGAACGTTCCAGCGCGCATGCCGGTCAGGAAGCGCGTCCAGGCCGACGCGTCGAACTGGAGGATGACCTCGCCGGTGAGCCGCTTGCTGTCGCGGACACCCACGTATCCGGGGTTTTTCGCGTTCACCTCGACGCAGTTTCCTCCGTTCGGGCCGCATAACGAGGCCCTCCGCCAGCCCGTTGCGCCGAAGACCTGCTGGCTTGCCGGGTTCTCGTGTCGCATCTCGATGCTTCCCCTTCTGGACGTCTCGACTCCGGGTTGGGCGTACTCTAAGATTAATCGAAGGGTATCCGCGAAGGGGGTCGTTGGTGAGGGATGCCAGCCGATCGAGCGAATATCGAGGTTACGCAGGGCGTTCCGCGATGGTTTGCGCAGCTCTTGCGTCCGCTTCCGCGTGTTACTCCTTGCAAGGGCCAGGTAATCTCTATGCTGCGCCTGGGCAGGAAGGCCGGTGCGCACGACTCGCGAGTCGGCGCGTCGGGGGAGTGAATCAGGAATATTCCTGAAGGGCGGCGCGGCACCCGCGTGCGCTGACCGGCCTCGAACCTGGCTACGCAGGCGTGGGGTTCGCGCTGATGCACTGAGTTCGTACCGAGAGAGGAGACTGCGGATGCATCCGTTCCATTGGGTCCCCGCCCAAGAGGAGCGTCATGCCAGCGCCGACCCTCGGCCTTCCGGGGGGTATCCGGCGGGGTTGACCGTCAAGACTCTGTGCGATCAGGAGGTCTCCGCCGAGGTCGGTGAAGTCGCTTGGCTGTGGACCACCTGCATGGCGTGCAACGCCGAAGCGCGTCGCCTCGTGGGCGCCGCCTGACGGCAGCCCCCGAAGCGCTTCACGCCTGGGCTTCGTTGAGCTCCCCGGTCGAGGGGCCGTCCTCGACCGGTGCCAGCGGGCTGCGCCTGCGCGGAATCCGCTCGTCGGCATCGTCCAGCGGGTGATACCGGTAGGTGCCGGCCCGGGATGACTTCGCCCGGTACATCGCCTTGTCCGCGGCGGTGAGCAGGTGGTGCATCCGGTGCGCCGGCATCGCCGCGACGCCGGCGCTGGCGGTGCACCGGATCGGCATCCCCGAGACGAGCTCGGATCGCGCGATTCTCGCGCACATCCGCTCGGCGAGGAGCTCGGCGTCCCGCGTCGCCTTGACGTTGCTGGTCTCGGCGTGCAGCAGGACGACGAACTCGTCGCCGCCGAGCCGCGCGGTGCAGGCCGCGTGCCCGGCGACCCGTTCGATGCGCTGCGAGACCTCGACGATCACGCTGTCGCCGAAGTCGTGGCCGTAGCGGTCGTTGGTCCGCTTGAGTCCGTCGAGGTCGAGCAGGATCACCGCGATGTGGTCGCCGGGGCGCGCCAGTTCGCGCTGCTTTTCCAACTCCCTGTGGAGTCCGGCGCGGTTGGACATTCCGGTCAGGGGATCGGTGTGCGCCGCGCGTTCGGCTTCCGCCAGCCGCTCTTCCAGTTGGCGTCTCTTGCGCTGCGCGTTCAGGTTGGTGGTCAATAACGCCACCGCGAGCACGACCGAGGTGGCCAGCGCCGCGGCTGTGACCAGCCCGCTCACCGTAGCCTGCTCCATTCGTGCGAGTCCGGGAGCGTGCCCGGACGAACGCCGACGCGGCGCACCGGTTCTCGCCGCGGTAAGCCGTTCATCCCCCAGGCCTCCTCCCGATGCCGGGTCCGCCACGGCCGTTTGACCACGCAACGGTTCGTGATCATGGGCTCGACCGCTGCTGCTACTGTCCCGAAACGGATGTACAGATGCAAGAACGTTTGCAAGAACGCTTGCGAGGACGGGCGGTATTTCGCCCGAATGATGGAGGGCGTCGATGCCGGAGGTCGTGGCGGCCGAGACCGCGGGCAACGTTGATCTGCGCTGGCGCAAGAGCGAGCGCAGCAACCCCAGCGGGAACTGCGTGGAGCTGGCGGAGCTGGATCGCGGCTCGATCGCGGTGCGCAACTCCCGGTTCCTGGACGGGCCGGTGCTGGTTTACACACGCGAAGAACTGGCCGCTTTTCTCGAAGGGGTCAAAGCGGGAGACTTCGATGATCTAATCTGCTGAGGACCGTTCGCCAGGTCGAAGTCGTGCTGCTCCGGACAGGGGTACCCATCATGATGAGCATTGAGCCGGAAAGACCCGGGAACCAAACCGGGGGGTCGCGCGCGGGCAAGTCGAGCGGGCCGACAGCCGGCCCGACGGTGCGCCGCATCGCGCTCGGCGGGCAGCTGCGGCGGTTGCGCGAGAGCTGCGGCATCAGCAGGGAAGCCGCCGGGGACGCGATCCGGGGCTCGCACGCCAAGATCAGCAGACTGGAGCTGGGCCGGGTCAGCTTCCGCGAGCGCGACATCAGCGACCTGCTGACCTTCTACGGCGTGCAGGACCCGCAGGAGCGGGAGCAGTTCTTATCGCTGGCCAGGCAGGCCAACGAGCCGGGATGGTGGCATCAGTACGGCGATCTGCTGCCGTCCTGGTTCGAGACGTACCTGGGCCTGGAGCAGGCCGCCGCGATCATCCGCACCTACGAGGCGCAGTTCGTTCCGGGGCTGGTGCAGACCCCCGACTACGCTCGTGCGGTCATCAATCTGGGGCACGGCCACGAGGAGGCCGCCGAAGTCGATCGGCGGGTCGCGTTGCGGACCCGCCGCCAGGACATCCTCACCCGCTCCGAGCCCTCGACGCTGTGGGCCGTGGTCGACGAAGCCGCGCTGCGCCGCCCGATCGGGGGTGACGAGGTGATGCGAGGGCAGATCGAGCACCTCATCCGCGTCACCGAACTTCCCAACGTCACGGTCCAGGTGCTGCCCTACAGCGCGGGCGGGCACGCCGCGGCGGGCGGACCGTTCTCGATCCTGCGCTTCCCCGAGTCGGATCTGCCCGACGTCGTCTACCTCGAGCAGCTCACCAGCGCGCTCTACCTGGACAAGCGGCACGACCTGGACCAGTACCAGGCGGTCATGGACAAGCTCAGCGTCCAGGCGGTGACCCCGGGCGACACTCCTGAGCTGCTCCGCGAGATCGCCGAGACCTACTAGCTTTCCCGCGCGCGGCGCGCGAGGCCGAATCCGCGGTCGTCCGGCTGCTCGAGCGGTTCCCGATGTTCCCGGCGCGATCTCGCCGGGATCGGCCCCGGCCGCGCCACTCGCGCCGGAGCCGATCGACGTTCCCGCACCACCCGTCAAGATTCCCGTCGCGGAGAGGAACGAGCATGCCCGAGAACCGGCCGCTGTCGGCGGAGATCGACACGACCGTCGCGCACGAGGCCCGCGTCTACGACTACTGGCTCGGCGGCAAGGACCACTACGAGGCGGATCGGGCGCTGGGCGATGCCATCGCCGAGCAGATCCCGACGGTCGCCACGATGGCGCGCGCCAACCGGGCCTTCGTCGGCCGCGCGGTGCGGTACCTGGTCAAGGAGGCCGGGATCCGGCAGTTCCTGGACATCGGCACCGGCATTCCCACCAGCGGCAACGTGCACGAGGTGGCGCAGCTCGAGGATCCCTCGGTCCGCGTGGTCTACGTCGACAACGATCCGATCGTCCTCGCGCACGCCCGCGCGCTGATGACCAGCACGCCGGAAGGGGCCACCAGGTTCGTCTTCGCCGATCTGCGCGAACCGGACGCGATCCTGTCCGAGCAGGCGGTGTCCGAGACCTTGGACCTGACGCAGCCGGTCGCGGTCATGCTCGTCGCGGTGCTGATGTACTTCCGCGAGGAGTCCGAGGTGCGCCGGGTGCTGTCCGCGCTCGTGGACGCGGTGCCCGCGGGCAGCTATCTGACGCTGACCCACCCCACGGCGGACTTCGATCCGGAGGCCGTGGCCGGGGTGGTCGCGGCCGCCGAGCGATCCGGGATCGCCTTCCAGCCGCGCAGCCGCACCGAGGTGGCGAACCTGTTCGCCGGCATGGACCTGGTCGAGCCGGGCATCGTGCCCGTCATGGCCTGGCGGCCCGACGAACCCGGTGCGGACGCGGCCCGGCTGCACCCGGGAATCGAGCCGGATCCCGCGAGTGCCTACTACTGGGCGGGCATGGCGCGCAAGCGCTGAGCCGCGCTCGGGCGCGCGGTCGACGAAGCAAGAGATCGCCGCGAACCGGACGTGGCGGTGGCGGGGCGATCCCCGGCCGTGCCGGACGTCCGATCCGCGGCGATCTCTCGAGCGGCCGGTGGTTATGGGGCTGTTTCAGCGCGGGGTTCGCGCGGCGGTGCGGGCTGAGTCCCGCACTTGAACCAGCGGCTCCCGCTGCACGCTGAAACGACCCCCGATGTCAGGACAGGTCGGGCGGGTTGTCCTCGCTGACCAGCTGGGCGATCACGTCGAACTCGTTGAACAGCGACCACTCCTCGACGATCCGCCCGCCCACGACGTAGATCTGGGACATGCCCCAGAGGTGCGCGCGCTTGCCGGTGGGCTTGCCGTAGAGGCCGTAGCCGCGGTGGGTGCCCATGCCGGACCAGCGAGCCGAGATGCTGTACCCGTCGGCGTCGTTGCCCATCCAGTACACCTCGTCGACCTGCACGCCCAGGTCCGGGAAGGTGGCCAGCAGGCTGCGGGCCATCGCGCGCACGTCGGAGCGGCCGTAGCCGGTCCGGTTGGTGGCACCGTGCCAGCGGACGTTCTCCGCGTAGACCCGGTCGATGGTGCTCAGATCGCGCCGGTTGTAGACGTTGTGGAACAGCGCCCGGACGGTGCCCTCCACGTCGAACCCGGCGGTGTTGTCCGGTTCGGGCAGCGCCACGGGCTTGCGCCCGCCGGACAGCCGCAGCGCCTCCGACGAGGGACGTTCGGTCACCGGGGTCACGCCGCCCTCGCGGGCGTAGGTGCGCGCGGCGTCGGCAACGTCGATGCCCAGCTGCTGGAGCTTGGCGGCGGTGTTGTAGAGGACCCACTCCTCGTAGATCTCGTTCTGCCACACCACGCAGTTGGCCATCACCCAGGTCTCGAGCTTGCGGCCGGTGGGCGGGCCCCAGCGCCAGGGCCCGGTGTGGTGGCCGATGTTGATGGCGCGGTGCGAGGTGACGAAGCCTTCGGTGTCGGAACCGGCCCAGATCACGTCGTCGGCGTAGTGGCGGCAGTCCGGCAGCGCGTTGATGCTCTGCATCGTGCCGTCGACCAGGCGCTCGACGCCGAACTTCACACCGCTGTCGTCGTAGAGGCGGCAACCCTGCGCGTAGGTGTCGTAGATGTAGCCGACGTCCTGGTCCTCCCAGATGCGGTGGGTGATCCGGACGATGTAGTCGACGATGTCGGTGTAGGTGTCCTCGAACCCCTCCATCGACTGCCTGCGCTCCCCGCCGTAGTTCGCCTCGGCCAGCGTGACGCCCGCGCCTGGCCGGACCGCGATGGAGAAGTCCGGCGGCATGGTGCGCTTGCCCGACGTCATGGTGCCGCCCGGTGAACCCGCGGGCTGTGCCGAGATCTCGCTCAACGGTTCTCTCCTTCGCGCAGGCGCTGCAGTCGCATGGTGGCGGTGGCCTCGTGCGCCGCCATGCCTTCGTAGTCGGAAATGGTCTCCACGGCCTCGGCCAGCAGCGGTGTGGCATCCCGGGAGACCCGCTGGTAGGTCAGCGGCTTGAGGAATCGCGAGACCGACAGCCCGGCGCTGTGCCGGGCGCCCCCGGCGGTGGGCAGCACGTGGTTCGTGCCCGCCATGCCCTTGTCCGAGTAGGCCACCGTGCTCCACTGGCCGAGGAAGATGGACCCGTAGTTGCGCAGCGCCGAGTGGTAGTGCTCGTCGTCCGCGGTGTGCACCTCCAGGTGCTCGGGCGCGAGGTCGTCCATCAAGGCGACCGCGGTCTCGGCGTCCTGGGCCCAGGTGACGCTGCCGAAGTCGTGCCAGGCGGGGCCCGCGATGTCCGAGGTGGACAGGTTCGCCAGCTGCTTGTCGGCCGCCTCGATGACGGCTTCGCCGAGAGCGCGGGAGGTGGTGACCAGCGCGGCGGGGGAGTTGACGCCGTGCTCGGCCTGGCCGAGCAGGTCGGCCGCGACCAGTTCCGGGTCGGCGGTCTCGTCGGCGAGCACCGCGACCTCGGAAGGACCGGCCATCAGGTCGATGGCCACCCGGCCGAACAGCTGGCGCTTGGCCTCGGCGACGAACGCGTTGCCCGCGCCGACGATCATGTCCACGGGTTCCTCGCCGAGCAGCCCGAACGCCATTCCGGCCAGCGCCTGCACCCCGCCGAGCACGAACACCCGGTCCGCACCGGACAGGTAGGCCGAGTGCAGAACGGCCGGGTCGGGGCCGTTCTTGCCCGGGGGCAGGCAGCACACCACGGTGTCCACGCCTGCGGCCTTGGCCACGCCGACGGTCATGAACGCGCCTGCCGTAAGCGGGAACTTCCCGGCCGGCAGGTAGGCGCCGACTCGCTGCACCGGAACGTAGCGGTACCCGGTGGTCAACCCGGGGGCGAGCTCGATCTCGGCGTCCTGCAGGCCGGCGCGCTGCAGCTCGGCGAAGCGCCGGGTGCGTTCCGCGCCGAGTTCCAGCGCCTGGCGGTGCTCGGGCGTGAGGGCGTCCCCGGCGGTGCGGATGTCGGCCGCGCCGAGTTCGACGTCCGGCCGGTCCCAGCCGTCGAGCTCGCGGGCGTAGCGCAGGATCGCGTCGCTGCCGTCGCGCTCGATCTCGAGCAGCATCTCCGAGACGCGCTCGACCACGCGCGGATCCTGCTGGGCGGCAGGTGCATCCGATCCCGGTGATTTGAGGTGTGCGTAGCGCCCGGACAGTGCGCCGAGTCGCCGAGGGGTGAATCGCATGCCGGCAAGTTAAGCCCGCCGAAACCTGAAGGACAAGGGTGGAGTTTCTTGTGGAAACCATCGGAAGATCCTATATCTGCTCGGGCAGCCATGCGTATGCACATAAGGAGGTGGTCAGCCGAGATGCGCGTCCATCACAATTTCATCCGTATGCATCTCGGGGTTGACACCCCGAACAGCCCGCTGCAACTCTCTTGCCCGGCGTCGGCCCGACACGGTGATTCGGCGACGCGGTTCTCCGGCGATGCCGACGCGGTGCGCGGCCGGTCCGCCGGACTCACCCGGTAATTCCCTCAGCAGCGCATTCGCGGACAACGATGTTCGCCCGGACCACGGAGCAGCCTTTGACCACCACATCCACGGCGCCGGAAGGCCAGGGGCCGGAGCAGGTACCGATGCGCAGAGCCGTAACGGCGGGCGTGATCGGCAATTTCGTCGAGCAGTTCGACTTCGGTATCTACGGATACCTGGCGCCGGTGATGGCGCCCGTCTTCTTCCCCTCGCAAGATCCGCTCGTCGCGGTGCTTTCCACCTACGCGATCCTCGCGATCGGCACGATCATCCGCCCGCTGGGCGGGATGATCCTCGGTCGCTGGGGCGACAGGTGGGGGCGGCGCACGGTCCTGCTCTGGACGATCCTGATGATGGGCGTGGGCACCGCCCTGATCGGGATGCTGCCCACTTATCAGCAGGTCGGGGTGCTTGCTCCGTGCCTGCTGCTGTTGCTGCGCTGCGCGCAGAGCTTGATCTCCGGCGGTGAGTACGTCGGCGCGATCGCCTTCGTGGTCGAGTGGGCCGAACCCACCCGGCGCGCGTATCGAACCTCGTTCGTCTCGATGAGCGTGTTCTTCGGGATCCTCGGCGGTGCGGGCATCTCCGCGCTGACCGCCACGCTGTTCGACCCGGCCGCGATGCAGAGCTACGGCTGGCGCATCCCGTTCCTGCTCGCCCTGCCGCTGTCCCTGGTCGGCCTGTGGGTGCGCAGCCGGGTCGGGGAGACCCCGGAGTTCCAGCGGGCCACCAACGAGGGAGCCGAGGTCACCAAGGCGCCGCTGACCGAGGCCTTCAAGTCGCAGTGGCAGTCGATGCTGGTCTTCTGCGGGGCCTCGATCACGCTGGCGATCCTCTCCTACACCTGGGTCACCTATCTGCCGGAGTACCTCAGCACCAACATCGGGCTCTCCCGAGCCGAAGCCCTCGGTTCGAACGCGATCTCGGTCGCGGCGATCATCCCGCTGCTCCCGCTGGCCGGAGCGCTGTCGGATCGCATCGGCAGGCGTCCGATGCTCATCACCGGTTACGCCTCGGCGATCGCGTTCGTGCCGCTGGCGTTCGCGGTGGCGCAGTGGGGGACGTTCACCGGTGCGGTCATCGCGCAGCTGATCTACGTGATCCCGGAGTTCTTCCTGACCGGCATCGTCACGGTCTGCGTCTCGGAGATGTTCGCGACCAAGACCCGGTTCAGCGCGGGCGGCGTCGCCTACAACTGCTCCTTCGCGGTGTTCGCGGGGATCACGCCCTTCGTCTCCACGCTGCTGGTCAGCCAGACCGGAACCATCTACGCGGTCTGGGCGTTCCTGGCCACGGCCGCGGTGATCTCCTTGGTGGTCGTCGCGAAGTGGATGACCGAGACCTATCGCGTGGACCTGTCGACGGGAAGGCCCGCCGAGCCAGCGGAGCAACCCGTGCGGGTGTGACCGCTCGGTAGTGCGTGGTGGCGGCCCCCGCGGTCGTCACCGCGCGCTCGTCGGTCACTCGCAGGGCGTCGCGGGTCCGGATCGGGTCGTGCTCAGCAGCGCGTTCTGCGCGAGCCGGGCCAGCTCCGTGGTGGCCGGTGACAGCGGGCGGTCCCGGCGGCGGATCAGCGCGATCGTGTCGTGCAGCGGTGGTGCGAACGGTGTCGTCCGCAGGCCTCGCGGAAATCGGGGGCTCTGGACCACCGCTCGGCAGGCGATGCTGTCGCCGATCCCGTCCGCGGCCAGGCGCAGGGCCGATTCGACGTGCTCCACCTCGATGCGCGGGTCGAGGGTGACGCCCGCCAGCTGCGCCCGTTCGGCCAGCTGCCTGCGCGTGGGATCGGTCCAGCCGTAGCGGGCGTCGTAGAGGATCAGGGAAGCGGCGGCGACGTCCTCGATCGCGATCGGCTCGCGGGTCCGCTGCGGGTCGGCGCTGATGTAGTGCACCTCGTCGCGGATCAGCGGGGTGACCGCGAGCCCTTCGTCGTCGATGGGCAGCACGACCAGCCCGGCTTCCAGATCGCCGTCGCGGACCGCGGCGGCGGTCTCGGCGGAGTTCTGGCCGACCAGCCGGACCCGGACGTCCGGGTAGCGGTCGTGGAACTGCCGGACGAGGTCGGAGAGCAGGTAGTAGTCGGCGTTGCGCAGCAGGCCGAAGGTGGCGGTGCCCCCGCGCAGCGAGTTCAGCGCGCGCACCGCGGCGCCGCCGTGGTCGGCGGCGGCCAGGGCCTGCTCGGCGTAGGGGAGCAGCTCGTACCCCGCGGCCGACAGGGTCAGCCGCCTGCTGCCGCGAACGAACAGCGCGGCGTCCAGCTCTTCCTCGAGCCGGCGGACCAGTTCGGATACCGAGGGTTGGGCCATGTCCAGTTCGGCGGCCACCGCGGTGAACGTGCCGAGCCGGTGCGCCAGCGCGAAGGCGCGGAGTTGGTTGAGGGTCACGGGGGCAGCGTAGGCAACCCGCTCCCGACCGCGAAAGCGGTTGCCCGAATGGTCTTGACACCGGTGCTCGGCAACGGTTTCTATCGTGACATACGTATTCACAAGCGGAGGGAAGTGCAAATGTCCTCGGATCAGGTCACCCGCGAGGAGCTCGACCGCCGGACGATCCGCCGGGGCGACTTCGTGTCGTGCAACAAGGCGTTCATCGACTGCCGCACGCCTGGCTCGGACCAGAAGGAGAACTACTCCATGATCGGCCCGGGCGTGACCCAGAGCGCCGATCAAGTGGTCAACCTTCGCGAGGCGCACGGCTACAACATCGGTGCCGCCGCGATGCCCCACGGCATCACCAACAACCTGCACCTGCACTACACCGCCGAGGTCTTCCTGTGCTTCCGCGGTGAGTTCCTGCTCCGCTGGGGCGCGGACGGCCAGGAGGGCGAGCTGGTGCTGCGGGAGGGCGACATCGCCTCCATCCCGACCTGGATCTTCCGCGGTTTCGACAACATCGGCCCGGACGACGGCTGGCTGTTCACCGTTCTCGGTCATGACGAGACCGGTGGGATCATCTGGGGCCCGAACGTGCTGCGCGAGGCGGAGGGACACGGGCTGTTCCTCACCGAGGACAACCGGCTCGTCGACACCGTCGCAGGTGACTCGCCCCCGCAGGACGTCGAGCTCAAGCGCCCGATGGCGCCGGAGGACATCGGAGCGCTGCCCTCCTACCCGGTGGAGAAGATGCGCGGGCGCATCGCCAAGCCCGAGGACCTGGAGTGGTCGGATCACGCCCTGCTCGGCTCGGTGCTGCCCGGCGGGCGCGCGGAGCTGGCGCTGGTCATCGGGTTCGGCATGACCGAGGACCGCATGCAGGAACCGCGGGTGTGCAACCCGCACGGGCACAACATCGCCTGGCTGCGCGCGGCTCCCGGCGAGGGCATGCTCACCCACCGGCACGCCGAGACGCAGGTGCTGATGGTCAAGGACGGCGAGTGGGAGGTCACGCTCAACCGCCACGACGAGGTCTCGGTGCGCCTCGGGCCGGACGACATGGTCTCGATCCCGCGCAACGCCTGGCGCTCGGTGCGCAACGTCTCCGAGGAGACCGGCAACCTGCTGGTGGTCAACAGCGGCGATGGGCGGGTGCGCCTGGAGTGGGACGACGAGGTCGCCAAGGCCGCTGCGGACGCCGGTGTCGGCACGGATCACAACGGTTACCTGGCGCCGTTCCACCTGATCCCGAGGCCGGTGGGCCAATGATCGTCCTGGTGCCCGGAATGCTCTGCGACGCGGACCTGTGGACCGACCTCGTCGCGGGGCTGCCCGGCCCGGTGGTGCACGCCGAGATCACCGCCGACAGCATCGGTGGCATGGCCGAGCAGGTGCTGTCCGCTGTGGAGGGAGAGTTCGCCCTGGTCGGCCTGAGCCTGGGCGCCATCGTGGGTTTCGAGGTGGCCCGCCGCGCGCCGGAACGGCTGAACGCGCTGTGCGCGCTGTCGACCAACGCCGGCGCGCCGAGTCCCGAGCAGCTGGCCGGTTGGGCGGACCTCGGTGAGCGCACCCGCGCGGGGGGATTCGAAGAGATCGTCGGCGAGCTCCTGCCGACCATGTTCGCCGGGTCGGCACCGCATGCGATGCGCGACCGGTTCGTCCGGATGGCCCACCGGGTCGGTCCCGAGGTCTTCCAGGCGCAGCTGACCGCGCAGGCCACCCGCGTCGAAGCCTTCGACGCCATCGGCGCGCTACCGGCGCCCGTCCAGGCGATCTGCGGTGACCGGGACGCGTTGTGCCCGCCTCGGTTCCACGAGGACATCGTCCGGCACGCGGCCCCGGGCAGCAGCAGGCACGTGCTGGACGGGGCCGGTCACCTGCTGACCATCGAACGCCCGGGGGTGGTCGGCGCCCTGCTGCGCAACAGGCTGAGTTCGCCGGGCGCCGAATCACCGGTCGAGCGCACCGCTCCGATCGCGCGCGAGAAATCGAGCACTCGAGGAGAGAGATGACCGAATCGCTCGTCGGCCGGACGGCCGTGGTGACCGGGGGCGGCAACGGACTCGGGCGCGCGATGTGCCGCTCGTTGTCCGTCGCGGGCGCCCGGGTCATCGCCGTCGGCCGCAAGAAGTCCACTGTGGAGGAAACGCTGGCCGGGTTGCAGGGGCCGGGGCGGGCGGCCGTCTGCGACGTCGCCGACCCGGACTCGGTGCGTGCGCTCGTCGAAGAGCTCGTCGGCGAGGACGTCTCGATCCTGGTCAACAACGCGGGCGTCGCCGGGCCGGTGAAGCCGCTGATCGATGTCGAACCCGGCGAGTGGGACGGGGTCTTCGACATCAACGTGCGCGGCGTCTACCAGATGTGCCGGGCGTTCCTGCCCGCGATGATCGAGCGCGGCAGCGGCGATGTCGTCAACCTGGCCTCGGTCTCCGGCAAGCGCCCGCTGCTGAACCGGACTCCCTACACCGCCTCGAAGATGGCCGTGATCGGTCTGACCACGACGCTGGCGGGCGAGGTCGGGCCTGCCGGTGTCGCGGTGAACTCGTTGTCGCCCGGACCGGTGGCCGGGCCGCGGATGCAGCGCAACTTCCGGTTGGAAGCCGAGCGCACCGGCACCACCGAGGCCGAGGCCGAGCGGGAGTTCGTGTCGAGGTCCCTGATGAAGCGAATGGTCACCGAGGAAGAGGTCGGGGACGCGCTGGTGCGGATGCTGGGAATGTCGGGACTGTGCGGAGCCGATATCGACCTGTCGGCGGGAATGGTGGCGCGATGACGCTGAAAGAACGCTTGCACGCGGGGGAGCGAATCCAGGGATGCCTGCTGCGGTTGCCCTCGGAGACGCTGCTCGAGATGACCGCCGTCGCCGGATTCGACTACGCCGTCGTCGACTGCGAGCACGGACCCGCCGATCTGGTGTCCCTGCAACAGCACGTCCGTGCTGCGGACGCGTACGGGATGCCGGTGCTCGTGCGAGTCGGCGAGAACGAGCCCGCGCTGATCCTGCGAGTGCTGGACCTGGGGGCCGAGGGCGTCATCGTGCCGCACGTCGACACCGCCGAGCAGGCTCGCGCCGTGGTCGCCGCCGCGCACTACCCGCCCACCGGTGAGCGCGGTTTCGCCACCTACAGCCGGGCGGGTCGGTTCGGCCGCGGCATCGCCGAACACCTCGCCGACGCCGAGCGCACGACGCTGGTGATCCCGATGCTGGAAACGGCGCGGGCGTGCGACAACGCGGCCGATATCCTCGCGGTGTCCGGTGTGGACAGCGTGCTGGTCGGGCCCGCGGACCTGTCGGTCGCCATGAACAGGTCCGGCCCCGCGGATCCGGAGGTCGTCGAGCGCATCGGCGGCGTGGTGCGCGCGGCCGCATCCGGCGGGCACCCGATGACGACCATCGTCGGATCTGCTGACAAGGCCGCCGAGGCGCCGGCCGGAGCAGTGCTCTACAACCTCACGCACGTCCTGATGGAGACGCTGCGCGGTTTGGCGAAGTGACTCAGCGGCCGGGGGAGGCGTGCGTGCTGCGCAGGACGAGCGAGGGCTCGAAGAGCGTGCGCCGCGCCTCCGCCCGGCCGTCGGACTCGATGCGCTCCACCAGCAGTCGAGCGGAGGTCTGCGCCAGCGCCGCCAGGTCGTAGTGCACGGTCGTCAGGTCGAAGGTCTCCCAGGACGCCATCGGGATGTCGTCGAACCCGATCAACGTCAGGTCCTCCGGGATGCGCACCCCGAGTCTGCGCGCCGCGTTGAACGCCCCGATGGCGATCACGTCGTTGCCGCAGAACACTGCGGTCGGGCGGGCTTCGAGGAGTTCTTCGAGCGCGCGGTAGCCGGTGTCGAAGTCGAACGGGCCGCGTCGCACCGAGGTCTCCGGCAGCGCGATCCCGGCCTCGGACAGTCCCAGGCGGAAGCCCATCTCCCGGTCCCGTCCGGTGGTGGTCTCCGATGGGCCACCGATGCAGGCGATGTCGCGATGTCCCAGGCGTGCCAGCTCCTGGGCCACCAGGCGTCCGCCGAGCTCGTTGTCCACCACGGCGGCATCGCCGCTCTGCCCGCCGCCCTCCCGGTTGAGGAACACGAACGGGAGCTCGCGGCGCTGCAGTTCCTCCGGGAGCCGGGAGCTCACGGTCGCGGTCGCCAGCACCACCCCGTCGATCGAGCGGTCCAGCAGCCGCTGGCTGGTCACCGCGGTCTCGTCCCGCTCGGTGAACAGCATCATCCGGTAGCCGTGCCGCTCCAGCTCGTCGTGCAGCGGCCCGATCAGGTGCGGGTAGAACGGGTTGGTGAGGTCGGTGACGACGACCCCGATGCGGTTGGTCGTCCTGGTAGACAGACTGCGGCCGGTCTCGCTGGGCACGTAGCTCAGCGCTTCGGCCGCGCGCCGCACCTTCTCCCGGGTATCCTCGGACACGCGCTGATCGCCCCGCAGCGCGCGGGAGACGGTCGGCTGCGACACTCCCGCGAGCCGCGCCACGTCACGACTGGTGATCAACGCATCCTCCCTCCATTGCCTGCATGCGGATGGTACAGCAGGACACTTTTCGCTGTGGCCGGACTTGATTCGTCGCTGAATACGTATGATCAACTCGACTGCGGACCGGCTGCTGCCGCGGCCGGAGTCGCGGTCGACGCGGCCCGCCGATAAGCCCGGTGCGGCAACGCTTCCCAGCCTTCCCGAAGTGATTCCGCCCCGTTCCGCACGCCTGGTGGACTGCTTGACACCCGGCGTTTCGGACAGCTAGAAAGCGCTTACCACAACATTTGCTCGACGCTTCTTGCCCGGCCCCAACGGCATCACAACGAGGTGAGTTCGTTGCCCGTCACGTTCGAGTCGAAAGCCCCATCGTCAGCCCGAGGAAAGCCGTTGCGCAGGGCCGGAGCGCTGGCCGCCGCGCTCATGCTGCTGGTCGCCGGATGCGGGGGTTCCGCCGGCGATGACGGGAAGGTCGCGCTGCGCGTGCTGTGGTGGGGCAGCGACACCCGCCACCGGATGACGCAGGAGATGATCGCCGAGTTCGAGAAGACCCACCCGAACATCGATGTCCAGCCGGAGTTCACCGGCTGGAACGACTACTGGGATCGGCTGGCCACCAACACCGCGGGCGGGGACATGCCCGACATCGTTCAGCACGATGCGGACTACCTGCGCGAGTACGCCGAGCGAGGTGCGCTGCTGGACCTGGGCGAGTACATGCCGGGTGTCATCGACCCGTCGAAGCTGGACGAGTCGGTGCTGCGCACCGGCGAGGTGGAGGGCAAGACCTACGCGATTCCCACCGGGGTGAACGCCTATTCGATCGTGGCCGACCCGGCGGTGTTCCAGCAGGCCGGCGTTGCGATGCCGGACGACCGGACGTGGACCTGGCAGCAGTTCATCGACACCGCTGCGCAGATCACCCGGAACACACCGGACGGCGTCTACGGGTTGCAGGACGTCGGGTTCGTCGACGCGGGAATCAAGGTCTTCGCCCGTCAGCGCGGGGAGTCGCTCTACGGCGAGGAGGGCGAGCTCGGCGTCTCGGACAAGACGCTGCGCGACTGGTTCCAGCTGATCGTCAACGCGCGGGACAGCGGTGCCGAGCCACCGCCCTCGCGCAGCGTCGAGGTGCACGCGGGCAACGTGGACCAGTCGCTGACGGCGACCCGCTCCGGCGCGCTGGGGGCGTGGTGGACCAACCAGTTCCCCACTCTCGCCGAGCTGAACGGGCGCGACCTGCGGCTCCTGCGCTTCCCTGGTGAATCGGAACGACCGGGGATGTATCTCAAGCCCGGGATGTTCTGGACGGTCTCGGCCGAGACCGAACATCCGGAGGCGGCGGCCGAATTCATCAACTGGATGGTGAACGACCCGCGTCCGGCCGAGATTCAGCTCACCGACCGGGGCCTACCGATCAACACCGAGGTCCGGGAGCACATCGTCTCCCAGCTCTCGCCCGCGGACCAGCAGGCCCGCAGGTTCCTGGAGGAGGTCACCCCCGATCTGTCCCAGCCGCCGAAGCTCCCGCCCCCGGGCTCCCCGGAGGTCCAGGACATCCTCGTCCAGATCAACCAGGCGGTCCTCTTCAACCGGATGACCCCGGCCCAAGCCGCCGAGAACTTCCGAACCCAAGCCAACAGCGCCATCAACTAACCCCCGAATTCCCTGGAAATCAGGGTCACGTTTTCGAGGGTTTTCCAGCCCAGTAACCGAACAGGTGACACCAACACCGGCGCGTCGACCTCGCATGTTGCCAACCAACCCCAACCTCGCGCATCCCGTTGGTTCCCCACCCGGAAATTCCAGGGAATTCGGTACCCCGATTTCCCTGGAATTCCGGGTGGGGGTGGGGAGGGGTCAGGATTCGGTGAGGCCTGGTTTGGCGTTCTGGATGGTGAAGGTCTTGCGGTTGGAGATGCCGGCCCCGGGGCTGGTGACGTAGTCGACCACGCGGTAGTCCGCGGTCCACTCGTCCGGCGTGATGGTGTTGCGAACGTAGCCGCGCTGCCGGTTGAGGAACTTGATGTGCGGGTTCTCCTGCAACTGGACGAGGTCGTCCGGGTTCTGGTCGCGCCCGTCCCCACCCGAGGCGATCGAGGTGCCGACCAGCTCGGTGGCGACCGTCTCGGACTCGGGGCGGTCGAAGTCGGCCTTGACCTCGGCCGCGTAGTTGGCGTGCACGTCACCGGTGATCACGACCGGGTTGGACGCGGTCTTGAGGTGGTCGCGCACCAGATCGCGTTCGACGGGGTAGTTGTCCCAGGCGTCATCGCTGAACGACTCGTCATCACCCGCGGCGAAGTCCCGCTGGCTGAAGAACACCTGCTGCGCCAGGACGTTCCAGCGCGCGGTCGGACCGGCGAGGTTGTTGAGCAGCCAGTTGCGCTGGTCGGCGCCCAGCATCGTGCGTTTCGGGTCCTGGACCACCTCCGGCGGCACCTCCTGGTCGTCCCGGTACTGCCGGGTGTCGAGCAGGTGGACGTCGACCAGATCACCGAAGGTCAACCTGCGGTGGATGCGGATGTCCGGTCCGCTCGGACGTTGCGCGCGACGCAGCGGCATGTGCTCCCAGTAGGCCTGGAACGCCTGCGCGCGTCGCTTCCGGAACACCTCCCGGTCCTGGTCGGGCTCGTCGTCCGGCTGCGAGATGTCGCTCGCCCAGTTGTTCTCGACCTCGTGGTCGTCGAAGACCACGGCCCAGGGGAACGCGGCGTGCGCGGCTTGCAGGTGCTCGTCGGCCTTGTACTGGCCGAGCCGGGTGCGGTAGTCCGCCAGGTCGGTGATCTCGCGCGCGGGCACGTGCGGGCGCCCGATCGAGCCCGCGGCGCCGCTCTCGTAGATGTAATCGCCGAGGAACGCCACCAGGTCGAGGTCCTCCTCGGCCATGTGCCGGTAGGCGGTGTAGTGCCCGGACGCGTAGTGCTGGCAGCTCGCGAAGGCGAATGCGAACCGGTCCAGCCGCGATCCGGGTGCCGGCGCGGTCTTGGTGCGGCCCGCCGGACTGATCTGGCCGTCGACGCGGAAGCGGTAGAAGTACTGGGCGCCGGGCCGCAGGCCGGAGACCTCGACGTGCACCGAGTGCGCGGACTCGCGCGCGGCGTGCTCGGTTCCCTCCGCCACGACGTCGGTGAACTTCTCATCGGTGGCGACCTGCCACTGCACCGGCACGATCCGGTCCGGCATCCCGCCGAAACCGTCCTCGGTCAGCGGCTCCGGGGCTAATCGGGTCCACAGCACCACACCGTCGGGCAGCGGGTCGCCGGAAGCCACGCCCAGCTGGAAGGGCTCGCGGATGACGCCGCGACCGGCTCCGGCGGCCTGCGCCGCAGTGCCGCCGACCGCCGCCGCGCCGATCGCCGCGGTTCCGGCCAGCAGCACTTGGCGGCGAGTGGGTTTGAAGGGGTTCTCCGACATGCTTCACCTCTCGGCAGTGCTCGCGAGCTCGGTCAGGATCGGTGCGCGCGAGCGGTTCGGGGGAAATGCCGGTTGACCCTATGCCGGGGAGGTGAAGGGCGGGAGAACCCGCGTTGAGGCCCGACCATCGGCGAAACGAATCAGAACGGGCTGAGCCGCTCGCCGAAGTGGATCTCGGCGAGCCGCTGCGCGGTCCAGCGGTACTGCGCGGCGACGTGCCCGCGATACATCGACACGTCCCGGAAGTAGCGCTCCATCGGATGTCCGCGCTTGCCCGCCGATGACCCGGCGGAGCGGTAGAGCATGCCGACGGCCTCGCTGGCCATCTCGCCGGCGCGCTGGATCATGCCGTACATTCGCACGTCCTTCTCCATGGTGAACGGGATGCCGCGCTCGGTCAGGTCCGCGCAGTGCTCCAGGTACTGCTCGCAGACGCGCACCACGATGGCTTCCGCGGTGTCGGCCATGGTCATCGCCATGCCGAGATCGGCCTTGTGGTGCGGGTCTGCGCGGCGCAACGCGAACGGCGGGAACGTCGTGGGCCGGGTGGTGATGATCTCCTCGTACTGGTCGATCGCGGCCTTGGCCGCCCCGACCATCGGAGTCACCAGCGCGAGGTGGAAGAAGCTCGCGACCGGGCCCAGGTACATCGGGTTCCCGTGCAGCAGGTTTCCCACCGACGGCTCGGTGTAGTCGTGGTCGGTCCAGTCGAACGCGCAGGTTCGGTGCGCGGGAACGAACACATCGGACAGCGCGACGGTGCTCGATCCGCTGGCCCGCAATCCGAGCACGCCGTCGCCGTGCCAGTCGTCGAGCACCTCGACCTCGTCCTTCGGCACGATCGCGGCGATGCGCACCGGCGCGCCGTCCGGTCCTTCGCTGCCCGCGACCACCGCGTTGACCGTGGCGAACACCGAATAGGGAATGCCCGACTGGTACGGCGAGGTGCCGGTGAGCCGGTAACCTCCGTCGACCCCGATGGCCTCGATGGCGCCCGCGACGCTGTGCGAGGCGCGGAAGTACCCGGTGTCGTTGTTGAAGACCTCGTCCTGCGCGGCCGTCGAGAAGTGCGCCGCGGTGGTGAGGTTGTGGTTGTGCCCGAGGCTGTAGCACCAGCCGGTCGCGGGGTCGCCGCGGGAGATCTCCATGACCACCTTCGCGTAGGCGTCGAGGTCGAACTCCAGGCCGCCGTAGCGCTTCGGCGTGAGCACGCGGTACAGATCGGCCTCGATCAGGGCCCGGTGCACGTCTTCGCCGTAGTGCCCGCGGGCCTCGGCCGCGTCCTGCTCGGCGCGCAGCACGGGGCGCAGCTCTTCGGCCCGCCGGATTAGTTCGCTCGGAGTCGGGTCGGTACGGGCGGCCTGCTCTGTCACGTCCACGGTGGCTCACCTTCGACGTCGTCGTCCCCGCGAGGGGCTGCGGCGGCGGTGAGGTCGCGCCGGACCGAAGGTCCCTCGCCGCCAGCCTTCCCGTGGTATCACCGCGAAGACATCGGTCGATAGACGACTTCCGCCAGGTGACGATCGCCAGGTCGGGCTCGCGGGGAAGGCGGCGCGCGCCGCATCAGGCCATCCACGCGTCGCGGCCGCGCAGCTTCGGGCCGCGGCCGGACGCGGCGGCGCTGGGACGTCCGGACGGCGGAGTCGGGGCCGAAGAGCTACAGCCCGGCGACCGAGCCCGCGTCGACGGGCATCGCCGCGCCGGTGACGAAGGAGGATCCCGCCGAGCACAGCCAGGCGACCGCGGCTGCCACGTCCGTGGGCTCGCCGACGCGCTTGATGGCCTGCGGCGCGCAAATCTCGGCTTGGCGTTCTTCGCTGAGCCGGGTGGTCAGCGGCGTCCGGATCACGCCGGGGCAGACCGCGTTGACGCGGATGCCCTGCTCGCCGTACTCGACGGCGGCGGTGCTGGTCAGTCCGATGACGCCGTGCTTGGTGGCCGCGTAGGCACCGATCTGGGGTGCGCCGCGCAGGCACGCGTTGGACGAGGTGTTGACGATGGATCCGCCGCCGTCGCGCAGCATCTGCCGGAACTGGTGCTTCATGACCAGGAAGGTGCCGCGGAGGTTGACCCGGACGGTCCGGTCGAAGTCCTCGGCGGAGGTGTCGGCGAGCAGCGCGTGCGGCCCGATCCCGGCGTTGTTGTGCGCGAAGTCGAGGCGGCCGTAGGTGCGCACGACGTGATCGACCAGGTCCTGCTGCTCCTGCTCGTCGGCGACGTCGCAGGCGACGAACTCGGCGGGCCCGCCGGCCTGGGCGATCTCGCGCGCGGTCTGCTGACAGCGATCGCGGGCGGATTCGAGGTCGGAGACGACCACGGCAGCGTCCTCGGTGGCGAGGCGGAGCGCGCAGGCCCGCCCGATCCCGCTGGCGGCTCCGGTCACGAGTCCTGCCTTGTCGCGCAACATGGATCCGGACTCTAGGCGCGTTGCTACCGGCCCGTCGCGCCGGTAGCGTCGGGAAAACCCAATCAGGCCAACGATTTTGGTGTTCCGTCTCATGAAAGGGGATGGCGTTGCGTGCTGGTGTGTTTCGCGGTGCCGGACGGATGCCGATCGAGCGAGTGCCCGATCCGGAGGCCGGACCGGCCGATGTCGTGGTCGATGTGCACGCCTGCGGGGTGTGCGGGTCGGACCTGCACGCCTTCACCGAGGGCATGTTCGCCGCCCCGGGGCAGGTCATGGGACACGAGTTCGCGGGCGAGATCGCGAAGGTCGGCGCGGAGGTCACCGGATTGACGGTGGGCGACCGGGTGACCGGGGTGCCGATCCAGCCTTGCGGGCGCTGCAGGCGCTGCGCCGAATCCTGCGGTCACCTCTGCGAGGTGTGGGGGACCCGCAGCATCGCGTTCGGGTTGCCCGGTGCGTTCGCCGAGCGGGTGCGCATCCCGGACGCCGTCGCGGGGCGCAACGTGCACCGACTGCCGGAATCGCTGAGCTGCGAGGACGGTGCGCTGGTGGAACCGCTGTCGGTGGCGGTGCACGCGGTGCGGAGGGCAGACCCGCTGCCCGGTCAGCAGGCGGTGGTGCTCGGGCTCGGGACGATCGGGCTGCACGTCGCGCAAGTGCTGTTGGCGCAGGGGATTTCGGTGCTCGGGGTGGATCGCTCGCCGCTGCGCCGGGCGATCGCGGGCGAGCTCGGTGTGGCCGCGTCGTCCTGTGTCGCCGAGGTGAGCGGCGAAACCGAGGTGGATCTGGTCTTCGAGGCCACCGGGGTTAGCGGGCTCGTCGCGCAGGCCGCCGAGGTGGTCCGGCCGCGCGGCACCGTCCTCGTGCTTGCCTTGTACGAGAGCCCTGCGGAGCTCGATCCCACTCGGTGGGTGCACAAGGAGATCACCTTGCGGGGCAGCGCGATGGTCACCCCGGAGGACTTCCACTACGCGATAGAGCTGTTGTCCAGCGGGCGCGCGAAGGCACAACCTCTGATCACGCACCGCATGCCGCTGGCCGAGCTGGGCGCGGCGTTCGAGACGCAGCGCGATGCCGAACACGCGGTCAAAGTCCTGGTGGTGCGCGACTGAACGGGGGCCGGGATTGGACGTTTCCTTCGGCACGATCTGGGAAGCAGTAGCCGAACGCCTCCCGCACGCGGTCGCGGTGTCCGAACCCGGTGTCGAGCGCGACTACGCCGAGTTCGAACGCCGCTCGGCCAAGCTGGCCTGCGCCCTGGAACGGGCCGGGATACGCGCGGGCGATCGAGTGGGCTGCTACCTCTACAACGGTTCCGCCTACCTGGAGACCGTCTTCGCCGCGTTCAAGATCGGTGCCGTCCCGGTCAACGTCAACTACCGCTACACCCGCGCCGAACTCACCGGGCTGCTGGCCGATGCCGAGGCGTCCGCGCTGGTGTTCAGCAGCGCGCTCGGCGACCAGGTGACCCACGCCGCCGCGCACCTGCCCGCACTGCGGTTGCTGGTGCGGGTCGGGCCGGGTGCCGGCGGACCGGACGCACCGGAGCTCGAGGAGCTGCTGGCCCGCACCCCAGCGCGCCCGGCCGGACCGCGCCCGGGAACCGATCGGCTGTTCATGTACACCGGCGGGACGACCGGCAAGCCCAAGGGCGTGATCTGGCGGCTCTCGGATCTGCTGAACTCGTTGCTGGTGCCGGTTTTCCGGCCGCTCGGGGTGCCGGAGCCGCCGAAGACGCTGGAGGAGGCGGTCGGGATCGCCGCGCGGGTGCAGGACCGCGCGCCACGGATCATGCCGGTGGTGCCGTTGATGCACGGAACCGGGTTGTTCAACTCGATGGGCGCGCTGCTGGTCGGTGGTCGGGTGGTCACCGCCCGGGTGGGTGGTCTGGACGCCGGGCACGTGTGGCGCCGGGTGGCCGAGCAGCGCGTGAGCACCGTGGTCGTCGCGGGCACCGCGACGACCCGGCCGCTGGTGGACGAGCTGCGCGCCGCGGAATGCGCTGGAACGCCGCACGATCTGCGCACGCTGCGTTCGATGATCTCCTCCGGTACGGCATTCGACGACGAGTTGAAGCGAGCGCTGCACGAGCGGGCCGAGGTGAACATCTTCGACGCGATCGCCTCGAGCGAAGGCGGCCCGTTCGCCTTCGCGGTCACCGCCGCGGCCGAGGACCTGCCGTCGAGGTTCTTCCCGGTCCCGGGCACCGAGGTGCGCACCGCGGACGGCACCGCGGTGGCGGAGGTCGGGGAGACCGGTGTGCTGGCCTACTCCGGCCCGATGCCGCTCGGTTACCACGACGACCCGGCGAAGACGGCGGAAACGTTCCGCGAGGTCCGCGGACGCCGCTACGCGATCCCGGGGGACCTGGCCCGGCTGGAACCCGACGGGTCGATCAGCTTCCTGGGCAGGAGCTCGACGGTGATCAACACCGGCGGGGAGAAGGTGCACCCGCCGGAGGTGGAGGAGGCGCTGCTCGGCCATCCCGATGTCACCGACTGCGCCGTCGTCGGGCTGCCGGACGAGCGTTGGGGCGAGGTGGTCGCGGCTCTCGTCGCCACCACCGCCGAGATCACCGAGACCGACCTCCAGGACTGGGCCCGCCGCGCCCTCGCCGGGTACAAGATCCCCCGCCGGATCTCGCTGCGCGGCCAACTCCCCAGAAGTCCAACGGGAAAGATCGAGCTCGCACGGGTTCGCGAACTGCTCGACCGCCCGCCGCGCGAGTAGCCCGGAGTTCCACCGAACCCGCTTCGGACCGGCGGATTCGGTGGAACCGCTCGAGCGCTAGCGATGCGGGAAGAGCCGCGACTCGGCCCGGTCCCAGGCGGCCGTGGTACCGCGCGGGGTGTAGTGAGCGAGGTCGTGCGAGGCGGCCACCACCTCGCGCAGCTGTTCCAGATCGCCCAGCTGCCCCGCTGCTCTGGCCTGCACGAGCAGGTTGCCGATGGCGGTCGCCTCGGTGGGGCCCGCGACGACCGGAGCACCCAGCGCGTCCGCCGTGAGCTGGCAGAGCAGTTCGTTGTGCGCACCGCCGCCGACCAGGTGGACCACCTCGACGTCCCGCCCCGACAGCTCGGCCGCCGCGCGAATGGCCCTGCGGTGGGCGAGGGCGAGGCTCTCCAGGACGCAGCGGACCACCGCCCCACGGTTCTCCGGCACGGGCTGCGCGGTCTCCCGGCAGCTCTCGGCGATCCGGGTGGGCATGTCGCCGGGCGCGAAGAAGCGGGTGTCCTCGGCGTCGACCACCGCGGCCAGCGGTTCGGCCCGCGCCGCCTCGGCCAGCAACGCGGGCAGGTCCTGCGGGCCCAGACCCCAGGTCCGCAGGCTCTCCTGCAACAACCACAGGCCCATGATGTTGCGCAGGAACCGCACCGTGCCGTCGACGCCGACCTCGTTGGTGAAGTTCGCCGCCCGCGCCTCCTCGGTCAGCACCGGCCCGGGCAGCTCCACGCCGGTCAACGACCACGTCCCGGTGCACACGTAGGCGAAGTTCGGTGAGCGCGCCGGCACCCCGACCACCGCCGATGCGGTGTCGTGCGAACCGACCGCCACCACCGAGGTCTCCGCCAGCCCGGTCTCCTCGGTCACGTGCGGCAGCAGCTTGCCGAGCACCGCGCCGGGCCGATGCAGCGGGGGCAGCAGGGACGGATCGAACCCGACCGCCCGCGCCAGCTCCGGGCACCACTCGTGGGTGCGCGCGTCCAGCAGGCCGGTGGTCGAGGCGTTGGTCAGTTCGGCGCCCTGCCGCCCCGTCAGCCAGTAGCCCATCAGGTCCGGCATCAGCAGCAACGACCGCGCCGCGGCCAGTCGCGCACCACCCGCCGCTGCCGCCAGCTGGAAGATGGTGTTGAACTGCAGGAACTGCAGGCCGTTTCGCGCGAACAGCTCGGCGGAACCGATGGATTCCACGACCTGCCGGGCTGCGGAGTCGGTGCGCGAGTCCCGGTAGCAGAACGGCTCACCAAGCAAACCACCGCTCTCGTCGAGCAGCCCGTAGTCCACCGCCCAGGAATCCACCCCGACGGAGACCGGCGCGTCCGGCGCGGCCAGCCGCAGCCCGGTAAGGATCTCCCGGAACAACCCGACCGCGTCCCAGTGCAACCCGTCGGTCAGCCGCACGGCGCCGTTGCCGAAGCGGTGGACCTCCCGGGTCCGCAGCCGCCCGTCGGCGATGTGCCCGAGAACCACCCGGCCGCTGGACGCACCGAGGTCCACCGCGGCGAACGACATCTCCATCCCTCCTCAGCGCAGGAACGCCGCGGGCACGCCCGCGTCGACCGGCACGTGCGTGCCCGTGGTGTGGGTCAGATCCCCGCCGCAGAGCGCGAAGACCGCGTTGGCGACGTTCTCCGGCAGCACCTCGCGCTTGAGCAGGGTGCGCTGCGCGTAGAACTCGCCCAGCTTCTCCTCCTCAACGCCGTAGACCTTGGCGCGCTGCGCGCCCCAGCCGCCCGCGAAGATCCCGGATCCGCGCACCACGCCGTCGGGGTTGACGCCGTTGACCCGGATCCCGTGCTCGCCGAGCTCGGCGGCCAGCAACCGCACCTGGTGGGCCTGATCTGCCTTGGTGGCGCCGTAGGCGACGTTGTTCGGGCCGGCGAACACCGCGTTCTTGCTGGCGATGTAGACGATGTCACCGCCCATGCCCTGCGCGGTCATCACCCGCGCGGCCTCCCGCGAGGTCAGGAAGGAGCCGCGCGCCATCACGTCGTGCTGCAGGTCCCAGTCCGCGGCGCTGGTCTCCAGCAGCGGCTTGGAGACCGACAGGCCAGCGTTGTTGACCACCAGGTCCACGCCGCCGAAGGCCAGTGCGGCGCTTCGGAAGGCCTCCGCGATCTGCTCCTCCTCGGTGACGTCCACCTGCGCGGCCACGGCCTTGTCCGGCCCGCCCAGCTCGTCGGCGACCTGCTGCGCGTCGTCGATGTTGCGGTCGGCGACCACCACGCAGGCGCCCTCGGCCGAAAGCCGTTGCGCGGTGGCCTTGCCGATGCCCGAGGCGGCTCCGGTCACCAGTGCCACCCGGGTTGCCAGCGGCTTGGGCCGGGGCATCCGCGCCAGCTTGGCCTCTTCCAGCGCCCAGTACTCGATGCGGAACTTCTCCGACTCGTCGATGGGCGAGTAGGACGAGACGGCCTCGGCGCCGCGCATCACGTTGATGGCGTTGCGGTAGAACTCGGCGGCCACCCGCGCGGTCTGCTTGTCCTTGCCGAAGGAGAACATGCCGATGCCCGGTACCAGCACGATCGCCGGGTCGGCCCCGCGCATGGCCGGGGAGTCGGCGGTGGCGTGGCGCTCGTAGTAGGCGCGGTAGTCCTCGCGGTAGGACGCGTGCAGCTCCCGGAGCCGTGCCACCACGTCGTCGAGCTCGGCGTTGGGCGGCAGGTCGAGGACCAGCGGCCGCACCTTGGTGCGCAGGAAGTGGTCCGGGCACGAGGTGCCCAGCGCGGCCAGCCGCGGGTGCTCGGCGCGGGACAGGAACTCCAGCACCTCGGGGGCGTCGTCGAAGTGCCCGACCTGCGTCCTGTCGGTGGAGGCCAGCCCGCGGATCACCGGTGCCAGCTCGGCGGCCCGCAGGCGCCGCTGCCGCTCCGGCAGCGGTTGGTACCCGTCGACGACCGGGCCGAACGGCTCGGCCTTGCCGCGCTCGGCCAGGAACTTCTCGGCGGTGCGAATGATGTGCAGCGAGTTGGCTTGGCACTCCTCGCTCGTCGCACCCCAGGCGGTGATCCCGTGCCCACCGAGGATGACTCCGATGGCTCGCGGGTTCCGCTGCTTGATCGCGGCGATGTCGAGACCGAGCTGGAAGCCGGGGCGCCGCCAGGGCACCCACGCGACGTCGTCGCCGAAGCATTCCGCGGTCAGCTCCGCGCCGTCGGCGGCCGTGGCCAGCGAGATCCCGGCATCCGGGTGCAGGTGGTCGATGTGCGCTGCTTCGACGAGACCGTGCATGGCGGTGTCGATCGACGGTGCCGCACCGCCCTTGCCGTGCAGGCAGTAGTCGAAGGCCTCGACCATCTCATCCTCGCGCTCGACGCCGGGGTAGACGTCGACCAGGGCGCGCAGCCGGTCGATCCGCAGCACGGCCAGTCCGGACTCGGTCAGCGTGCCCAGGTCTCCGCCGGAACCCTTCACCCACATTAGGGGTACCGGCGAGCCGGTGACGGGATCGGTGTCGTCGGCCTTGGCCGAGGCGTTCCCCCCGGCGTAGTTGGTGTTGCGCGGGTCGGACCCCAGTTCGTGCGAACGCGCCAACAGCGCCTCGACCTCGGCGTGCGTCATGACCGTCGGTTCCTTTCCCAGATGTCTCTGCGCTCGTGTTGCTTCGCGGTGGATGGGCGAATCCGACACGTCGTCGGCTGCGGCGCCGGTGCCCGCCGCCAGCCGATCGCCCGGCGCTGCCGGACGACGTGTCGTGATCCCCGGGATGCGTGTTGCCGGCCGAGAAGCCGTTGGCAGCGGGTTGATCCGGGCCGGTCCGCCAACAGCGGTGCGGATCAGCCCCAGCCGGCCGGGGTTCCGTCCTTGCGGCCCTCGATGATCTTCTGGGCGTAGCCGGAGCGGTGGTAGGCCGCGATGGGATCGGGGTCGATTCCCATGTCCTCGCGGAGTTCGGCCAGCAGCGGGCGAACATCGGTGTTGTAGGCGTCCATCAGGACCGCGTTGGCGGTGAGGACGTCACCCTCGCGCTGCGCCTCGGCCAGGGCCTCGGAGTCGACCAGCAGCGCCTTGGCGGTGGCCTCCTGGACGTTGAGCACCGAGCGGATCAGGGCCGGGATCTTGGGTTCGAGGTTGTGGCACTGGTCGAGCATGAAGGCCACGTTCGCCGAGGCGTCCAGCGCTCCGGCGGCCACGATCTCGTGCATGATCCGGAACAGCTGGAACGGGTCGGCCGCACCGACCATCAGGTCGTCATCGGCGTAGAAGCGGCTGTTGAAGTGGAAACCGCCGAGGCGGCCGCGGCCGAGCAGGAAGGCCACGATGAACTCGATGTTCGTCCCCGGCGCGTGGTGCCCGGTGTCGACCAGCACCTGCGCCTTGTCGCCGAGGTCCACGCAGTGCGCGTACGAGGTGCCCCAGTCGGGCACGTCGGTGGAGTAGAACGCGGGCTCGAAGAACTTGTACTCCAGCAGCATCCGCTGGTCCGGGCCGAGGCGGTCGTAGGCCCTGCGCAGCGCTTCGGAAAGCCGCTGCTGACGCTCGGCCAGCGAGTCCTGGCCCGGGTAGTTCAGGCCGTCGGCGAACCACAGGCTCAGGATGTCCGAGCCGGTCGCGTCCATGATGTCGACGCACTCGAGCAGGTGCCCCACCGCCTTCTCGCGCACGGCCGGGTCGGGGTTGCAGATGCTGCCGAGCTTGTACTCGGGTTCCTGGAAGGTGTTCGGGTTGATGGCCCCGAGGCGCAGTCCCACCGAGCGGGCGTGCTCGTCGAGCGCGGAGTAGTCCTCGACCCGGTCCCACGGGATGTGCAGCGCGACGCTCGGCGCGACACCGGTGAAAGCGTGCACCTGGGCGGCGTCATCGAGCTTCTCGAACGGGTCGCGCGGGATTCCGTCCTGCAGAAAGGTCTTGAACCGGGTTCCGGAGTTTCCGTACGCCCACGAGGGCGTTTCGATCTGCTGCTTGCGCAGGGCGTCTTTGACGGTCTGCTGGTCGGGCATCGCTGGCTCCAGTGGACGCGTTGGAACGGTGGATCTTTGAAACGTTTAAACAGTTTGCGCTGAAGCCTAGGTCGTCGAAGAGCGACGAGTCAACGTTTCCGGTTCTTGACGGTGATGTCGCACCTGACTAATGTGCTCGCCACATTAAACGTTTCAGGACCGCACGAGCATGAAGGACGACGATGACTTCATCCGCGGCCGAGGTCGGGCAGGGCGCGTCGCCCGAGCAGCACTGGAAATGGTCGTTCGTAGCGGCGATGGCCTGCTACACGCCGTACCTGCTGCAGGCCATCGGAAGTCAGAGCCGGGTTCCAGAACCTGGCCTACATCCTCACCGCGTTCATCGTGATCAGCGGCGTGCTCGGGGTGATCTGGGGGCCGCGTACCGAGGGGCTGCCGCTGGAGGAGATCGAGCAGAAACAAGGCTGGGCCGAGACCGCGAAGTGAGGCGAGAATGCGGCGAATTTGCTTCATCCTGCACGTCAAACCCGACCGGGTCGAGGAGTACAAGGCCAGGCACCGCGACGTTTGGCCGGAGATGCGCCGGGCCTTGCAGGACGCGGGCTGGCGGAACTACTCGTTGTTCCTGCGTCCCGACGGCACGCTGGTGGGCTACCTGGAGTGCGAGGACTTCGACGCCTGCCGCGCGGCGATGGCCGAGAAGGGCGTCAACGCGCGCTGGCAAGCGGAGATGGGCGATCTCTTCGCCGACGACGGCCTCGCCCCGGACGAGGCGATGCAACCGATCGAAGAGGTCTTCCACCTGGACTAGCAAGGGTGCCGCCCGGAATTCCCTTCGCAGCGCCAGTAGCGGCAGCCGTGACAGTTTTGCCTAAAACTGCAAGCCCCGTCGTGCCCGAAATGTCCGGACAGTTTTGGGAGATGTTTCAGTTTTGCCGTGTGCGTGGCGGTGCGGGTGGCGGAACCTGACGCGTCGTGTGGCTGCGGGATCCGCTCCTTGAGTAGCGGCCTACGCGGCGTCGCGACTGTCCTCGCCGCACGGCGCGTCAGAACCTGCGGCGGCACGGGTTGAGTCCCGCACCTGAAACAGCGGCTCCGCCGCACACTGCAAGGATCGGGGCAGGTCTGTCAATCGGAGGGTCTGGCGGGGAGACTGTGCGGGTGAGTTCTGGGTTGCAGCGGGGTGCGATCGCCCTGGTTCAGGTCTTCGGGCTGGCGGTGTGGTTCTCGGTCTCGGCGGTGGTGCCGACCTTGCGCGAGGAATGGGGGATCAGCTCCGCGGCGGCGGTGTGGCTGACCGGATCGGTGCAGCTGGGATTCGTCGCGGGCGCGATCACTTCCGCCGCGTTCAACCTGCCCGATCGCATCCGCCCGCACGTCCTGCTCGCGGCGAGCGCGACGCTCGCGGCCGGGTGGACGCTGCTGCTGGCCGGTTTCGTCGACGGCATGACCGCGGCGATCCCGCTGCGCTTCCTCACCGGGGTGTGCTTGGCCGGGGTGTACCCCGTCGGGATGAAGCTGATGGCTTCCTGGTCGCAGAGCCGCGGGCGCGGCATGGCCATGGGGGTGCTCATCGCCGCTCTCACCCTCGGATCCACGCTCCCGCACCTCATCGGCGGGCTCGGCGCGCTGCCGTGGCGGGAGGTCCTGGTGACGGCGGCGTGCCTCGGCCTGCTCGGTTCGGTGATCGCCTTCTCCCTGGTCCGCCCGGGGCCGCACCTGGCAGCGGGCGCGCCCGCGCGCAATCCGCGCTACGCGCTGACCATGTTCGCCGAACGTGGGCCGCGGTTGGCCAACCTCGGCTACTTCGGGCACATGTGGGAGCTCTACGCGCTGTGGACGTGGATCCCGCTGTTCCTGCTGGCCACGCCCACCGGCGAGACGCTTCCCGGCACGACCGGGATCGTGGTGTTCGCGACCATCGGGATCGCCGGTGCCATCGGCTGCCTGCTCGGTGGCTGGGGTGCGGATCGCTACGGACGCTCGCCCGCCGCCGTGACCGCCATGGTGATCAGCGGCGCGTGCTGCGCTCTCTCACCGCTCGCCTTCGACGCGGGGCCGTGGCTGCTCATCGGGTTCTGCGTGATCTGGGGTGCCTCGGTCATCGCCGACTCCGGGGTGTTCTCCACCGCGCTGAGCGAGACCGCCGATCCCCGCTACATCGGCACCGCGCTGACCGCGCAGACCGCGATCGGTTTCGGCCTGACGGTGGTGAGCATCCAGCTCGTGCCGCTGCTCGCCGCCGGTGTGGGCTGGCGCTTCGCGTTCCTGCTGCTGGCCCCGGGGCCGCTCATCGGCGCGGTGGCGATGAAGTCCCTCGGCGCCAAGCGGGCTTAGGGGACGGTTCTCAGACGCCGTCGGGCGAGGACAGCGTCGCTGCTGGAGCCGGGTATCCCCCAACCCGACGACGTCCGAGGCTCCGCTACCCGCACCGCCACGTCCACCGCGAACTGAAAGATCTCCCTAGGAGCGGCTACCGCGCGACGGCGCGGTAGCCGGAATTCCAGCGGCCCGGAGCGCGTCGATGCGCGGTGCCGCTGCGCACTCGCCGTGCGGTCCGCGACCGCAGGATCGTCGAACACCCCCTAGGACGGATGTCCTAGCCGCTGCGGGTCGTCGCTCCGAGGCCCGGTGGCAGGCGCTGATGTTTTGATCGTCGAGCGGACAAGCGCTCCGGCCTGGCCGGACGAATCGACCGAGATGGGAAACATCGTGACACGACCGGATGCACCGGACGCCAAGCCACCCTTCCGCGCCGATCACGTCGGCAGCCTGCTGCGCCCGCAGCGGTTGCACCAGGCCAGGCAGGACCGCAGCGACGGCGAGATCACCGCTGCGGAGCTGCAGCAGATCGAGGACGAGGCGATCGCCGAGGTGGTGCGAGCGCAGCAGCAGGCCGGGTTGCGGTCTGCCACCGACGGCGAGTTCCGCCGCGCGTACTGGCACCAGGACTTCATCCTTCAGCTCGAGGGCATCGAGCCGGGGGAGGGGACCACGACGGTGCAGTTCCAGAACGCCGACGGGGTGGTCGAGTGGAAACCGGCCGGGATGAAGATCACCGACAAGGTGCGGCTCGGTGAACCGATCTTCCTGGACGCCTTCAACTACCTCAAATCCGTTGCGGGCGAGGGCATCACGCCGAAGCTGACGATTCCGTCGCCGAGCATGGTGCACTACCGGGGCGGTAGCACCGCGCTGGACCCGCAGATCTACCCGGACGTCGAGGAGTTCTGGAGCGATCTGTCCGCGGCCTACGCCGACGAGGTCAATGCGCTGACCGGAGCCGGTTGCCGCTACCTGCAGCTCGACGACACCAGCCTCGCCTACCTCAACGACGAGAAGCAGCGCGCGGCGATCGCGGCGCGCGGTGAGGACGCCGAGCACCAGCACCTGCGCTACATCAAGCAGATCAACGCCGCACTGGCCGACCGGCCCGCCGACCTGTCGGTGACCACCCACCTGTGCCGCGGGAACTACCGCTCCTCCTGGGTGGCCGAGGGTGGTTACGACTTCGTGGCCGAGGCGCTGTTCGGCGAGCTCGACGTGGACGGGTTCTTCCTGGAGTTCGACGACGAGCGTTCCGGCGGCTTCGAACCGCTGCGCTTCGTGCCGAAGGGCAAGCGGGTGGTGCTGGGCCTGGTCACCACCAAGCGCGGCGAGCTCGAGTCCAAGGATCGGCTCAAGCGCCGCATCGAGGAAGCCACCGAGTACATCGACCTCGATCAGCTGTGCCTGTCCCCGCAGTGCGGCTTCTCGTCCACAGTGGAGGGAAACGCGCTCACCCACGACGATCAGATGGCCAAGCTCGACCTCGTCGTCGAAACCGCCGCCGAGGTCTGGGGATAGCCGTTCCGGTGCACGCCGCTCCGGCGGTTTCTCGCCGGGGCGGGTCGTGCGGCGCGGTCCGTCAGCGGCGCTTCGAAACCGGGACCACGGGTACCGCCAGCAGCGCGCACAGCCCGGAGACAGCGAAAGCCGCCGGGTAGCCCGCCACCGCGATCAGGGCGCCGATTACCGGTGGGACCGAGGTGGCGGTGAGGAACTGCCCGGTGTTCTGCGTGCCCATGGCTCGGCCGCTCCAGTGCGGCCCCGCGATCTCGGCGACGGCGGTGAACGCGAGCCCGTTGTGTGCCACCGCCACGATCGAGGCGACGACCATGAAGGTGACCGCCAGCGGCGTTCCCGCCAGCACGGCGAGTCCGCCCATGGCGATCGCCGAGCCGAGCGCGATGTAGCGGATCGGTCGAAGCCTGCTGCCGATGCGGTCCGACCACGCACCCGCGCCGACGCGAGCGAGCGCGCTGCAGACCTGGGACCCGCCGACCAGTCCGCTCGCCGCGGCGGTGCTCCAGTGCTGTTCGGCGATGAGCCAGACCAGCATGAAGGTCCAGGCCGTCTGCTGCGGCACGGTCAGCGCGATGGACACGCCGTGAATGCGCAGCAGCCTGCGGTCGCCGCGGTAGGGGTTGTCGGTGTGTCCCGCGAGCCGCGATTCGGCCTTGGACGGCCGCGGTGGGTCCACGATCAGCGCCGCCACGAGGACGGCGGCCGCGGCGCAGATGCTCGCCACCGCCAGCAGCGTGATCAGCAAACCCTGCGCCTTGGCGAGGTTGGGCACCAGCAACGCGGTCGCGCCCACGCCCAGGGGCTGCGCCGCCTGCCGGATGCCCATCGCGATGCCGCGCCGGTGCGGCGGGAACCAGCCGGAGACGACCCGGCCGCTGGCGGAGTTCGTGCTGGCGCCGGCCGCGCCGCCGAGGAACAGGAAGACCGCCAGCAGCACCAGCGAACCCGATACGGCTGCGGCCGCCGCGCTCAGCGCGAGCATGCTCAGCCCGATGATCAGCGATACGCGCTCGCCGATGCGGTCGACGATCGCGCCCCAGATGATCAGCGTGCAGAGCGTGCCCGCCAGCGGCGCCGCGGCGATCAGGCCGGCCTGCGACAGCGCGAGCCCGTACTGGAAGTGCAGGTTCGGGATCAGCGCGGGGCCCGAGTTGACGAACACCGTCGCCGCGAGTTGCGCGAACAGCGACAGGGCCAGCATCAGCCAGCGATTCGGCTGGTGCACCCGAGCGGTCGGCGGAGAGGTCACGGCTGAACGGTAAACGATCAGAAGATGTTCCAGATCGCGGTTGGCTTGGTGCTGCTGCTGTCCTCGCCCGGCGACGTCCGAGGACCCCGCGGCGGTGCCTGCTGAGCCCCGCACCGCACGCGGCCACCTCCGCACGCCGAGAGGGCCCCTCAGGCGGGGAGGCGAGAGGTGCTGCGGGCTAGGTCACAGCACCCCGGGACGTCGCATATCAGTCAGTTGCTTTAAAGTTGCTTTCGGCAACTTTTATTTCTAGGAGGTTCCCTGGGATGAGCACGACACCCGACGCGGCGGAGCATCCCGCCAAGGCGGCGAGCCTCGTGGTCGCCGTGCTCGCCTTCGCGGGCATCACCGTCTCGCTGACGCAGACCGTGGTGATCCCGCTGGTGCCGATGCTGCCCCGGGCGCTGGGCGCCTCCGCGGCGGACACCGCGTGGGCGGTCACCGCCACCCTGCTCGCCGGAGCCGTCGCCACCCCGGTGATGGGCAGGCTCGGCGACATGTTCGGCAAGCGTCGGATGCTGCTCATCTGCACCGGTTCCCTGGTGGTGGGATCGGTGATCTGCGCGCTGAGCTTCTCGCTGCCGCTGCTGGTAGTCGGCCGCATCCTGCAGGGCCTGGCCGCAGGCGTCATCGCGCTGGGCATCAGCATCATGCGCGACGAAGTCCCGGCCGACCGACTGCCCGGAGCGACCGCGCTGATGAGCGCCTCGCTCGGCGTCGGCGGCGCGCTGGGGCTGCCCGCGGCGGCCTTCCTCGCCGAGCGCACCGATTGGCACGTGCTGTTCTGGGCCTCGGCCGGGATGGGCGCGCTGACGACGCTGCTCGTGGTCGGGTTCGTGCCGGAATCGGCGGTGCGCTCGGGCGGGCGTTTCGACCCGGTCGGCGCGGTGGGGTTGTCGGCGGGGTTGCTGTCCCTGCTGCTGGTGATCTCCAAGGGCGCCGACTGGGGCTGGAGCAGCGCCACCACGCTGAGCCTGCTGGTCGCTGCCGTCGTGGTGCTCGCGGTCTGGGGCCGCTGGGAGCTGCGCATCGAGCACCCGCTGGTCGACCTGCGCACCACCGTGCGGCGCCAGGTGCTGCTGACCAACATCGCCTCCGTGATGTTCGGCTTCGCCATGTTCGCCCAGTCCCTGGTGTTCCCGCAGGTGCTGCAGCTGCCGACCGCCACCGGTTACGGCCTCGGTCAGTCCCTGCTGGTCGTCGGTCTGGTGATGGCGCCGTCCGGTCTGGTGATGATGGCGATGTCGCCGGTGTCGGCGCGGATCTCGAAGGCCAAGGGGCCCAAGGTGACCCTGATGGTCGGCGCGATCGTGGTCGCCTCGGGCTACGGTCTCGGAGTCGTGCTGCTGTCGGCGATCTGGCAGCTGGTGCTGGTCTCCTGCGTCATCGGTGCGGGCATCGGCCTGTCCTACGGCGCGATGCCCGCCCTGATCATGGCGGCGGTCCCGCGCTCGGAGACCGCGGCGGCCAACAGCCTCAACACGCTGATGCGCTCGGTCGGCACCTCCACCTCGAGCGCGGTCTCCGGTGCGGTGCTGGCGCAGCTGACGCTGCAGTTCGCCGGGCGGGCGGTACCCGCGCACGGTGGATTCCAGGTGATCATGGGCATCGCCTGCGCGGCGGCTCTGGTCGCGCTGTCCATCGCGGCGTTCCTGCCCGCGCGCGCCAAGCCCGGGCACGAGCCCGCCGCAGCACCGGCCACCGCCACGCGCTGAGGCGCGGCGGTGTCTCCGCGCGGACGAATTCCGCAAGATCCTCGGAGGGTTTCGAGGCGACGCGCCGGTGCCGTTCGATGCGGATTTCGCGTCCGTGCTGGAGGGGTTCCCGCAGAGCTTCGGACGGGGCGCCGAACTGTCCGGCCGCGTTGCGAGGCGCGAAGCGGCCACCACCGGGCCCTCCGATGAGACGCTGCGCGCGGCCGGATTCACCGTGGAGCAGACGAAGCGCCCGGTCCCAACGACGCGCCGAACGTGCCGCTGCTGATCGTGCGGCCCGCCGAACTGGAAGGCCGGCTGCCGGTGATCTAGGCCGATGAAGTCGTGATCGAACGTCGCGAACGAGCCGTGGTCCAGCTCCCAGGGGTTGCGGTAGTAGTCCTCGATGGACGGTGAGACGAAGCTGCCCGCGAGCGCGTTGGCGGCCTCGTAGCTGTTCGCTCCGCGCCGCTCGCGATAGCCGCGCAGTTCGGCGCCGGTGTGCACGGCGGGCAGCGGGGGAGGGGAGCCCGACTCCAGGGTGTGGGAGGCGTACGCGCGGGAACCGCAGGGTTCCAGCCCGACCTCCGCGACGACCGGGTGATCCGGGACGGAGCCACCACGGTGGTGTTCCTTGCGCGCTGCTGGCCGAGCGCTGTCGTGTCCGTTTTCTGGCGAATTCGGTTCCTGTGGCGGAAAGTTGGTTCCGAGCGGGTTCAACGGTCTTGCAGCGACGGGTAGTTTGGGCCAATGGCGGGACGGGATTCCTTCAACGCTTGGAAGGTGGACGTGCCAGAGGTGGACTCGAAAACACCCAACGCGGCTCGGATCTACGATTACGACCTGGGTGGGGACCACAACTTCGAGGTGGACCGCGCGGCTTCCGAGGAGATCCAGCGCAGCGTGGCTCCGACGGGTCCGTTCATCGCGCGCGCCAACCGCGCCTTCCTGCAGCGCGCGGTGCGCTACTGCCTGGACCAGGGCATCGACCAGTTCCTCGACCTGGGGTCGGGCATTCCCACCAAGGGGAACGTGCACGAGATCGCTCAGGAGCGCGACCCGAGCGCTCGGGTGCTCTACGTCGACGTCGAACCCGTCGCGGTCGCGCACACTCGTCAGCTGCTGGCGGGCAACGAGAGGGCCGACATCGTGCACGCCGATGTTCGGGAACCGGAGAAGGTGCTCGAATCCCGGCAAGCCCAGCAGTTGCTGGACTTCTCGCGGCCGGTGGCGCTGCTGATGGTTGCGGTCCTGCACTACGTGGATCCCGCCGAGATGCCCGCGCTGCGCCGCTACCGGGACGAGCTCGTCGCGGGCAGTCCGGTGGTGATCTCCACCCTCACCGCCGACGAGCGCGCCGAGGAGGCGCAGCGAGTCGAGCGGTTCTTCGCCGAGAACGCGGGCACCTCTATCACGTTCCGCACCAAGGAGGAGGTCCGCAGCCTGTTCGACGGCGCCGATCTCGTCGATCCGGGCGTGGTGTGGACACCGCAGTGGCGCCCCGATCCGGGTGCGACGACCGGCGAGTGGGACGTCTCGCGCGCCGGTTGCTGGTGCGGCGTCGCGATCACCCGCTGAGGAGCCGGGGCCACCGGCCCGCTCGACGATCGGCCAGCGGTTCGGCGAGCGCGCGGCGGGCTCGGCGATCGGCCGGGTGTTCGAGGATCGCCCGGGTGCTCGGAGGGTCGCGACTGGCGCGACCACCTGCCCACCGCGGTCCGGGCAGCGCCGCACGCGGTGCCGGTCCGGTGCTCGGCAGCGTCCAGCCCGATGCCCGTCATGCCTGATCGCGCGGCCCCGGGAGATCGCTCCGCCCTTGGCACCAACCCCACGAGGTCGTGCCGTAGCGCCAGCAGTCGTCCGGCGGCGGGTACCGGCCGTGCAGCACCCAGGTATCGCCCTGCCACGACCAGTGCAGCACCGATTCCTCCCACGGTCGCTGCAGCAGCTGCCTGCGCTCTTCGGCTTCGACGCAGACTTCCCACGTCCGGACGGCACCGCGCAGCAGGCGCAGCATCCATCTGCTGAGTCCGGCTGTTCCCACGACATCCTCCGAGGCCGGGCCGAGGCCATGCCGCCAGCCTCGGCACACCTCGATGATGTGCCGCCCCGCCACCGAACCTAAAGCTCCACTCCGGTACTCCTGGACCTCCTCCCACGCGCACAACGCACCCGAACCACGCCCGTCCCCCCGAAAACCCTCGAAAACGAACCCCCGATTTCCAGGGAATTCGGGGATGTCGGGTGGTCGGGGTGCGTTCGGGGTTCTAGGTTCGGGTGGGTTCTGCGGTGCGGAGGAAGGAGTCGGGATGGATCTCGGCGGGAAGCGTGCCCTGGTCACGGCGGGAGCGCGAGGGATCGGCCGGGCCATCGCGGAGCGGTTCCGGGAGATGGGCGCGAGGGTTCTGGTGACCGACGTCGACCCGGCGGCCGTGGCCGAGGCCGAAGGGGCCGGGTTGCTCGCGCGGGTGTCCGACGCCTCCGACGAGGGCCAGGTGCGCGAACTCGTCGGCGAGGTCGACGCGGAGCTCGGCGGGCTGGACGTCCTGGTGAACAACGCCGGGATCGCCGGGCCGACCGGACCGGTCGAGGAGATCGACGGCGCCGAGTGGGCCAGGACCTTCGAGGTCAACGCGCACAGCCAGTTCTACTGCGTCAAGCACGCGCTGAGCCTGCTGCGCGCCGGCTCGGAACCCTCGATCATCAACCTGTCCTCGGCAGCGGGCCGGCTCGGCATGGCCGGGCGCAGCGCCTACTCGTCGTCGAAGTGGGCGGTCGTCGGGTTCACCAAGACGCTCGCGATCGAACTCGGCCCGGAGGGCATCCGGGCCAACGCGATCTGCCCCGGCGCGGTGGACGGGCCCCGCATCCGCGCGGTCATCGAGGCCAAGGCGCGAATGCTGCAACGCCCGGTGGAGGAGGTCACCGCGCTCTACGAGGACCAGTCCTCGCTGCGGCGCATGGTCGAACCCGGCGACATCGCGGACATGGCGGCGTTCCTCGCCGGTCCGATGTCGCGCAACGTCAACGGCCAGGTGATGGCCGTCGACGGCAACACCGAGAAGCTCTACTAGGAGGTTCGAACGTGGCTCGCAAGGTCATCATCACCTGCGCCGTCACCGGCGCCATCCACACGCCGTCGATGTCCGAGCACCTCCCGGTCTCCCCGGAGGAGATCACCGAGGCCGCGCTGGGAGCCGCCGAGGCCGGAGCCGCGGTGGTGCACCTGCACGCCCGGGACCCGCGGGACGGCAGGCCGTCGCAGAACCCGGACCACTTCGCGCCGATCCTCTCCGGGCTCAAGGGCCGCACGGACGCGATCATCAACATCACCACTGGCGGGTCACCGCACATGAGCGTGCGCGAGCGCATGAAGCCCGCAGAGGTGTTCCAGCCGGAGCTGGCCTCGTTGAACATGGGCTCGATGAACTTCGGGCTCTACCCGATGCTGGACCGCTTCCAGGAGTTCGAGCACGACTGGGAGCGCGAGGCCCTGGTCAACAGCCGCGACCTGGTCTTCAAGAACACCTTCGCCGACATCGAGACGATCCTGGGAATCGGCGCGCAGAACGACACCCGGTTCGAGTTCGAGTGCTACGACATCGCGCACCTGAACAACCTCGCGCACTTCCGCGACCGGGGGCTGGTGCACGGCCCGATGTTCGTGCAGTCGGTCTTCGGCCTGCTCGGCGGCATCGGAGCCGACCCCGAAGACCTCATGCACATGCGTCGCACGGCCAACCGGCTGCTCGGCCACGACTACGAGTGGTCCATCCTCGGAGCCGGGCGCAACCAGATCCCGCTGGCCACCATCGGAGCGGCCCAGGGCTCGCACGTGCGGGTGGGGCTGGAGGACTCGCTCTGGATCGGACCGGGCGAGCTGGCCAAGACCAACGCCGACCAGGTCACCCGGATCCGCACCGTGCTCGAGGCCCTCAACCTCGAGATCGCCACGCCCGCCGAGGCCCGCGAGGTCCTCCGGCTCAAGGGCGGCGACCGGGTCGGCTTCTGAGGAGATGCTTCAGTTCGTGGTTTCGTGGGGAACCTCGGACGCCGCCGGGTTGCGGGATCCGCGAGTCGAGCAGCGGCCTGCGCGGCGCCGCGGCTGTCCTCGCCCGGAGGTGTCCGAGAACCCGCGGCGCGGGCTGAGTCGCCCACCGCACCCGGCTAAGCCGCATATCGGGGCCTTCCCAAACGGATGCATCTCCCAACGCGACGTGCCACCGGGTGACGGCGCCCCGCGGCGACCGTCACCCGGTCTCGCTCAGAGCGACTGGACCGTGTCGGTGTACATCCGGGCCACGGCGTCGCCGTGGTTCTCCGCGACGGCCTTTCGCTTGATCTTGAGGCTCGGCGTGACCTCGTTGTTCTCCACAGTGAGGTCGCGGCCGAGGATGGTGAACCGCTTGATGGTCTCGTGGCGGTCCAGGCCTCGGTTGAGCACGTCGATCGCCTCGCCGATCAGCTCGGTCACCTTGGGGTGCGCGGTCAGCTCCTCGTAGGTCAGCTCACCGAGCTCGTTCTCCCGCGCCCACGGGACGATGGCCTCCTCGTCCAGGGTGATCAGCGCCGTGCAGTAGGGCCGCTGGTCGCCGAAGACCACCACGTTGCCCACGTACGGGGTCAGCGCCTTGAGCTTGCCCTCCACCGACTGCGGGGCGACGTACTTGCCCCCGGAGGTCTTGATCAGGTCCTTCTTGCGGTCGGTGATGCGCAGGAAGTCGCCGTCGAGCTCACCGATGTCGCCGGTGTGCAACCAGCCCTCGTCGTCGATCGTCTCGGCCGTCTCCTCCGGCAGGTTGTGATACCCCCGCATGACGCCACCGCCGCGAAGCAGGACTTCTCCGTCGGAGGCGATCCGGACCTCGGTGCCGGGGAACGGTTTTCCGACCGTTCCGAGCCGGTAGTCGTCGTGCCGGTTGACGAAGCTGGCCGCGCTGGTCTCGGTGAGCCCGTAGCCCTCGACGATGAGAATGCCCGCGGCGTGGAAGAACTCGGCGATGTCCGGGGCGAGCGCGGCGCTGCCGGAGATGAAGTAGCGGAGCCTGCCGCCGAACTTCTCGCGCAGCTGCCGGAAGACCAGCTTGTCGGCGATCGCGTACTGCACCTTCAGCGCGATGCCGGGCCGCTTGCCCGCTCGCTGCAGGCGAGACGCCTGGAGGCCGACGTCGCAGGCCCAGCGGAAGATCCGGTACTTCGCCGCGCCGCCTTCCTTGGCCTGCAGGACGACCTTGTTGTAGACCTTCTCGAAGATCCGCGGCGCCCCGGCGACGAACGTCGGGCGCACGGCCGCCAGGTTCTCCACGATCTTCTCGACGCGCCCGTCGACCGCGGTCGGGAAGCCCTCCCGCAGCTGCCCGACCTGCAGCACCTTGCCGAACACGTGGGACAGCGGTAGCCACAGGTACTGCACGTCGTCGATGGTGAGCTCGCCGACCTGGTGGATCGCCTCGGCCTCGTACAGCCAGTTGGCGTGCACCAGGCGGACGCCCTTGGGGTTTCCGGTGGTACCGGAGGTGTAGATCAGGGTGGCCAGCTGTTCGGGTTCGACCCGATCGATGATCCGCTCGAACAGCTCCGCTTCGGATGCGGCCAGCCTGCGACCGCGTTCCTCGAGCTCGTCCAGGGTGATGACCCAGTTGCCGTCGGAGGTTCCGTCGAAGGTGACGACCTTGCGCAGGTTCGGGAGCTGGTCGCGCATCGAGCGCAGCTTCTCGACCTGCTCGTCGTTCTCGGCGAAGACCACGGTCGAATCGGAGTCGGCGACGATGTAGGCGCAGCCCTCGGCCGTGGTGGTCGGATAGATCGTGGTCGTGGCCCCGCCAGCGCACAGGATGCCCAGGTCGGCGAGGATCCAGTCGACCCTGGTGCTCGCGAGTATTCCGCACGGCTGCTCGGCCTCCACGCCGAGCGAGTGCAGGCCGAGCGCGATCGCTCGTGCCCGTTCCCACACCTGGCCCCAGGTCAGCGTGTGCCATTGGCCGTCGACGGGGAAGCGAAATGCCTCGCCGGCTTCCGATTGCCGGACGCGATACCGGAGGAGGTCGGGGATCGAGCGGAATTCGGAACTGATTTCGGCACCCATGGCGGGAAGTTAACCGAGCCGGTGTGCAGGTGCAACGGCGACGAGACGATTTCCGGTCCGGAGTTGAAAACGTAATCTGCCCGTTCGGGCCAACGCTTTCATCCAGTGGGAGCCGGTGGGTGGCCGGGGCACCTCCCTGCGGCGCCGTCCTGGCCCGTGACCAGCGCGCGCAAGGATCGAGCGCGAGCTGGAGCGGCTTCGGGCGAGTGGCTGAATCCGGCCTCAGCGGTTTCGGCGGAACGGGTGGATTTCTGGCGCTTCATCGACGGTGGGCCGACCCGCACCGCGACCGGCGAGCTCGCCAAGCAGGCGATGCCGTCCACCGCTTCGATCGAGGACCGACTACGAGCAATGGCCGGGTCCGAGATGAGACCGTCCGCGGGGGCGAATCCCGCGAGATCGCGGGCGACCGCCCGAAACCGCTCGAACCGGTGTTCCACGACCGGATCCTGATCGAGGACGTCGGCATGGCGGCGCCGATCTCGAATCCGAACGAATCCGCCGCACCCGGCCATCTGCGGCGGTGTGCTCACCTGCGGCTGGGCGTCGCGCGGCGGCCGACCGATCCGAGCACGTCACTGGCCGGCTCGCGGAAGCGGTGAACTGCGGCTCGGTGCTGCGGATTCCGCTGATCAACCAGACCGCCGGCACCCCCGATCTGCAGGACCCGGCCGCGTGGTCGCACGAGCGGCGTCCGGTCACCTGGTGTCACGGCTGGCGATCGGCGTGTAGCGGGGGCGGTGATCGACTCGGTGCGCCGGTTTCTAGACTTGGCGCGGTCAGTAGCCGGGGTGTGAGGGAGCAGCTTTGCAGACGGAGCGCGTGAACATCGCGGAGTCGGCGTGGATCGCCTCCACGGCCAGGGTGGGCGAGCCGTTCCGGCCAGGCCGCGAGTGGGACCGCCTCGACCGGCTGGCCGCGGTCGGTGAGCGCTGCGAGGTCGCGCACTTCAGCCTCATCGGGGAGGAATCGCGGCTCGGCGACGACAGCACCCTCGACGCCTACTGCTGGATCGAGGACGGCGCGACCGTGGGCGAGCGCGTCGTGCTCACCCACCGCGCCTCGGTCGGCGCCAACGCCGTCATCGGCGACGATTGCGCGATCAGCGCGGCCACGATCGCCGCGCGCAGCAAGATCGGTTCGAACTGCCAGGTCTACGGCGACCTGGTGCACCGGCGACTGGAGCCGGGCGTGCCGCTGGCGCAGGACGCCGCGCCGGTGCTCGAGGACCACGTGTTCGTCGGCTGGGGCGCGAAGGTCATCGGCGGGGTCACCGTCGGCCGCGGCAGCTACGTCTGCGCCGGTGCGACCGTGACCAAGGACGTCGCTCCCGGCGTGATCGTCACCGGTATCAACGAATTCCGGGAGCCGGCCGCCTGGCGGGGCGCCCTGGCGAAGTCCGATTTCTTCGGTGCGGCCGATGCGCCCGAGGTCGTGGCGGAGCCCGCGGCCGCGCGCGGGCCCGAGCAGGCGGGCGGACTCGATCAGACGGGCGAGACCGGTGCTCATCAATCCGCGCCCGCGCCCGAGGAGACCGGGCTCGTCGAGATGCCCAAGACTTCGGCGGCCGCCGCGCGAGCCCGGGAGCGCAGCCGGCTCGGGGACTGATTATCCGGCGACTGTCGGTGCGCATGACTACCGTCCCAGGTGAGAGCAACCAAGGGGGTACGTCATGCCAGAACTGAGCCAGGCACAACCCGAAGGCACGCCGACCTGGATCGATCTCGCGATCCCGGACCTGGACCGGGCGATCGACTTCTACGGGACCGTCTTCGGCTGGGAGTTCGCCAGGGGGTCCGCCGAGGTGGGCTACTACACGATGTGCCTGCTGCGCGGCAAGCCGGTCGCGGCGCTGATGCAGAACGTCGAACCCGATCCGGTGGACTACTGGTGGAATCTGTTCTTCGCCGTCGACGACTGCGAGGCCACCGCGAACACGGCCAAGTCCGCCGGCGGCGAGGTGCTGCAGGACACCATGCAGGTGATGGAGCACGGCCGGATGGCCGTGTTCAAGGACCCGACCGGCGGCCACTTCGCGCTCTGGGAAGCGGGCGAGCACATCGGCGCCGAGATCGTCAACGAGCCGAACGCCATGCTGCGCAACGACCTGGTGACGGCGCAGCCGGGGCGGGCGCGCGAGTTCTACGCGGAGGTCTTCGGCTTCACCCTGGACGGCGATTCGCAGCTCGAGGGCGCCGATTTCACCTTCCTGCGGCGTCCGGACGGTCACGAGATCGGCGGAATCCTCGGCGATCCGTCGGCGCAGAAGTCGGAGTGGGGCGTGCTGTTCATGGTCGACGACGCCGACGCGACCGTCGCCCGCATCCGCGAGGCGGGTGGCAGTGCCGACGACGCCTTCGACATGGCCTACGGCCGGTTGGCCAACGCGCGCGATCCGTTCGGCGCGCGATTCAGCGTGGGATCCGGCCCGGCCTCCGGGTGATCGAGATCCCCGCCGCGGGGGACTGTTCGGGACCGGCCTGCCGGGTTAGCCTGGCGCCGCTGGTGGTTCACCGGGACGCACGAGACGCGGCCCGGTGAGGCAAGAGGGAACCTGGTGCGAGTCCAGGACTGCCCCGCAGCGGTGAGCGGGAACGAAAGCCGTCATGAGCACTGGACACCACGTCCGGGAAGCGACGGCCGGTAGGAGAACCGGCGATGGCCGGACGAGCCCGCGAGTCCGAAGACCTGCCACCGGTACGCACACCGCCGGTGTGCGTGGTCCGAGGTCTCGCGGGAGGACCTGGCGGACGTTCCAGCGGCCTGCGTCGCTGGTCCGCGCCCTCGCGATGCCTCGGCTGACGTCTAGCTCGCGAGGAGAGAGCGTTGACCTTCATCGGATCCACCGTGCTCGGATTTCCCCGGATCGGCCCCGACCGGGAGCTCAAACGAGCCCTGGAGAGCTACTGGGCAGGCCGAAGCGCGGAAGCGGACCTGCGCGAGGTGGCCCGGCGGTTGCGCGCGGACACCTGGCGCGATCTCGCCGCCGCCGGGCTCGACTCGGTCCCCGGCAACACGTTTTCCTACTACGACCAGGTGCTCGACACCGCGGTCACCTTCGGCGCCGTCCCGTCCCGGCACGCCGAGCTGGGGCTGAGCCCGATGGACACCTACTTCGCCATGGCCCGCGGGACGGCCTCCGCGCCGCCGCTGGAGATGACGAAGTGGTTCGACACCAACTACCACTACCTCGTCCCCGAGATCGGCCCGGAGACGCGGTTCGCGCTGTCCGACCGGACCGCTGTCGAGGACTTCCGGGAGGCCCGCAAGCTCGGCGTGGAAACCCGGCCGGTGCTGATCGGACCGCTGACGTTCCTGCTGCTGGCCAAGCCCGCCGATGGAGCGCCGGACGATTTCCGGCCGATCGACAAGCTCCCGGAGCTGCTCGACGCCTACGAGGAGCTGCTGGCCGAGCTGCGCAAGGCCGGTGCCGAGTGGGTCCAGCTCGACGAGCCCGCGCTGGCGGCCGACCGCGCGCCCGCCGAGCTGGAGGCGCTGCGCAACACCTACCGCAGGCTCGGTGATCGTTCCGACCGCCCGAAAATGCTGGTCGCGGGCTACTTCGGCGATCTCGGTGACGCGCTGCCGATCTTGGCGGCGGCGCAGATCGAGGCCGTCGGCGTCGACCTCGTCGCCGGAGCCTCGGCGATCGACCGGCTGCCTGCGCTGAGCGGATTGCGGGACAAGACGCTCGTCGCGGGACTCGTGGACGGCCGCAACGTCTGGCGCACCGACCTGGACCGGGCGTTGACCACCGCGGCCACCCTGCTCGGACTGGCCGGCGACGTCGCCGTGTCGACCTCGTGCTCGCTGCTGCACGTGCCCTACGACGTGGACGCCGAGAACGACCTGGACCCGCAGGTCAGGCAGTGGCTGGCGTTCGCGCGCCAGAAGGTCGGCGAGGTCGTGGCGCTCGGCCGGGCGCTGCGCGTGGGTCGCGAGAGCGTGCGCGGGGAACTGGAGAACGCTCGCGCGGCGGTGGCCTCCCGGGCGAGCGCGAACCGGGACCAGCGCGTGCGGGCGCGCGTGGACTCGCTGCGTCCCGAGCACTCCCGTCGCGGCGACTACCGGGAGCGGGCTGAGGCGCAGCAGAAGTCGTTGCGGCTGCCGCCGCTGCCGACCACCACGATCGGTTCGTTCCCGCAGACCACCGACGTGCGCAAGGCCCGCGCAGCGCACCGCGCGGGCCGCATCGGCCTGGCCGAGTACCAGCGGCGGATGCGCGACGAGATCGAACGGGTGGTGCGGCTGCAGGAGAAGCTGGGGCTGGACGTGCTGGTGCACGGCGAACCCGAGCGCAACGACATGGTCCAGTACTTCGCCGAGCAGCTGGCCGGTTTCGCCACCACCGAGCACGGCTGGGTGCAGTCCTACGGTTCGCGCTGCGTGCGCCCGCCGATCCTGTTCGGCGACGTGCACCGGCCGGAGTCGATGACCGTCGAGTGGGCCCGGTGCGCGCAGCGGCTGACCGACAAGCCGGTCAAGGGCATGTTGACCGGTCCGGTGACGATGCTGTCCTGGTCGTTCGTCCGCGACGACCAGCCCGAGGCCGACACCGCTCGGCAGGTCGCGCTGGCCATCCGCGACGAGGTCCGCGACCTGGAGGCGGCAGGCATCCGCGTGGTGCAGGTCGACGAGCCGGCGCTGCGCGAGCTGCTGCCGCTGCGCGCGGCGGACCGGCCTGCGTACCTGGAGTGGGCGGTGGAGTCGTTCCGCCTGGCCACCTCCGGGATCTCCGACGGCACGCAGATCCACACCCACCTGTGCTACTCGGAGTTCGGTGATGTCATCGACGCGATCGTGGCTCTCGACGCGGACGTGACCAGCATCGAGGCGGCCCGCTCGCGGATGGAGGTGCTCGACGACCTCAACGCGGTCGGCTACGCGCGCGGCGTCGGCCCGGGTGTTTACGACATCCACTCGCCGCGCGTGCCCCAGCCGGACGAGGTGGCCGACCTGCTGCGCGCCGCCTTGGCGGCGGTTCCCGCGGAACGGCTGTGGGTCAACCCGGATTGCGGGCTCAAGACCCGCGACTACCCGGAGACCGAAGCGGCGCTGAGCAACCTCGTCGCCGCCACGCAGCGGCTGCGCGACGGGCTCTGAGAAGACCGCGGAGCTGTCCCGCAGGGCGCGCTGCGGGACAGCTCCGCGCGAGCCGCGCTCAGTCCCACGTCAGCGCGGCTCCGGTCTGGTACTCGGTGACCCGGGTTTCGAAGAAGTTCTTCTCCTTCTTCAGATCCATCGCCTCGGACATCCACGGGAACGGGTTCTCGGTGGGCTCGAAGACCGGCTCCAGGCCGAGCTGGGTGCAGCGGCGGTTGGTGATGAACCGCATGTACTGCTCGCACAGCTCGGCATTGAGCCCGAGCATCCCGCGCGGCAACGTGTCCCGCCCGTAGGCGGTCTCCAGTTCGCAGGCTTCGCGCAGCATGGTGCGGGCCTCCTGCTGGAACTCCGGGCTCCACAGGTGCGGGTTCTCCAGCTTGATCTGGTTGACGCAGTCGATGCCGAAGTTCAGGTGGATCGACTCGTCGCGCAGGATGTACTGGTACTGCTCGGCGATGCCGACCATCTTGTTGCGCCTGCCGAGCGAGAGGATCTGCGCGAAACCGGTGTAGAACCACATCCCCTCGAAGATCACGTAGAAGGCGATGAGGTCGCGCAGGAACGCCTGGTCGGCTTCCGGGGTTCCGGTGGCGAAGTCCGGATCCTCCAGGTTCTGCGTGTAGCGCAGCGCCCACGCGTCCTTGTCCGCGATCGACGGGATCTCCCGGTAGGCGTTGAACAGCTCGCCCTCGTCGAGCCCGAGACTCTCGCAGATGTACTGGAAGGTGTGCGTGTGCACCGCTTCCTCGAACGCCTGCCGCAGCAGGTACTGCCTGCACTCCGGGTTGGTGAGGTGGCGGTAGACGGCGAGCACGATGTTGTTGGCCACCAGCGATTCCGCGGTGGCGAAGAATCCCAGGTTGCGCTTGAGCATGGTGCGCTCGTCGTCGGTGAGGCCGTCGCGGGACTTCCACAGCGCGATGTCGGCCTGCATGGACACCTCGGTGGGCATCCAGTGGTTGTTGCAGCCGTTGAGGTACTTGTCCCAGGCCCACCCGTACTTCAGCGGCAGCAGCTGGTTGACGTCGGCGCGGGAGTTGATCATCGCCTTGTCGGCGACGTCGACGCGACCGGCCCCGCGGTCGATCTCGCCGAGTCCGGTCGTGGCGTTCGGCGGGTTGGTCTCCGCAGTCACTGGCAGGCTTCGCAATCGGTGTCGTCGACGGAACAGGAGGCGGCGGGCACGGCGTTGAGCTTGCCGTCGGTGCCGCGCAGCGTGCTCTTCTCCACGTGCGTGGCGCTGGAGGAGCGCAGGTAGTAGGTGGTCTTGAGGCCCTTGCGCCAGGCCAGCCGGTAGAGCTCGTCGAGCTTGCGGCCGCTGGGCGTGGCCAGGTACAGGTTCAGCGACTGGGCCTGGTCGATCCACTTCTGCCTGCGCGCGGCGGCCTCGACCAGCCATTGCGGTTCGATCTCGAAAGCCGTGGCGTAGCGGGTCTTCAACTCGTCGGGCACCCGGTCGATGGGGCCGAGGGAACCGTCGAAGAACTTCAGCTCGGCGACCATCGCCTCGTCCCAGAGCCCGGCGCGCTTGAGGTCCTCGACCAGGTACGGGTTCACCACGGTGAAATCGCCGGACATGTTCGACTTCACGTACAGGTTGCGGTACAGCGGTTCGATGGATTGGCCGACGCCGCAGATGTTGGCGATGGTCGCGGTCGGGGCGATCGCCATCACGTTCGAGTTGCGCATCCCGTTGGCGCGCAACGATTCTCGCAGCGGATCCCAGTCCAACGCGGTCGATCGGTCGAACTCGTCACCGCCCCGCGAACGACCGAGCAGGTCCAGCGAGTCGATGGGCAGCACGCCCCGGCTCCACAGCGACCCCTCGAAGGACTCGTAGCTCCCCCGCTCCTCGGCGAGCGCGGACGACGCCGAGATCGCGTGGTAGGAGATCTCCTCCATGCTGCGGTCGGCGAACTCCACCGCCTGCGGCGAGGCCATCGCGATGCCCTGGCGCAGCAGCGCATCGGAGAAGCCCATCAAGCCGAGACCCACCGGGCGGTGCCGCAGGTTGGAATCGCGGGCCTCGTCGATGGTGTAGAGGTTGATGTCGATGACGTTGTCGAGCATGCGCACCGCGGTGCGCGTGGTGGCGGCCAGGCGCTCGCGATCCAGGCCGTCGGGGGTGACGTGCCGGGCGAGGTTGATCGAGCCCAGGTTGCACACCGCGACCTCGTCGGCGCTGGTGTTGAGCGTGATCTCGGTGCACAGGTTCGACGAGTGCACCACGCCCGCGTGCTGCTGCGGGGAACGCAGGTTGCACGGGTCCTTGAAGGTGATCCACGGGTGCCCGGTCTCGAAGAGCAGGGTCAGCATCCGCCGCCACAGGTCCACGGCCCGCACCTGCTTGTGCACGCGGATCTCGCCGCGCTCGGCGGCTGCCTCGTACTCGCGGTAGCGCTCGGCGAACGCGCTGCCGTACAGATCGTGCAGGTCAGGCGTCTCGTCGGGGGAGAACAGGGTCCACTGCTCGTCGGCCTCGACTCGGCGCACGAACTCGTCGGGAACCCAGTTGGCGGTGTTCATGTCGTGCGTGCGACGCCGGTCGTCACCGGTGTTCTTGCGCAGGTCGAGGAACTCCTCGACGTCGATGTGCCAGGTCTCCAGGTACGCGCACACGGCCCCCTTGCGCTTGCCGCCCTGGTTGACCGCCACCGCGGTGTCGTTGGCGATCTTGAGGAACGGCACGACGCCCTGCGATTCGCCGTTGGTGCCGCGGATGTGCGCACCGATTCCCCGCACGGGGGTCCAGTCGTTGCCCAGGCCGCCGGAGTACTTGGCCAGCAGCGCGTTGTTCTGGTAGGAGCGGAAGATCGCTCCGAGATCATCGTCCACAGTGGTCAGGAAGCACGAGGACAGCTGGGAGCGAGTGGTTCCCGCGTTGAACAGCGTCGGGGTCGAGCACATGAAGTCGAACGACGAGAGCAGCCGGTAGAACTCGATGGCGCGACCCTCGCGGTCGTCCTCGCGCAGCGCGAGCCCCATCGCGACTCGCAGGAAGAACGCCTGCGGCAGTTCGTAGCGGATGCCGTCGTGGTGCAGCAGGTACCGGTCGTAGAGCGTCTGCAGGCCCAGGAAGTCGAACGCCAGATCGCGGTCGGGTTCGATCTCCGCACCGATCCTGGTGAGGTCGAAAGCGGCCAGTTCGGGGTCCAGCTGCCCCAGCTCGACCCCGCGACGCACGTAATCGGCGAAGTACTCCGCATAGCGCGTGCGCATCTGATCCTGATCGGCTTCCTGCTGCCTGCCCGCCAGCGAGGTCAGCGCCTCGCCGCGCAGGTTGTCCAGCAGAAGCCGTGCGGTGACCTGCGAGTAGTTCGGCTCGGTCTCGACCAGCGTGCGCGCCGACAACGTCAGCGCCTCGGCGAGCTCCGCACGAGCGATGCCGTCGTAGATGTTGCGGCGCACCTCGGCCAGCACGGATTCGGGGCGCACGTCCGCGAGGCCTGCGCAGGCCTGCTCGACCACTGTGGACACCCGATGCCAGTCCAGCGGGGCGAACTCGCCGCCGGGGTATCGGACGGTGATCGGGGGAGCGGTTGGTGTTGCGGTGGGCGACTCGGTCACCGGGACTCTCTCCTCGCGAGCTCGGAAGGCACGCCCGGAACCGGCGGCGAGCACGCGAGCACGACGGCGCGATCCGCCGTCGTGCGTCCGCGCGGACCCTCCCGCGAGGTCCCGGACTGGCGCGCACCTCTCGTGCGCGCGCCGGTGGCAGGTCTTCGGACTCACGGGCGGCCGGCCGAATGGCCGGTCCTACTGGCCGTCGCTTCCCAGGCGCATCGCGCCCAGTGCCGTTGACGGCGGTCGTTCCCGTTCACCGCTGCGGGGCAGTCCCGGAATCGCACCGGGTTCCCTGTTGCCACACCGAGCCCGTTCGGCCCGGTGAACCACCAGCACGCATCACTCTACATGTTGGGGGTAGAGATGCCCCGGATGCCTATATGCGCGTGTCGCGATGCGGCATTGGTGAGTTCCCGAGTGCCGGGCGGGGGCGGAGATGGCGGCCCCGCATCGTCGTCAAGGCGGCGCGTTTCGACGCATGCCGTGTTGGATGCTCGGGTGAATCGACGCTCCAGGGCGAAGAGGAGCCCACCGCCCGCGCCGCTCTTGCGGGCTGTGCTCTTGCAGCTACTCGTTACAACGACCGTCCCCGTCGCCGTCGATGTCATTTGGGGCCGCAGAATGACCGGCCGTGGTGTCGGATGTACCGGCTCGTCGCGGGAGGTCGGCATCCCGAGGTGGAGCCGGATGAAGCCAGCGCGTGGTGGTCTTTCGGACCGCTGAGCGCCGAACACGACGCGTGCTCGGCGGGATGGGTGCGCGTTCAGCTCCGGGCGCTCTGGTGGAGCTGTGCGGTTCGCTCCTCGGCGGCGCGGTCGTGGCCGACGAACGGGGCGATGGCGCAGTAGAGCAGGTCGGGGAGCAGTTCGGGGAGCTGCCGGGCCTCGCCGCGGCGCACGCGGTTGTACAGCACCTCGAGGACCGCGCCCACCACGACTTCGGCCGTGAAGTTCGGGCCGGGCGCGGATTCCGGCAGATCTTTGGTCTGCTCGGTCATCAGGTCGGTCAGGCGGCCGAGGATCTCGCTGCGCCGCTCCAGCGCCTTGGGGCCTGCGGCGAAGACCTCGACGATGCCGAGCACGGCCGCGTCGGGGTCCGCCGCGAGTTCGCGCAGCGTGCACTCGAGGGCGGCGCGAGCGCTGGCCACCAGATCGTCCTGGGCGGAGTAGGCCTTCTGCGCGGCCGAGGTGACCCGCTCGGCCACTTCGTCGTAGGCGGCGAGGAAGGCCGCTTCCCTGTTGGCGAAGTGCTGGTAGAAGGTCTTCCGCGAAACGCCGGCGCGGCCGATGAAGTCCTCGACGGTGGCCTTGGCGTAACCGGACTCGCCGACGCAGGAGACGACCGCGGCGAGTATTCGTCCCCGCTGGTCGCCCGCGACCTCGTCCGCCGGGATCCCGTGCCTGCCCGGCGGCAACTTCCGCGGCTCCCGCGGAACCCTGGCGCTCACCTGCCTGCTACCTCGCTCGTCATCGAAGGGCAAGTCCTTTCGACGAGGCTACCGGCCCGCTACCGTGCCCGCGTGCACCTTCCGGAAAGCGAACGCGATCACTCGATTTCGGATTCCTCGACCTCGTTTCGCTCGGCGATCGAGGAGTGGTATCGAGCCTGCAGCCGGGCGTGTTCGGAGAATCGCGATTGCGCGGATCGGTACGCGGCCGTCGTCGAGGCGCTAATCACCTGGCTGGCCGAGAATCCGGCAGCGGCGCGGATCTACTTCGGCGGCGGGGAGAACTGCGCCCATCCCGAGTTGGAAAGCCTTGCCTTGGCCGCCAGGCAGCGGATGACCAGCACCATCACCGAGCTCATCGTGGTCTGCGGCGAGCCGGAACATCGCACCAAGATCGAATTCGTGGTCGGCGCCGTGCGCGAGATCATTCGCGAGGAGCTACGCAGGGAAACCGTCGACCACACTCGTTTGGCCCATAAGCTCACTCGCTTGACCCCGCTTTTGTCCGCAGCCGCTCGCGCACGGCACGCATAGCCGGCTCGAGGCTTCGTTGCGCTTTGGAAACATACGTGTTTCTATAACTTTCACCCGGCGCGGCCTCGAATCGGCGACGAACACCGAAACCATTCCGCGGCAGGCGCGAATTGCGCTGCCGCCGGGCGAGGCGTGCCTCGACGACAGGAGGACGGGATGAACACCGGTCGATACAGGACCCTCGGCGCGGCGATGATCGCGGCGTTTGCCCTCGCGGGCGGCTCGGTCGCGCAGGCCGCGACGACCCAGGCCGTGCAGTGGAATCCGCAGGACACCGTGGAGCCGGTCGCGTTGGCGAGCGGATCGGAACTGGTCATGCGCTCGAACAGCGGCACCGAGGTCAGATGCGGCACCGTCGACGGAAACGTCCTCGCGCCCACCGGTGGTGACCCGGCGGTCGCGGGCACGGTGGACTCCGCGGGCAACCCGGCACCGCCGACCATCACCAACTGCACCAACACGCTGATGCCCTCGGCCACCACCACGGTCACCGCGTCCGGTCAGTGGCTGGCGGCGGCGACCGGCACCACCAGCGTGGACATCAGCCAGGCCAGCGCGACCGTCGACATCGGCGGGGTCTGCGAGATCACGGTGGACAACGTCGCGGTGCCCGGCAACGGCTGGGACAACGGGACGCATCAGCTGACCGCCAACTCGAACGAGTCGTTCCCGATCAGCGAGAGCGGTTTCTGCGATGGCGGCACCAGCGCGACGCTCAGCGGCACGCTGCAACTGCCCAGCGAGGTGACCATCTCCTGATCCGGCGTCCAGTGGCCCGGTCGCTTCCCGGAAGCGACCGGGCCACTCCTTTTTGGGGCCGCGAAGGCGTCGACTTGCGCCGCTTGACGTGCAGCCGGAAGGCTGCCTATATTTAGGCAGCCGGATGGTTGCATATTGGAGTTGTCGCGTGGACGAGGTGTTCAAGGCGCTGGCTGATCCGAACCGGAGGCGGTTGCTCGACAGCCTGAACGCCCGGAACGGGCAGACCCTGCGCGAGTTGTGCCAGGAGCTGGACATGGCCAGGCAATCGGTCAGCAAGCACCTCGCGGTGCTGGAGGCGGCGAACCTGGTGACCACGCGGTGGCGGGGCAGGGAGAAGCTGCACCACCTCAACGCCGTGCCGATCAACGCCATCGCCGACCGCTGGATCAGTCGATACGACCGCGCGCGGGCGGGAGCGCTCGCCGACCTCAAGACGGCATTGGAGCAGCAGCCGATGAGCGAGGAATTCGTCTACACGACCTACATCAAGACCACCCCGGAGCGCCTCTGGCAGGCGTTGACCGACCCGGCCTTCACCGAGCGGTACTGGGGCGTGACCTTCGAGACCGACTGGGCGGTGGGCTCGGAGATGAGCTGGAAGATGTTCGGGCTGACCGTCGCCGACCCGAAGCAGGTCGTGCTGGAGGCCGATCCGCCCCGCAGGCTCTCCTACACCTGGCACCTGATGACCGCCGAGTTCGGCGAGGCCGCGGGGTTGCCCGCCGAGACGATGGCCAAGGCGGCCGAGGAACCGCTGTCCAAGGTCACCTACGAGATCGAACAGCTCGGGGAACTGGTCAAGCTCACCGTGGTCCACGACGGCTTCGAACCGGGCAGCGCCGTGCGCGCGTCCGTCAGCGAGGGCTGGCCCGCCCTGCTCGCCAGCCTCAAGACCCTGCTCGAGACCGGCGAGGCGCTCCCGGAACCCGAGTGAGGTCCGGGCTCGAGGCCGGGTTTCTCCTGCGAGGGCTGGACGTTCGCACTACGCGCTTCCGCGCGAGGGACCCGGCGGCGCGGGAGCGCGGCCGGGCCGTGCGAACGTGCGGCGCCGCGGGGTCCTTCGGGCCCGGGAACATCGGCCACGAAGGACCCGCGGCACCTATGCGGCGGTCGCGGCGCAGGTCCGACACCGATCGCGACCGCTGAGACCGGCCTTGCGGGGGCGAGCCTCAGTCACCCCGGTGCAGGTAGCCGGTCGCTTCGGCGCAGGTCTCGATCACGGTGTAGTCGGGCGTTTCCCAGCGCATAGTTTCCTCCAAGCGAAACCATCGGGCGAATGGATCGGTTCGCCGAGCTGTCGGAAGCGGTGTTCGGCCGTGCTGATCGCACAACCGCTCCACCGAATCCCATCGGCGGGAAACGAATCCCGAATTCGCCGCGTCCAGTTTGGCCCTCGCCGGGATCGGTGGCAAGGCCGCGGGGACGACCGAACTCCGATTCCGCACGAGCGGTGCGGCACCGAGGACCGGTGGGGGCCGGTCGTCAGCGCCGCGCGGTGTACGGCGGATGGCTGAAACAAGGTCATCGCGGTCTGGCCCGATCATCCGTCGTTCCACCGGGCGCCGTGGGCGCTGCACAGGCACTATGGGTTGTGAAGGGTACGGTGGGCGGCCTTCGATACGCGCTGCTTATCGCTGCATAAACAGTCCTGCATTGAAGTATCGCTCCGCTGGCGCGACCGTAGAGCCAATCTACGACGGAGTGGAGTACGCGGATGACGAATGCGGAACGCGTGCGCGGCGTGGTCCAAGCACATCGCGGTGAACGAGGCGCATTGCTACCCATCCTGCATCAATTGCAGGAGGAGTTCGGCTGGATCGATCCACAGGTCGTTCCGGTGCTCGCCGAGGAACTCAACATCTCGCGGGCCGATGTGCACGGTGTCGTCAGCTTCTACACCGATTTCCGCTCCGAACCCGCAGGAACCACCACGGTGCGCCTGTGCCGGGCCGAGGCCTGCCAGTCGGTCGGCGCCGAACAGGTCGTCGCCGACGCCGAGCAGGTCTTCGGCGTCAAGTGCGGGCAAACGACCCCGGATCGTTCGGTGACGCTCGACCAGGTGTTCTGCCTGGGGAACTGCGCGTTGGGACCGTCGGCGCAGATCAACGGCAAGATGTACGGCCGGGTGGACCGCAGCCGGCTCGTCGAGATCCTCGCGGAGCGTCGCGCATGATCACCATTTACGTTCCCCAGGACTCCTCGGCGGTCTCGGTCGGGGCCGACGAGGTCGCCGCCGCCATCGAGGCCGAGGCCGGCGAGCGGATCCGGTTGGTGCGCAACGGCACTCGCGGAATGCTGTGGCTCGAACCGCTGGTCGAGGTCGAGACCGAGCGGGGACGGATCGGCTACGGCCCGGTGACTCCCGGGGCGGTCCCCGAGCTGGTGGCCGCCGGGATGCTCGAGGGGGCCGATCACGAGCTGCGCCAGGGGCCGGTGGAGGAGCTGCCGTGGATGCGCGATCAGCAGCGGTTGTGCTTCGCGCGCGTCGGCGTCATCGACCCGGTGGACCCGGCGGACTACGAGAACCACGGCGGTCTCAGCGGGTTGCGCAAGGCGCTCGAGATGACGCCTGCCGCGGTGGTCGAGGAGGTCACCTCCTCGGGGCTGCGCGGGCGTGGCGGAGCCGGGTTCCCAGCGGGCATCAAGTGGAACACGGTGCTGCAGACCGAGGGACCGACGAAGTTCGTGTGCTGCAACGCCGATGAGGGGGATTCCGGCACCTTCGCCGACCGGATGCTGATGGAGGGCGATCCGTTCTGCCTGATCGAGGGCATGCTCATCGCCGCCCACGCGGTCCAGGCCACCGAGGGCTACATCTACGTCCGCTCCGAGTACCCGGACGCGGTGCGCACCTTGCGCCGCGCGATCGACGCCGCTTATAGCGCCGGTTGGCTCGGCGAGCGGGTCCTGGGCACTGAGCTGAAGTTCGACCTCCACGTGCGGGTCGGTGCGGGCGCCTACATCTGCGGTGAGGAGACCTCCATGCTGGAGAGCTTGGAGGGCAACCGCGGGATGGTCCGCCCGAAGCCGCCGATCCCGGCGATCAACGGACTGTTCGGCAAGCCGACCGCGGTCAACAACGTGCTCACGCTGGCCAGCGTTCCGACGATCCTCGCCGACGGGGCCCAGTCCTACGCCGAGCTCGGGGTGGGACGTTCGCTGGGCACGCAGGTGTTCCAGCTGGCGGGCAACATCGCGCGCGGCGGTGCGTTCGAGACCGCGTTCGGCTTGAGCATCGACGAGCTGGTCAACGGCTACGGCGGCGGCACGCGATCCGGCCGCCCGGTGCGCGCGGTGCAGATCGGCGGTCCGCTGGGCTCGTACGTGCCACCCGAGAAGTTCGGCCTGCCGATGGACTACGAGGCGCTCGCCGAGGCCGAGGCGATGGTCGGGCACGGGGGCATCGTCGTCTTCGACGACACCGCCGACATGGCCGCGATGGCTCGCTTCGCCTTCGAGTTCTGCGCCGAGGAGTCCTGCGGCAAGTGCACTCCGTGCCGGGTCGGCGCCGTTCGCGGCGTGGAGACCATCGACAAGATCACCGGTGGTCAGGACCGCGACGGCAATCTCGGCGTGCTCAACGATCTGTGCGAACTGATGACCGACGGCTCGCTGTGCGCGATGGGCGGCCTCACTCCCAACCCGGTGCGAAGTGCGCTCGCGCACTTCCCCGAGGACTTCCAGAAGGAGGCGAAGTAGACGATGGGCTTGCTGAAGGAACCCGACTACGGCACTCCCGCACGGCCCGGCGAAGCCACCGTCCACCTCGAGATCGACGGCGCGCCGATCACCGTGCCGGAGGGCACGTCGGTGATGCGCGCCGCGGCCGAATCCGGCACCGACATCCCCAAGCTCTGCGCCACCGACAGCCTGGAGGCCTTCGGATCCTGCAGGCTCTGCCTGGTCGAGATCGACGGCAAGCGGGGCACGCCGGCCTCCTGCACCACGCCCGTGGCCGAAGGCATGAAGGTGCGCACGCAGACGCCGCGGCTGGAGAAGCTCCGCCAGGGCGTCATGGAGCTCTACATCTCGGATCACCCGCTGGACTGCCTGACCTGCTCGGCCAACGGGGACTGCGAGCTGCAGGACATGTCCGGCGTGGTCGGGCTGCGCCAGGTCCGCTACGGCTACGAGGGGGAGAACCACCTCGACGCGCCGACGGATTCCAGCAACCCGTACTTCGACTTCGACGCCTCCAAGTGCATCGTGTGCTCGCGCTGCGTGCGCGCCTGCGACGAGGTGCAGGGCACGTTCGCGCTGACGATCTCCGGGCGCGGCTTCGACTCCAAGGTCGTCGCGGGCAACGACGAGGCCTTCATGGACTCCGACTGCGTGTCCTGCGGGGCCTGCGTGCAGGCCTGCCCGACCGCCACCTTGCAGGAGAAGTCGGTGGTCGACCTGGGCATGCCGAACCGCTCGGTGCTGACGACCTGCGCCTACTGCGGGGTGGGTTGCTCGTTCAAGGCCGAGCTGCGGGGTGACGAGCTGGTGCGCATGGTGCCCTACAAGGACGGCGGCGCCAACGAGGGCCACTCCTGCGTGAAGGGGCGTTTCGCCTTCGGCTACGCCACTCACCCGGACCGGCGGACCAAGCCGATGGTCCGGGAGAAGATCACCGACGAGTGGCGCGAAACCGACTGGGACACCGCGATCTCGTACGTCGCCGAGAAGTTCTCGGACATCCAGGCCCGCAAGGGCGGCGGTGCGATCGGCGGCATCACCTCCTCGCGCTGCACCAACGAAGAGGTCTTCGCGGTGCAGAAGATGGTGCGCGCCGCCTTCGGCAACAACAACGTCGACACCTGCGCGCGGGTGTGCCACTCGCCGACCGGGTACGGGCTCAAGCAGACCTTCGGCACCTCCGCGGGCACGCAGGACTTCCGCTCCGTCGCCGAGTCCGACGTGATCGTGGTGATCGGGGCCAACCCGACCGACGGGCACCCGGTGTTCGCCTCCCGGATGAAGCGGCGGTTGCGGGAGGGCGCGAAGCTGATCGTGATCGACCCGCGTCGCATCGATCTGGTGCGCAGCCCGCACATCGAGGCCAGTCACCACCTGCAGCTCGCGCCCGGGACGAACGTGGCGATGGTCAACGCCATGGCGCACACGGTGGTCACCGAAGGGCTGGTCGACCGGTCCTTCGTCGACGAGCGGTGCGAGGAGTTCGACGAGTGGGCCGATTTCATCGCCCGCGAGGAGAACAGCCCGGAATCCGTCGAGGACATCACCGGGGTTCCGGCCGAGGACGTCCGGGCCGCCGCCCGGCTCTACGCCACCGGCGGCAACGGCGCGATCTACTACGGGCTGGGCGTCACCGAGCACAGCCAGGGCTCGACGATGGTGATGGGCATGGCCAACCTCGCGATGGCCACCGGGAACATCGGCCGCGAGGGCGTCGGGGTCAACCCGCTGCGCGGTCAGAACAACGTGCAGGGCTCCTGCGACATGGGCTCGTTCCCGCACGAGCTGTCCGGGTACCGGCACGTCGCCGATGACGCGGTCCGCGAGGTGTTCGAGAAGCTCTGGGACACAACGATCCTCGACGAGCCGGGGCTGCGGATCCCGAACATGTTCGACGCCGCGGTCGCGGGCAGCTTCCACGGCCTGTTCGTGCAGGGCGAGGACATCGCCCAGTCCGACCCGAACGTCCAGCACGTGCACGCCGCGCTGGAGGCCATGGAACTCGTGGTGGTGCAGGACCTGTTCCTCAACGAGACGGCCAAGTTCGCGCACGTGTTCCTGCCCGGTACCTCGTTCTTGGAGAAGGACGGCACCTTCACCAACGCCGAGCGGCGGATCAACCGGGTCCGCCCGGTGATGGCGGCCAAGCCCGGCAAGGACGAGTGGCAGGTGGCCTGCGAGATCGCGCAGGCGATGGGCTACGACATGCACTACGACAGCTCGAGCCAGATCATGGACGAGATCGCCTCGGTGACACCGACCTTCGCCGGCGTGTCGTTCGAAAAGCTGGACAAGCTGGGCAGCGTGCAGTGGCCGTGCAACGACAACGCGCCCGAGGGCACCCCGGTGATGCACATGGACGAGTTCGTCCGCGGCAAGGGCAAGTTCGTGCCCACCCCGTTCGTGGCCACCCGCGAGCGCAGCACGCGTCGCTACCCGCTGGTGCTGACCACGGGCCGGATCCTGTCGCAGTACAACGTCGGCGCCCAGACCCGGCGCACCGCGAACGTGGCCTGGCACCCGGAGGACGTGCTGGAGATCCACCCGCACGACGCCGAGGAGCGCGGCATCTCCACCGGCGATCTGGTGGCGATGTCCAGCCGGGTCGGCACCACGAGGCTCAAGGCCGAAATCTCCGACCGGATGCCGGTGGGCGTGGTCTACACGACGTTCCACCACCCGACCACCGGTGCCAACGTGGTCACCACGGAGAGCTCGGACTGGGCCACCAACTGCCCGGAGTACAAGGTCACGGCGGTGCAGGTCGGGCACGCGGTGGTGCCCGAGCAGACCGGCACCGAGGAGCGGCAGGCGGTGCTGAGCGAATGACGAGCGATACCGAGATCTCCCCGCAGGCCCGGATGGCCAACGACATCGCGGTGCAGTTCACGCACAAGTCGGCTCGGGAGGCCGCCGGTGCGATCGCCAACCACATCAAGATGTTCTGGGATCCGCGGATGAAGTCCGAACTGGACCAGATCCTCGACGACAACCCGCAGGACCTGCACCCGCTGGCCCGCGAAGCGGCCCAGAAGCTCCGCGACAGCCGCTGAGGACGGCCCGCGCGGCTCCGGTCGAGCGCCGTCCACCGGTTGCGGTGGGCGGCGCTCGCGCGCGGAGCTCAGTGGCCGGTCGGTTCCGCGGCGTCCGTGCTGGCCTTTTTTAGGTGGGGCGGTCCCGGGTGTTCTTCGGCGTCCACCCAAGATCGGCTCCTATATATTGACGTGTTAGTTCGTGAGGTGTGGGTAGGACGCAGGTGAAGCGGGCGTTTAGGTACCGCTTCTATCCGACCGATGCGCAGCGTAGTGAGCTGCTGCGCACCTTCGGTTGTGTCCGCAGGGTCTACAATCTCGCTCTGGATGCGAGGACTCGCGCGTGGTTTGCCGAGCAGCGTCGGGTGAACCCGGTGGGAATCCCCCGCCTTTAGGCAGGGGAGCAAGTCAAGCAGCAGGCTTTCACCCCGGGCACGGCACGGCACGGCACCCGGCAGCCCCTCACCGGCTACGTCGATCAGATGGGCCCGACGCTGCGCGACGGGGTCGCGGCGTGGGGAGATCAGGACAGGCCGCGGCTGTACTGGCTGCTCAAGCAGCTGACCCTGGACGTGGCGACGCGCGTGTTCATGGACCGGCGCAGCGGCCCCGAGGCCGACCGGGTCAACCGCGCGTTCGTGGACTCGGTGCGCGCGCCCACGGCCGTGGTGCGTTTCCCGATCCCCGGTGGTCGCTGGGCCGCGGGGCTGGCGGGACGGAAGCTGCTGGAGCGCTACTTCGCCGACAACATCGACTCCGCGCGTGCCGCCGAGGGCGACGACCTGTTCTCGGCGTTGTGCCACGCGCAGCGAGGACGGCGAGCGCTTCGGCGACCAGGACGTCATCAACCACATGATCTTCCTGGTGATGGCCGCGCACGACACCTCGACCATCACCAGTACGGCGGTGGCCCACTACCTCGCCAAGCACCCCGAGTGACAGGAGCGCGCCAGGGCGGAATCCCTCGCGCTCGGCGAGGACCTCCCGGATGTCGAGGCGCTGGAGAGCCTGCGATCCCTCGACCTGATCATCAAGGAGGCGTTGCGGTTGGTCGCTCCGGTGCCGTCGATGGTCCGCACGGCCGTCCGCGACACCGCTGTGCTCGGTCATCACATTCCGGCGGGCACGATGGTCAGCGTCTCGCCGCACCTCAACCACTTCTCCGCCGAGCACTGGACGGACCCGTTCGCCTTCGACCCGGAGCGCTTCGCCGAGCCCCGCCGCGAGTACAAATCGCACCGGCTGGCCTGGATTCCCTTCGGCGGTGGTGCGCACAAGTGCATCGGACTGCACTTCGGCACCCTCGAGGTGAAGCTCCTGCTGCACGAGATGCTCCGCAACTACACGTGGACGGTCGCACCCGGCTACGAGGTCAAGTGGGACTACGTCTCCCTGCCGGTCCCGGTGGACGGCCTCCCGGTCCACCTCCGGCGGAGGTGAGGAGAGCGAAGCCCCGTCGGGGTGGGTTTGGCCGGTGGTGCGATCGGGGAATTCCCGTACCGGCGTTGCCGAGCGCCGCGAGTTCGTGACACCTGGGACGGGAGGCCGTGATGCCGCAGAGCGCCTGGAACGAGAAGCAGGAACGGCAGTACGAGCACATCGAGGAGCAGGTCGAGGAGCGCGGTTCCAGCAAGAGCAGGGCCAAGGAGATCGCGGCCCGCACGGTGAACAAGAACCGCGCCCAGCAGGGCAGCGCGAAGCAGCGCAGCAAGGTCTCCACGGAGGACATCCCGCCGCAGCGGCGCGGTGGTCTGCGGTCGGGCAATCGGAGCGGGCCGGGTGGGCGCACCAAGCAGCAGCTCTACGAGGACGCCCGGCGCCAGAACATCAAGGGCCGCTCGAAGATGACCAAGAAGGAACTGGAGAAGGCCCTGGCGCGCAGCTGATCACGTGTAGGCCGTGGGCGCGGGCAGTTCGCCCAGCAGGGCGTAGCGGCCCACTTCGGTGCGCTTGTAGGCGATCGGGTCGTGCAGGCTGTGGGTGCGCAGGTTGCGCCAGTGGATGTCCAGGCCGACCGAGTTGGCGGTGGCGCGGGCTCCGGTGAGCTCGTAGATGCGGTTGGCCACCTCGAGACCCACTTCGATGGCGCGCTGCTTGGCCGCGGCGATGAGCACGGCGGCGCGGCCGCGCTGCTCGGCGGTGACCGCGTTCCGCTCGGAATGCAGCAGCTGGGCGAGGTTCACGCCGGCCGCGTCGGCGAGGGTCTCCGCCGCCCACAGCTTGGACTGCAGATCACCGTAGCCCTCGAGGACGTAGAACTCCTCGGCCCCGGACCGCTTGCCCTCCCCGCCGTAGGGCCAGGCGCGGGTGTGCCCGCGCGTGTAGGCCAGCCCGGCGCGCATCGCGCTCTGGGCGATGCCCAGGTAGAAGTTGGTGAACACCAGCTGGAAGGTCGGCGCGTTGAGCGTGCCGTAGGCCGTCTGCTCGAACTGCTTGTCGACGTAGCCCGCCGCCGCCGACCAGGGGACCCGCACGTCGTTGATCTCGACGCTGCCGGATTCGGTGAGCCGCTGGCCGAGGTTGTCCCAGTCGTCGCCGAAGACGATCCCCTCGTGCGCGGACGGGACGACGGCGAACACGTGCCGGCCGGTGTCGGCGAACGCTCCTTCCAGCAGCGTCAGGTCCGAGACCTTGCTGCCGGTGGAGAAGAATTTCTTGCCGCGGAAGACGAGCGCATCGCCGTCATCGGTGACCAGCAGGTCCGCGTCCCTCGGGTTGACCACGCCGCCGAAGAAGAAGTTGTTGGTGGTGTAGTGCTCCTCGGTTTCGGCGATCTGCTCCGGGGTGCCGACCAGCCGCATCGCCCAGGCCCAGGCGTAGTGGTGCCCGAGCAGCTGTCCGATGGAGCCGTCCCCGGAGGCGACCTCGCGCACCACGCGGTAGGCGGTGATCCAGTTCTGCCCGGCGCCGCCGTGCTCGACCGGTCCCATCAGCGTGACCAGTCCCGCCTCCTTGAGCAGCGCCACCTCCTGGTGCGGGGGCAGGCCCGCGCGGTCGCGGGCGACGGCGTCCTCGCCGAGGATCCCGGCGACCTCCCGCGCGCGCTTGATCCACTCGTCGGCGGTCTCCGGTGGTCGCTGGTCGCTCCAGCGGGAGGCGGGATTCTCGGTGCGGCTCAAGCTGACTCCCTTCATCGGGTGAGACCGGGAACCTGAAGATCATCGTTGAACCGCCCCGCCTGTCAAGCGGTTTCGCGGTATCGCCGAAAAGCCCGGAGCGGTCGTGCGATTCACCGCTGGTCCGCCGCTCGCCGACGCTCGTGCGCGCCTCGCACCTCCCGAGCGGCCGGGCCGTCGGTGCGCCGAGGGGCGGTCCGCGGTGAATGCCGAGTGGACGGTGCGCGACGTTCTGATGACACTACGTGGCGAATGCAGCATTCTCTTGATTAATTCCAGAAAGTGCGGCAGACTTCGGGCATGCCTGGGACAGCGGACTACGAGCGCATGCTGCGCGAGGTCGAGCTGCGCGTGACGCGGCCTCGGCTCGCGGTGCTGTCCGCGGTGCACGAACACGCGCACGCCGACACGGATTCGATCATCGGGCTGGTCCGCGAGGACCTGCCCAAGGTGTCGCACCAGGCCGTCTACGACGTCCTGCGCGCGCTCACCACGGCTGGCCTGGTGCGCCGGATCCAGCCGATGGGGACCGTGGCCCGCTACGAGGCGCGGGTCGGGGACAACCACCACCACGTCGTGTGCCGGTCGTGCGGCGTGATCCACGATGTCGATTGCTCCGTCGGCACAGCGCCATGCCTGACGGCGTCCGACTCCAACGGTTTCGTCATCGACGAGGCCGAGGTCATCTACTGGGGGGTCTGCCCGACGTGCGCCCCCGGTGCAACACCCGAACAAGAAGATGATCCGGAAGGGATTTCCCGTGACTGACAGCCCTGACGCTCAAGAGACGAACCAAACTGGGGGTTGCCCGGTCGCGCACGGAGGCCTCACCCACCCCACGCAGGGCGACGCCAACCGCGACTGGTGGCCGAACCGCCTGAACGTGAAGATCCTGGCCAAGCACCACCCGGCCGGGAACCCGCTGAGCGAGGACTTCGACTACGCCGCGGCGTTCAACTCGCTGGACCTGCCCGCGGTCAAGCGGGACATCGAAGAGGTGCTGACCACCTCGCAGGACTGGTGGCCCGCGGACTTCGGCCACTACGGACCGCTGATCATCCGGATGGCCTGGCACTCCGCCGGCACCTACCGGATCAGCGACGGCCGCGGCGGTGGTGGCCACGGCCAGCAGCGCTTCGCGCCGCTGAACTCCTGGCCGGACAACGTCAGCCTGGACAAGGCGCGCCGTCTGCTGTGGCCCGTCAAGCAGAAGTACGGCCAGAGCCTGTCCTGGGGCGACCTGATGATCCTGGCGGGCAACGTCGCGCTGGAGTCGATGGGCTTCGAGACCTTCGGCTTCGGCGGTGGCCGCGTCGACCAGTGGGAGCCCGAGGACGACGTCTACTGGGGCTCGGAGACCACCTGGCTGGGCAGCGACAAGCGCATCTCGACCGAGTCGGGCGAGCGCGAGCTGGAGCCCTCGCTGGGCGCGACCCACATGGGTCTGATCTACGTCAACCCGGAGGGGCCGGAGGGCCACCCGGACCCGCTGGCCGCCGCGCGGGACATCCGCGAGACCTTCGGCCGGATGGCGATGAACGACGAGGAGACCGTCGCGCTGATCGCCGGTGGTCACACCTTCGGCAAGACCCACGGCGCGGCCCCGGACTCCAACCTCGAGGCCGACCCGGAAGGCGCCGACCTCGAGCTGCAGGGCCTGGGCTGGAAGAACAACTACGGAACCGGTAAGGGCGCCGACACCATCACCAGCGGTCTGGAGGTCACCTGGACCACCACGCCGACCCGGTGGAGCACCAACTTCCTCTGGAACCTCTTCAGCTTCGAGTGGGAGGTCTTCGAGGGCCCGGGTGGCGCCTGGCAGTGGCGTCCGAAGGGCGGTGCCGGCGAAGGCACGGTCCCGGACGCGCACGACCCGTCCAAGAAGATCGCGCCGAACATGCTGACCACGGACGTGTCGCTGAAGGTCGACCCGATCTACGAGCCGATCGCGCGCCGGTTCATGGAGAACCCGGAGCAGTTCGCCGACGCGTTCGCCCGCGCCTGGTTCAAGCTGACCCACCGCGACATGGGCCCGAAGTCGCTGTACCTCGGCCCGGAGGTCCCGGAAGAGGACCTGATCTGGCAGGACCCGCTGCCGGCCGGCGACTACGACCAGCTGTCCGATGAGGACGTCAAGGCGCTCAAGGCCAAGATCCTCGACTCGGGTCTGACCGTCTCGCAGCTGGTTTCCACCGCCTGGGCCGCGGCCTCGACCTTCCGCGGCAGCGACAAGCGGGGCGGCGCCAACGGTGCTCGCATCCGCCTGCAGCCGCAGAAGGACTGGGAGGTCAACAACCCCGCGCAGCTGGCCACCGTGCTGTCCACCCTGGAGGGCGTGCAGCAGGCCTTCGGCAAGAAGGTCTCGCTGGCCGACCTGATCGTGCTGGGTGGCTCCGCCGCGGTCGAGAAGGCCGCCGCCGACGCCGGTACCGACGTCGAGGTGCCCTTCACCCCGGGTCGCGTGGACGCCGGTGAGGAGCACACCGACGCGGACTCGTTCAACGCGCTGGAGCCGATCGCCGACGGCTTCCGCAACTACGCCAGCAAGGCCGCCACGCTGCCTGCCGAGTACAACCTCATCGACCGGGCGAACCTGCTGACCCTGTCGGCTCCGGAGATGACGGTGCTGGTCGGCGGTCTGCGCGTGCTGGGCGCCAACTACGACGCTTCCAAGCACGGCGTGTTCACCGACAAGCCGGGCGTGCTGACCAACGACTTCTTCGTGAACCTGCTCGACATGGCCTACACGTGGAAGTCGACCTCGGAGGACAAGTCGACCTTCGAGGCCACCGACGCCTCCGGCGAGGTCGTCTGGACCGGTACCCGCGCCGACCTGGTCTTCGGTTCGAACTCCGAGCTGCGCGCGATCGCCGAGGTCTACGCCTCGAACGACGCCAAGCAGAAGTTCGTCCAGGACTTCGTCAAGGCCTGGGTCAAGGTCATGAACCTCGACCGCTACGACCTGGTCTGATCCAGATCTAGCGACATCGAACCGGGGCCTCGTCCGCACTGGACGGGGCCCCGGTTTGCGTCTGAGGAGATATCTCAGCTCGGGGTTTGCGTCGCGGTGCGGGTAGGGGAACCTGACGCGCCGTGTGGCTGCGGGATCCGCTCCTTGAGTAGTGGCTACGCGGCGTCGCGGCTGTCCTCGCCACACGACACGTCAGAACCCCCGGCGGTGCGGGCTGAGTCCCACACTTGAAACAGCTACTGTCGCCGCAAACCCCGAACTGAAGTAGCTCCTAGGTGTGCGTGGTGGGTCCCAGGTTGGGCGCGACGGCGACGGCCGTCTGCTGCAGGTGGTCGGTCAGCTCCGGCAGGCGGGCCTCGGTGATCCGGACCGTCGGGCCCTGGACCGCGATCGCCGCGATGGCGGTGCGCTGGTGCAGCACCGGGACGGCGATCGCGCGCACGCCGGGATTCCGCTCCTCGTCGTTGAGCGCCCAGCCGCGCTCCCTGACGTGCTCGAGCTCGGCCTTGAGCTGCTCGCGTTCGGTGATCGACCGATCGGTGACTCGCGCGAGCTGGCCGAGCCCGTCGATCTGGGCATCGATGTCGTCGGCGTATGCGAGCAGGCACTTGCCCATGGCCGACAGGTGCAGCGGGATGGCGGTACCAGCGGGCTGGTCGAAGCGCAGCGGCTGCGGGGACGGGACGCGCAGCACGACGTGGACGTCGTTGCCCGCGCGGATGCCCAGGTTGATGGACTCGCCGGTGGTGTTCGCCAGCTCGCGCAGCGCGGGCAGCGCCCGTTCGTAGCCGAGCCGGTCGGCGGCCTTCTCGCCCAGCACGACCAGCGCCGGACCGAGCTGGTAGCGCTCGGTGAGCGCGTCCTGGGTCAGGATCCCGTTGTCGGCCAGCGTTCGCGCCAGCCGGTGTGCCGTGCTGACGGTGAGTTCGGTGCGCTGGGCGAGTTGGGTAATGCCGAGCGGGTCCTCGCTCTCCTCGAGCGCGCGCAGCACGGACAGCGCGCGTTCGACGGCCTGCGCCCCGGGTCGGGTCGGAGTAGATGCCTCGTCGGTCACGCTCAGCATCCTGGCACACCCGGTGCGGGGCGAGTCGTCAGCGCACCGCACACCCCGGTCGAGGGGTGCGAGGCCCCGCGGCGCGGGCACCCGTTCGCGCCTGCGGTGCGGCGCCGCGGACCGGCCGTTGCGAACGACCGGTCCCGGCGGTCACCCCTTGCGCGGGGTGACCCAGATGGTGATGGTCGCGCGCACGACGACCTTGTCCTGCTTGTCGTAGACGTTGACCGGCACGTCGAGCTCCCGGCCCTCTTCGGCGAACTCCGGGATCCGATCCAGCTCGGCGACCGCGCGCAGGCTGGTTCCGGCCTTGGCGGGGTATTCGACCTGCATCTTCTTCGGCAGCCAGCGGTGCGAGGTGGGCACGGTCGCCTCGGCGAGCATGCCCATCGCGACCTCGGCGAGGTTGCAGGCGGCGATGGCGTGGTAGGTGCCGATGTGGTTGTGCACACCCCACCACTTCGGCGAGGTGACCACGCACCTGCCGGGCGCCATCTCCCGCACGGTCGGCAGCACGGTCCGGAAGTAGGGGGCCTTGAGGGACACGCCCAGCGAGAACAGGCCGCGGCCGCCGAAGACCTTGGACAGCTTGTTCCAGAGCGCGAAGGTCGGAGTCTGGGAGCTCATACCGGTGAGCCTATATTACCCGCTGGTAACTTCGCTCCGCGGTGTCTCCCGGGTTGCCGTATTGCCCGGTCAGGACAGGAACTTGCGGGCGAGCTCGGTCGCGGCCCGCAGCGCGCTGCCCGCGCCGCCCGCCGACGGCGGCGCGGGCGGGGCGAGCGGCTCGTCTCCGGCCCGGGGGACTCGCCCGGCGAACTGCATGGACTTGTAGGGCCAGTTGTGCTCGGTGTTCCACTGGCTGACCACCAGGTGCAGATCGTCCAGAGTGGACCCCGGGACGATGTAGCCGCCGTAGAGCTGCGCGGCGTGGCCGCTTTCGTGGTCCTCGCAGCCCCAGGCGCAGCCGTGCAGGACCGTGCCGCGCACCGACTCGTAGAGGTTCGCGGTCGGCCCGTCCAGGTTCAGCACGTCGATCCGGTAGTTGCCCGCGTCGAACAGCGCCAGCAGCCAACGGCCCTCGACCCGGCGCATGCACAGCTCGCCGTAGGCGCCGGTGAGCGCGATCGTCGGCGGGTTGTGCCAGGCCCACTGCCCGTCGCGGAAGCCCCAGCCCTGCCAGGCCGCCGGTTCGGTGATCCGGTCCGCGGGGACCCGCTGGAGGATCAGCCCCTTGTCCCGCTGGAAGCCGGTGGAGAAGGCGTAGACGTAGCCGTCGTCGCCGAGCTCCCAGGTCAGCATCTGGAAGAGCCCGCCGTGGGCATCGCCGGGCCACGTGGCTCCGGTGTGCTGCCAGGTCTCCCCGTTGTCGCCGGACCGGTGGATCTCGGTCCAGTGCACGTTGCCCAGCCCCTCGCACACCATGACGTGCAGGAACATCTCGTTGCCGATGGTGATCACATCGGTCGGCAGCACGGTGCTGACCTTGCGCCCGTGGATCACCGAGTCGTGCGCGTACGGCAGCGCCTGGTCGGCGTAGTCCTTGCGCGGTCCCACCGACCCGGTCCAGCGGATTCCGCGCGCGGTCTCGGTGGGATCGCCGAAGACCACGACCGGCGACCGCCATCCGGAGCCGCCGACGCCCGCCCGCTCGAACGTGTCGCCGAACACCGCCACCAGCCGGCCGTCCGGGGCCAGCGCGCACACCCCGAGGTCGGTGCCGCCGATCCCCAGGTGGTCCGTGATGCCGGGCCCGGTGAGGTCCTTGACCTTGCGCAAACCGCTCGTCTCGCCTTCTGTCGCTTGCAACGCCAGGGTGCGCCACCCACACCGACCGTACGTGCTCGTGCTCGCGGAAGCTTTCGGCTGCGGCGGGGAAAGCGTCGGGGGTGGTCGCGTCGGCCGTGATTCGTACCGTGGCCGCATGGAGATCGACGAGTTGACCGAGCGGGTCGAAGGTGTTTCGGCGCGGTACGCGGCTTCGCTCGGGTTCGAGCGGACCGACGAGTGGTACGTGCTCAAGCTGCAGGAGGAAGTCGGCGAACTGGCGCAGGCGTTCCTGATGCGGCAGGGGCGGGCGCGCGCGAAGGGCCGCGACGACGCGCAGCTGGACGCCGAGTTCCGCGCCGAGATCGCCGACGTGCTGTGCCAGACGTTGTTGCTCGCCCGGCATCACGGGGTCGATCTGCCTTCCGCGGTGGCGGAGAAGTGGCTCGTCTGGGAATCCGAGCGGTGTTGACCGCTCGTGTCGAATCTGCGTAGCCGTTGCGCTGAACGGATGACGAAATTCCGTTTCGCGCTCGCGGTGCGTCTTTCCGGATGGTGTTGATCCGATTCTCAGGCGTTGTCGACCCTCTTTCGGATGAATTGTTTCCAGTTGTTCGGTCGGATCGTTCGTGCGCTGGAACTTCCCTCTTCCCAAGAGGTTTCGGGCGGGGTCGGCCGCGCGGATTTTTGCGGTGAATGTCCTGCTCGAACGGGCGGGAACGGCTATTTGTGCGATGGGTCTCCCGAATGCAGTCTATTAAGTAAGCCTTACCTTTGTTAGCGTCTCGGCTGTCGCCCTGCTTGATCAGGTCGTCGAGCTGAGGAGAAACGTGGCTATCGACACCCTGGCCGAATCCGTTGCCGAATCCGTCGCCGGATCGGTCCTCGAGTGCGTGGGAGATACCCCCGCAGTCGCGCTGAACCGGCTGTTCCCCGAAACCGACGTGGAGGTGATCGCGAAGCTGGAGCTGATGAACCCCGGCGGGAGCATGAAGGACCGCTCGGCGCAGCACATCGTCGAATGTGGACTGCGGCAGGGCACCATCCGGCCGGGTAGTCACCTGGTCGAGAGCAGTTCCGGCAACTTCGGGATCGCGGTCGCCATCGCGGCGCGCGTTCACGGACTGCGGTTCACCTGCGTGCTGGACCCGAAAGCGGCCTCCGCCAACGTCGCCATCCTGCGCCGCATCGGGGCCGAGGTCGACATCGTCGACGAGCCGGACGAGACCGGCGGTTACCTGCACACCCGCGTCCGCCGCGTGCAGGAGATCGTCGCGAACTCGCCGAACGCGGTGTGGCTCAACCAGTACGCCAACGACTGCAACTGGCAGGCGCACTACTACGGGACCGGGGCCGAGCTGTGCCGTCAGCTGGTCACCGCGCCGTCCTACCTGTTCGGTGCGGTCAGCACCACCGGCAGCCTGCTGGGATGTTCGCGGCGGATGCGGGAGAGCTTCCCGGACCTGCGCGCGGTGGCCGTCGACGCGGTCGGTTCGGTGATCTTCGGTGGTGCGCCCGGGAAGCGGGACGTGCCAGGGCTCGGTGCCAGTCGCGTCCCGGAGCTGCTGAGTCCCGATGAGATCGATGAGGTCGTGCACGTGAACGATCTGGAGTCCGCCGAGGCCTGCCGGGATCTCCTGGCCACCGAGGGAATCTTCGCGGGCGGCTCGACCGGTGCGGTGATCGCCGCGATCCGGCGCGCGCTGCCGGAACTTCCGCGTCCCTGCCGGGTGGTGGCGGTGTTCCCGGATCGCGGCGACCGCTACCTGGACCTGATCTACGACGACGAGTGGCTCGCGGCCGCTCGAGAGCGCTGCGCGGGTTAGCAGCTGCTCCGGAAACGGCCCGCGCGTGCGCACCGGTGGCAGCGCGAGCGCGCTCGGGGCCGCATTCCGGTCGTGGCCGTGCCCGCTGAAGACCCGATGAGAGCCCGAGGGCATTCCCCGCACCCGCCCGTCCCGCCTCCATCGCGGAGCGCGATCCGGTGCTGAAACACCCCACCGAACCCCAACATCGAGGAGTACCGCATGTCCGCCGAGCCTTCCCCCAAGATGCTCTACCTCAGCCGCAGCGACATCACCGCGGTCGGTGGCGCCGAGGCCGAGCTGTACGTGTCCGCGTTGCGCGCGGGCCTGATCGAGCACGCCGCGGGCAACAGCGTGCAGCCGCTCAAGCCGTACCTGCGCACGGCGGGCAAGCAGGGGCACATCGCCGACCGGATCATCGCGATGCCCGCGCATGTCGGCGACCCGGGACTGTCCGGGATCAAGTGGATCGGCAGCAAGCACGACAACCCGGCAACCCGCGGCGTGGAGCGGGCCAGCGCGGTCATCGTGCTCAACGACCCGGAGAGCAACTACCCCGTCGCGGTCCTGGAGGGCAGCCAGATCAGCGCCTGGCGCACCGCGGGGGTGACCTGCCTGGCCGCCGAGCACCTTGCGCGGGACGGGTTCACCGACGTGTCGCTGGTCGGGTGCGGGCTCATCGGCGGTACCCAGATCACCGCGCTGCTGCAGCGATTCGGCGACATCCGGGCGGTGCACCTCTACGACGCGAATCCGGAGACCGCGCGGGCGCTCGCCGATCGGATCGGTGCCGAGCACCCGTCGGTGCGGGCGCGGGTGGCCGAGTCCGCCGAGGACGCGGTGCGCGCCGGTGACCTCGTGGTGCCGTGCACCGTGACCAGCGAGCCCTACCTCGAGTTCGACTGGCTCAAGCCGGGTTCGCTGCTGTGCAACGTGTCCATCATGGACACGCACAAGGAGGCGTTCCTCAAGGCCGACAAGGTGGTCGTCGACGACTGGGAGCAGAGCAACCGGGAGAAGAAGATCATCAACCAGCTGGTGCTGGAGGGCTCGTTCTCCCGTGAGCAGCTGCACGCCGAGCTGGGCGAGATCCTGGCGGGCACCCGGCCCGGGCGCACCGACGACGACGAGATCATCCTGCTCAACCCGATGGGGATGGCCGTGGAGGACATCGCCTGCGCGGGCGCGGTCTACGAGCGGGCACGCGCGCAGGGCGTCGGAACGTGGCTGGAGCTGTACTGATGCGGGCGGCAGCGACGGAAACGGTGCTGCGCGACCTCGTCGACACCCTGGTGCAGGAGGACCTGGCGGGATTCGGCACCAGGGCCGAGGCCCGCGGGCCGTGGTGCCGGGTGAAGCTTCCCATCGGCGAGGTGTCCTTCCGCCTGCGGGACGGGGGAGCGCTGCAGGAGCACCGCTACGCCGGCGGGGACGTGTGGTTCCACGCCGAGGGCGCCGAGCCGGTGGCGGTGCGACCCGCGGAGCTGCTCGAGCTGATCTGCGGCGACTTCGCCGGGTCCTGCGAGGTCGCCAATGATCTGCGGGCGGCGGTGTCGCACACCGAAGTGCTCGCGGTGCAGCGGGCGGAGCTGGACCTCGCTCCGCGACCCGGCGTGCTGCTCGCGGGGGAGCGGTTGGCGGCGACCCGCAACCGACCGTTCCACCCGACCGCGCGGGCGGCCTCGGGCTGGAGCCCGGCCGAACTGATCGAGCACGGTCCGATGCGCGCCGAACCGCTGGGCCTGGACTGGGTCGCGCTGCGCGCCGACCGGGTGCGCAGCGGAGGCGACCCCGACCGCCTGCCCGAGCTGGTGCTCGCGCCGGGCGAGCTGCGGGAGCTGACCGAGGCGCGGCAGGCTGCCGGGGTGGCTGCCGACCACGTGGTGATCCCGGTGCATCCCTGGCAGTTCGAGCACGCGCTGCCGAGCTGGTTCGGCGACGAGCTCGCCGACGGATCGGTGGTTCCGGTGGCCCGCGGTCTGGGCCGGTTCCACCCCACGGCTTCGATCCGCACTCTGGTCACCGATCCGGAGTCCGAGCACCACGTCAAGCTGCCGCTGGGGATGGCGACCCTCGGTGCCACCCGGCTGCTCCCGCCGCGCTACCTGGCCAACTCGGCGCGGGCCGAGGACAGCGTGCGCGAGCTCGTCGAGCGCGATCCGGTGCTGCGCGAGCGCGTCGAGCTGTGCGACGAGCGGACCTGGTGCGGGTGGCACGATCCCGACGACGAGTTCGGCGACCGACCCGGCCACCTCGCCGCCCAGCTGCGGACCTACCCGCGCGCGGACGGTCTGGTGCTGCCGATGGCCGCGCTCGCCGCGCACGAGTGGGACGTGCTGGCGCCCGCCATCGGGCAGGTCTTCGACCCGCTGCTGTTCTTCGCCGAGCTCGCCAGGGAGTTCTGCACGACCGCGGTCGGCTTCCTCCGCCACGGCGTGCTTCCCGAGCTGCACGGGCAGAACGTGGTGGTCCAGCTCGAAGAGGGACGGGTGCGGAGGTTCGTGCTCCGCGATCACGACACGGTGCGGCTGCATCCCGACTGGATGCGCCGGGCGGGCGCGCGCGATCCCGAGTACCTGATCAAACCCGGTGCGCCGCAATCGCTCTGCCTGGATTCCGCCGAGGAACTCGTCGGTTACCTGCAGACGCTCGGTTTCCAGGTCAACCTCTACGGCATCGCGGACGCGCTGTGCGCGCACTTCGGCCTCGACGAGCGCGACCTGTGGGCGCAGTTGCGCGACGCGGTGCGGGACTGCCTGGCCGCGCAGCCCGCCGAACTCCGCGAGGTGCTGCGGGACCGGTTTTTCGACGCCGAGACCTGGCCGAGCCGACAGGTGCTGGGCCCGCTCCTGCGGCGCGGCAGGTCCAGCGGGGTCAGCATGCCGGCGTCCACGGGAACGGTGCCGAACCCGCTGCGGGCGGAGGAACAGACGTGACGCGGTCGTCCGGCCGCACGTTCGCGGTGCTGTGCCTGGGGCAGTTCGCGGCCACCGCGGGACTGACCCTCGTGGTGCCGCTGCTGCCGTTCTACCTGCGCGGCCTGGGCACGCCGCAGGCGGAGATACCGTGGTGGACCGCGATGTCGCTGGCGGCCCCCGCGGTGGTGCAGCTGGGCAGCGCGCCGTTGTGGGGCTGGGTGGGAGACCGGTTCGGCCGCAAGGCGATGGTCGTGCGCGCCCACGTCGGCCTGGGCGTGGCCATCGCGTTGATGGCGCTGGCGGATACCGCGGCGCTGTTCCTGGCCTGCCGGGTGCTGCAGGGCGCGTGCGGTGGGGTGGTCAGCGCCACGGCCGCCTACGCCAGCACCGCCGCACCGACCGATCGGCGCGGCCGGGCGCTCGGCTCGCTCTTCGGCGCGACGGCGGCGGGTTCGCTGCTCGGGCCGCTCCTCGGCGGTCTGCTCGGCGACCGGATCGGCTTCGGCGCGCTGTTCGCGATGGTCGCGGGGATGTTGCTGGTGTCCAGCGTGCTGGCCGCCGCGTTGCTGGTCGAACCGCCGAGGCGGACGGAGCGACGCGGCTCTCCCCGCGCGGTCGCGGCCCTGCTGCTGCGCGGACCGCAGAGCCGCCTGATGCTCGCCGCCGGATTGGCCGCGCAGACCTCCATCTTCGCGCTGCTGGTGGTCTTCGCTCCGCACGTGGAGCGCGTCACCGGATCGCCTGCGGCGGCAGCAGGCTGGGTGGGAGTGCTGCAGGCGGTGACCTGGCTGGCCTCCTGCGGCGGTAGCCCCTGGTGGGGCCGCCGCAACGACCGCAGGCCGGCGCAGCTCGGGTTCGCGGTGGCCGCGGCCGGATGCGGGGTGGCGGTCGGACTGCAGTCGGTCGCCGGTGTCGAACTTCTGGTGCCGCTGCGCGTGGTGCAGGGCTTCTGCTTCGCTGCACTGGTGCAGTCGGTGCTGCACGTGACCGCGCGCCAGGTGCCGGACCGGGAATCCGGCACCGCGTTCGGATTCGGCACGGGTGTCCTCGACCTGGGGCAGGTGTTCGGGCCGCTGGTGGGTGCCGCGCTGGCGGTGCTGTTGCCGCCTGCGGCGGTGTTCGCCGCGATCGGGGCCTTGCTGCTGGTGGCGGCGTCGCTGGCGGTGCTGGCCCGGCCGCAGGCCGTCGACCGGCCGGAAGTGAATCGGGAGAAGGTGTTGCGGTGAAGGAAGTCCAGGCACGCGCTGCGGCGCGGCAGCGATTGCTCAACGCGCTGGTGCGCGAGACCGACGCGGAGGTCGCGGCGGGCGAACTGCGGATGACGTTGCGCGGTGCGCACGGGACGCTGGTGGCCGAGGTGTGCCGGGAATCCGAGGTGGGCCACCACGTCTACGGCGATGGGTTGTTCCGGGAGAGCGGCGGAAGCCGCGCACGCCTCGAGCACGACGAGTTCGTGGCGCTGGTCGCGGAGGAGCTGCAGCGGCGCGGGGCACCGACCCCACCGGGTTCGGCCGAGCGGTTCCGCCGCCAGGTCGCCAACAGCGAGGCCCGCAGCGCCCGCTACCTCGCGCGCCGAGCCGGCCCGCCACCGGCCGCACCGACCGAGATCACCCGGCACGCCGAGCAGTCCCTGCTGCTCGGCCACCCGTTCCACCCGACGCCCAAGAGCGCCGAGGGCATCGCCGATGACGATCTCGAGCGCTACGCGCCGGAGTTGGAGGCCCGCTTCCGCCTGCATTACTGGGCGGTGGCGCCGGAGGTCCTGCTGGAAGAACGGATCGGTTGCGGACGATGGATCCCCGAACGGGTCGAGCGGGAGGCGCGCACCCTTCTCGGTGCCGCGCGGGAGCACTTCGAGCTGTTGCCGGTGCACCCGTGGCAGGCCGACTACCTGCGCTCCAGGGCCGCCGAGCTGATCGCGGAGGGCGAGCTCGTGCCGCTCGGGCCGCTCGGCGACGAGGTGTACGCGACGTCCTCGGTGCGCACGGTGTGCGATCCGGCGTTCGGCACGGCCTGGAAGCTGCCGCTGCACGTGCGCATCACCAACTTCGTCCGCAACAACCCGCTCGAACACCTTCGCCGCGCCGTGGACGCCGGCCGGTTGGTCGCCGCCGCCGATTGGGACCACGACGGGTTCCGGGTGCTGCCCGAGACCGGTTACCGCGCCATCGCCCCCGGGGCCTCCGGTGAACTGGCCGCCGATTTCGCGGTCCTGTTCCGGCACAACCCGTTTCCCGGTTCGACGACGGCCCCGCGGGTGCTGGCCGCGCTGCTGGAGGACCGGCTCGACGGGACCCCGCCGCCGCTGATCGAGGAGATCGCCCGCGCGGGACCGCTCGTGCCGGAGCACGTCGTCGAGTGGCTGCGCTGCTACCTGCGCATCTCGCTCGGGCCGCTGCTGTCGGTGTTCACCGAACAGGGCATCAGCTTCGAGGCGCACGTGCAGAACAGCCTGCTGCACACCGAGGACGGCTGGCCCCGCACCTTCTACGTGCGCGACATGGAGGGCACCAGCGCCTCCGGCGAGCGCATCCCCGCCGGCGTGCTGCCCACCGACAGCCCGGTGCGCTACGACGACGTCGAGGCCTGGCTGCGGCTGCGCTACCACTTCGTCACCAATCACCTGGGACACCTGGTGGCCGTGCTCGGCCGGTTCACCCCGGCGGGAGAACGGCTGCTGTGGTCGGCAGTGCACGACTTCCTCGCGCACTGCCCCGGCCGCTACGCCGAACGGCTGCGGCGCGATCCCGCGCTGCCCGCCAAGGCGAACCTGATCAGCCGGTTCGCCGAGCACGGCGAGAGTCCGCTCTACGTCGACATCCCCAACCCGATTCGCGAGGTGAACCGATGACCGCCGAACTGGTGCAGGCCGCGCTCACCGGACCGGCGCACCGCCGGGTGCGGCGCCGCGTGTTCCGCCAGCTGGTGGAGTCCCTGGTCTACGAGGGCGCGCTGAAGACCCGGCAGGAAGGAGCGCAGCACCACGTCGACGGCGTGGACGGCGCGGGCGAACCGGTGCGCTACTCGTTCACCGCGGTGCGGCGCTTCGGCTTCGGCCGCGTCGGGCTGACCTCGCCGGTGTGGCGAAACGAGGCCGAGGCCGATTCGGTGCCCCGCTTCCTTTCCGAGGTGCGCGATTCGCTCGACGCCGACCCCGAGCTGCTGCCCGGTTTCGCCCGCGAGCTCGAGGAGACCCTGTTCAAGGACACCCTGGCCGAACACCTGCGCGCGTTGCCGGAGCCGACGCTGGAATACGACGAGCTCGAGGCCGCCATCACCGAAGGGCACCGGTACCACCCGACCTACAAGTCCCGGATCGGATTCGACACCGAGGACAACATCGCCTACGGCCCGGAGTTCGGCAACGGTGTTCGTCCGCTGTGGCTGGCCGCGCACCGCGCGATCGCCGAGGTGACCGCGTCGAAGCACGCCGACCCGGTGGGAATGACGGCACCGCTGGGCGCCGAAGCGACGCGCTTCGAGCGCGAGATCGAGCGAGCCGGGCGCGACCCGGAGGACTACGTCCTGGTGCCCGTCCACCCGTGGCAGTGGCGGGAACGCCTGGCCCGCGCGTTCTCCGCCCAGCTGTCCACCGGCGAGCTGATCCCGCTCGGCGAGGATCCGCACGAGTTCCGCGCGCAGCAGTCGATTCGCACGTTGAGCTGCCGGGATGAACCGGACCGGCCGTACCTGAAGCTGTCGATGTCCATCGTGAACACCTCCACCGGACGCGGCCTCGCCGCGCACACGGTGCGCAACGCGGCCCCGCTGACCGACTGGCTGCGCGAGGTGGTGCGCGGCGACGACTACCTGCGCGACGAGCTGCAGCCGGTGCTGCTCGGCGAGGAGTTCGGCGTGGCGGTCACCCCGGAGTCGGAGCTGCTGCGCGAGGACACCTACGGCGCGCTGGCCTGCATCTGGCGCGAGAGCCTGCACCCGCGGCTGCGCGCCGGGGAAGCGGCCATGCCCTTCACCGGACTGACCGCGGCCAACGACGGCGAGCTGCTGATCGCGCCGTGGCTGCGCGCCCATGGTGCCGAGCGATGGGTCCGGGACCTCGTGCGCGTCGCCGCGCTGCCGCTGGTGCACCTGCTGTGCAAGCACGGCATCGCCCTGGAATCGCACGCGCAGAACGTGGTGCTGCTGCACCGCGACGGATTGCCCAGCCGCGTGGCGCTCAAGGACTTCCACGACGGTGTCCGGTTCTCCCGCGAACACCTCGCCGATCCGCAGCGCTGCCCGCGCCTGGCGGAGACCCCGGCGCACCACACCAACCGGAACTCCTTCGTCGAGACGGGCGATCCCGGCCTCGTCGCCGACTTCCTGCTGGACGCCTTCTTCTTCATCAACCTCGGCGAGCTGGCGATCGCGCTGGACGACGTGCTGCCCGAACGACGCTTCTGGCAGCTGGTCGCCGAGGAGATCCGCGGTTACCAGCAGCGCTTCGGCGAGCTGTCCGATCGCTTCGACCTGTTCGACGTGTTCACCCCGACGATCGAGGTGGAGAAGCTCACCACCCGGCGCCTGCGGCCGGAGACCGAACTGCGCCTGCACACCGTGCCGAACCCGCTGGCGGAGGTCGCCGGATGCTGAGACCCAACACCGTCAAGGCCCGGCTGGCGGCGGGGGAGGAGGTGCACGGGCTGTTCTGCTCGATCCCGTCACCCCCGCTGGTGGAGATGATCGGCTGCGCGGGCTACGACTTCGCGGTCCTCGACAGCGAGCACGCGCTCGTCGACCCGCAGCAGCTGGAGAACCTCATCCGCGCCGCCGAGGCCGTCGACCTGGTCCCGTTCGTGCGGGTCCCCGAGGCCGATCCGGGCGCGATCCTGCGCGCCCTCGACGCCGGAGCGATGGGCGTGGTCGTGCCGCACGTGCGCCGGCGCGCCGATGTGGACGCGGCGATCCGCGCCGCCCGCTACGCCCCGGAGGGCATGCGCAGCCTCAACGGCGGACGCGTGCCCGGTTTCGGACGCCTGGAGCTCACCGAGTACGTGCGCCGGGCCAACGAGGAGACCATGCTGATCGCGATGATCGAAGACGCCGAGGGCGTCGAGGACCTGCCCGCGATCCTCGGCGGCGGGGGCATCGACATGATCTTGGAAGGCGCGGCCGATCTGTCCCAGTCCTACGGAATTCCCTGGCAGACCCGCGATCCGCGGGTGCGGGAGGCGCTGCGGCGGGTGCACGCCGAATGCGCGGCGCACGACGTGCCGTTCTGCGCGATCCCGCGAACCCCCGAAGACCACGCCGGATGGCGTGCGGCCGGGGTGCGCTCCTTCGTCCTCGGCGAGGAGCGCGGGCTGGCCGCACGCGCGCTGCGCGACCACCTCGAACGGCACCGGGAGGCGCCCGATGGATGACCGGCTGGAGAAGATCGTGCGCGAGCGCACCGGTGGCGAGCCGGTTTGCCTGTTCGCCTACGACCTGGATCGGCTCGCCGAGCACGTGCGCGCGGTGGTGGATTCGCTTCCGCCGCGCTGCCGGATGTTCTACGCGATGAAGGCCAACAGCGCCGACCCGCTGCTGCGCGCGCTCGCACCGCTGGTCGACGGGTTCGAGGTCGCCTCCGGCGGGGAGCTGGACAAGGCTCGCGCGGTGGACGCCGAGATTCCGGTGCTCTTCGGCGGTCCGGCGAAGACCCCGGCCGAGATCGACCGGGCGCTGCGGTGCGGCGTCACCCGCCTGCACGCCGAGAGCGCGCTGGAACTGCACCGCATCTCCGAGGCGGCCACGCGACTGGGCACCACGGCGGAGGTGCTGCTGCGGGTCAATCTCGCCGGCCCGTTCCCGAGCGCGACGCTGGCGATGGCCGGACGACCCACCCAGTTCGGCATATCCGAGCAAGACCTGCCCGCGGCTGTGGCGCGGGCACGCGCTCTCCCGGGGCTGCGGCTGACCGGATTCCACCTGCACTCGCTGTCGAACAACCTCTCCGCCGAGGCGCATCTGGAGCTGCTGGCGCACTACGGGCGCACGGTGGCCCGCTGGGAGGCCGAGTTCGGGATGCGTTGCGAGGTGGTCAACGTCGGTGGCGGCATCGGCGTCAACTACGCCGACCTCGACGCGCAGTTCGACTGGCCGCGCGTGGTCCGCGAGCTGCCCGCGGTGCTCGACGAGTTCCCGGAGCAGGTGCGCGAGATCGACTTCGAGTGCGGTCGCTACCTGGTGGCCGGCTGCGGTGCGTACGCCGTCGAGGTGCTCGACGTCAAGCACAACCACGGCGTCGACTACGCGCTGGTGCGCGGCGGGACCCACCAGTTCCGGCTGCCGTCGTCCTGGCAGCACAGCCACCCGTTCGACGTCCTGGAGGTCGACGAGTGGAACTCCTCGGCACCTCGCCCGGAGCTGCGCGACGCGTTGCTGACGGTGGTGGGCGAGCTGTGCACGCCCAAGGACGTCCTGGCCAGCGAGGTGCGGGTGCCCCGGGTGCGAGCGGGCGATGTGCTGGTGTTCGGCCACGCGGGCGCCTACGGCTGGGAGATCTCGCACCACGACTTCCTCAGCCATCCCCACCCGGAGCACGTCTTCCACACCGACGCGGGGTGAGGGGGCACTTCAGTTCGCCGTGCGGGTGGCGGGTTCTGCCGCGTCGTGCGGCTGCGGGATCCGCTCCTCGAGTAGCGGCCTGCGCGTCGTCGCGGCTGTGCTCGCCGCACGCCGCGGCAGAACCCGCGGCGGTGCGGGTTGAGTCCCGCACCTGGGACAGCGGTTCCGCCGCGCACTGCGAGGATCCCTGTAACCCGGCCGCCACGGCGGAACGGCGCCGTGGCGGCCGGGTCCGGGTCAGGCCGCTCGGATGTCCTCGGCCAGGACCCGGTCGATGTTGCGCTCGGCCAGGGCCGTGATGGTGACGAACGGGTTGACGCCGGTGCTTCCGGGGATCAGGGATCCGTCGGTGACGTAGAGGTTCCGGTAACCGTTGACCCGCCCGTAGAGGTCGGTTGCCTCGCCCAGGACCAGACCGCCCAGCGGGTGGTAGGTGAACCGGCTTTCGAACGCCCGGGTGTCGCCGAAGAGGTCGTAGCGGTAGCTCGTGCCGTTGACCTCGTTGATCCGGTCGAAGACCCGCTTCGCCGCGTCGATCGAGGGCTGCCCCTGGGATTCGCTCCACTGCAGCACCGCGCGGTCGGCACCGGGGTCGTAGCGGAACGTCCCGCGCTCCGGGTTTCGGGTGATCGCCAGGTACAGGCTGGCGAAGGTCTCGATTCCGGCCGGAACTGGAGCGATCTCGGCGAACACCGGGCTGACCGGGTCGTCCCAGTTGTCGATTCCCAGTGCGGGCATGCCCGATTCCAGCTCGCCCACCGGGTCCCAGGAGTGGTTCGCGCGCCCGAGCATCACGTTGCCGTTGGTGCCCCATCCCCGGCCGATCTCCTCGCCGAGATCGGGCAGCTTGCCGGTGTCGCGGGCGCGCACCAGCAACTCGGTGGAGCCCAGGCTGCCCCCGCCCAGGAACAGGTACTTCGCGGTCAGCTGCCGGACGCCGAGCACCGTGCCGTGCTCGTCGATGCGCCGCACCGACAACGAGTAGGTGCCGTCCTGCTGCTGGGCGATGTCGCGGACCTCGGTCAGCGTCTCGATGGTGACGTTGCCCGTGCCCAGCGCCGCGGCCAGGTAGGACTTGTCCAGCGAGCTCTTGCCGTGGTTGTTGCCGTAGATGACCTCCGAGGCCAGCGCCGAGCGCGGCACCAGCTGCTCCTCCTCGCGGCGCATGTAGTCGAAGTCGTAGACGCTCGGCACGAACGCGGTCTGGAAGCCCGCCTCGTGCGCGGCTTTCCGGGATACCCGGGCGAACTGGTAGGCGCGGCTGGTCTCGAACCACTCGGGGTCGATGTGGTTGGTGCCCAGCATCGAGTTGGCCAGCGGGAAGTAGCGCCCGTACATCTCGTCGGCGTCGACGCGCGGCAGGATCTGCTCGAAGTAGGAGCGCTTGGGCGTCACGGCCATCGCGCCGTTGACCAGCGAGCCACCGCCGACGCCACGTCCGACGTAGACCGACATGTCCCCGTAGTTGACCCGGTCGAGGACGCCGGCGTACCGATCGATGTCGCGGTTGACGAGGTCCAGCCAGAGGAAGGATGCCAGCGGCGCCTCGGTGCGGTCCTTGAACCACATCGCCCGCCGATCCGGGTTGAGCATGTCGGGGAAGATGTTGCCGTCTTCGGCCGGGGTGTTCCAAAGCTGGCCCATCTCCAGCATCACGGTCGGGATTCCGGCCGCGCCGAGCCGCAGCGCGGTGACCGCGGCGCCGTAGCCGGTTCCGACGATGACCGCGGGCGAGTGTTCGGCGGCACCGGCCGCGCGGGTGGAGACGGTGGTCAGGCCCAATGCGGCGGCCGAGCCGAGGGCGCTCATGCCGAGGAAGCGGCGGCGGGACAGTGCGGACAAGCTGGCTCCACTCGTTGGCAGTTCCTTGGGAGGTACTCAGTTGCGGTTGGCGTGGCGGAACCTCGGACGTCGCCGCGCTGCGGGATCGGCCCGGCGACGTCCGGGAACCCGCGGCGGTGCGGGTTGAGCCCCCACCGCGTGCGGCTGCGGCCGCGCACTGAAAGACCCCTTACAAAAACTGTCAACGATGTAAAGATCAGGAAGTGACGCCCAGCCCCGGAACCAGCCGACGGTGCAGGTAGGCGCGCAACTTCTCGTCCGAACGCGAGATGGCGCTTTCGAACATCACCAGCGAGATGAGGAACCGCAAGGTCGTTTCGGCGATCTCGTCGAGGTCGGCTTCCAGGCCCGGCTCGAACTCCAGCAGCGGTAGCAGGAACGACCGCGACAGCTCGAGCGCTTCGGGTCCGACCGGATCGCCGTCGAAGAGCACGGTGCCGCGCTGCGGGAACGCGATCGGGGCCAGCGCGGGCTGGTGGCGGAACTCGGTCCGCGCGGCGACGATGACCTCCACGACGTAGTCGGCCGCCGTGGCTGCCGAGCGCGCCCGCTCGACGACCCGCGAGATCACCTGGACCGCGGCCCGCTCGAGCGCTTCGGAGGCCAGCTGTTCGAGCGAGCCGAAGTGCGCGTAGATCGTCGGCCGCGACACGCCGGAGAGCCTGGACACGGCGCTGATGGACAGCCCGTCGTAGCCCGCGGTGGCGATCCGGTCGATCGCGGCTCCGACGATCTTGGTGTGGACATCCATCGGTCCAGTATCCGGCTTCACCCTTTCGGGGGTTCGACGGCCGGTTGACCGATGAGTTCTGCGTGCCCGGGTCGTCCTAACCGCAGGACACCTTCTCGTCAGCCGACGGGCACCGGGAGACGCAGGACATGCAGGACGTCGCAACGAAGGCCGCGCGCTTCATCGCTGCGCACGCCGAGGAAGCGATCACCTTGGGGGACGTGGCCGATCACGTCGGCTACAGCCCCTTCCACCTCGCGCGCTCGTTCGAGCGGACCTTGGGCCAGCCGCCCGGGCGCTTCCTGGCCGCGCACCGGTTCCAGCGGGCGAAGCGGCTGCTGCTCGACACCGACGACCGCATCGGTGACATCTGCTGCGCGATCGGCTTCAGCTCGCAGGGCACCTTCACCCGCCGGTTCACCGCGGAGGTCGGAGTGTCCCCGGGGGACTTCCGCAGGCTGCCCGACCGGCTCGCCGACGCCCCGCCGCGCTCGGTCGCGGTGCCCGGAGCGGCTCCGGCGGGCGGCACCGTCGCCGGTTCCGCTGCGATCGGCCCGGCGGCGCGCGCTGCCCTGGGCGGGCCCGCCGCCGTCTACGTCGGACTGTTCGCCCGTCGGGTTCCCGGCGGTGTGCCGGTCAGCGGAGCGCTGCTGGACGACGCGGGAGGGTTCCGGCTCACCGGGGTTCCGCCGGGGACCTACTGGCTGATGTCGACGGCTTTCGCCGCAGGCGCCTGCCCGAGCGCGCACCTGGTGCCGCCCTGGAACGTCGTCGGCGGTTCGCCCGAGCCGGTGCGGGTCGCGGCGGGCTCGTTCGAGCACCGCGAGATCGAGCTGGGCGTGGTGCCGCCGTGGTCAGCTCCGGTGCTGGTCGCACTTCCGCCGCTGGCCTCGCCGATGGCGCAAGATCGGAGAAGACAGCTCGCCGCAGCAGGCCTACCTTCAGGTTCACCAGTGCACGCAGGGTCACCAGGGAGCAGACAATGAGCAGCGTCCGAGTCCTCGTCGGCACCACCAAAGGTGCCTTCATCCTCACCGCCGACGGAAAGCGCGAGTCGTGGCAGGTGGAAGGGCCGCTGTTCGGCGGCTGGGAGCTCTACCACCTCAAGGGTTCACCGGCGGACCCGGACCGGCTCTACGCCTCGCAGTCGATGGGCTGGTTCGGGCAGCAGATCCAGCGCTCCGACAACGGCGGGCGGACCTGGGAACCGGTGGACAACCACTTCGCCTACGACGGCGACCCCGGCACCCACCTCTGGTACGACGGCACGTCGCGGCCCTTCGAATTCACCCGGGTGTGGCACCTGGAGCCCTCGGCGACCGATCCGGACACCGTCTACGCCGGGGTCGAGGACGCCGCGTTCTTCCGCACCACCGACGGCGGCCAAAGCTGGACCGAGCTGCCCGCGCTGCGCACCCACGAATCGGCGCCGAGCTGGCAGCCGGGCGCGGGCGGGATGTGCCTGCACACGATCATCCAGGCGCCCAACGACCCCGAGCGCTTCTACATCGCGATCTCGGCGGCCGGGGTGTTCCGCAGCGAGGACGAGGGCAAGTCCTGGACCCCGATCAACCGCGGTCTGCAGTCCGGCGAGATCCCGGCGCCGCAGGCCGACGTCGGCCACTGCGTGCACCGCATCGCGCTGCATCCGGACCGGCCGGAGGTGCTGTTCATGCAGAAGCACTGGGACGTGCTGCGCAGCGACGACGCGGGGGACAACTGGTACGAGATCAGCGGTGACCTGCCCAGCGACTTCGGCTTCCCGATCGCGGTGCACGCCCACGAGCCGGAGACGGTCTACGTCGTGCCGATCCACAGCGACGAGCAGCACTACCCGCCGGAGGGCAAGCTGCGCGTCTACCGCAGCCGGGTGGGCGGCAACGAGTGGGAACCGCTGACCGAGGGCCTGCCGCAGAGCCACTGCTACGTCAACGTGCTGCGCGATGCCATGGCCGTCGACCGGCTCGACGACTGCGGCATCTATTTCGGCACCACCGGTGGCCAGGTCTACGTATCGCCGGATTCCGGCGATACCTGGCGGACGATCGTCCGCGACCTGCCGCGCGTGCTGTCCGTGGAGGTGCAAACCCTGCCATGATCCGCATATCCGTGCCCGCGCACCTGCGCACGCTCGCCAAGATCCCGGATCACGAGGTGCTGGTCGACGTCGAGGGTGCTGCCACTCAGCGCACGGTCCTGGACGCGCTCGAGGCGCGGTACCCGGCGCTGCGCGGCTGCGTTCGCGACCACGACACCAAGAAGCGCCGGGCCTTCATCCGCTTCTACGCCTGCGAAGAGGATCTCTCCAACGAAGGCATGGACGACCCGTTGCCGGAGGAAGTCCTCTCCGGCAAGGAGCCCTACATGATCATCGGTGCCATGGCCGGCGGCTGAGCCGCGGAGGTGTCGCGCCGCTTCGGTGCCCCGCCCGCCGCTGCACTCGTGCGCGGTGCGGGCTGAAAGCCTCTGTCGACCGGGTGCTCGGCGGGCACATGCTGGTGTGGTCGGTCTCCTCTCGGAAAGGAGCGGATCATGGTCGCGAAGAGCGCTGGAGCCGTTGAACTGCGCGAGTTCGGCAAGCCCGACGACGTTCGCGAGTTCGAGAACGGGCGCGCCGAAGTCGTCAACATGGCCGGAGGAGCCATCGGCCGTCTGGTGCTGCACCCGGGGTGGCGGTGGAGCAACGACGTCAAACCCATCGCAGGCACCGATTGGTGCGAAGCACCCCACTTCCAGTACCACGTCTCCGGGACCCTGCACGTGCTGATGTCCGACGGCCGCGAGTTCGACGTCGGACCCGGCGCGGTCAGCTCGCTGCCCCAGGGCCATGACGCCTGGGTCGTCGGTGATGACGACGTCGTGCTCGTCGACTGGTACGGAGCCAGCGAGTACGCCAAGCAGGCCTGATTCGGGAGGGCGTTCGGTCCTGCCCGGAACCACCCAGCGTGGTCCGGGGCAGGACCGCGCTTGCACCCCCGGCGGTGGAATTCGTTTGACGTTGCGAACGATCCTGGCAAGACTGATCGACCGCGCGTTGAATCGATTCGACAACTGGGGGAATACCGTTGGTGCTGCACGCACGTCCGGAGCAGGTCGTGCTGCGGTCTCGCAATGCGGTGGCGGTCGTGTTCGCCCTCAACGGCTTCGCGGCGGCGAACTGGATGGCCCGCATTCCCGAGGCCCGCGACTCCCTGGAGATCAACCCGGCGCAGCTGGGCACGCTGCTGCTGGCCATTTCGTTCGGCGCGATCAGCGCGTTGCCGCTGGCCGGGGCGCTGGTGCACCGGTGCGGAGCCCGGGTGGTCATCACCGGCGGTGCCGCGGTCCTCGCGTTCGGCTTGGCGCTCTCCGGCTTCGCCTCGGCGGCGTTGGCGAACTATTGGCTGACCGGTGCGGGACTGCTGGCGGTCGGGCTCGGCTCCGGTGTCTGGGACGTGGCGATGAACATCGAGGCCGCAGCCGTGGAGCGGGAGCTGGGCCGCACGATCATGCCGCGCTTCCACGCCGGATTCAGCTTCGGCACCGTGCTGGGCGCCGGTTCCGGTGCGGCAGCGGCGGCCGGGGGAGTGCCGCTGGCGGTGCACCTGGCCATCGTCGCGGTCGTGATCACAGTGGGGCCGGTACTGGTCTCGCCGGCCTTGCCGCCCGCGCACGAGACCGCGGACGAGCCGCTCGGCCGGGCGTGGCGGGCTTGGGCCGAGCCGCGGACGCTGCTGATCGGCCTGATGGTGCTGGCCATGGCGCTCACCGAGGGCACCGCCAACGACTGGCTCACGGTGGCCCTGGTCGATGGCTACGACCTCCCGCACTGGTTGGGCGCGGTCGGTTTCGCGGTCTTCCTCGGCGCGATGACGGCAGGTCGCATCGCGGGCACCCGGCTGCTGGATCGCTTCGGTCGCGTCAAGGTCCTCTGGACCACCATGGCCACCGCCGGTTGCGGCGTGCTGCTCGTGGTGTTCGGCGGCTGGCCGCTGGCGCTGGTCGGCGCGGCGATCTGGGGAATCGGCGCGTCCCTGGGCTTCCCCGTCGGCATGAGCGCGGCCGCCGACGACGCCGAGAACGCCGCGGCCCGCGTCAGCGTGGTGTCGACCATCGGCTACACCGCGTTCTTGGCAGGCCCGCCGGTGCTGGGCTACCTCGGCAACCACGTGGGAACCCTGCACGCGTTGCTGGCCGTGGCCGTATTGCTGGTTCCCTCCGCGCTGGCCGTGCCCGCGGCCAGGCCGACCGGGAACCGGCGGTGACAACGCGACCGGTCGGACTCGGGGGACGCATGCCAGAGCACGTCGTCATCAGCGGAGGGGGCATCGCGGGCACGACGGCCGCGCTGGCGCTGCGCACCGCAGGCATTCCCGTCACGGTCCTGGAGAGCAGGCCCGCGCGGCACGGTGAAGGATCGGTCGTGCGGCTCAATCCCAACGGGATGGACGCCCTGCGCGCCGTCGGGGCGCACCAGCCGATCATCTCCGAGTCCTTCCCGCTGGTGCGCACCGAACGGGTCAGTCCCGACGGTGAGCGCATCGGCTACGCGCTCGCCGCCGATCCGGCCTCGGAACGCGGACTTCCCCGCGTGCTGCACTGGGCGGTGCTGTCGCGGTTGTTGCGCGAGCAGGCGATCGAGCGCGGTGCGACCTTCCGCCACGGCAGCACGGTCGTCGACGCGGACGACGGCCAGGCCGTTCTCGACAGCGGCGAGCGGGTGGAGGGCGACCTGCTCGTCGGTGCCGACGGTGTGCACTCCATGGTGCGCGACAGGATCGATCCGAACGCGCCGAAACCCGAACGCATCGGCACGCGAACGGTTTACGGCTTCGCGGCGCGGCCGAACTGCGAACCGCCGCCCCCGGAGATCCTGCGAGCCCAGCTCGGTGCCAAGGCGTTCTTCGCCGCCACCCGGGAAAATCGCTCCGGGGGCTGCTTCTGGTTCACCAGCCTGCCCGCGCCGGAACGCGGCGAATCCGGCGACGTCGAGCGCTTGCGCGCGGAACTGCTCGAGCTCTACGCCGACGACGGTGGTTTCGCGGCAACGATCGTGGCGAACTCGGACAGCATCCTGTCCTTCGACGACCACGCCCTGCCCAGCCTCCCGCGCTGGCACGACGGGCGGATGATCGTCATCGGCGACGCCCTGCAGTGGCTCCTCCCGCCTCCGAGCAGGGTGCCGCGCTGGCGGTGGAGGACGGGGTGGAACTCGCGCGCTGCCTGCGCGATCTGCCCGCCACCGAAGCGCTGAACACCTTCGAGGCGTTGCGCCGGGAGCGCGTCGAGGCGATCGTCGCCCAGGGCAGGGCGGGGACCAGCCGGGCTCATCAGCCCGAGCTCAGGAAGAAGTTCCGAGATCTGCGCAACAGGGCCGGGCGGCTGCTCGACTGGCAACGCCGTCCGCCGACCGGTGGAGGGTGGGCGTACGATCACCACATCGACTGGGGCGAAAAGCTTTCCGCGTCGCGATGATCCGCTGTGGGCACTTCGGGAAACAGGACCGAAATGCCGACTTCTGCGGGCGATGAACACGATCGGGGAGGTCACAGCCCGGTTGCGGTGTCGGCCTGTCTTGGACGACATGAGAGTGTTCGCGTACACGTGGAACGAACACAGCCGTGTCAACCCCAGGAAGGTGTTCATGACCTCTCCGAACGAGCCCGGTCGCGACGACGCTGAGCGGCAGCAGCGCGACGGGCAGGACTCCGCCGCCTCGACGCCCTCGGAGGAGCAGGCGGAGGCGCAGCCGAACGCGGAGACGCCGGAGCAGGCCGACGGGGCCGAGGCGGCCTCCGCGGAGCGGGCTGAGGACACCGAGGCGACCCCCGCGCAGGAGTCCGCGGAAGACGCCACGAAGACCGAGGCCGCTGCTGAGCGGTCCGAGAGCGCTACCGAGCAGACCGAGAGCGCCGCTGAGCAGGCCGAGCAGACCGAGAGCGCCTCTGAGCAGGCCGAGCAGACCGAGAGCGCTACCGAGCGGACCGAGGGTGCCGCCGTGGCGGAGGAGGCTCCGGCGGCTGCCGCGCAGGCCGATCAAGAGCAGACCGCGGTCGCCGGTCAGGACCAGGCCTCCGGGCTCGGTGAGGAGCTGGCCGGTGACGCCCCGAAGAAAAAGAAGACCGGCTTGATCGTCGGCGTCGCCGCCGCGGCCGTTCTCGTTCTCGCGGCCGCGGGTGTCGGGGCCTACATGCTCTTCTCGGGCCCTTCGGCGCAGAAGGTCGCGGAGGACTACGCGGCGGTGTCGAACCAGGAGACCCAGGACCCCGCCAGCGTGAGCGTCGATGACTACCGCTCGCTGGTGTGCAGCAAGGCGATGCCGCAGATCGAGCAGATCCAGAAGCAGAAGGAAGCCTTCCTCAAGCAGGCCAAGCCGCAGGACCTGGACATGCTCAAGCAGGTGCACACCTCGGTGAAGAACGTCCAGGCCGATGGCGACAAGGGCAAGGTCACCCTGGAGCAGACCGTTCCCGGTCAGCAGGCGCAGGAGCTCAACCTGAACCTGATCAAGGAAGACGGCTGGAAGCTCTGCGCGTGAGCGAACACCTCCGGTAACCGGGTGTCAACCGGGTGTGAATATGTTGATCTCCGGTTGGCGCCCGGCGCGGGTGTTGTGCGAGTTGGGAGTCATGGCGATGCGAGTGCCCAACCCTGCCGATGTGGTCGGCATGGCGAAGTCCGCGGCGGGGTGGGCTGTCGGCTCGGCGACGGCGGTTGCGGCCGTGCCCGGTCGCGTCTTCGGCATGCTCGACGACGTCGAGGCGGTGATCAGCCGCGTCAACGGCGCCGTCGATCGCGTCGAGGCGATCGTTGAGCGTGCCGAGCACGCGGCCCGCGGCGCGGAATCCACGGTTTCGCAGGCTCGCGCGGTCGCCGACGAGGCGGAGGTGGCGGTGGTCGACGCCCGCCGCGTGGCCGCCGAGGCCGCAGGCGTGGTCGGCGGCGCGCGGGTCGTCAGCGACGAGGCGAGCAAGACCGTCGCGACCGCTCGGCGCACCGCGGACACCGCCGACGAGCTGCTGGAGAGCTACGCGCCGACCGCCAAGCGCGCCGCGCCGCTGCTGGAGCGCTTCGTCGAGGAGTTCTCCGAGGACGAGGTCGACGCCGCGATCAAGCTGGTCGACGAGCTGCCGGTGCTCACCGAGCACATCCGCACCGACGTGCTGCCGATCCTGCACACCTTGGACCGCGTCGGGCCGGAGATCCACGAGCTGCTCGAGGTCACCTACGACGTCCGCCGGGCGCTCATCGGCATCCCCGGCTTCCAGTACTTCCGCCGCCGCGGCTCGAACCGCGTCGAGGAGCGCGAGCAAGCCGTTGAGGAGCCCGGAGGCTCCTGACGAACGGACCGGCGGGGCACGACGACGAGATCGTCGTGCCCCTTTTTTGCGCCCCGCTACTGCTAACGACAATCGTTTTCAAGTAGGCTTCGGCCGCGTCCAGATCGGGCGCGGACTCCGGAGGAGGATCGATGTCGTTGAGCAGGAGCCGCGCGATGACGGCGGCCGCGATGGCTCTCGGGCTGGCGCTGTCGGCGCTGACCGGGTGCGCGGTGAGCCGGTCGGCGCCGAAGTCCGGCAAGATCGAGGTGGTGACCTCGACGAACGTCTACGCGAGCATCGCGCGGGCGGTCGGCGGGGACGCGGTCGAGGTGCGGCCGGTCATCAGCGATCCGATGACCAATCCGCACCTCTACGAGACCTCCCCGCAGGACGCCGCGGAGGTCGCCGACGCCGACCTCGTGGTGTTCAACGGCAACGGCTACGACCGGTTCGTCGGCAACGTCCTGGAGTCCGCGCCGCGCGAGGGCTCCACGATCGAGGCGTTCGCCGTCGCGCATCCGGAACTAACGGCCGGAACGCAGCACGACGAGATCAACGAGCACTTCTGGTACGACTTCGATACCGTCGCCGGGGTCGCCGATCGCATCGCCGCCGAGCTGGGCGAACGCCGGCCCGGTCAGGCGGAGCGCTTCACCGCGAACGCCGAGCGCTTCCGCTCCGAGGTGCGCGGGCTGGCCGACCGGACCGAGCGGATCGCCGCGCAGCGGTCCGGGACCGAGGTCGTGGCGACCGCGCCGGTGGCCGACTACCTGATCGAGCGGGCGGGCCTGTCCGACATCACGCCGCCGAGCTTCGTGCACGCGGTGGAGGACGGCAAGGACGCACCCGCTGCCGCCGTCGCACGGATCCAGGACGCCCTCGACGGGCGTCGCGCCACGGCTCTGGTGTACAACCCGCAGACCGAGGACCCGCTGACCAAGCGGTTGCGCACCCGAGCCGAGCGGCTGGGCATCCCGGTGGTGGAGGCGACCGAGACCCTCACGCCGGGCGCGAGCTACCTGGAGTGGATGGGCGGCCAGGTCGACGCGCTCGCCCGCGCGGAGGGCGTGTCCCTCGAGAGCGATCCTGGGCGGTAGGCAGCTGCTCACGTCGCCGACCCCGCGCCCGCACGGCGCGCCAGAACGCGCCACCCGCGCTGCCACGCAAGCCCCGGACCGAAGTATCTCCTCAGGAACCGGGCGGGTTGATCGTTCGCTCGGCGCGCACCTGCTCGCGCACCGCGGGCGCCACCTCCGCGCCGAAGGCGCGAATCGCGTCGGGGTCGTCGGTGGCCAGGACGAAGGCGCTGATGCCCTCCTCCAATGCGAGTTCGGCGAGCTCGTCGGCGCGATGCGGGTCGCTGGAGGCGTTGACGTTGTACAGCCGTCGCACCGAGCGCGGGTCGCGGCCGGCGGCGACGGCGGCCGCGTCGATGCGCGCGTTGCCTTCGGCGAGCCGTTCCGGTGGCACGTACATCTCGCTGGGCAGCCAGCCGTCGCCGAGCCGTCCGGTCAGCGCCAGCATGCGCGGACCGACGGCACCGAGCCAGATCGAGATGTCGTGCGCGGGCGCGGGCCCGGTGCGCGCGCCGTCCACGCGATAGTGCGTGCCGCGCACGCGCAGCGATCGCTGCCGCGTGTCCCAGAGGCCGCGGATGATGGTGATGGCCTCCTCGAGCGCGGTCACGGCTTCGCCACCGGTCCTGCGGGGCCCGCCCGCCGCGGCGATGGCGTCCCAGAACGCTCCTGCGCCGAGACCCAGTTCCACGCGGCCGCCGCTGAGCAGGTCGAGGCTCGCCACCGCCTGCGCCAGGGGAAGCGGCGGGCGCAGCGGCAGGTTGGTCACGTTCGCCGTCGCCCGCAACGTCGAGGTGCGGGCGAGCACCGTGGCCACCAGCGCCCACGCGTCGAGGTGCCGCGCCTGGTACGGGTGGTCCTGGAAGGTCACGAGGTCGAGCCCGGCCGCTTCGGTGCGCGTGCTCAGCTCGACCACGCGTTGCGGGTCGGCGGCGTCCGGCGTCGGGAAGGTGCCGAAGAGCAGGTCGTGGCCGTAGTCGCTCATGGAACCCCGTGCGGTCAGGCGCCGACGTATTCGGCGAGGTGCCGGGCGGTGAGGGTGGAGCGGTCCGCGACGAGCTCGGCGGGCGTGCCCTCGAAGACCACCCGGCCGCCGTCGTGGCCCGCTCCGGGGCCCAGGTCGATGATCCAGTCCGCGTGGGCCATGACGGCCTGGTGGTGCTCGACCACGATCACCGACCTGCCCGAGTCCACCAGCCGGTCCAGGAGTGCCAGCAGCTGTTCCACGTCGGCCAGGTGCAGGCCGGTGGTCGGCTCGTCGAGGACGTAGATCCCGCCCTTGTCGCCCATCCGGGTCGCCAGCTTGAGCCGTTGCCGCTCGCCGCCGGACAGGGTGTTCAACGGCTGGCCGAGGTGCAGGTAGCCGAGCCCCACGTCGTCGAGGTTGCGCAGGATCTTGTGCGCGGCAGGTGTTCTCGCCGCGCCCTCGCCGAAGAAGCCCGCGGCTTCGGTCACCGACATGGCCAGCACCTCGCTGATGTCGCGGCCGCCGAGCTCGTGCTCCAGGACCTCGGGCTGGAACCGCTTGCCCTCGCACTCCGAGCAGGTGGTGGCCATGGTCTCCATGATCCCGAGGTCGGTGAAGATGACGCCGTTCCCGTTGCAGTTCGGGCAGGCACCCTCGGAGTTCGAGCTGAACAGCGCGGGTTTGACGCCGTTGGCCTTCGCGAAGGCCTTGCGGATCGGGTCGAGCAGCCCCGTGTAGGTGGCCGGGTTGGAACGCCGCGAGCCGCGGATCCCGCCCTGGTCGATCGAGATCACGTCCTCGGCCGGGATCGATCCGTGGACCAGGGAGCTCTTGCCGGATCCCGCGACACCGGTGATCACCGTGAGCACGCCCAGCGGGATGTCGACGTCGACGTCGCGGAGGTTGTTCGCATCGGCCCCGCGGATTTCGAGCGCGTCCCGAGGTTCGCGCACCTCCTCCTTGACCGCCGCCCGGTCGTCGAGGTGCTCACCGGTGATGGTGTCGCTCTGGCGCAGCCCGTCGACGCTTCCTTCGAAGCACACCGCGCCACCGTCGGATCCGGCTCCCGGCCCCAGGTCGACGACGTGATCGGCGATGGCGATGGTCTCCGGTTTGTGCTCCACGACCAGCACGGTGTTGCCCTTGTCGCGCAACCGCAGCAGGAGTCCGTTCATCCGCTGGATGTCGTGCGGGTGCAGGCCGATCGTGGGCTCGTCGAAGATGTAGGTGATATCGGTCAGCGAGGAACCGAGGTGCCGGATCATCTTGGTCCGCTGCGCCTCACCACCCGAGAGAGTGCCCGCCGGGCGATCCAGGGAAAGGTAGCCGAGCCCGATCTCGACGAACGAGTCGAGGGTGTGGCGCAGCTTGGCCAGCAGCGGTTCCACTTCGGGCCTGTCCAGCGAGGAGACCCATTCGGCCAGGTCGCTGATCTGCATCGCGCAGCAGTCGGCGATGTTCACGCCGTCGATCTTCGACGACCGCGCTTCGGCGCTGAGCCGGGTGCCGCCGCAATCGGGGCAGTCGGTGAACTTGATCGCCCGGTCCACGAACGCCCGGATGTGCGGCTGCATGGACTCGCGGTCCTTGGCCAGCATCGATTTCTGGATCTTCGGGATGATCCCCTCGTAGGTGAGGTTGATGCCCTCGACCTTGATCTTGGTGGCTTCCTTGTGCAGCAGGTCGCGCAGCTCCTGGTCGGTGAACTCGCGAATCGGCTTGTCCATGTCGAAGAAGCCGGAACCGGCGAAGATCCGCCCGTACCAGCCGTCCATGCTGTAGCCGGGGACGGTCAGCGCGCCCTCGCCGAGCGACTTCGAGTCGTCGTAGAGCGCGGTCAGGTCGAAGTCGCTGGTCTGGCCGCGACCCTCGCACGTGGGGCACATACCGCCGGTGACGCTGAACTCGCGCCGCTCCTTGACGGTTTGGCCGCTCTTCTCGAACTTCACCGCCCCGGCGCCGCTGATCGAGGCCAGGTTGAACGAGAACGCCTGGGGCGAACCGATGTGCGGCTTGCCGATCCGGCTGAACAGGATCCGCAGCATCGAGTTCGCGTCCGTCGCGGTGCCGACGGTCGAGCGCGCATCGCCGCCCATGCGCTCCTGGTCGACGATGATCGCCGTGGTGAGCCCGTCGAGCAGGTCCACGTCCGGCCGGGCCATGTTGGGCATGAACCCCTGCAGGAAGGCGCTGTAGGTCTCGTTGATCATCCGCTGCGACTCGGCGGCGATCGTGGCGAACACCAGCGAGGACTTGCCCGACCCGGACACCCCGGTGAACACGGTCAACCGGCGTTTGGGCAGCTGCACGCGGACGTCGGCGAGGTTGTTCTCCCGCGCTCCCTGGACGCGGATCAGATCGTGGCTGTCGGCGATGTGGGTGCTGGCCATGTCCTCGGAACTCCATCGTTCGGGGCGGGAATCGGTCGGTTCGTCCGGGGAGCAGTCTGCCGGTGCTCACCGACGCTGCTGGACGCGCAGCAGGTTGCCCGCCGGGTCGCGAACCGCGAAGTCGCGCACTCCCCAGGGCTGATCCGCCGGTTCCTGCACCACCTCGGCTCCGCCTGCCCGGACCCGGTCGAACGCGGCATCGACGTCGGAGGTGGCCAGCAGAACCCCGGCGTAGTTGCCCTTGGCCATCATCTCGGAGATGACGCGCCGCTCCTCGTCGGTGACTCCCGGGTCGGCGGCGGGCGGTTGCAGCACGATGGACGTGTCCGGCTGGCCCGCTGGCCCGACGGTGATCCACCGCATGTCTTCGTGCCCGACGTCGAGCCGGACCTCGAAGCCGAGCACGTCCCGGTAGAACTGCAAGGCCGCGTCCGGGTCGTCGTGCGGCAGGAAGCTCGAGCTGATGCTGATGTCCATGACGTCCAGGCTAGGCCCGCCTGGCCGGCGCTGCTTCTCGATTCCTGACCGGTCGGGTGGCGGCCTTGACCAGGCAGGACGGAACTCCGGCCAGGTCGAGGGCCCGTTTCCGGTACTCGCTCGGCGACATCCCGACGAGCTCGCTGAAGCGGGTGGAGAACGTTCCCAGCGAGCTGCAGCCCACCTCGAAGCAGACCTCGGTGACGCCGAGGTCTCCGCGCTGGAGCAGCGCCATCGCCCGCTCGATCCGCCGGGTCATCAGGTAGGAGTACGGGGATTCGCCGTAGGCGGCCTTGAACTGCCTGCTCAGGTGCCCGGCGGAGATGTGCGCGCCCCGGGCGAGCGCCTCAACGTCCAGCGGCTGCCGGTACTCGCGGTCGATCCGGTCCCGCACCCGCCGCAGCCGTGCGAGGTCCTGCAGCCGCTGGTCCGATGAGTTCGCCACGCACGAATCCTGGCACATCGACCGGGGCGCGGTCCGCTGGTCAGGTGTTCGAAGGCGAGCCCGCGAGTTCGGTCAGCGCCTCCCGGACGCACTCCGACCACGTCCGGTCCTCGAGCTCGGTGAATCCGGAACCGTCGGCCACCGCGCTGGAAACGATCACGTCCGGGTCGAGCTCGGCGAGCACCTCGAGCGTGTCGGTCAGCGCGTCCTTGTCGGAGTGCCCGGGTATGTACCCGGCGAACCAGTTGCCCTCGGCCGCGCGCACGATCGTGTCGCCGGTGAACAGGTACTTCTTGCCGTCGGAGGAGGGGACCAGGAAGCAAGCGCTGCCCGGTGTGTGCCCCGGGGTGGGGATCACCTCGAAGCCGTACTCGGCCTGGCGCCGGTCGAACGTGCCGTCGACGGCGCAGATCTCCTCGGCCACCGGGGCCTCGGCCGCCGTGATGTGCAGCGTCGAGCCGAACCTCTGCTTGATCGTCCGCAGCGACGGTCCGATCTCGTCGCGATGGCTGAGGTACTGCCGGTCGACGCCGCCCAGCTCGGCCAGCTCGTCGATCTCGCTCTGCTGCGACGTGTTGTAGAACAGCACGTTCCCGCGCGGCCCGGCCCACAGGTAGGCGCGGGTGCTGAGCCCGGGAATGGGGTGCTCGATCTCGGTCGCCCACAGGTCATGCCTGATCTTGCGCATCTCAAACCTCCGTAGTCGGTGATGCGCCGAGGCTAGGAGTTCTAGTTAACTCGAAGTCAATGATTCTGGCCGGGGCAGGGCGAGCAATCCCTCCGCGACCTCGACGAGGTCGGCGCCGGTGACATCTGCGGGGGTGAAGATGCTGCCGTAGCCGCCCTCCAGGCGGCTCGCCCATCCGGTGGTCAACCCGGCGCGGGCGGCGCCGTGGCAGTCCCAGGCGTGCACCGCCACGAGCGCCACCTCATCGGCGGGCAGACCGAGGACCTCGAGTGCGTGCTGGTACACCCGTGCGGGTGGTTTCCACGAGCTCACCGCGGCCGTGGGCACGACCTGCTCGATGTGCGAGTCCAGCCCGGTGCGCGCGAGGAACGACTCGGTGGTGGCCGCAGCGCCGTTGGTCAGGCAGATCATCCGCACCCCGCCGTCGGCCAGCGCCCGCATCGCGGGCGCGGCATCGGGGTGGGCAGGCAGCTCGCCGAACCCGGCGAGCACGTGGTCGACGTCGTCATCGGACAACCGATACCTGCCGACGCACCGGAGCGCCTCGGCCGCGGCCTCCGGAAACGGCGCGTAGTCGCCGGCGGCGGAGAGCCCGAAGCCGTACATCAGCGTCCGGGAGAACCACTCCCGCACAGCCCCGGCGGGCAGTCCTACGCGCTCGAACCGCTCGCCCAACGGCTCCAACGACATCAACGTCTCCACGACATCGAACGCGACGGCGGTAGGTCGCATGGACATCCCCACTCCCGCACAACCGAGACCCGGACTTCCCGCCAGGAGCCTAAACCAGCACATCCCCACCCAGCTCACGCCGCACCCGGGTGGCCGGTGACAGTTTTGCCTAAAACTGTGCATGATCAATGTCCGTTCTGCCGGGACAGTTTTAGGCAAAACTGTCACCACCCGAGCCGAGCCCGCGGGAGAGCGTCTTCGGGTGGTTATTCGTCCTCCTGCTGTCCGGTCTGATCGTCGCCGTCGTTCAGCTTGACGGCCCGCAGAGCAACCGAGAGGCTCCGACCACGTCCGGGCATATCGGGATGTTCCACCCCAACGCCGAGGCCGATTGACGCTGTTCCTGGCGGAACAGCGCATGAAGCCGGGATGGCCTGGGTATTGAGCTATTTCGAACTCGGTTCCGGAGCTCAACGCCGAGGTGACCGCTGAGCCGTCGGCGGCCAGCCATCGGCCATGATGACCTGGACAGCGAGGTGGCCTGGCTCAGCCGGGTCTCCCGCGCGTACGGCGCCCTGCAGAACGTCCCGGAGCCCAGCACGACATGAGCAACATGACCCCCCACGACACCCGGAACGCGAACGCGCGCGGAACTGCCCGGATCATCACCGAGGTACTGGCGCCGTGGGTGATCGTGCTGACCCTCCCTCTGGCCGTGGCCTGGGCCGCTACTCGCTCCCTGGCCTCCACCCTGGGCTGGGGCCTGATCGTGTCGCTGACCAGCAGCATCATCCCGATGGGAGTGATCGTCTGGGGCGCCAAAACCGGACGTTGGGACAGCCACCACGTCCGCAACCGCGCAGGGCGTCTCGTGCCCTTCATCGCCCTCATCGTCTCCAGCGGCCTCGGGCTCGCGCTTCTCCTGGTGCTCGGCGCGCCCTGGATGCTGATCGCGCTGGATGTGGCGATGCTGGTATCGCTGTTCGCCACCGGCGCGATCACCGCGAAATGGAAGATCAGCATGCACTCGGCCGTCGCGGCCGGCGCCGTGGTCATCCTCGCACTGGTCTTCGGCCCGCTCTGGTGGATCGCCGCGTCCGCAGTAGTCGCAATCTCGTGGTCCCGAGTTGAGCTCGGCGACCACACCGCCGCTCAGGTGGCGGTCGGCGTGGCCGTCGGTGCCGTGGTCGGCGGCACGGTCTTCATAGCGATGTTGTGATCCCGCTGATGGGATAGGAACGATGCCGTGGTGTAGCAGGGGCTCGACGATGCTTTCCAGGACCGAGGCTGCGGGCCCAGTGTCAGCGCCGCGTCGACGACCTCATCGCGCGCACGGGCTTCCGGCGCCGTGGTGCCATGGACCGCTGGCTGGATCGGCTGGAGCGTCACCGCGACCGCCCGATCGACCTCTGCGCCATCAGATGGGCCCAGGGCAACGCGTTCGGCGCCTAGCGCGCAACACGATCAGCCCGCTAGCACCACCACAACCCACGGGGCCCGCGCAACACTAGCGCGGGCCCCGCTTTGCGTCAGAGCCCAGCTTGCTGGCTCGCTAGCAAGCAACGTTGGTACTCAGCAGCAAGCAAGGACCCGGGCTCGATCTCAACTCGAGGCGTACGAACCTGATTCTCACTCGGATCCCCGATTACGCGCCGGGACTGAGGGGCCGTTTTCGTCCGTGCAGAGCGGTTTTCGCGCCCATGCCGGTGTGATGAATCGGGTGGTCGGAACGCTCCGTTGGTCCGAACGTAGGAAATAGGACCAAAACGGTCATACGGGAAACGGGTGCGTGGAAGGCTGCGCCGCGGATCATGCCACTGACGTGAGGAGATTCGCTCATGCGCAAGTTAGTTGTTGCTGGTCTCGCCGTTGTGGCCAGTGTGGTGTTCGTGCCCTCGGCCTATGCCGGCGATAGTTCCGCGGCGTGTACGACCGAGGGGCAGTGCAGCGGTCATGCCGCATTCGATCACAACGGCGACCACCTCTACGCGGCCGACACCGATAGCGATGGCTACGGGGTGTACGTCAAGTACTACCGCGCCGATGTGGACACCTGGGGTGAATTCACCAACCGCAAAGGTTCCGGAACCACGGTCGACCACAACATGAACATGCGCGAGGGAAGCAAGATCAGGTACAGGGTGTGCCGGCTGAGCTCCTCGGGCGGAACAATTAACTGTTCCGGGTGGACATACGGCACCGCCTGACCCCGGTTGCGGTGACGAAAGGCCTCACGTCGCCGGGACGTGAGCCCTTTCGTCACCAGCACGAAATCGCTGGGACCGCCTCGATCTCGCAGCGAAGGCGCTAGCTGTATGAGGGGCGTGCGGATCATCCGAACGAAAACTGGCGCTAAGCGGTATCTCTGCTGTTCCCGTGAGGTGCGTCCCGGAGTATGACGTCGACGACGACACGCTCGACGAGTTCCTGCGGCGCACGTTGCTGCCGAGTGTGAACGCGTCGCCCCACGCCTCACATGGGAAGGTCCCGGTCCCGTCTTTTACGACAGGGCCGGGGCCATTCTCATGTCCGTGTCCACTCGTTGAACAGCCGCTCGGTCTCACCGGGCCGTGCCGGTGTAGCCGAGCCCGGCGATCAGGTCGGCCACGGCGTGTTGCTGGTCCTTGGCGTAGCGACCGGTGTCGCCGCGGTGGGGCAGAGTGACCCCGGCGGTGTCGCGGGCGATCCAGCCGCTGTGGTCGAATCAGGGACGCGCGATCGTGCCCAACACGTCGCCGGCGACGAGCACGCGATATTCGAGGATCTGTCTCGTTGCGCACCTTCTCGAGCTGGTAGGCGTTGATCTGCTCGTGGGTGTAGCGCTGGCGTCGCTGCCCGCTGGACTTGGCAGCCGGTTTCGTGCGCGACGACGGGGTGCTCGGCCGCGGGGACGTGGTCCTGAGTGCTGAAGTCTGCTGGGCTGGCGGGGGAAGCCTGCTCGGTGGATTCGCCGCGGTCCGGCGCCCGGCCCGCGGCCTCGGGGTGGCTGGGTGTGGTGCCGGTGGTGAGGTGGTTGTAGAGAGTGGTGCGGGGCACGCCGTAGAGCTCGGCGATTTGGCCGACCGTCCACTCGCGGGAGTCGTACTTGGCCTGGGCATCTCGCACTTGAGCTGGGCTGAGTTTGGGTTTTGCGGCCGCCATTGCGGCCCCGGGCGCGGGCGGCGGACAGGCTCTCGTGGGTGTTGGTCTGGATGAGGTCTTTCTGGAACTCGGCGACGGCGGTGAGCATCCGGTAGAGCATGCGCCCTTCGGCGGTGGTGGTGTCGATGCCTTGCTCGAGGAACCGGAAAGGCGACACCGCGCTGGCCGAGTGCCTGCAAACAGCCATTTCTCGACGTCTGGTGGGGCTACGATCTTGCCGCCGGCGCGTGTTGATCAGCACGCCGCCGTGCATGGCGAGGCTGCGTCCGTGAGCGGTGGCCGTTTACTGCGGTTCAACAGCACACTGGCTCGCGAACGGGCGCGGTTACCAGAATGGGAGAGGGGCAGGAGCTAGAACACCAGACCGTGCTTCTCGACCAGCGCCATGGTCGATTCCATGTCCACCGAGCACCCGTACGGAGCTGCCTTCTGCTCGAGTTCCTCGGGACTGAGCTCGTCCGACAACTGGTCGAGCCATTCGAACAGCTCCTCCAGCCCTCCAGGAGAGATGATCTCCAGCAGGCGTGCCGGTGTCTCTCCCGCGTTCCAGAACGTGTGCCACTCCTCGCGTGGCTTGAACACCAGATCGCGTGGGCTGGCTACGACTTCCTTGTCCCCGAACCTCGCACCAACCGTTCCCTCGAGGATGAAGCTGAACTCGTCCTCGCGTGTGTGCTTGTGCAGCGGAGCCGCGAGCACCCTCGGGGGCAGGCGGTGCTCAACCAACGAGAAGCGCCCGCCCCACTCACGGCTGTTGATCAGGAACCGGTCACCACAGGCCCGCTCCGGCTCATAGAGATCGCCGTCCTCGGGACCCAGAATCCGATGCTTGGCCACTGTCCACACCGCCCTCGCCCTCCGCGGCTACCAGCGAACTGAGTCGACGATACGCCAAGGCCAGGCTCATCGCGGGTTGCCGAGGCGAGCTCTAGGGGTGCGAGCTGAACCTGAGCGTGATCGGTGGCAACGCCTACCTGGCCGTCGTCCTGCTGGACGGTCAGGGCAACGGTTTCGTGCCGGCGCAGGCATGGCGTCTGTGCTCGACGCCGCGATCGCTGCGGACCAGACGCCCACACCACGTCGCGAGTCCTCGTAATCGCAGCACACAACGCAAGAGGCGCTGATTTTCGCTGTGTGACCAGCACAGAAAGGTCTCCCGGTCCATCTGACCGGGGTGGTCGTCTCGTCGCGCCTGTAGGCATCGACATCATCGGGTCTCGACCGTGACTGCCCGTCCACGATGAGCCCACGGCATCCTCACTCGGCACGACGACGGCGCTGGGGTCGATGTCGGTGAAGACGCCACGTCACGAGGGAGCACGGAGGCGCCCGTCGCGGGTGAGTTCCTTTAGTTGACCTCGACTACCAGCGGCTGCACCCAGTGAGCGCCTCGTACGTGCTCGACCGGCGGGGTCGGATCGAACGGGCACTCGGTGATCTCCAGCGGCGGCAGTCCCTCGTCAAGAACTTGTCGATGCTTCTGGGCAGGCCGCTGGCGACGTGCCCGAGAAAGGCCAGGCCGGGTCGCGCTTCTTCGAACACCTCGGCGCCAAGCGCGTCGACCCGCTGGCCACTGTTCCGGCGATCCGGTTCCTGGAGGCCGATGGCTCGCTCGGGTCTCGACGATTCCACCTCGCCGACGATCAGTGGTACGAGATCGGAGAGCGTTCCCGAGGTCCGAAAGACCGTCGCGAGGGTGATCACCGCGGCGGCATCGGTGCGGCTGCCGTCCTGGCCCGCCGGTTACAACGAGGGTGACTACAACGACCGCGTCCCCCGCGACTGCCCGGAAGAGGGCTATGTGCGCCTGGACAAGCACAGCGTGGCGAACCCGCTCAAGAACAGGGACTCCTTCGAGGTCTGCGACCTGCTGGCCGCCGACGGCACGGTGGTCATGGTCGAGAAGGCCAAGGCATCCAGTTCGCTGAGCCACCTATTCTACCAGGGCCTGGTGTCCGTTCAGCTCTTGCTCAACGACGCCGACGTCCGGGAACGCTTCGCGGACGAGATCGCCGAGCTCGGCGGCCACGTCCCGCCGGACTACCGCCCCAAGCGCGTGGTCTTCGCGATCCTGCTCGAGCACGGGCGCGAGCTCACCCCGGACACGCTGTTCGCGTTCTCCCAAGCCGCTCTCGCCCGGGCGGTGAAGGCCCTCGAATCCTGGGACGTCGACGTCGAGGTGGTGGGAATCAAGACGGCCGAGGACGAGCAGCAGGCCCGGATCGCCCGGCGGCTACGTCACCACGCGGACCCGATCGCTTTCGCCGCCGGTGAGGAAGGCGACCAGCGCGCTGCCGTGCTCGCGCACAGCGGTGCGAGCGGAGCGCGAAAGTCCGTGCAGCGCGGTCACGATCAGCGTGCGTTCCGCGACGTACCAGGTACCGGCGACGCGGCCGTCGACGAGGACGACGCGGTCACCAGCGACCGAGAGCCCCCGGTTCTCCTGGTCGATGATCCGGCTGCGGTCGTCGTAGCCGAGCACGGCGTTGTCGAACGCGGGCAGGAACCGCACGGGAGCCGGGGTGTTGGGATCGGGTCTCGGTGCGTCGGGAAGGTCCAGGAGTTCCCGGCCACGCTCGTCGCGGAAGGAAACCAATTCTCCGCGAAGAGATTTGACCGCGCCGGGCAATCCGGCCAGTCCCGACCAGGCGCGGATGTCGGCGGTGGCTGCAGGCCCGAAAGCCGCGAGATATCGTCGCACCAGCTGCTTTCCCGCCTCGTCGTCGGCCGAACGCCCGTCGATCTCGCGCCCGAGCCAGGACGAGACCGTCAGATACCGCGCACCGCCACGCTGCCGCCACAACCCGCGTGGTGGCAGCTGCACAGCGGGGATCAGCGCACCGAGCAGCACTTCACCCAGCGCGCGCACGCTCACCCCGGGCCAGCGATCGCTGACCGCGCGCGCCAGCTCACCCATCGATCGCGGCTCGCCGTCGGCCAGCACCTCCCGCCCGGCGGCCGCGAGTTCGTCCAGGTCCACCTCGCCGAGCTCGCCGCGATAGACCCCGATGACCCGCTGCCGCAGCATCGCGTCGTGGCGCGACCGCCAGGCGAGGAGATCGTCCGCGGTGAGCAGATGGATGGTTCGGCGCATCAGATGGGTGCGCACGACCTGCCCGCCGGTCAGCAGCCCGGAGAGCTCTGCCGGGTCGAACGAGCGCAGCCTGGACCACAACCCGGTGAACGGTTCCTGCGGTTCCTGCGCCTGCAGGCCGCACAGGTGCGCCACCGCCTCCCGCGGGGCGAGGTCGCTCGGTTCGAGCAGCAGCTGCCGGGCCAGCGTCGCGCGGTTGAGCGCCCGTGCGTCCAGCACGGTCACGTGGACGTCTGCCCATCGATGGTTTCGCGGATGATGTCGGCGTGTCCCGCGTGCTGCGCCGTCTCGGAGATCACGTGCAGCAGCACGCGACGCGTGCTGTGCTCGGTGCCGGGCTCGTTCCAGGGCACGTCCGGCAGCGGATGCCGCGCGTCGAGGCCGGGGAGCGAGGCGACGATCTCCTCGGTGCGCGCGGCCACCTGCTCGTAGCGTTGCAGGATCCCGTCCAGCGTGTCGCCGGGCAGCATCCGGAAGTCGTTCTGCCGGTCGATGATCCATTGCGGGAGCTCGCGCGCGGTGCCTGCCATGAGGTCGTCCCAGCCGACCCCGTCGGGCAGCGCGAAGTCCATCGTCGAGTTGTCCAGCACGAACCGCAGCCACGCCTCCTCGGTGGAGGCCACGTGCTTGATCACCCCGCCCAAGCACAGCTCGCTGCTGGTCGGACGTTCGCTCAGCTGTTCGTCGGTCAGACCGCGCACGGTGCCGATGATCTGGGATCGGACGGTGGCGAGCTCGTCGAGCAGTTCGCGCTTCTCGGTATCGGTCATGGGTGGAGCATGACAGCAGTAGCGGACAGGTTTTGTCCGCTGCTCGCGGCATGATGGAACCCATGCGGAAAACCTCGGCGCGACTGCTGTCGCTGCTCTCGTTGCTGCAGGCTCGTCGCGACTGGCCGGGTGCCCTGCTGGCCGAGCGCCTGCAGGTCAGCGACCGCACGGTCCGCCGCGATGTCGACCGGTTGCGCGAACTCGGCTACCCGATCGGGACGATCAAGGGTCCCGATGGCGGGTACCGGCTGGAAGCTGGCAGCAACCTGCCGCCGCTGCTGTTCGACGACGAACAGGCGATCGCGCTGACCATCGCGCTGCGCAGCGCCACCACCGCGGGCGCGGGCATCGAGGAGGCCGCGGAGCGTGCCCTGGCCACGATCCGCCAGGTGATGCCGTCCCGGTTGCGGAACCGGATCGACTCCCTGCAGGTCACCGCCGTCGAACGACGTACCGCTCACCGAGTCGGCAGCGAGGTCCTGATGGCCCTGAGCGCGGCGGTGAACGCGCGCGAGCAACTGCGCTTCGATCACGCAGGTTCCGAGCACCCGCGCCGGGTGCACCCGCACCACCTGGTCACCTGGGGTGGGCGCTGGTACCTCGTCGCCTGGGACCTCGACCGCGGGGACTGGCGCACATTTCGCGCCGACCGGATCACGCCGCGAATCCCGACCGGGCCCCGCTTCGTGCCCCGCGAGCTGCCCGAGGGCGACGTCGCCACCTTCATCCGCAACCGGTTCCAGGGCGACGAGACCTGGCCCTGCCAAGGCGAGGTCGTGCTGGGGCTACCCGCTGCCGCGGTCGCGCGGTACAGCCACGACGGCATCGTCGAGGAGGTCGACCCGGAAACTTGCAGGCTCACCCTCGGGTCCTGGTCCTGGCGAAGCCTCGCGGCGGAGTTCGCCAAGTACGACGTGGACATCGAGGTCGTCGGTCCGCCGGAACTGCGGGAGGCCTTCGCCCAGCTCGCGGACCGCTTCGCCCGAGCAGCGGGCACTCCGTGACCGCGAGCGTTCGGCGCCGGTCCGCACGCAAAACGCCCCGACGCCGGACGCGTCAGGGCGTTCATCACGGCCGGTCCAGCGACCGTCAGAGGCGATCGAGGCGCGCCCGGAGCAGGCAGAACTCGTTGCCTTCCGGGTCGGCGAAGACCTGCCACGGTTCCTCGCCGGTCTGGCCGACGTCGGCGGGCTTGGCACCGGCGTCGAGCAGGCGTTGGCGCTCGGCTTCGTAGTCCTGGTCGGTGGGATTGAGGTCGATGTGCAGCGGCAGCGGACCGCCGGTGGGCTCGTCCCGGTAGCTCAGGATGATCGTCGGCTGCAGACCGCCGAAACCCTCGCGCGGTCCGACCTCGACACAACCTTCCTCGCGATCGAGCACGACGAAGTCCAAGATCTCGCACCAGAACTCCGCCAGCGCCTCGGGATCGCGGCACTCGAGCACGAGTTCACTGATACGACATGCCATTGCAAAACCTACTTTCAGCATCGGAGCGATCGGACTATAGCGGTCGAGTCGGACAGTCCGCGAGCGAATTTCCGTCGCCGCGGTTCGAGCGGCGAACAGCGGACCGTGCGGGCGGTCTAGACGAGGCGAGTCGCTCCGGCCGTGAAGAGCGCCAGCGCTTCCTCGACGGCGGATTCCATTTCGCCGGTGTCGGCGATGATTCCGGGATCGATGGAGGAAACCAGGAGGACCCGGTCCGCGTAGGTGTAGAGCGTGAACGCGACCGGACAGCCCACCGCCGGCGATACGGCGGTGAAAACCGAAACCTCGGCGCGGCCGACGTGCATCCGCTCGCCGCCGCCGACGTTGCTGGCGACCAGGTCGGACCTGCTGAACAGCCGAAGGTTGAGCAGTCGGCGAAGTTTTCCGGGCAGCAGCTGCATCAGTTCCGGGACGACGGGTCGGTAGGACGAGTCGAGCGCGTCGTCCCGAGCGGCCCTGGTCGCGTCGCCGATCCTGGTCAGTCGGCCAGCCCGGATGTCGTCGCGGTCGAGGACCACGACACCGCTGGCGAGCGCGATCGATCCGTCCTGCTCCGTTCCGGTGTCCGGGTTGGGCCGCATGCTGATCGGCATGATCGCGATCGAGTGCCCGTCCGGCCAGTCCCGGTACGCGGACTCGGCGTAAGACGCGATCAGCACGAAGAGGTCGTTGCGCCGCACGCCGTTCTCCCGCGCGATGCGCGCCCAGTCCTCGGTCGGGACGGTCCACATCGCGATTCGCTGTCCACTGCGCGTTCGGTCCATCCGTCCGGGAGGCGGGGGAGTGGACCAGATCTGGAACTCGTCGCGCAGGCCCGCGCGCCCGCTCGGTACGAGCGCGTGCGCGACCGCGCGTCCGGCTGCTGCGGTGGTTCGGCACACCTGCTCCGCCAGAGCTCGTGCGGCCCGCCCGAGGCCACCAGCTGCCTCGATCGCGGTGAGCCCGGCCTCGGGATTCCCGAACGCTTGTCGGAACGCGGCGACGTAGGTCAACCCATCGCCCATGCAGTGGTGCAAGCGCAGAATCAGGAGACTGCGCCCATCGGGCATGCCGTGGAAGTACAGCGCCTGCCACGGAGGCTCGCCGTAATCGAACGGCCGGTCCAGCAGAGCGGGTAGCTGGGCGAAGGCCGCGTCGAGACCGCCCTCGCCGACCGCGATCTCGGTGAGGTGGGACTCGACCCGGACGTCTTCAGCGGCCGACCAGTTGATGGCCCAGGGCGACTCGCGCACGATCCGCTGGCGGAACCTCGGAACGGTCGCGGCGAGCTCAAGCAGCTCCTCGCGGATCTCTTCCGGGCGCAGTTCGGTGTCCAGGACCAGCGGGAAGACCATCGAGACGTTCACGTCGTGAGCGCATCCCACAGTCAGGTAGGTGAGTTCCGCCGCGCTCATCTTCGGGTGGAAGACCAAGCGCAACTAGCCACTCCGTCCTGCTCGGTTCGCGCTGCGGGCGCTGACGACCAGAACGACGATCACCGTCGCGAATCCGAGCGCGTGGACCATCAGAGCAAGCGGGAACGCGGAGCCGGTGAACAGCTGCAGAACCGCGAGCGCGCCCATCGCGCAACCGACCCGCGCGGTGGCGAGCAGCCACGGCCGCGCTGCGCGGTGACCCGCTTGCCAGGCTCGCTCGGAAGACATCGTCACCTGAGCCCAAATCTTGCTGGGCTCTCCTGCGAACGGATTCGACGTGTCCCGGCCTGCGCGAGCGCCCGAGGCCTTGGCCCCGGGCGCTCGCGGGGCACGTCAGGCTCCGAAGGGCTTGAAGATGTTGGTGAACTCGTACTCGGTCTGCTCGATGCTGCTGCAGGTCGGCGAGACGGCGCCACCGGGGCAGCTGCCGTTGTCCCGGCCTGCCGACCAGAACGAGAGCATGCCGATGCGGTTGGCCGTGGCCCAGTCCACCAGCTGTCGGGCGTGGTCCTGGTTGAAGATCTTGCCGTTGTAGTTGGCGCCGATCATCGGGGTCACGCCCAGGCGTGCCTTGAGCTCGGCGTCGCCGAGTTCCGGCCAGATCTCGCTCATCTGGCCCAGCACGCTCTCGGCCGCGGCGATGACGGCGTCGCCCCAGGGCTTGTCCGAGCCGAACTCCATGGTCATCGGGTTGACCAGCACGTCGACGCCGTGCGCCGCGGCGCTCTCCAGCACCTGCACCGAGTACGGGTCGAGGCCGTAGTCGTCGCCCTGCACGCGCAAGGTGTAGCTGACCTGCGTCCCGCGCTCGTCCTGCAGCCTGGCCAGGGCCTCGTTGACCATGTCGTGCTCGATGTTGGATTCGACGTCGACGTCCAGGCTGTTGGAGCCGGTGACGTCGAGGATCGTCTTGTAAGCGGTCAGCAGCTCATCGGCGGAGCCGCAGGCGTTCTCGAGGTACGGTCCCATCGCACCACCGGTGGCGACGGTGACCGAACCACCCATGTCGCGAATCGTGTTGAACTGGCCGATGATTCCGGCGTCGTCGACGGGACGCTCGCCGCCCCACATCGGGGTGCAGCCCTGCGCGCTGCCGAGCACGAAGGCGGCGGTGTAGTGCAGCTGCCCGGTGGCCTCGGCGACCTCGGGCATGGTCGGCGCGTCCTGCATGACGTCGATGTAGGGCGCGGAATGCGGCTCGACCTGCGGCTCGGCGTTGGCCGAGGTGGCGGTCAGCGGCAGCATCGTCCCGGCCACGACCACTGTCAGGAGCTTGGGCAAGGCCCGCATGTTCGTTCTCCTCGCTCGGATTCGGGTGTTGACGACGTTCGCGGCCGCAGCGCTGCGTCGTGCGTGCGAGGAACCTACGAAGGGCTGCACTGGAGGGCAATGGGTCTGGACCTGTTTGGCGGGAACCCGCAAGCACTGGTTCGGCCGGAGCGGGGAAGGCCTGCCCTCGGGTGGTGCAGCGGGTTCGGGACAGGTGCGCTCAGCCGACCGCTTCCGCCAGAGCCGACAGGCCCCGGTGCACCTCGGCGAAGCTGGTGCTCAGCGGGGACAGGCCGATGCGGATCGCGTCCGGGCTGCGGAAGTCCGGGATGACGCCCTTCTCCCACAACCGGTCGTTGATCTCGCGGAAGTCCGCTCGCCGCAGCGTGATGTGGCTTCCGCGCAGCGTTTCCGCCCGGGGCGAGACGAGTTCCACACCTCGGTCCAGCAGCCAGGTGTCGGTGAGTTCGAGGGCGAAGTCGGTGAGACTCAGCGACTTCGCGCGCACCGCTTCGATACCCGCTTCCTCGAGCGCGTCCAGCGACGCCATCATCGGCAGCATCGCCAGGATCGGTGGTGTGCCGCTGAGCACCGACCGGATTCCGGCAGCGGGCCGGTAGCCGGGGCCCATGGTGAACGGCTCGGCGTGCCCCATCCAGCCCCAGATCGGCTGCTGGGCCTGCCCGTGGTGGGTGCGGTTGACGTAGCCGAACGCGGGGGAGCCGGGGCCGCCGTTGAGGTACTTGTAGGTGCAGCCGACCGCGAAGTCGACCTGCCACTCGTCGAGGTCGATCGGGACCGCTCCGACCGAGTGGCAGAGGTCGCACAGCACGAGCGCGCCCGCGGCGTGCGCGGTCCTGGTGATGGCCGCGGCGTCGGCGAGGTAGCCCGAGCGGTAGGCGACGTGGCTGAACACCACCAGCGCCGTGTCCGGGCCGGTCACCTCGGCGACCTGCTCGTCGGTGATCCCGCGCGCCGGGTCGGTGCTGATCCAGCGCAACCGCAGATCCCGCTCGGCCGCGATGCCCTCCAGCACGTAGCGGTCGGTGGGGAAGTTGTCGGTGTCCAGCACGATCTCGCTGCGGTCCGGCCGGAGGTCCACCGCGGCGCGGGCGAGCTTGTACAGCAGCACGCTGGTCGAGTCGGCGACCGCGACCTGGCCGGGCTCGGCACCGAGCGCGATGCGGCCGAGGCGATCGCCGACGTTCAGGGCCTGGTCCATCCAGCCCTCGCCCCAGCCCCGGATCAGCCTGCCGCCCCACTCGTCCTCGATGAACTCGGTCATCCGGTCGGTGGTCGTGCGCAGCGGGCGGCCCAGCGAGTTCCCGTCCAGATATGCCACCACGTCGCCGGCGTCGACGAACCGCTCGCGGAAGTGGCGCAGCGGATCGGCCGCGTCGAGTCCGCGGGCCCTGGCCTCGAAGTCCTCCATCACGCTCCGATCTCCGTGCGCACCGCGTACAACTCCGGGAAGAAGGTCAGTTCCAGCGCTTCGCGCAGGAACTCGACTCCGCTGGATCCGCCGGTGCCGCGCTTGTGGCCGATGATGCGTTCCACGGTCTTGAGGTGCCGGAACCGCCAGAGCTGGAAGTTCTCCTCCAGGTCGACCAGCTCCTCGCAGGTCTCGTAGGCGTCCCAGTTGTCCTCGCGGTTCTCGTAGATGCCGCGCAGCACCGGGACCAGCTCCGGGGTGAAGGTGTGCGCGAGGCGGACGTCGCGCTGGAGCAGCGATTCGGGGACCGGGTGCCCGCAGCGGGCCAGGTAGCGCAGGAACTCGTCGTAGATGCTCGACTGGTCGCGCAGCGCGGTCAGCATCGCGCGGGCGTGCTCGTCGTGGCCGAACACCTCGAGCATCTCGCTGTTCTTGTTGCCCAGGACGAACTCCACGGCGCGGTACTGCACCGACTGGAAACCCGAGGAACTTCCCAGGAAGTCGCGGAACTCCAGGTACTCCGACGGGGTGAGCGTGGCGAGCACGGACCACTGCTCGGTGAGCGTGCGCTGGATGTGCTTGACCCTCGCCAGCGCCTTCAGCGCGGATCGCAAGCGGTCGGCGGCCAGGTGGTCGTGGGCCGCGCGGAGCTCGTGCAGCACCAGTTTGAGCCACAGCTCGGTGGTCTGGTGCTGGACGATGAACAGCAGCTCGTCGTGATGCTCCGGCTGGCTGATCGGCTGCTGCGCCGCCAGCAGCAGGTCCAGCCGCAGGTAGTCGCCGTAGGTGAGCCTTCCGCGCAGGTCGCGAACGACCTGCTCCTCCACGGGCCGGGTGTTGGCCGGATCAGCCATGCGGCCGACGCTACCGCCGCGAGCGGCTCGGCGCGGGCTTTCGACACCGGACGTCGTGCCGGGCAGCGGAAGAATCGCTTGTGCTCAGTCAGTCGTGGTCGCCGTCGACGTAGTACCACTGCCCGTCTTCGCGGGCGAAGCGGCTGTGCTCGCTGACGGCGTGGTTCTCGCCGCGCAGGCGGTAGTGCGCGCGGAAGCGCACGGTGCCCCGGTCGTCGAACGGGCCGCCGCCGGTGTGCTCGAGGATCTCCAGTCCGATCCAGCGCTGCTCGTCGTCGAGATCGAGCTCGGCGGGCCGGGTGCAGGGGTGCCAGGTCGCCAGCAGGTATTCGGCGTCGCCGACGGCGAAGGCCGTGTAGCGCGAGCGCATCAGCTGCTCGGCGCTGGCCGCTCGCTTCTCGCCCGCGTGCAGCGGGCCGCAGCACTCGGCGAAGGGCTCGCCGAGCCCGCACGGGCAGTTGCGCGAGGTGCTCATCCGGCAAGCCTCTCATCGGTGGCGCTCGCCGACGTCGGGGAGCCCGCGAACCGAGGATGGCGAGCGGGCGGGCCGGTGGTACCGCCCGCTCGCCGATGGGTCACCCGGATTCCGGGAGTTGGTCGCGCAGGCGGTATTTGAGGATCTTGCCGGAGGAGCTGCGGGGGAGTGCCTCGGTGAACTCCAGGCGAAGCGGGATCTTGTAGCCCGCCAGCTTGTCCTGGCAGAACTCGCGCAGCTCCTCGAGGGTGAGGGTGCTGCCGGGTTGCGGAGCGACCACGGCGGTGACCGCTTCGCCCCAGCGCTCGTGCGGCGTGCCCAGCACGGCGACCTCGGCGATGGCCGGGTGGTGGTAGAGGACGTCCTCGACCTCGGCGGGGTAGACGTTCTCGCCGCCGCTGATCACCATGTCCTTGACCCGGTCGACCACCCAGACGTAGCCGTCCTCGTCGGCCTGCCCGATGTCGCCGGTGTGGAACCAGTCCTCCTCGTCGATCACGGCCGCGGTGGCCTCGGGGTTGTTCCAGTAGCCCGCCATGACCTGCGGCCCGCGCACGCAGATCTCGCCGCGCTCGCCCGCGCCGACCGGGCGGTTCGCGGCGTCCACCAGCCGCACGTCCGACAGCGGCAGCACCTTGTGCCCGGCAGCGCCGACCTTCACGTCCACCTCGTCGGTGCGCAGGATCAGCGCCAGCGGGGCGGTCTCGGTCAGGCCGTACCCCTGGGCGAACGGGACGCCGCGCTTGGCGTAGGCCTTGATCAGCGTCTCCGGCACCGGGGCGCCGCCGCAGATCAAGTACCGCAGGCTGGAGAGGTCGGCGGTCTCGAATCCGGCACCTGGGTCATGAACAGGAACATCGCCGGCACGCCGAACATCGTGGTCACCCGGTGCTCGGGGATGAGCCGGAGCACCCCGGACGGGTCGAAGCCGGGCATCAGCACCACGTGCCCGCCCTTCTGCAGGGTGATCAGCGTGGTGACGTTGAGCCCGCCGATGTGGAACAGCGGGGCGCACACCAGCGTCACGTCGTCCTGGCTCGGGTCGAAGGCCAGCATCGAGCCCACGTTGTTCCAGAACAGGTTCCCGTGGGTGAGCATGGCGCCCTTCGGGCGTCCCGTGGTGCCCGAGGTGTACATGATCACCGCGACCTCGTCGGCGCCCGGGAACACCGGTTCGGCCAGCGGCTCCCGTGCGGTGATCAGGTCCTCCAGCGACTCCCAGCCCTCGACCGGGGTCAACGCGATCGCGCGCCGCACGCCCGCGTTCGCGCGGACCGGGTCGACCGCGGCGGTGTGCTCGGCGTCGGCGACCAGGGTGTGCACGCCGGCGTCGGCGAGGATGAACTCGAGCTCGGCCGCGGTGAGGCGGTTGTTCAGCGGAACGAAGATGCCCCCGAGCCGGGCGGTGGCGAACAGGGTGACCAGGAAGTCCGGGTGGTTGAGACCCACGTAGCCCACCCGGTCGCCCGCGCCGATCCCGCCTGCGGCCAGCTCCGCGGCGAAGCGGTCGACGCGACCGGCGAGGTCGCGGTAGGTGAGCGTGCTTCCTCCGAAGGTGATCGCGGGCAGGGTCGGCGTGGCCGCGGCGCGGCGAGAGATCCAGGAGCCGAGGTCCATCGGCGGGGTCACGGTCATCGGTTGCTCCCTTGCCTCGACGATGCGGGACGCGAAGTGTGGCGCACGTCATAATCCGCGATGGTAGGCGGAATGCCAAACAGAAACAATCAAGCGTGCTTGATTTATTTTTGCTGGCTTGCCATGCTGAGCCGCATGCCGAAAGACGACGCCGTTCTCGGCGATCTCGCCGCCGAGGGCGCGGAGCTCGAGGCCCTGGTCGCAGGGCTGAGCGAGGAACGCTGGCGGCTGGCCACGCCAGCCGAGGGCTGGACCATCGCCCACCAGATCGCACACCTGGCCTGGACCGACGACGCGGCGTTGTGGTCGGCGACCGAGCCGTCGCGCTTCGCCGAACTGCTCGAGCAGGCAGCCCAGGACCCGTTCGGGTTCGTGGACGCGGCCGCCGAGGAGCGCGTCCGGACCAGCCCGCCGGAGCTGCTCGCCGAGTGGCGCGCGGGACGCGCCCGGCTGCTCGACGCGCTGCGGGACGTGCCGGAGGGACGCAAGCTCGACTGGTTCGGCCCGCCGATGAGCGTCACCTCGATGGCCACCGCGCGACTGATGGAGACCTGGGCGCACGGCCAGGACGTCGCCGACGCGCTCGGCGTGACACGAGCCCCGACGGCCAGGCTGCGCAACGTCTGCCACATCGGCGTGCGCACCCGCGACTTCGCCTACGCCGTCCACCAGCAGACCCCGCCGAGCGAGCAGTTCCGGGTCGAGCTGACGGGTCCCGCGGGCGAGGCGTGGAGCTGGGGGCCGGAGGACGCCGATCAGCGCGTGACCGGCCCCGCGCTGGACTTCTGCCTGCTGGTGACCCAGCGCAGGCACCTCGAGGATCTCGCCGTGGAAGCCGCCGGTGCCGAGGCCGCGCACTGGCTGACCATCGCGCAAGCGTTCGCCGGGGCGCCCGGATCCGGCAGGAAGGCGGGGCAGTTCGCGTGACCGAGCCCAGACCGCTGGCCGCCGACACCGAGGTCATCCGCATCGGCAACTGCTCCGGCTTCTACGGCGACCGGTTCTCCGCCATGCGCGAGATGCTCACCGGTGGTGACCTGGACGTGCTCACCGGGGACTACCTCGCCGAGCTGACCATGCTCATCCTCGGCCGGGACAAGCTCAAGGACCCGGATCGCGGCTACGCCAAGACGTTCCTGCGGCAGATGCGGGCGTGCCTCGCGCTCGCGCTGGAGCGCCGCGTGCGGATCGTGGTCAACGCGGGCGGCCTCAACCCCGCGGGTCTGGCGCAGCGGTTGCGCGAGCTGGCCACCGAACTCGGCGTCGAGGCCGAGATCGCCCACGTCGAGGGCGACGACCTCACCGCCCGGGCAGGCGAACTCGGACTCGGTCAGCCGCTCACGGCCAACGCCTACCTCGGTGCGTGGGGCATCGTCGAATGCCTCGGCGCCGACGCCGACGTCGTGGTCACCGGGCGGGTCACCGACGCGTCGCTGGCGGTCGGTCCGGCGGCCGCGCACTTCGGCTGGTCGCGCGAGGACCACGACCGGCTGGCGGGTGCGGTCGTGGCCGGGCACGTCATCGAGTGCGGTGCGCAGGCCACCGGCGGCAACTACTCGTTCTTCGGCGAGATCGACGATCTCGTCCACCCGGGTTTCCCGATCGCCGAGATCCGTCGCGACGGCACCGCGGTGATCACCAAGCACGCGGGTACCGGTGGTGCTGTCACCGTGGACACCGTTACCGCGCAGCTGGTCTACGAGATCCAGGGCGCGCGCTACGCCGGGCCCGACGTGACCGCGCGGCTGGACACGATCGAACTCGACCAGGACGGCGCCGATCGGGTGCGGATCAGCGGAACGCGTGGTGAGCCGCCGCCACCGACGCTCAAGGTCGGGCTCAACGCGGTCGGCGGGCACCGCAACGAGATGTCCTTCGTGCTCACCGGTCTGGACATCGAGGCCAAGGCGGCCCTCGCGCGGGAACAGCTCGAAGCGCACCTGACCCGGCGTCCCGCTGAGCTGACCTGGTCGCTGGTGCGGTTGGACCAGCCGGACGCGGCCAGCCAGGAGCAGGCCAGCGCGATCCTGCGCTGCGTGGTCCGCGACAGCGATCCGGACGTGGTCGGCCGGGCGTTCTCCGGCATCGCGGTGGAGCTGGCGCTGGCGAGCTACCCGGGCTTCAGCCTGACTTCGGTCCCCGGAAACGCCTCGCCGTACGGGGAATTCAGCTCCGGCTACGTCGATGTCGACCGGGTTCCGCACATCGCGGTGCTGCCCGACGGCGGCCGCGCCGACATCGCTCCCAGCGCGCGGACGCAGCAACTGCGGGAAGTGCCCGAACCCGACTTGCCGGCCCCACCGGTGGACGGGCCGAGCAGGCGGGAACCCCTGGGCGCGGTCGCGGCCGCGCGCAGCGGTGACAAGGGCGGCGACGCCAACATCGGCGTGTGGGTGCGCACCGACGAGCAGTGGAGATGGCTGGTGCGCGCGCTGACCGCCGACCGGGTGCGCGAAATGCTGCCCGAGACGGCGGAAATGCCGATCACGCGCACCGTGCTGCCGAACCTGCGGGCCGTCAACTTCGTCGTCGAAAGCGTTCTCGGTCGCGGCGCCGCTTACCGAGCGCGGTTCGACCCGCAGGCCAAGGGCCTGGGGGAGTGGCTGCGGTCCCGTCTCATCGACGTGCCCGAGACGGTCGTCGACACGACCTGCGAGGAGTTGCGGTGAACCCGTGGGAGACCGACGAACGGCGCGAACTGCGCGCCACCGTACGGCGATTCGTCGAAACCGACGTGCTGCCGCAGCTCGACGAGTGGGAACGGGCCGGTGAGCTGCCCCGGTCCCTGCACCGGCGAGCAGGCCGGCTGGGGCTGCTCGGAGCGGGCTTCCCCGCCGAGGTCGGCGGCGGGGGCGGTGATCTCATCGACGCCTCGGTGATCACCGAGGAGATGCATTACGCGGGCGCCTCAGGCGGTTTGTTCGCGTCACTGCTGACCTGCGGCATCGCCGTGCCGCACCTGGCCGCGGCGGGAAATCCCGAGCACGTCGAGCGCTGGGTGCGCCCGACGCTGGCCGGGGACAAGATCGGATCGCTGGCCATCACCGAGCCCGACGGGGGTTCGGACGTCGGCCACCTCAAGACCCGCGCCGAGCGCGACGGCGATCACTACGTGGTCAACGGCGCCAAGACGTTCATCACCTCCGGCTGCCGCGCCGACTTCGTGGTCACCGCCGTGCGCACCGGAGGTCCGGGGGCCGAGGGGGTTTCGCTGCTGGTCGTGGAGAAGGGCACGCCGGGCTTCGCGGTCACCGGCAAGCTCGAGAAGATGGGCTGGCACGCCTCCGACACCGCCGAGCTCTCCTTCGACGACGCCCGGGTGCCGGTGGAGAACCTGGTCGGGCCGGAGAACTCCGGGTTCCTGCAGATCGCGCAGGCGTTCCTGAGCGAGCGCCTGTCCCTGGCGGTGCAGGCCTACGCCAGCGCGCAGCGCTGCTTGGAGCTCGCCGAGCGGTGGTGCCGCGACCGGGAGACCTTCGGGCGGCCGCTGATCAGCAGGCAATCGGTGCAGAACACGCTGACCGAGATGGCGCGCAAGATCGACGTCGCCAGGGTCTACACCAGGAACCTCGCCGAGCGGTCGGTGGCTGGCGAGACCGACCTGGTGGTGGAGACCTGCTTCGCCAAGAACACCGCGGTCGAAGCGGGCGAGTGGGTCGTGAACCAGGCCGTGCAGCTGTTCGGCGGGCTGGGCTACATGCGGGAGAGCGAGATCGAGCGGCAGTACCGCGACATGCGAATCCTCGGGATCGGTGGCGGAACCACCGAAATCATGACGGGTCTGGCCGCGAACAGGTTGGGGTATCGGGCATGACACGACTTCGAAGCACGATGGACGCGGACGCACCGGAGTACAGGGAAGCGGCCGAGGCGATGAGCACCAAGCTGACCGAGATCGACGAGGAGCACGCCAAGGCCATCGCGGGCGGCGGGCCTGAGAAGGTCGAGAAGCACCGCAAGCGGGGCAAGCTGACGGTGCGCGAGCGCATCGAGCTGCTGATCGACGAGGACTCGCCGTTCCTGGAACTGTGCCCGCTGGCCGCCTGGGGCAGCGATTTCAAGGTCGGGGCCTCGATGGTGATCGGCATCGGGGTCGTCGAGGGCGTCGAGTGCATGATCGTGGCCAACGACCCGACCGTGGCCGGTGGCACCAGCAATCCGTGGACGCTCAAGAAGTCCTTCCGCGCGCACGAGATCATCGAGCAGAACGGGCTGCCGGTGATCTCGCTGGTCGAATCCGGCGGTGCGGATCTGACCACCCAGAAGGAAGTGTTCATCCCGGGTGGCAAGATGTTCCGGGATCTCACCCGCGCTTCCGCGAGCGGGATTCCCACCATCTCACTGGTCTTCGGCAACTCCACCGCGGGTGGTGCCTACATCCCGGGCATGTCCGACCACGTGGTGATGGTCAAGGAGCGCTCGAAGGTCTTCCTCGGTGGCCCTCCGCTGGTCAAGATGGCCACCGGCGAGGACTCTGACGACGAGTCGCTCGGCGGTGCCGAGATGCACGCCCGCACCTCCGGGCTGGCCGACCACTTGGCCGAGGACGAGTCGGATGCGCTGCGCATCGGACGCAACATCGTCAAGCGGCTGAACTGGCAGAAGCGGGGTCCGCGACCGCGCGCCGAGGTGGCGCCGCCGCGGCACGACCCGGAAGAGCTGCTCGGGGTCGTCCCGGCTGATCTGAAGGTGCCGTTCGACCCCCGCGAGGTCATCGCGCGCGTCGTCGACGACTCCGACTTCGACGAGTTCAAACCGCTCTACGGCAACAGCCTGGTCACCGGCTGGGCGGAACTGCACGGCTACCCGATCGGCATCCTCGCCAACGCCCACGGCGTGCTCTTCAGCGAGGAGTCGCAGAAGGCGACCCAGTTCATCCAGCTGGCCAACCAGAGCGACACGCCGCTGCTGTTCCTGCACAACACCACCGGCTACATGGTCGGCAGGGAGTACGAGCAGGGCGGGATCATCAAGCACGGCGCCATGATGATCAACGCGGTGTCCAACTCGACCGTCCCGCACCTGTCGGTGCTGATGGGCGCTTCCTACGGGGCTGGGCACTACGGCATGTGCGGGCGCGCCTACGACCCTCGGTTCCTGTTCGCCTGGCCCAGCGCCAAATCCGCCGTGATGGGTGCGGCTCAGCTGGCCGGTGTCGTCTCGATGGTCAGCCGCGCGGCGGCCGAGGCCAGGGGAAAGCCGTTCGACGAGGCCAACGACGAGGCCATGCGGGCGATGGTCGAGCAGCAGGTGGAAACCGAGTCATTGCCGATGTTCCTGTCCGGGATGCTCTACGACGACGGCGTCATCGACCCCCGGGACACGCGCACGGTGCTCGGCATGTGCCTGTCGGCGATCCACAACGCGCCGGTCGCGGGTACCGAGCGCTTCGGCGTCTTCCGGATGTGAGGCCGCAGATGAACTCTCCTTCCTCGTCCAGTTCGTCCAAGGGGTCAGCATGATCACGAACGTGCTCGTCGCCAACCGCGGCGAGATCGCCCGGCGGGTGTTCGCCACGGCCCGCCGGATGGGTTTGGCGACCACCGCGGTGTTCTCCGACGCCGACGCGGCGGCACCGCACGCGGCCGAGGCCGAGGCCGCCGTTCGGCTGCCCGGCAACTCGCCGGGCGAGACCTATCTGCGCGCCGAAGCCGTCATCGCCGCGGCGCGGGCGGCCGGTGCCGACGCCGTGCATCCCGGATACGGCTTCCTCTCGGAGAACGCCGCATTCGCCCGCGCCGTCGGTGAGGCCGGGTTGACCTGGATCGGGCCACCGGCCGCGGCCATCGAGTCGATGGGTTCGAAGGTCGAGGCCAAGAAGCTCATGGCGGAGGCCGGAGTGCCGGTGCTCGGCGAGCTCGACCCCGGATCCGTCACCGAGGACCAGCTGCCGGTGCTGATCAAGGCCTCCGCGGGCGGCGGTGGTCGGGGCATGCGGGTCGTCCACGATCTGGCCGAGTTGCCCGGGCAACTGGAAGCCGCCCGCCGCGAGGCCGAGTCGGCTTTCGGCGATCCGACGGTGTTCTGCGAGCGGTACCTGGCCACCGGCAGGCACATCGAGGTGCAGGTGCTGGCCGACCGTCAGGGCGCGGTGTGGGCGCTGGGCGAGCGCGAGTGCTCCATCCAGCGACGCCATCAGAAGGTCGTCGAGGAGGCGCCTTCGCCGCTGGTCGAGCGGATTCCGGGCATGCGGGAACGGCTCTTCGAGGCCGCCCGGCTGGCCGCGGGCGCCATCGGTTACGAGGGAGCCGGGACCGTGGAGTTCCTGGCCGACGATCGCGGCGATTTCTTCTTCCTGGAGATGAACACCCGCCTGCAGGTCGAGCACCCGGTCACCGAGAACGCCACCGGGCTGGACCTGGTGCGTTCGCAGCTGCGGATCGCCGACGGTCACCCGCTACCGGACGAGGAGCCCGAGTCGCGCGGCCACTCGATCGAGGTCCGGCTCTACGCCGAGGACCCGGCGCGCGACTGGCAACCGCAGAGCGGAACCCTGCGGCGCATCGAATTCCCAGGCGCGGCAACGGACTTCGCGGTGCTGCGCGAACCGGGGGTGCGGCTGGACGCCGGTGTGGCCGATGGCAGCGAGGTCAGCGTCCACTACGACCCCATGCTGGGCAAGGTGATCTCCTACGGCGAAACCCGCGCCGAGGCCGCGCGCCTGCTCGCCGCCGCGCTGACCCGGGCGCGCCTGCACGGGCTGGTCACCAACCGGGATCTGCTGGTGCGGGTGCTGCGTCACGACGCGTTCCTGGTGGGTGAGACCGACACCGCGTTCTTCGACCGGCACGGTCTGGAGGTCCTCGCGAGCCCGCTCGCCGACGAGAGCGCGACGGAGCTGTGCGCGGTGGCTGCGGCGCTGGCCACCTCGGCGGCCAACCGGCGCTCCGCGCGGGTGAACGCGGCCATCCCGGCCGGGTGGCGGAACGTCCCGGCGGAACCGCAGGTCAAGGTCTACGAAACGTCCTCGGGCGCGGACGTCGAGGTCCGGTACCGGTGGACCCGGCGGGGCATCGAGGTGCACGACCACCCGGGCCTGCGAGCCGTGGAGATCGCGCCGGACCGGGTGGTGCTGGACGTGCCGGGCGAGCACGGGCCGGTGCGGCGGATTTTCGAGGTCGCCGGCTACGGCGAGCTGGTCTGCGTGGACTCGCCGCTGGGACCGGTGGCCTTGACCCGCATGCCGCGCTTCGTCGACCCCGCCACGCTGGTCGCGGCCGGCTCGCTGCTGGCACCGATGCCCGGCAGCGTCATCCGCGTCGCCGCCGAGGTGGGGGACCGGGTGCGGCAAGGCGAACCGATCCTGTGGCTGGAGGCGATGAAGATGGAGCACACCATCGCCGCGCCTGCCGACGGAGTGCTCACCGAGATCGGCGTCACCGCCGGTCAGCAGGTCGACGTCGGCGCCGTTCTGGCCGTCGTCGACGACGGTGCGCAGTAGACGACCGCGCGGTCGGGAAGAGGAGAACGATGAGCTTCGTCGAAACCACCGAGCAGACCCAGCTGCGCGCGGCCGTGGCCAAGCTCGCCGAGCGCTACAACTACCTCGATTACGCCCTGCCCAAGGCGCGGGCCGGTGAGCCGCTGACCGAACTGTGGCGGGAAGCGAGCCAACTCGGCTTCCTCGGCGTCAACTTGCCCGAGGAGTACGGCGGGGGAGGCGCCGGTGTTTACGAGCTGGCGCTGGTGCAGGAGGAGCTGGCCGCGCAGGGCGCGGGTCTGCTGCTGGTGGTCGTCTCACCGGCGATCTGCGGCACGATCATCGCCAAGTACGGCACTCGGGACCAGAAGTCCGCATGGCTGCCGCGGCTGGCCGACGGCACAGCGAAGATGGCCTTCGCCATCACCGAACCGGACGCCGGGTCCAATTCGCACAAGATCACCACGACCGCGCGCCGCGACGGTGCGGACTGGCTGCTGAGCGGCCAGAAGGTCTTCATCTCCGGGGTCGACCAGGCCGATGCGGTGCTCGTCGTGGCGCGCACCGAGGACGCCAGGACCGGCAAGCTCAAACCCGCTCTCTACATCGTGCCGACCGACGCGGCGAACTTCACCGCGCAGCGCATGGAAATGGACGTCGTCGAGCCCGATCACCAGTACACCCTGTTCTTCGACGAGGTGCGGCTGCCCGCCGAAGCCCTGGTCGGGGAGGAGGACGCGGCGCTGGACCAGTTGTTCGCCGGGCTCAACCCGGAGCGGATCCTGGGTGCGGCGATGGCCGTCGGCATGGGGCGCTACGCCCTGGACCGGGCCGTGGAGTACGCGGGCAGCAGGCAGGTCTGGAAGTCCCCGATCGGCGCGCACCAGGGCATCGCGCACCCGCTGGCGCAGCTCAAGATCGAGCTGGAGATGGCCAAGCTGATGATGCAGAAGGCGGCCGTGCTCTACGACAGCGGAGACGACGGGAACGCCGCCGAGGCGGCCAACATGGCCAAGTACGCGGCCGCCGAGGCCAGCATCGGCGCGCTGGACCGGGCCATCCAGACTCACGGCGGCTCCGGACTGACCAGCGAGCACGGTTTGGCGGCGATGCTGGGCGCGGCGCGCATCGCGCGCATCGCACCGGTCAGCCGCGAGATGGTGCTCAACTTCGTCGCCCAGCACAGCCTCGGCCTGCCGAAGTCGTACTGAGCGGCTTCGGCCCCGCCGCGCAGCGTCGGGTTCGTCGCGAGGAGGAATCATGGATCGGATCGTGCGCCGCGTCCGAACCGCCGGCACCGCCACGTCGGTGCTCGGTCGCCCGCACGACCGGAGCACGCCGCCCAACGGGCTCGGCGATCAACGGGAACCGGTCGAGGCGTTGACGGCCCGCCGGCCGGACAGCTTCGCCGAGTCCCTCGGGCGACCCGCGGCGCCATCCGCTAGCCTGTTCGAAATCCCCGAAGCGCTGGAGGGCATGACGGCGTTGCCTGCGAAGCGAACCCGCCTGGGCGCGATGACCGCGGTGTCACGTGGGTGAGGAGTCGACCATGACGTCGAGAGAGCCGAAGCAGGACCGCAGCCGGGTCACCCGCCAGCGTCTGCTCGAGTCCACCGTGGACTGCCTGGCCGAGCACGGCTGGGCCGCTACGACCGTCACCGTCGCCGCCGAGAAGGCGGGCGTGTCGCGGGGTGCCGCTCAGCACCACTTCCCGACCCGCGAGGAGCTCATCACCGCCGCGCTGGAGCACATGTTCGACACCCGGATGGCCGAGGTGCGATCCGAGGTCAACGAGGTGCCGGTCGGTCCAGATCGGACCGAGGCCGTGATCACGCGGATGGTCGACTACTTCACCGGCACGTTGTTCAAAGCTGCGTTGCAGGTGTGGACCGCCGCGGCGGCCGACGAGGCGCTCAAGGCCAGGGTCGTTCCCCTGGAGGCGAAGTTCGGCCGGGCGGTGCATCGGGTCACCGTCGAACTGCTCGGCGCCGATGACACCGACCCGGCCACGCATCGCCTGGTTCAGGCGACTCTGGACATGGCCCGCGGCCTGGGTCTGGCCGACGTGCTCACCGACGACTCGGCTCGCCGCCGGGGCATCGTCGAGCAGTGGGCGACCACCCTCGATGCAGCGCTGCGCCGCACGCACTCGGTCTGAGTGCCTGCGGCGCAGCGGAACCGGCGCCCGCTCGAGACGGCGAGCCGATCGATCGGTGTCAGAGCTGTCCCGGGGTCTCGGGACGGTCGGACGCCACCGCGGCATCGCCTGCGCTCACCGCGGCGACAGCGGGCTCGTCCGACCGCGATTCATCGGGCCCGTCCGAGTCGATCTCCGTCGTTCCCGAGCCGGGCCCGTGTTCGTCGCGGAGCGTCTTGTAGAAGGCGATGCAGATCCCGACGAGGATGATCGCGAACGGCGTCCCGGTGAGCACCGAAGCCTTCTGCAATCCGCCGAGACCGCCGGATACCAGCAGCACGCCCGCGACACCGGCGAGCATGATGCCCCAGAGCAGCCGGACCCAGGTCTTGGGGTTCCGAGAACCGCCGGTCGACAGCTCGCCCAGCACGACGGTGCCCGCGTCCGCGCCGGCGACGAAGAACACCCACAGCACCACCAAGGTGATGATCGACAGGAGGAAGGGCAGCGGGTACTCCTGAATGAACACGAACATCCCGGCCGCTGGGCTCTCCTCCACGGTGCTGGCGATGTCGGAGGCCAGCCCGCTGCGCGCCAGCTGCAGCGCGGCGCCGCCGAACACGGCGATCCAGATCATGCTGACCACGCTGGGGACGAGAACGGTGGCGCCGACGAACTCGCGGATGGTGCGGCCGCGCGAGATGCGGGCCATGAACAGGCCGACGTAGGGCGCCCAGGCGATCCACCAGGACCAGTAGAAGACGGTCCAGCTGCCCATCCACTCGATCTCCGGGCTGAACGAGTCCAGCCGGAAGCTCATCGGGACGAGGTTCGTCAGGTAGCCGCCGATGCCCTCGGTGAAGACGTTGAGCTGGGTGATGGTCGGGCCCACGACGAAGTAGAAGATCAGCAGCAGCGGAGCGATCAGCATGCTGATGTTCGACAGCCACTTGATGCCGTGCTCGATCCGCGTGGTCGCCGATCCCATGAACGCGGCGGTGGTCAGCGCCAGCACGATCAGCTGCACGAGGATGCCGGTCGGCAGGCCGAAGGTCTCGCCGAGTCCCGCGGTCATCTGCAGGCCGGCCTGTCCCAGCGCGACTGCGATGCCGAACACGACCGCGAGGACGGCGAGGATGTCGATCGCCTTGCCCAGCGGGCCGTCGACGCGGTCGCCGAGCAGCGGGCGGAAGATGACGCTGAGCAGGCCCTTCTCGTTCTTGCGGTGGCTGAAGTAGGCCACGGCGAGCCCGGCGACCGCGTAGATCGCCCAGGGGTGCAGCGCCCAGTGGAAGAAGGAGTACTGGATGGCCACACCGGCGGCGGCGTCCGTGCCCGGTTCTGCGAGGCCGAACGGCACGTTCACGTAGTGCGAGAGCGGTTCGGCCAATCCCCAGAAGATGATCGCGGGTCCCATTCCCGCTTGGAACATCATCGCGAACCAGGACAAGCGCCCGAATTCAGGTTTGTCGTCCTTCTTCCCGAGTTTGATCCTGCCGTAGCGGCTCAACCCCAGGTAGATGACGAATACCAGGAAGATGTTGGCGGCGAGCAGGAAGAACCAGCTCAGATCCGTTACGACCTGGTCGAAGAGCTGCGTCGTGACGGAGGCGAAGCTCTCCGGTGCTGCCGCGCCCCACAGGACGATCAGCGCCGAAAGCGCAATGGAAACCGTGAAAACGGTACCGCCGGTTTGCTGTTTCGTTGTTAAAGTTTTCATGGGAACCCTGACTCGCGAGGTCGGAAGAGCGCACGAGATGCGCAGTTCTGGGCCGGTGTCGTGCTACTAGTGCGTGCACGACTGGCCGGCCGGTCCCCTCGCGGAACGTCTGGCGGATGTTTTCTGCTATCGATTTCGTCGGTTTTGGACGCGCGGCGTCGAATTGCTGGTCACGGCCAGATCGGTCCGGACGCCTGCGCATTTTCCAGCGCTACCGCGCGGACGGCGATGTGTTGCGCGTCCGTCTGCTGCTCCATTGCATTGCCCGGTAGCGGATTTCCAAGAATGCTCTCAGGCGTTCGCGCCCGGATCAAACCGATTGCAGAAATCGACCTAGATGAATTTTGAAAGGGTCCGATAGATTTGCTCTATAGCTGCTGCTGCCCGGGGTTGTGCAGCATCGCTGGAGGTGTGTAACGGACCCGGCTCGACGCCGCTTCCGGAAGGGCTCGCGGTGATGCGGCACCGAGCCCGTCAAGACGAGACGAGCCGCGCAGGACGCCGGGCCGGACCGCGAACACGTGACCCAGAACACCGCGCCAAGCCGCTCACGACCCCGTGCCCGACCTCACCGCCCCGACCCCGCCCAACCCGAACTCCAGTTCGACGCACCCAAGGTCGGACCGGAGATTCAGGTGTCCCGTCCCGAGGCGTGACAGTTTTGCCTATAACTGTAGGGCGCAACGGGCGTGCTCGCGGCACGGTTATAGGCAAAACTGTCGCTCCGGACTCGGGTCGGCCGGTTGCCTTGTCGGGTTCCTGGGGAACCGCCTGCTCGACCTCGTCGCTGTTGCCGTAGGTGCGCTCGGGGAGGGCCTCCAGCGCCTGCACCGTCTTCGGGCCCGCTCCGCGAGCCCGCGCGTAGTCGAGCAAGTACTGCTTGCCCGCGGGGAACTCCGCACCCTGCAGTGCCTTGGCCACGCGGCGTTCGTCCGAGTCGGTCATCCTTGCGCCTCCTTCGCGATGATCAGCTGGTTCACCGCTCGCCCGGACGGTCGGCCTTCGTCGGCGGTCAGCGATCGGATGCGGTGCTGCAGCGAGCCGACCGGCAGGTTGTCGCAATCGGGCAGCGGCAGGGGCATTTCGCTCCCTCGCGGATAGCGGGTGCACCCGACAGCCATACCCAGCTGCGCTCGCGGCAATCGCGCTCCCGGTCACGGCTTCCTCGTTCGAGGGACTTGGGGCCGCGACGAGTTTGCGCTGAAGGGCCCAGCGGGTACGCGATTCGCGGCCGTTGCGCGAGCTCTCGGCCGCTAACCCGCGGCGCGCAGGAAGGCGTCGCGGGCTTCCGAGCTGGTGTGCTGGGGCCAGAGCGCGTGCAGCGGCACGTGGACGGCCGGATCGAGTTCGATGATCCGGACCTGGCCGTGCGCGGCCGTTCCGGGGGCGGCTGTGACGAAGGCGGCGTGCTGCGTGCCGATCACGGCGGTCACCGGTGGCGTTCCCTGGATCGGGTTGCGGTGCAGCTCCGGTTCGAAGCCCGCCTGGCGGCAGTGCTCGACGAGCAGGTCGGTGTAGCCGGAACGTCCCGGCTGGCCCCAGACCACGATCGGCTCGCCCGCGAGGTCGCCGAGGCTCGCCGAGTCCCGGTGGGCGAGGTGGTGGTCGGCCGCCACGGCGACGTGCAACCGCTGGTGCAGCACCAGGCTGCGGCCGAGCCCGCGCACCGGGGGCATCGCCCGGCAGAGGCCGAGGTCGAGCTCGCCCGCCAGCAGCTGAGCGCTGAGCTCGTCCGGGTAGCGCTGGTTGACCTGAGTCGCCAGTTCCGGGTGCGCGGTGTGCGCCTGCCGGAGCAGCGTGGTGACCTCGTCACCGGTGACCGCCGGGGTGTGCCCGATGTGCAGGACCTCGGCCTCGCCCCGGCCGATGCGGCGGGCGCGCTGCAGGGCGGATCGGGCCACGCCGCGCAGCACCTGCGCATCGGTGATCAGCGCTCGTCCGGCGGGCAGGACGGTGACGGCGTTGCCGCTGCGCTCGAGCAGGTCCACGCCCACTTCGCGTTCCAGCGCGCGGATCGAGCTCGACAGGGCCTGTTGGGACAGGTTCACCCGCCGCGCCGCGCGGGTGAAGGTGCCCTCCTCCGCGACGGCGATGAGGTGTTCCAGTTTGTGCAGGTCCAGCCCCAACTCGTTCCTCGCCTTCGGTGTCCCGATCTCCGGGTGCGTGCGGAGCGCGACCAGGCGCCGAGGATAGCCAGGACGAGCTCCGCGATCAGTGCGCGGGGCGGCTGACCGCCCCGCGCACTGATCCCCCCATTTCCCTTACCGGGTGGTGTAGCCGCCGTTGGGGAACATGGTCTGGCCGGTGAACCACCAGCCCTCGGTGGCCAGGAACTGGATGATCGGGGCGACGTCCTCGATCTGGGTGAGCTGGTTGCCCATGGCCTGCGACTTGTGGAACTCGACGCGCTCCGCGGTCTCCTGCGGGTAGAAGAAAGGTGTGTCCATCGGCCCGGGTGCCACGGTGTTGACCGAGATGCCGCGGTCGGCGAACTCCTTGGCCGCGGCGCGGGTGAAGTGCTCCAGCGGGGCCTTGCCGCCCGCGTAGGTGGAGTAGCCGTCGGTGAACGCGGCGAGCAGCGAGGTGCCCAGGCTGATGATCTTTCCGCCGTCGTCGAGCCTGCGACCGGCCTCCTGGATGAAGAAGTACGCGGCCTTGGCGTTGATGCCGAACATCCGGTCGTACTCTTCTTCGGTGGTCTCCAGGATGGGCTTGCGCAGCACCATTCCCGTGGTGTTGACCGCGACGTCTGCCGCTCCGAAGGAGTCGATCGCCGCGTCGAAGACCCGCCGCACGTCGGCCACGCGGGTCAGGTCGGCTTGTACCGAGATCGCCTCCGAGCCGGCGTTCTGGACCGCGTTCACGGTCTTCTCGGCGTCCTCGGCGGACGCGTCGCCGTGGTAGTGCACCACGATCTTCGCGCCTTCGGCCGCGAAGTTCGCGGAGAGCAGGCCGCCCAGGTTCTTCGCGCCCCCGCCGATCACCGCGACCTTGTTCTGCAACGTCCGCTGCGCCATGGTTGGCTCCCCAATCGCCGTTGTCCGAGGTGGACGGCCGGTGTCGGCCTTGGCTCCGACGGTAGGTCGATGCCGCGGGCGCGGGGAAACGCGAAGCTCGGGTGAGCCCACAAGTGCGGCCGATAACCGCTGCTGAAAGCGGGGGAGAGGTCTCAGGTGGCCGCGTGCGCGGTGTGGCGGATCCGGTCGAGGAGTTCGTCCAGTGCGGCCAGATCCCGTTCGCTGAAGCTCGCGAAGACTTCGCGCAGGTTGCGCGCGTGCTCGGGGGTCGTCCGGTCGAGGATCTCCCGCCCGCTGTCGGTGATGCCGGTGTAGGAGACGCGGCGATCGTCCGGGCAGCGCCGGCGCTCCACGTAGCCCGCCTTCTGCATCCGGTCGACGAGGCGCGTGACGCCGCCGGTGGTGAGCGCGATCTCCTCGGCGAGCGCTCCCATCGTCAGCTGCCCTTCCGGGGAGCGGGCGAGCCGGATCAGCACCTCGAACCACGCGTGCGGCAGGCCGGTGTGCGCCTCCATCGCCGGGCCGAGTCGCTGTTCGAGCCGGCTGTATGCCTCCGCGAGGCGTCCGAAGGTGGTGATGAGGTGGTCATCGGTGACTGCTGGCATACGAACAGCATACTCGGCAGTATTTGATTGGTCAGTTGTTGCGAGATCAGACAATTGCTGGTTACCGTGTCAGTACCTGACAGTTCAACTACCTCTGCGCGAAGAGCCGATCACCGGTCGTTTCGATGTGGCGGGACGGCCCGCGACCACCAGGAGGGGACGACCATGACCATCCCGGCTGTGCGGCTCAATCATGCGGTGCTGTTCGTTACCGACCTGGAAGCCGCGGAGCGCTTCTGGACCTCGGCCTTCGACATGGAGGTCGCCGTTCGCGAGCCCCGCGCCAATGCCGCGTTCCTGCGGCTGGCCCGCTCCGGCAATCACCACGATCTCGGGCTGTTCGGCCTCGGCGAGACCGCCGCGACCCGGCCGCCGCGCAGCGTGGGCCTCTACCACCTGGCGTGGCAGGTCGACACGATCGAGGAGCTGGAACAGGCCCGCCGGACGCTGGCCGAACTCGGTGCGCTGCGGGGCGAGTCGAGCCACGGCGCCACGAAGAGCGTGTACGGCGCGGACCCGGACGGCAACGAGTTCGAAGTGATGTGGATGCTGCCGCGCGAGCAGTGGGGACCCTACGAGAACGCGGCTCCGGTGGACCGGCTGGATCTGCCGAGCGAGGTTCGTCAGTGGGGCGGTGTGCGCACCGCGGGCCGCGTGGTCGCCGAGGAGCAGGCGTGAGCCGCCGCGCGGCCGCGGGTCGCCTCGCACGTCAGTGATCGTGGTGTCCGTGCCCGCCCTCACCCTCGGCGGGCGGGGGCGGTGGCGGTGCCGGGAGCGTGCCGGAGGCCGGCGGCGGTGCGGCTGGCGCGTGGTGATCGGAGTGCCCGGGCTCGCGCGGTCCCGTCTCGTGGTGGCCGGCGTGCTCCCCGTGGCTGCCGTGGCTGTGCCCGAAGGCGGCGATCACGCCCGGTGTCGTGAGCGCGGCGATGGCCAGGACGGCCCCGCCCAGGGCGAAGCGATGACCGCCGCGGCCGAGCGCCGCGGGCTGCCGCCGGGGAACGAGCAGCACCAGCGCTCCGGCGGCAGCCACGACCTCCAGAACGACCGTCAGCACACCCGGAACACCGATGGCTTCCGGTGTTCCGGCATCCGGGCCGATCGGTGGCCCCCACGCGCGGGTCACGCCCCACAGCGCCGTCGCCGCGATGTTGGCGACCAGGCCCAGCGCGGGCACGACCGGATGCGCGACGAGCAGGACCGCTGCCGCCCAGATCACTTGAAAGAGCGCGATGCCGAGGAAGAAAACACCGTAGAGGGTCCACGCTCGCCAATGATCGGGCGTGACCGCCAGGTGAATGAAACCCGCGCCCAGCGAGGCGAGAGCGGCGATGAAACTCGCCAATCCCAGCTGAGTTCTCTTGGTGATTTCGTGCATCGGTCGGGCTCCTGGAATCAACGACGCGCCGCATCGCGAACACGGACAAAACGGCACTGCGCGCATACGAGTGGTGCATGGTAAGCAGAACTGAGCCGGAGTGTCGAGCTCGCCCATTCCGGGCAAAGCGGAGAAGCGGATTCCGCCGGATAGCACGAATGCCCGCGCCGGACGGCGCGGGCATTCGCACGAACTGTTCAGCTATCGGCGGTCGAGGATCGAGCCGCGCCCGGCGACCGGTCGCGGTCGTCAGCCCTGCTTCGTGGCTCCGGCGCCTTCGAGCGGCAGCAGCGGGTAGGCGACCTTGATGCCCTCCTGGTCGAAGCGGTGCTTGAGCTGGGCGCGGGCGGCGCGGCCGATCGCCCACTGCGCGCCCGGCTTGGTCTTGATGATCACGCGCATGGTCACGGCGCCGTTGCCGATGCCGACAACGCCGTTGACCTGCGGCTGCTCCAGAATCTGCGATTCGAACTCGGGGTCCGCGGCGAACTCGTTCAGCGCGGCCTCCATGGAGGTCTTCGCGGCGGGCAGGTCGACCGAGTAGTCCAGCGGGATCTCGATGACCGCGTTGGCCCAGTCCTGGTTCATGTTGCAGACGCGCATGATCTCGCCGTTGCGGACGTGCCAGAGGTTGCCGTCCAGATCGCGAACCCGGGTCACGCGCATGGTCATGGCCTCGACCGTGCCGACCGCGTCACCGACGTCGACGACGTCACCGACGCCGAACTGGTCCTCGACCATCATGAACAGACCGGACAGGAAGTCCTGCACCAGGCTCTGCGCGCCGAAACCGATCGCCAGGCCGAGCACGCCCGCGCTGGCCAGGATCGGGCCGAGGTTGATCCCGAACTCGCTCAGGATCATCATGAACGCCACGCCGAAGATCACGAACGAGGCGATGCTGCGGAGCACGGCACCGATGGTCTTGGACCGCTGCTCCTGGCGCTCCTGGCGCTGGGCCTCGCTCTCCTCGCCGTTCTTCATGACGACCCGGCTGGCCTTGCTCTTCGCGGCCCCGATCTTCTGGTGGGAGGCCACGATCCGCTTGATCAGCTGGGTGATCAACCGGCCGACGACGGCCCGAGCCAGGAACGCGACCACGAGAATGATGGCCACATTGATGATCCCGGAAATAAAGGCGCTGGCGTTCGTGGTGAACCAATTCACCAAGGGATTGAATTGTGTGATGGCGCCCGTGGGGCCAGCCGATGTAGCAACAGTTCCGGGGAGTGCGTCCAGCACGATTCGACCTCTCATCGCGACCCGCAGGCGTGACCGGTGACGTCAGGCCTGCTCCTGCCGCGAACATGCTCTCAACACGCCACTTCGAATCGCAATGCGGCTCCCGCGCTTCGGCGATCACAATGCGTGATAGAGTATGCGTGCGCCGTAGTTTACCTGGTGGGCGAGCTTTTCGGGTCCGGGAATTGCGCCCGCCGACGGCGGCCGCAATTGCACGAGGTATATCCCATTTGCGGCATCGCCGATCTCGGTCGACGCGCGGGATTGGTGGTGCGATCGGTCGCCGGTCGCGCGGGATTGATCGGAGGAGTCGTGGCGCTGACCGACCGCAAGCCCCGGGGCGCGCTTCGCGTGCTGCTACGCGCTCCGATCTGGCTGTACCGCGCTCGGCTGGGCGCGCTCGCCGGGCACCGCTTGCTCTACCTCGCGCACCGCGGACGCCGAACGGGTGCCCGCAGGGAAGTCGTGGTGGAGGTGGTCCGCTACCGGCCGGACGTGCCGGAAGCCGTCGTTGTCGCCGCCTGGGGGAAGAACCCGGACTGGTACCGCAACCTGCGGGCCGCGCCCGCGCTGGAGGTGCGGATCGGCGCGCAGCGCTGGACCCGGCCCGAGCACCGCTTCCTCGACGGGGAGGAGGCGCACGCGGTGCTGCTGGACTACCAGCGCGCCCATCCGCACGCCTGGAAGCGGATCGCGCCGGTGCTCGGTTTCCCGGTGGACCCGGCGGATCCGAGCTGGCCCGAGCGGGCCCGCGCGGTCCGGGCGATCGCTTTCACCCCGCGCGCGGAGGGCTGAGCTCAGGCGTTCTCGTACTTGGCGCGGTAGACCGGTTCCGGGCGCTGCTCGGCTTCGTGCAGGCCGAGCTGCACGGCCTGCCTGATCTGCTCGCGGTTCTCCCGGACGACCTCGGTGAAGAACTCGTCGGTGCGCGGATCGGTCAGCACCTCGTGGATGACCCGCATGGTGGTCTCCGTGATGGAGTTGACGATCTCGTCGTGGAAGGGCAGGTTCTTCAGGCGGCCCGCCTGCTGATCCTCCCTGAGCTTCTCGGTGATGATCTCGCGCAGCAGTTCGCGGTTCTCGTCCAGCGAGTGCGCGATGTTCTTCGGGTAGTTGCCGGTCTCGAGGACCTTGACCACCTCGTCGAGCACCGCGATGGTGATCGGCTTCTTGATGGCCAGCACGATCGGCCGGGAGAACCGCTCGATGAGCCGTTGCGTGAAGCGCTCGCCGAAGGCGCGGTCGGCGGTGCGGGCCATTCGCACCACCACCACGACGACGCGCAGCAGCCGGAAACCGCGCAGCGCGGGATGCGCGATGGGGATCATTCCGAGGATCTCGTACCAGCTCTGCAGCGGGAACCGGCCTCGCCAGCCGGTCGCCCGCCAGCGCCACAGGAACTCGACGAAGAACACGCCGCAGATCGCGGTGTCGGCGATGAACACCGCGTGCGCGGTTGCGGCCGTGTGCTCGAAGAACATCACGTAGCTGAGCAGGCCGAGCGAGAGCACCGCGAGCACGAGCATCGCGATGTCCACCGTGTTCGCGCCTCGCGGCGCCGCACTCGCGCTGGTCATGATCGTTCATTGAACCAGATTCGCGTTCGAGGCCGGTAGCAGCGCGCCCGGGAGCCGGCGTCGGGATCGTGCTCGCCCTCCACCGGCCGGACCTGCGCGAACGCGCGGTCGCGGAGCCGGGGCGTCGCGGGCTCGGGCACTCGCTGCTGACTGGCGGAGCGCGGTCCGCCGCGCAGCGCGGGCGCCGTTGGCGATCGAAGGCCCGCTCCGGTGAGCGCGTCGAGCCCGGCCCGCTGAGCTGGGGCGGGCGGTGCGGGGTGCCTAGTCGGGTGCGGCGCCACCTGCGGAGATGTTGCGGTGCGGGTGGCGGAACATCTGGGGCCGGACTGCGGGATCCGGGACTTGAGCATGTCGATGCGCGGCGCTGCGGCTCTCCTCGCTCGATGACGTCCGAGAACTCGTGGCGGTGTCGGCAGTCCCACACCGCGTGCGGCTACCGCTGCGTGCTGAAAGGACGCCTAAACTGCCGACGTGGTTACCGACGACATCGTGAAGCTGTTGACCGAGCGCACGCCCGTGCGGCCGATGACCGCGGAGACCGGGCGTTGAGCCGCGTGGTCCTGGTCGGGTGCGCCGATCTTCCCGAGGGCAAGGGCGACGAGGCGGGCGCCATGCGCGCGCTCGAGGACGTCGGCGTGGACACGCGCTGGGCGGTCTGGGACGACCCCGCCGAGGACTTCACCGACGCCGACCTGGTGATCCTGCGGGCGACCTGGGACTACGCCGAGCGGCGCAAGGAGTTCCTCGACTGGTGCGCGTCGGTGCCCGCGCTGCGGAACCCGGCCGAGGCGGTGCGCTGGAACACCGACAAGTCCTATCTCGTGGACCTGCGGCGCGCCGGCGTTCCCGTGGTGCCCACGACGCTCGTCGCGCCGGGTGAACACGTGGAATGGCCGGAGGGCGACTTCGTCGTCAAACCCGCCGTCGGCGCCGGTTCGCGCGGGGCGGCGCGGTTCACCTCGGCAGGGCACGAGGCGGCGGACGAACACCTGCGGGCGCTGCACGCCGCGGATCAGGTCGCCGTGGTGCAGCCGTATCAGCGAGCGGTGGATGCCGAAGGCGAGACGGCGCTGGTGTTCTTCGGCGGCCAGTACTCGCACGCGTTCACCAAGGGACCGATGCTGCGCGGTGCCGACCTGGACGATTCCGGGCTGTACGTCACCGAGGAGCTCGGCGTGGCCGCACCGGACGGCGCGTGGCACGCGCTCGCCGAGCAGGCCCTCGACGCGGCGGCCGCGCACCTGGGTGTGCATCGCCGATCGCTGCTGTACGCCCGCGTCGACATCCTGCGCGCCGACGCGGGCGATCCGGTGTTGCTGGAGTTGGAGATCAGCGAACCGAGGCTGGGCTTCCAGCAAGCCGATGAAGGCGCCGCGCTGCGCTTCGCCTCGGCGGTGCGGGGCGCGCTCACCTGACGGGTGCCCGTCCCGGAACGCACCGGGTGGTGGTGATCGCGCATCAGTGATGGGTGGAGCCGCAGCTCCACCCATCACCGCTCATCCCGAGATCACTTGGTCATCTCGTAGGTGCCGTCGAAGGCCATCGACTCGAGGCCGCTACCGGTGATCGCACCGCCCGCGCAGCCGCCCGCGACGCTGGACGGGTCGATCTTCGCCTTGCCCTCGTGCTTGGCTTCGGCGAACTCGCCATCGGTGGTCGAGCCGGTGAAGGCGCCCGTGACGGGCTCGCTCGGGTTGGTCAGATCACCCTCCATGTTGAGGTTGAAGTCGGCAGTGCTCGTCTTGGTGCTGCCGTCCTCGTAGGTCCAGGTGATCTCGACGTCGCCGCCGACGTCGCGCGGCAGCGAGGTGCAGGACATCTGGCCTTCCAGCGCACCGCTGAACTTGGCGCTCACGACGCCGTCCTGGCGCTTGCTCTGGCCCTCGCAACCGGTGGCCTCGCCGGAGACCTTCATCTGGGTGCTCGCGCCCGCCGGGTTGACCGACAGCGCCGGGGAGAACTCGGCCTTGCCGGACAAGTCGCAGGACAACAGCGCCTGCGGCGCGGGAGCTGGAGCGGGTTGCGGCGCAGCCTGCGCCGTCATCGTGGCGGCCAGGACAGGGGCGGCGGCCAGCGCCGCGGCCGCACCGAGAATGCCGGACTTCTTCCCGAGTTTCGAAACCATGCGGATTTGACTCCCTAAGCTCGCAAGGAATGAAGGACCTCTTCGTCTCATCCTTCGATTAAGGATGGGAGCACGATTCCGGACCGGCGGCAGGCTGCGTCGCACGATCGGGCGCTTTCCTGTCCGTATCCGTGCTCGCGTGCAGACTCCTTTGCCTGCAACGGATTTCGGAGGCTGCTAGCTTCGATCACGGCTTTCTCAGCGGGGCGTTTCGGCATCGGTCGCCCTGCGGGCCATCAGCAATCACCTCTCCACGGGCGGACCGTGGTGACCCATTGCGGAAAGGAAGTATGTCATGCGGATTCTGCGAACGGCCGCGGTACTGCTCGCCTCCGGTGCCCTGTTGGCGGGGACGGCGGGTGGTACCGCCGTCGCGCAAGCCCCTGCCGCGCAAGAGCAGAACGACCAGGTTCTGGTCTTCATTCTGGACAAGGCGGTTCCGGTGAAGAAGTTCAAGAACCCGGAGGGTTGCTACGAGCTCCCGGTGGGCACCCACGTGGTGATCAACGATACGCCGCGCGAGATCACGCTCTACGCGACTCCAGGGTGCGACGGGACCCCGGTCGTGCCCGGAGTCCCGCTCGAGCCGGGCCGCGGGGCGCACGACAGCCCGGCGTTCGGCAGCTTCAAGGCATGAACGCTCCGCTCGCACGATCCCGGGTGGAGCTCGTCGTGGTCGGGCTCGGCTACGTCGGGCTTCCGCTGCTCGCCCGCGCGTTCGAGAGCGGGATGAGCACAGCCGGTTTCGACGTCTCGGAGGCGGTGGTCGAGGGGCTCAACGCGGGCCGATCGCACGTGACGGACGTGCCGGACTCCGCGGTCGCCGACATGGCGGCCGCGGGGTTCCGCGCCAGCACCGACCCCGCCGTGATCTCCGAGGCCGAAACCGTGGTCCTGTGCGTGCCGACAGGGCTCGCCGAGGGGGTTCCGGACCTGAGCGCGGTGCGGGCCGCGGTGCGGACCGTGGGCGAGCAGCTGCGCCCGAACACGTTGGTGGTGCTGGAATCGACCTCGTATCCCGGTACCACCGAAGAGCTCGTCCGGCCGTTGCTGGAACGGGCCAGCGGGCTGGTCGCGGGCGAGGAGTTCCACCTCGTCTATTCGCCGGAACGCATCGATCCCGGGAACGAGTTCTTCGGCGTGCGCAACACGCCGAAGATCGTCGGCGGGATCACGCCGCTGTGCGCGAAGCACGGCGTCGCCTTCTACGGACGGTTCGTGGACACGCTGGTGGTCTCCCGCGGAACTCGTGAGGCCGAGATGGCCAAACTGCTGGAGAACACCTACCGCTACGTCAACATAGCGCTGGTCAACGAGGTCGCGTTGTTCTGCGACCGGACGGACATCGACGTGTGGGACGTGCTGCACTGCGCCGGGACCAAGCCGTTCGGGTACGCCCCGTTCCAGCCCGGTCCCGGCGTCGGTGGCCACTGCATCCCGGTGGATCCGGTCTACCTGGAAACCATGGCCGACGGCGCGGGATTCTCGTTCCGCACGCTGGCGGCCGCGCGGGCGGTGAACGCCCGGATGCCCGAATACGTCGTCGCTCGCACCGAGCGGTTGCTTCGCGACCGGGAGCAGCCGGTCGAGGGGGCTCGCGTGCTGCTGCTCGGGGTGAGCTACAAGCCGGATATCGCCGACACCAGGGAATCCCCGGCCTACCCGGTGGCGAGCGGGTTGCTGCGCAGCGGAGCCGACGTCGTCTACCACGATCCCGGTGTGCGCGCCCTGGAGGTCGACGGCCGCGAGCTTCCCCGGGTGGATTCGGCGGAGGAAGCGCTGCGCGCGGCCGACATCGCGATCCTGCTGCAGGATCACTCGTGCTACGACCCGGTCCGGCTGGTCGCCTCGCGATGCCTGCTGCTGGACACCAGGGGCAAGCTCGCCGGGGAGAACGTCCGGCATCTCTAGGAGTTCGTCCGGTGCGAGGTCGTCCGGCGGTGCGGGCCGAGCGGGTCCGCGATCCGGACGGCTCCTCGAGCACGCCGAACGCGGCCTCGCGGCGCGTTCGCCACGAGGCCGCTGCGCAATCCCCTGCTGTGCGGGCGGTGTCCCGCGCTGGAAGCAACGGACCCGCCGCGTGCTCGTACGTCGTTCACCCCGCCGGGGGTGGGGTGAACGACAGCTCCGCCTCCGGTCGCAGCCCCAGGTCCGCACCGCTGACCGGGACTTCCGCGCGCACGAGGATGTTGTAGTGGTTCGGGAAGTGGCACGCGTCGAACCCGAGCACGGTTCCCACGTGGCGGGCACCGATCCGGAGCCGGTCGCCGCGGTCGAGCACACCGCCGTGGTCGAACTCGGCGAAACCCAGGAAGGCCACCCGGTCGATGCGCGCGTCCGCGTCGGTCTCGGCGTGATCGGTGGTGACCAGCTCGTGCACCTCGCCCGCGCGGATGCAGCGGCTGGCATGCGGTTCCAGGGACATTCCGCGTTCGGCGCGGTGATGGACCAGCACCTTGACCACGCGGGCCGACAGCGAGCGCTTCGGTCCGTCCTCGTCGGGGTTCAAACGGGCTCCTTTCCCGGCACCGCTCGCGCGGGTGCTCGGTAGCTTCCGCGGACCAGTTCCAGCGCCGCGAGCCCGCCGTCGGCCCGATGGGTTCCCGCGTCGATCGCGCCGGCGAACTCGTCCAGAACGCCGTGGTACTCGTGCCACAGCGAGGACTTGAAACCCGGGAAACCAGCCAGCATGTCGGCGCGCAGCCGCGTTCCGTCGGCGAGCAGCACCTCGACGTCCTTGGTCTCACCGGAGTGCGACCAGTCCAGCTCGACGACCGCGGGTACACCGGACGGTGACTCCAGCTCGATGGTCGCTCGCCGGTCGGTGCCGTGCTCGTCGCGATCGATGGTGGCGTGCTTGAGCGCGGCCTCGCCGAGGAAGAGCCGCACGAGATCGAAGGCGTTCGGCCCGTTGTCGGCCACGCAGCCGCCGCCGCAGCGCTGCGGGTCGAGGTACCAGGTGTCGTCGCCGATGTGCTCCTCGATGCGCTCCAGGTAGCGCACCCGCATCGCCGCCGGGCCGCCGCGCGCGGCGACCTCGGTCAGCAGGCGGAGCACGTTGGCGTTGTACCGGCGGTGGAACGAGGTCAGCAGCGGAACTTCCCGCTGCGCGGCCAGCGCGGCCAGTTCCCGCGCGTCGTCCAGCGAGACCGCGAGCGGCTTTTCCACGCACACCGCGACTCCGCTGCGCAACGCGTCCCGGCACACCGCGGCGTGCACGTCGTTGGGCGCGGTCACGACGACGGCTTCGAGGTCCACTTCCGCGAGGAGTTCCCGGTGATCCCGGAAGCGGGCGACATCGGGCGAGCGCCCGCCGAGGGCGTCGGGGCGCACGTCGCAGACCGCGCTCAAGTGCCAGTCCGGCCGGGTTTCGATGGCGTCGAGGTAGTAGGCGGAGATCGCCCCGAGCCCGATGACCGCGACGCGGCGCATCAGCGGGCCACCGCTTCGGCGTCGCGCAGGCCGAGCTCGACGAGCTCCCGGTGCAGTCGCGGGCGAATCGGGACTCCTTCGCACCTGCGCTGCCAGGAACGCTCGGCCTCCCACCAGCCGGGATAGCGAACCACGTCATCGCCGGTGGCAGGCGGGCAGTCCAGCACCGCGCCGAACATCGCGCGGGCGGCCTCGGCGAAATCCGGCCGCAGCCGCTGGCCGTCGATGGCCAGCACGAAGTAGCCGATGTCGTCGTCGCGCCCGGCTTCCCCGCGCAGCGCCTCGGGCGCGGGTCCGATGCCGGATCCGGAGAGCAGGGCTGACAGCACCTCGACGGTCAGACCCAGGCCGAAACCCTTGTGCGAGCCGGTTTCCGGGTCGCCGCCGAGCCAGCGCAGGTGCGCGGTACCGCCGTCGAAGGCGTGCGGATCGGTGACCGGGCGGTCGGTGTCGTCGGCGATCCAGCCGTCCGGCACCGACGCGCCGTCGCTGGCCGCCAGCCGCACCTTGCCGGTCGGGACCACGGTCGTGCTCATGTCCAGGACGAACGGGTGCTCCGGCAGCGCGGGCGCGGCCACCGCCAGCGGGTTGGTGCCCAGCATCGCCAGCGCTCCGCGGGGCGGCCGGGCGATGCGCTGACCGCCGCAATTGCTCGCCACTACCCCGATCATTCCGGCCTCGGCGGCGCGCGCCGCGTGGAACCCGGCGCAACCGAGGTGCGTGCCGCCGCGCACCGAGACCAGCCCGAGGCCGTGCGTTCCGGCGCGCTCGATCGCGTGGTCCATGGCCTCCGCCGCGGCCCACAGGCCCAGTGCGCGCCCTGCGTCCACCGTCGCGCAGGCGCCGAGATCGGTGCGGGTGACCGGTTCGGCGCCGGGATCGACTCGCGCGGAGTCGAAGAGCGGCAGGTACAGCCGCGTCAGGTTGAACGCGCCGTGCGACTCGAACCCGCACAGATCGCCGTGGCACAGGGCCGACGCGGCGAGCCGGGCTCGTTCGGTGGGCACCCCGCGCCGGGTGAATTGACCGCTGATCAGGTGGTGCAGCTGGTCGTAGGGGACGTGCACGGGGTCAGGTTGCGGATTCGACACGGTGCTCCTTTCCGGTGCGATGCTGCGCGAAGCCGGTCAGCAGCGCGGAGACGACGGAGGCGAACTCCGCGAGCTCGGTGCGGTCGGCGTACTCGCCCTCGGCGTGCGCCTGATTGGCGTCCAGCCGACCGGGGCCCAGCACGGCGGTGAACGACTCGGCGAGGTCGTGCAGCCAGATGGCGTCGCAGGTGAAGGCGGGCTCGTCATCCGGCCAGCGGGCGGCACCCGCGCCGGACAGCAGGGCCTCGGCCCACGGGTCGGTGCCGTTCAGGCAGGGAAGCCCGCGCTTGAGCCACTCCACGCGGGTGATCGCGGGTGCGTCGAGCGCGGTGCGGGCGAATTCCCGCGTGCCCGCGAACAGCTCCCGGAAGTGGCGGAGCCCGCGGTCGATCTCGGCGTTGAGCGCCGCCTCGGCCGCCGCCGCTTCTCGCGCGTCGGCGTAGGAGAGGTTGAGCTGCAGTTCCCCGGATCCGTACACGCGGTTGTGCCGGTCACCGGTGCGCAGCCCGCCGACGCACAATCGTCCGGGGCGGTCGGCCGGGTCGAGGCGCGTGGCCAAGTGCTGAGCGAGGAAGCCGAGCAGCACGGTGGCGTTGTCGCCCGAATCCGGCGCGTCGTCGATGGCGCCGCGCCCGTCCACGAGCAGGCGCGCGGTCATCGACGCGGTGGATCGCGGCAGGTAGCGCAGGCCGGTGGGCTCGCAGCAGATGTTGATCCTGCCGACGTGGCCCTGCTCCACCAGGGGCCGGGTGCCGAAGGTTCCCATCGCTCCGCCCTCTTCGCCGGCGACGGCCTGCACCAGCACGGAAACATCCTGGCCCAGAGCGGTTTCCGCCTCGACAGCGGCGCGGATCCCGGAGAGCAGGGCGACGGCGGGTCCTTTCGCGTCGATCGCACCGCGTCCGGTGAACCGGCCATCGCGCAGCCCGACCGGCTCCAGCCCGGCGACGGTGTCCAGGTGCACGTTGAACATGACCGTCGCGGAGCGCGGGAGCTCCGGACCCAGTCGCAGCAGCAGGCTCGGCTGCTCGGCGAGGAAGTCCGGCCCGGCTCGCCGCACGGCCGCGGGCACGTCCGCGCGGTCGAGCACGTCCGCGGGCGGGGGCGCGTGCTGCAGCACCTGGAAACCGAGCCCCTCGGCCGCGCGCGCGTAGGTGCGCTGGGCCTGCCAGAGCCGCGGTGGCTCCGAGGTTTCCAGCGGGTTGACGGTGGGCGTGGCCAGCAGATCGAGCAGCAGTTCGCAGTCGTCGTCGGTGAACGGCATCAGACGACACCGGCCGTCTGCGCGGTCGTTTCCCGCAGCAACTCCTCGAGTCGCCGTCCGGCCAGCACGAACGGGGCGGAATCGGTGGCCGCGACGCCCTCGTGCGGGCGCGTGGCCAGGTGCGGTTCCAGCGAGAGCGCACCGGAGTAGCCGTGGTCGAACAGCACGCGCAGGCAGTCGCGCACCCGAGCCCGACCGTCCCCGGGTAGCACGTACCCGGCCCGGCCGGGATCGCCGACGGCGTCCTTGACGTGCACGTGCTCCACGTGCGGCAGGATTCGCTCGAGCAGGTCCACGCTGTCGTATCCGTGGTCGACGCCGTTGCCGGTGTCGAACAGCAGCCGCAGGCAAGGCCCGCCCGCGTCGACCAGCCGCAGCATCCGGTCGGGATCGGAACCCGCCCAGCCCGAGCAGTTCTCGTGCAGCAGCACCACGCCGTGGCAGGCCGCGCGGTCGCTCAGCAGCGCGACGCGGTCCAGCACCCGCGCTTGCCACTCGGCTTCGGCGAGCCCGTCGGCGCAGTAGGACATGATCCGGATGAAGCGGGTTCCCAGCGCCGCGCACCGCTCGGCGAGCACGTCGAGTTCGCGCAGGTCGTCCTCGGGCGGCGCGGTGATGCGCCGCGACCAGTCGCCGATCCGGGAAGCCAGGCAGACCACGCGCAGCCCCGCCGCTTCGACCGCGCGGCGCACGCGGAGGAACCGCGAGTCGTCGAGATCGGCCAGCGCCACCCCGTCGACCGAGCGCAGCTCGATGCCGGTCCAGCCGAGCCGGGTGACGGCATCGATCTGATCGGGCAGCGCCACCGCCGCCTCGTCCCCGATCCCGGCGAGCAGGTCAGTGCGCATACTCGAAGGTCCTCTCCTTGGCGGCGGTGAGCAGGCGGATGATGTCGCGGTGCAGCTCGAAGGTGCCGTGCTCGGCACCGGGTGCGTGGAAGTGGCGGTAGGCGCGCAGCACGAACCGGGTGAGCGCGTCGTCGCGGAAAACCCGCCGCAGGCCGTCGACCTCGAGGTGCGCGTGGTCGTCCTCGGCGCTGATGGGGTAGTGGCCGACGACCTGCTCGTCGTCGAACTCGAGCACGATGCGGCGCCGCCGGATCGGCGCGGTCAGGTCCGAGCGGATCTCGCTGCGGACTCCGCCGGGGTGCGTCAGCGTCAGCCGCGCGCTGCCCAGGCCGGGCAGGACCGCGTCCTCGCAACGCATGTCGCCGCACTCGGCTGCGGTCAGCTGCGCCGCTCCGGCCAGCCGCAGCACGACGCCGAGCGAGTGCGGCAGCTCCACGTCGAAGGCCGTGGGATGTCCGCCGGTGGTCGTCGACCGGGCGAAGCGGGGCTTGTCCTGGTCGAACGCGATGCTCCGGAGGCCACCGCGGGAGATGAGCTCGGCCAGGTGCTCGGTCAGCCGGGAGTCGAGCCAGTGGCTGACCACGACCAGGTCGAGCCCGTGCCGGTCGCGGAGGGCCTCGATCGTCTCGAGCTCGGCCGGGTCGGTGGCCAGGGGCTTCTCCACGACGATCCGGCGGAAGCCGTGTCCGACCAGTTCGGCGAGCACCTCGGCGCGGCTCTCCGGCGGGGTGCACAGGTGCGCGACGGTGCGCTGCGGGTCCAGCAGCGCGGTGGCGGCTTCGATCGAGCCGGTGGCGATCACGTCCGGCCGGTGCTTGCTCCCGTCCGGGTCGCTGGCGATGACCGGACCGGGCGCGAACAGCTCGCTCGCGGCCGCGCGAACCCGTTCCAGCACCCGCAGATGCAGATCGGCGCCGGCGCGACCGAGTCCGATCACGAATGGCTGCAGCATGATACGCAAATGTCCTCTGTGGACTGATAAGTGGATGCGAATGGGCGGGCGGAGCGCCCGGTCGCGACCTACTGTACCGATCTTTCGCGGGTCTGGAATGCGGAGTTCTGCCTGAAAAAGCGTCTCTCACCGAAAGGGGTGAAGATGTCCTTTTCGCATGTCGAGCGGGGTCGGTGGTGGTTAGGTTCGATCTCGGCCGGGTTGAATTCGGAGCGGTTTCAGGGGGTCGGATCAGGTTGTCCCGTGGGGCGGAATTCGCCGGGGGAGCGGCGGGTCGAGAACAAGTTCCATTCTTCTCCCAGGCGAATACCTTCGAGCGCCTCTGGCCCGAAATCAGCGCGCGTGTAGACGATGTCTTCGACAACGGCAAGTTCTCGCACGGAAAGCAGGTCGGTGAACTCGAGCGCGCGCTCGCTGGCTACACCGGCGCTCGGCACGTCGTGGGCGTCAACAGCGGAACCGACGCGCTCGTGCTGCTGCTGCGCGGACTGGGAATTCGCCCCGGCGATGAGGTGGTGGTGCCCGCCTACTCGTTCATCGCCACGGCCACCGCGGTGGTCCTCGCCGGTGGTGAGCCGGTCTTCGCGGACATCGACCCGGTCAGCTACGCGCTCGACCCGGCCGAAATCGATCGGGTGGCCGGGCCGCGCACGCGCTTCGTGCTGCCCGCGCACCTGTTCTGCCAGATGGCCGACATGTCCGCCATCGACGCCGTCGCCAACGATCGCGGATTGACCGTGGTCGAGGACAGCGCCGAGGGGATCGGGATGCGGCAGCGGGGTTTCCACGCCGGGCTGCACGGAGCGGGGGGCGTGCTGTCGTTCTTCCCCAGCAAGACGCTCGGTGCGCTCGGTGACGCGGGCGCCGTGCTCACCGATGACGCCCGCGTCGCGGAGGCGGTCGCCGCGCTGCGCCACCACGGGCGATTCAGCAACACCCTGGACAACTTCCCGGGAATCGCCACCGAAACCGGTGCGGCGGGAACCAACAGCAAGATGGATGACATCCAGGCGGCCGTGCTGCTGGCCAAGCTGGAACACCTCGACGAGGAGATCGTCCGGCGCGCGGAGCTGGCCGAGCGCTACCGGCAGGGGCTGGACGGCCTCGTGCGGCTGCCGCAGGCCCCTGATCCGGAATCGGCGGTCTTCTACGTCTACCTGATCGAGGTCGACGACCGGGACGGGCTGGTCGACTTCCTCGCGCGCCGCGGCATCGGCACCGAGACCTACTACCCGGTCCCGCTGCACCTGCAGCCCTGCTTCGCCGGACGCGGCCACCGGTGGGGTGCGTTCCCGCGCGCCGAGGCCGCCAGCGAGCGCGCGGTGGCACTGCCGCTGTACCCCGACCTCGAACCGGAGCAGGTCGACCGAGTGTGCGCCGCCGTGCGCGAGTTCGTCACCGGGAGGGTCTGATGACGACGATTCCGTTCTTCCCGCCGGACCTGTTCGAAGGCGATCGCAAGGTCATGCTGGACCTGATTCGCGAGATCGGTACCGCTCCGGAGCAGAAGTTCATCCTGGGCGAGCACACGCGAGCCTTCGAGCGGATGCTGCGCGAGGCAACGGGTGCCGCGGACGTGGTGGCCTGCGGCAGCGGTACCAGCGCGCTGGGCCTGGTGCTGCGGGCGATGGAGATCGGGCCCGGAGACGAGGTCGTGGTCCCCGCCTTCGGCTGCGCGCCGCTGGCTTCAGCCGTGCTGGAGGTCGGCGCGCAGCCGGTGTTCGCCGATGTCGATCGGCACGCGATGGTTCTCGACCCCGAGGACGCCGCCGCGCGGATCACCCACCGCACCAAGGCGATCCTGCCAGCCCACATGTTCTCGATCATGGCCGACATGCCTCGGTTCGCCGAGCTCGCCGCCGAACGCGGGCTGCGGCTGCTGGAGGATTCCGCCGTCGCTCAGGGCGCGGTCCTGCGGGACACGCCTGCCGGGCTCTGGGGAGAGGCGGGCGTTTACTCGTTCGTGCAGGTGAAGTCGTTCGGGATGCCGGGCGAGGGTGGCGCTGTGGTGACGCGGGACGCCGAGCTGGGCCGCCGGGTGCGGGTGTTGCGCAACCACGGGCAGAACGGACAGCGGTTCGTGCACGAGGTGGTGGGCACCAACAGCCGCTTCGACGAGATCCAGGCGGCGTTCCAGACCTACCGCTTCGCCGGCTTCGCCGAGCGCTTGGAGCGCCGGGCGCGCATCGCCGAGCGCTACACCGACCGCCTCGCCGGGCTGCCCGGTGTCCTGCCGCCCCCGCCGGGACGGGAGGGGCGGTGCTACTACGTCTACTGCCTGCAGGCCGAGCGGCGCGACGAACTGCGGGACTTCCTCGCGGCCCGCGGGATCGGCTCGCACGTGTACTACCCGAAGCCGTTGCCGCAGCAGTCCGCCTTCGAGCCGCACGCCCCGGCGGACGACGAGTGGCCGAACGCCCAGCACGCGGCGGACCGGATCCTGGCGCTGCCGATCTACCCGCACCTCAGCGACGGCGAAGTCGAGTTCATCGCCGATGCCGTGCGCGAGCACTGCGAGGTCGCCGATGTCCACTGAGTTCGCAGCAGCGGAGCCGCGATCCAGGTTCCGCGGCTACCTGCGGTTGGGCAAGTTCGACGTCTACGACTACTACCTGGGCATCCTGATCGTCGCGGCGGCCGTGCAGCAGTCGCCCGCGACGCTGGTGCTGTTCCTGCTCGGCGAGATCGCGGTGATCGTGGCCGGGGTGGCGCTCGACGACATCACCGGCTACCGCGACGGCAGCGACCTGGTCAACTACGGGCCGGACAACAGGCTGCGCAAGAAGCTCCGCAAACCGCTGGTCGCCGGAACGCTGACCGAGGCCGAAGCGATCCGGTTCGCCTGGGGCGCAGCGGCGTCGGGGGCGATGCTGTGGGCGGCGGCGATCGTGACCGCTCCGCACCGGCCGATGTGGGCGATCGTGCTGCTGGCCGTCGTGTTCGTCGCGGCGCTGCAGTACTCCTACGGGCTCAAGCTCAGCTACCACGGCCTGCAGGAGGCGTTCCTGGTCGTGCTCGGCTTGACGCTGGTGCTGGCGCCCTACGGCCTCATCGCCGGTGAGTTCTCCGGGTTCGTCCTGGTGCAGGCGGTGCTGTTCGGCATGGGGCCGCTCATGTTCGGGGTGTACTCCAACACCAACGACGTGGACGGTGATCGGGCGGTGGGCCGGCCGACGGTGGCCGCGCTGACCTCGGAGCGAGGCAACGCCGCCTTCATCGGTGCGCTGTCGGCCGGTGAGTTCCTGCTGGGGGCGCTGGCCTCGCTGACCGGGGTCGCTCCGGGCTGGTTCGTGCTGCTGGTGCTGCCCGCCACGGCGCTGCGGGCCAGGCAGTTCCACCTGGGCTTCGCCCGCGGCGACATCATGCGCGCCCGCAAGCTCGGCTTCACCGTGCACCGGGTCTACGTGCTGCTGGTGGTGCTGGCCAACCTCCTGGTGGTGGCGGGATGAGCCCGGATCTGGACGTGGCGGTCGTCGGAGCCGGGATCGCTGGTCTCACAGCGGCTTTCGAGCTGCAGCGCGCCGGCTTGCAGGTGCGGGTCTACGAGGCCGCCGAGCAGGTCGGCGGCCGCATGGCCACCGCGCGGACGCACGGCTTCCAGGTCGACACCGGCGCCGAGCAGATCTCTCCCCGCGGATATCAGGCGACCTGGGAACTGCTGCACCGACTCGGTCTTCGAGCATCGGACGTGCCGCCGATCGGGCGGCCGATGTCGGTGTGGCGCGACGGCGAGCCCCGCTCCGGTTTCGCCTCGGCGCGCGGGCTGCTCACCGGCGCCGGGTTGTCCCCGCGAGCGAGGCTGGAACTGCTCCGCCTCGGGGAGAGCGTCGACGCCGACCACCCGGAGCGCTCGGCCCTGGGCGGGACCACGGTGGCCGAGTTCGCCCGCTCGCACCACCGCGACCTGCACGACTACCTGCTCCAGCCGGCCGCGTCGTTCTTCTTCTGGGACACCGCCCGATCCTCGGCGGCGGCGCTGCTCGGCCTGCAACGAGCGGTCGGCGACGCGGCCGCCTGGCGGACCTACCGCGACGGCATGGACGTCCCCTGCCTCCGGATGGCCGCGTGCCTGGACGTGCGCACCGGTCAGCCGGTCCGGGAGGTCGTCGACGACGGCTCCGGGGCGCGGCTGCGGATCGGCGACGACGTGGTGAGCGCACGGCAGGTGCTGCTGTGCGTGCCCGCACCGATCGCCGCCGAGCTGCACGCGAATCCACCCGCCGAGGAGGCGGAATTCCTGGGGGCGTGCACGTTCACCTGCGCGCTGAAGGTGGGGCTTCCGCTCGACGCACCGCTGGAACTGCCGGGGCGGCCGTATCTCTTGGTGACCCCGCGCGCGGAGGAGGACGTGCTGGCCGGTGTCGTCTTCGACGACGTCAAGAATCCCGCGTGCGTTCCACCGGGCAAGGGGCTGTTGACCGCCTACACCAACACCGGGACCACCCGGGAGCTGTTCGCCGCGGGGGACGACGAGGTGACCTCGCGAGTCGCCGCGGCGGTGTCGCGGTACCTGCCCGGATTCACCCACCGCGGGGGCCTGGTGCACCGCCACCGCAACGCCCTGCCCGAGTGCACCCCGGCCGCGCTGGCCGCGCTGCCGCGCTTCCGGACCCGGCCGATCGGCCCGGTGGACTACGCCGGGGACTGGACGATCCTGCGTCCGCACAGCGAGGGAGCCGTGCGCACGGCGGCGCTGGCCGCCTCCCGCACCTTGAGCCGGCTCGGCTCCCCGCTGCCGGTCTGACATCGACGAAGGAGTTCGCGTTGCGACCACACGACATGGGCGCGCTCTTCGACGAATGCGCCGAACGGGGACACCGCACGACGGTGCACCTGGATCGGCCGTTCGACATCGCCCCCGGTGGCGGGACGGTTTACGGCGTGCCCGCGCTGGCCGAGCTGGTGCGGGCGGCCGCGAGCTGGTGGTCGGCAGCCGGTGCCGGGCCCGGAACCCGGGTGGCGATCCTCAAGGACAACCACTGGGACATCGACCTGCTGGCCTGCGCGGCCGTGCGGACGGGTGCTGTCCCCGCGAAGCTGTCCGCGCACCTCCCCGCGGAAACCGCCTCGGCGTTGCTCGAACGCCTCGGACCCGAGGTCCTGATCACCACCGCGGCGGTGATCGAGCGGGCGCGGGCCGACGGGGTGGATCTGGTCGCCTTCGCACGCCGCACGATCTGCATCGACGGCCAGGTCCCGGGCGCCGCGCACCTCGATGGCCTGCGCGGGCACCCGGTACCTGCGCCGCGCCGACGCAGCCCGGACGATCCTCTGGTGATCACGCACAGCTCGGGCACCACCGGCGTGCCCAAGCTGGTGGTGCACTCCACGCGGACGATCATCGACAGGCTCGCCGGGTTCGAAGCGCTCCCAGCACCGGTGGTGGGCATCCGCCGGGACGACGTGCTGGCGACGGCGAGTTCCTACGCGCACGGGCGCACGTTCTGCTGGACCGCGGTGGCGCTGAGCACCGCGCCGAAGGAGATCGTGCTGCTCAGCGGGCAGGATCCGGACCGGGCCGATCCGCTGCTGCGGGAACACCCGCCGACGGTCGTGGAGGGAGTGCCCGCCGCCTTCGTCCGGCTGAAGCCGTTGACCGGGCGGCTCGCCAACCCGTTCCGGCGCGTCCGGCTGTTCGTGAGCACCTACGACGCCGTGCACCCGCCGACGCTGCGCGCCTACCTGAACGCCAGCAGGCGGCGCCGTCCGCTTTGGATGGACGGCTGGGGGCAGACCGAGACGGGACCGCTCACGTTCCGCCTGCACCGCCGGAGTTCGGTGGTCCGGCGCCGCGCGCAGACGCACCACGCGGGACATCCGGTACCGGTGAAGACCCGGCTGAAGCTGGTGGATCCGGTGACCTTCCGCCCGGTGCGGCCGGGGAAACCGGGCCTGGTGCTGGCGCGCACCGGCGCCCTGTGCCTGGACTACCTCGGCGAATCCGAGCGGTTCGCGAGCAAGCGGCTCGGTGCGTGGTGGAACACCGGCGACATCGGCGTCCGCGGGCGGGACGGAAGCGTGCGCCTGGTGGATCGGGAGGTCGATCGCGCGCCGGAGGGCAGTTGCCTGGCGACCGAGGACGCGCTGGAGGAACGACTTCCGCAGGCCCTGGAGTGCGTGCTACTCGCCCGTGCCGAGCGGCTCCCGCTGCCGGTGGTGGTCACCGCCGATGGCGCGCTGTCCGAGCGCGCCTGGCGGCACGCCTGCCACGGCCTGCCCGCCATGGCCGAACCGGTGGCGCTGAGCTGGGACGAGGTTCCCCGCACCGGAACCGGCAAGGTCCGCAGGCTGGAGCTGCTCGACCGGCTCACCGGCAAGACCGACACCTACGGAACCGGGCGGTGGACATGACGGCGCAGAGCTACGTATTCACCAACGAGAGCCCGCACAGCCGCGAACAGCACCGCTGCGTCTCCGCGGCCTACGACGCGATCACGACGGCACGGCTGGCCGAGACCGGTGTCACCGACGGATGGTGCTGTCTCGACGTCGGAACCGGGCACGGGACGGTCGCGCGCTGGCTCGCCGAGCGCGTGGCACCCACCGGCAGCGTGCTGGCCACCGACATCAGCCCGGGAGCCATCGAGCCGCACCCGAACCTGACGGTCGCGGTGCACGACATCACCGCCGACGGGCTGCCCGCCGAGCGGTTCGACCTGATCGCGGTTCGCCTGCTGCTGCAGCACTTCCCGCAACGCGCGGCGGTGCTGGACGAGCTGGTTCGCGCGTTGCGGCCCGGCGGCGTCTTGCAGGTCGACGAACTGGACGCCGGGTACGAACCGGTGCTGCTCGCCTCGGACGAGCGGCTGTACGAGCGGTTCCTCCGGGCGAAGAAGACGCACATGCGCTCGCGCGGGGGAAATCCCGAATGGGGGCGCGAGGCCGCCGGTGCGCTGCGCGCGGCCGGGCTCGTTGACGTCGACCCGCAGCCGTACATCGGCTCCCGCCACGCGGGATCGCCGGAGCTGGACCTGCAGCTGCACCACACGCATCAGCTTCGCGACGGGCTGCTCGCGGCGGGCATGACCGAGGACGAGCTGATCCGCGTGCGAGAGGTAATGCGCGAGAGCGGTTTTCGCGCCGCTTCCGGCGTTCTCTACTCGGTGCAGGGAAGGAAGGCGGACCGGACATGACGGCCACCGTTCGCCGGGCCGAGCTCGCCGACCGGGTGGCCGCCGAGCTGCTGCGCGAGCTCGGCGCGAGTCCGTCCGTGCGCTGCGAGATCGACTGGGCGGGTCCGGTGGAGCTGCCGCTGGCCGACGAGACGGCCGTGCAGGCGGCGTGCGGGATCATGCACGTGCACGGCCGGGCGTCCGGGACGCCGCAGCGCCTCGGGCTCGACTACGCTTCGACGGTTGCCGGAGTCCTCGCCGCGCAAGGGGCGTTGGCCGGTTCGCTCGCCCGCGCGCGCGGCGCGCGCATCGATTCGGCGCGCACCTCCGTCGCTCAGTCGGCGCTTCTGATCGTGGGCCAGTACCTCGCGGTTGCCACGAGTGATGACGAGTGGGCCGAGAGCTGGGAACCGGGTGGCCGCCCGCCTTTTCGAAGCCGCGAGGGAATCCGCTTCGAACTCGAGACGCTGCGCCCGGAGGGCTGGCAACGCTTCTGGCAGCAGCTCGGGGCAGACCCCGCGGACATCGCCACCGGGTGGTTGCCGTTCCAGCAGCGCTTCGCCACCGCCGCGGCGCGGTTGCCCGAGCGGCTGCACACCCGGCTGCGCCAGCTCTGCTACGCCGAGATCGCGCGGGCCGCCGAGGAGTCCGGGGTGAGTGCGCTGCCGGTGCGGGATGATCCGGCGCAACCGGTGGAGGTGCCCGCGTGCACCTTCCTGGACCTCCCGGGGTCGGCCACCGCCCGGTCCTGGACGGGTGGCGGCCCGCTGGACGGGATCGTCGTCGTCGAGTCCACCCGCCGAATCCAGGGCCCGATGGCCGGACACGTGCTCGGCATGCTCGGTGCCGAGGTCATCCGGGTGGAACCGCCGGGTGGTGACCCGATGCGCGGCGTTCCGCCGATGTCGGGGGAGTGCTCGGCGCGGTTCCGCGCGCTCAACGACGGCAAGCGCGTCGAGGAGCTCGATCTGAAATCGGCCGCCGGTCGGCGAGAGCTGCGCGAACTCGTCGCCGGAGCGGACGCCTTCGTGCACAACTGGGCACCGGGACGTGCCGAGCGATCCGGTCTCGACGCGGATGACCTCGCCCGCACGCGCCCGGGACTGGTCTACGCGTGGTCGTCCGGGTGGGCCCCGCTGGATTGGCCGTACCCGCCGCTGGGAACGGACTTCCTGGTCCAGGCGCACAGCGGCATCGCGGCGGCGGCCTACCCGCAGCAGGAACCGCCCGCGCCGTCGCTGCTGACGGTGACCGACATCCTGGGCGGGCTGGTGTGCGCCACCGGCGTGCTCGGGGCGCTGCTGCGGCGCGAGCGCACCGGGCTCGGGGCGCGAGTGGACAGCTCGCTGTACTCGGCCGCGGGAGTGCTGCCGCGCCCCGACCGGCGGCGGGCGCGCGCACCGAGGGACCGTCCGCTCGCCACCGCCGACGGGTACCTGGCGCTTTCCGAATCCCCCGGCCTGGATCCGGCCCTGCTGCGCGAGGACACGACCGAGAACTGGCGGAATCGGCTGGCCGAGCGCGGAATCCACGCCACGCCCGTGTGCGTGGACCTGCGCGAACTGGCCGCCGATCCGCGAGTCGGGAAGGCCCTGCACCACAGCACGCACGTCGCACCGACGCCTGCATGGGAGTTCGCATGACCTGGACGTCTCGCAACGGGATCGAAGTTCGCGACCTCGTACCCGGTGAGCTGCGTCGTCACTGGATCGACCGAGGGCTGTGCCCCGGCCGCGCGGTCTACGAGATGTTCACCGAGCGGGTCCGAGAGCACCCGCGACGGGAGGCCGTCATCGACGGGGACGTGACGCTCGACTACGAGGGCCTCGACCGGGAAGTGCGGCGCACCGCGTCCGCGCTGAACGCCGAGGGCCTCGGCGAGCGGGACATCATCGGGATCCGGCTGCGCAACGGGTGGCGCATGGTCGTCGCGGAGCTGGCGGTCGCCGCCGTCGGGGCGGTCGCCCTCCCGTACCCCGCGAGCGGGGGAACCCGGGACACGACGAGCTTGCTGGGACGGTCCCGCGCGGCCGCCGGGATTTTCGACGATCCCGCCGACCTGGAGGCCGCGGCCCGGATCCCGACCGCGCGCGCCCTGCTCTTCGACTCGCTGCGCGGTTCCGACGACTGGTCGGCACCCGAACTCGACCCCGAAGCGCCGGTCCGCATCCTGGTGACCTCCGGCTCGCAGGCCGAGCCGAAGATGATCGCCTACTCGCACAACGCGATGGCCGGTGGCCGCGCCAACTACGTCCGCGCGCTGCACGACGGCGCGGAACCGATGCGCGGGCTGATGCTGATGAAGTTGTCGTCCTCGTACGGTTCGCTGGTCACGCACGTGAGCATCGCGGCGCTGGGCTCGACGGTGATCCTGCGGGACGGCTTCGACGCGGAGGAGACCCTGCGGGCAGTCGGCAGGCACCGGCCGACCCACCTGTTCGGCGTTCCGACCATGCTGCGCAGGCTCGCGGAACACCCGCGCGTGGCCGGTGAGGACCTCTCGAGCCTGCGAACCGCGGTATCCAGCGCCGCACCGCTTTCGGACGTCACGGCGCGGGCGTGCGCGCAGCGGTTCGGCACCCGCGTGATCACGATCTACGGGTCCTCCGACGGGATCAACTGCCACACGGCGCGCACCGGCACCGGTGACGGGGCGGGCACCGGCATCCCGGATCCCGCGGTCGCCCAGATCCGGATCGTCGACGAACTCGGGAACGACGTCGCCGCGGGGAACAGCGGCGAGATCTGGGCGCGCGGGCCGATGACGCCGCTGTGCTACGTCGCCGACCCGGACCTGGACGCTCGGTATCGCACCCGCGGTGGATGGGTGCGCAGCGGAGACCGGGGCGTGCTCGACGAGTCCGGCCGGTTGCACGTGCTCGGCAGGCTCGAACAGGTCGTCTCACGGGGCGGCCTCAAGATCAGCCCGGCGGAGGTGGAGCGGGAACTGCGCGCGCACCCGGACGTCGTCGATGTCGCGTGCGTCCCGATCCCGGACGAGGAGCTGGGCGAGCGGTTGTGCGCCTGCGTCAGCCCGTCGGCCGGTTCTCCGGAGCTGTCCCTGGACGTGCTCACCGACTACTTGCAGCGCGATCGAGGGCTGGAACGGCGCAAGCTCCCGGAGTTCCTGCTGACGCTGCCGGAGCTGCCGCTGGCGCCGACCGGGAAGGTCTGCAGGCGCACGGTCACCGCGCTGGCCACCGAGCGCTTCCGGCCGGAGGGTCAGCCCGCGATGAGCTCCACGTCGAGCAGCCCGTAGTGGTAGTCGCGGATGGCCGCGAGCAGCTCGTCCTCGGACAGCGCGCCGCGGCCGTCCGCGTCGACGCGCTCGAAGGCCTCGGCGGCCTTGACCTCGTCCATGCCGAGCGCGGTCAGCCAGCACGTGAACTCCGCGCGGTCGAGCCGGCTGTCACCGTCGCCGTCGCAGAGCCGGACCACGCCCTGGACCACCGGACGCAGCGCCCGGTTGAACGCGGCCTCGCCCCGCTCGAAGATGAGGCCCTCGGCCGCCTTCTGGAACTGCACCTCGGTGATCGGCCCGTTCGACGAGACGCCGGCCTGATCGGCGCAGAGCTCGAACAAGCCGACCAGCGCGGCCTTGAGTCGCAGGGCGGTGCGCGTGGTGGGTTCCACGCCGAAGGCCCGCGCGATCCGGTCGGCCTCGTGCTCGAAATCCGTGCGCTGCAGATCCCCGCTGCCGTCGGAGTCCCACCGGTCGAAACGCGCCTTGATCCGGTCCTGCGCGACGACTCGCCCCACTTGACACCGTCCACTGTTGACTGACGTTTCGGTTGGCGTGCCGACAGATTAGTGCAACGTAGGTCGTCGCGCCCGGTGTGCGCACTGCGCGGCCGGGAGGTCGCAGCAGGTCAACCCAGCGGGCTGGAGCGCTGCCGGTGGGCACGGCCGATAGGCTCATCGCATGGCCATGTCAGTTCGTCTCGCCACCGAGGAAGACCACCCCGCGATCCTCTCGCTGCTGCGGTCCGCGCAGGAGGACGCGGTGCCCGAGGAGGAACGCGACAAGCAGGGATTCATCTCGGGCGGCTGGGACGAGGAAGCCCTCGCCGTCGCCGCGGAGGGCCCGGGCATCTTCCTCGCCGAGGAGAAGGACAAGCTCGTCGCGGTGCTGCTGACCGCGGACGGCAGCGACCCGGCGGGCTTCGACGGACCGGCTCGCCGGACCATCGAGATGACCAAGAGCCTGGAGGGCCCGGTGCTGCTCTGCGGACCTGTCGTGGTCGCCCCGAAGTTCCGCGGCCGAGGGGTCGTTCGCACGCTGCTCTCGGCGATGGCGCTGATGCTCGGCGACCGTTATCCCACCGCGGCCCTGTTCATCGAGAACTCCAACGAGCGCGCGCTCAAGGCCCACCGCGGGCTCGGGATGAAGAAGCACTCCAGGTTCACCCTCGACGACCGCGCCTGCACGGTCTTCACCTTCCGTCCCAAGGACTTCAGCCCCAAGCCCGTGAAGTAGCCCCGCCGGACTCGCGCCTTCGCGATCGGGCCCGGTGGTGTTGGGAGATGTTGCAGCGCGCCGTGTGCGTGGCGGTGCGGGTGGCGGGTACCTCGGACGCCGCCGGGCTCCGGGGTCCGCGACGCGAGCAGCGACCTGCGCGGCCGTCCTCGCCCGGCGACGTCCGAGAACCCGCCGCGGTGCCGGTTGAGTCCCACACCGCAGGTGGCTCCGCCGCATGCTGCGAGGACTCGTTTACGCTCGGCCGGAGCCGTACCGCACCCGCGCACAACGGAGATCGCCGTGTTCAGCATTACCGTTCGCGACCACGTGATGGTCGCCCACAGCTTCCGGGGCGAGGTCTTCGGCCCGGCGCAAGGCCTGCACGGGGCGACGCTGATCGTGGACGCGACGTTCAAGCGCGCCGAGCTCGACGCCGACAACATCGTGGTGGACATCGGACGCGCCACCGAGCAGCTAGGTGCGGTGCTCGGCGAGCTCAACTACCGCAACCTCGACGACGAACCCGCGTTCGCCGGGGTGAACACCTCGACCGAATTCCTGGCGAAGGTCGTGGCTGATCGCCTCGCAGAGCGGGTGCGCTCGGGGGCTCTCGGGGACAACGCGCGAGGTCTCAGCGGGATTCAGGTCACGCTGCACGAGTCGCACGTGGCTTGGGCGGGCTACGAGCGCGCGCTATGAGCGCGCACGTCGTCCTGCCCGGCGACGTCGACGACCCGAACGCGCCGAGCGGGGGCAACACCTACGACCGCCGCGTGTGCGCGGAGATCGCGCGGCTGGGCATCGAGCTGCGCGAAACCCGGATCCCGGGGAACTGGCCGCAGCCGGACGAAACCGCTCGCGCCCTGCTGGCCGATGCGCTGGCGACCGTGCCGGACGGGGGCGCGGTGCTGCTCGACGGTCTCGTTGCCTGCGGTGTCCCGGACGTTGTCGGCGCCCACGCCTCCCGCCTGCGGCAGGCGATCCTGGTGCACCTGCCGCTGGCCGAGGAGACCGGTCTCGACCCGGCGCTGGCGGCGCGGCTCGACGCGGCCGAGCGGGAGGTCCTGCACGCCGCGGCCGTCGTGGTGGCCACCGGCCCGCGGGCGGCCCAGCGGCTCGTGCGGCACCACGATCTGCCGCCCGAGGCCGTGCGGACCGTGGCTCCCGGAACCGACCCGGCGCCGAGCGCTCCCGGGACCGACGGTTCCTCGCGCCTGCTCTGCGTCGCCTCGGTGACCCCGCGCAAAGGGCACGACCTGCTGGTGACAGCGCTCGCCCGCCTGCGCGACCTGCCGTGGACCTGCGACCTCGCGGGCCCGGTGGCCCGCGATGGTGCGCACGCGCGACGGGTCGCCGAGCTGATCGAGCGGCACTCCCTCGGCGACCGGGTGCGGCTGCTCGGGCCGCTGTCCGGCGCGGCACTGGACGACGCCTACGCCGCCGCGGACCTGGTCGTGCAACCGTCCCGCGCCGAGACCTACGGGATGGCCGTCACCGAAGCCCTGGCGCGCGGGATCCCGGTGATCGCCAGCGCCGTGCCGGACGCGCTCGGCGACGGCGGTCTGCTGTTGCCGCCCGGCGATGCGGACGCCCTCACCGAGGCGTTGCGGCGCTGGTCGCACGACGAGCGGTTCCGGTCCCGGATGCGGGAGGCTGCGCGGCAACGCCGCGAGCAGCTGCCGACCTGGCGCTCGAGCGCGCGGCAACTGGCTGCGGTGCTGGCTAGGCTGGAGACATGACCGCCACCGGTTTCGCCCCGGAATGGCTGGCACTCCGCGAGGAGGCCGATGCCAGCGCTCGCGCGGAGGAGCTGCTGGCCCCGCTGCGCGAGGCCCTGCGCGGCCGGGCGGAGCCGGTCATCCGCGATCTGGGATGCGGAACCGGATCGATGGGCCGGTGGCTGGCCCCTCGGCTGGACGGGCCGCAGCGCTGGGTGCTGCAGGACCGCGACCCGGAGTTGCTGGCGCTGGCGGGCGCGGCGATGCCGGGCGGCGATCCCGGCGTCGAGCTGCTGGAGGCCGACGCGACCGCGCTGGACGACCGCGAGCTGCGCGGTACCTCGCTGGTGACCGCGTCCGCGCTGCTCGACCTGCTCACCGCCGAGGAGGTCGGCGCGATCGCAGCCGCGTGCGTGCGGGCGGGCTGTCCCGCGTTGCTGACGCTCACGGTCGCCGGGCGGGTCGAGTTCGACCGCCCGGATCCGCTCGATTCCTCCTTCGCGCGGGCGTTCGACGCGCATCAGCGCCGCGTCACCGGTGGCCGCCGACTGCTCGGGCCGGACGCCGCACCCACCGCCGTCGCGGCCTTCGAACGCCTCGGCGCGTGGGTGCTCGCGCACCCGAGTCCCTGGCGGCTCGGGCCGGAGAGGCCCCGGCTTGCCGAGCAGTGGCTGCGCGGCTGGGTCTCCGCCGCGTGCGAGCAGCAGCCGGAACTGGCCGAGCACGCATCCGGCTACCTGCAGCGGCGGCTCGGCGACGGGCCGTGCGCGATCGTCGGTCACACCGACCTCCTCGCCGTCCCGGGAGACCCGGTGTGATCCGGCGGTGGTGGCCCTGGCTGCGGGGACTCATCGCGGTCGGGATCCTGGTCGTGCTCGCCTGGCGGCTCGGCACCGGCGCGTTCCTGGACGGGTTGCGCGCGGTCGGCCCGTGGTCGATCTCGGCGGCGCTGGGAATCGGGCTGCTCACCACGGCGCTCTGCGCCTGGCGGTGGTGCGTGATCGCCCGCGGCCTGGGGCTTTCCCTGACGTTCGGGGCGGCCGTGGCGGACTACTACCGCGCGCTGCTGCTCAACGCGGTGCTGCCCGCCGGAGTGCTCGGCGATGTGCACCGGGCGGTCAGCCACGGTCATCGCTGCGGAGCGCTCGGCAGCGGCGCGCGTGCCGTGGTGCTCGAGCGCTTCGCGGGCCAGCTCGCGCTCGTCGCCGTCGGCGCGGGCACGATGCTGGCCGGACCCGCCGTTCCCCTCGACCTCGCTCCCGGCCGTGCCCTGGCCATCGGCCTGCTGCTCGCGGGCGTGCTCGGCGGGTGCCTGCTGATCCCGTTCGTGCGCCGGGCGGTTACCGCGCTGTGGCGGGACGCCCGCACCGGCCTGTTCTCCCGTCGCGCGCTGCTGCCGGTGGCCGTCTCATCGGTCGCCGCGGTGGCGGGACACCTGGCCCTGTTCCTGCTCGCGGCCCGTGTGGCAGGCGTGCAGGTGCCGATCGGCGAGCTGCTGCCGCTGCTCGTGATGGCGCTGCTGGTGATGGCGCTGCCGATCAACATCGGCGGTTGGGGGCCCCGGGAGGCGTTCCTGGCGGTGGCCTTCGCCGCCACCGGGTTGGATCCCGCGCGCGGACTGGCTACCTCGGTGGTCTACGGGGTTCTCGCGATGATCGCGGCGCTGCCCGGCGCCGTGCTGCTGCTCCGGCGCAGGCGTTCGGCTCGGAGACCGTCGCCTGACCCGACCCCGGACGGCGTGGGCGAGGCCGGTCGCCTCACGGGCGGTCGTACTCGATCCGATGGCACAGCGGTGACAACTCACCGCTGACCAGATCCGACATCACCCCGGGGAGGTCGTCGAAGCGGCTCTGCCCGGTGATCAGCGCGTCGAAGACCGGATCGGCGAGCAGTTCGAGCGCCAGCGACATCCGCTCGGCGAAACCGCGGTCCGCGCGCCCGACGGCGCCCACCTGACTGCTGCGCACCGCGAGTCTCCCGGAGTGGAAGAACTCGCCGAGCGGCAGGCTCACCTTCCGGTCGCCGTACCAGCTCAGCTCGATGACCCGCCCCTCGGCGGCGAGCAGCTCCAGCGATCGCACCAGGCCCCGCTCGCTGCCGCTGGCGTGCACCACGAGGTCGCAGTCGCCGCGCGCCCCTTCCGGGGAGGCGAACGCGACGCCGAGCGCGGCGGCGGTGCTCTCGCGGGCGGGGTCCACGTCGACCAGTTCGACCCGGACGCCCGGGAACCGGGCCAGCACGGCGGCAACGCTGCACCCGACCATCCCGCCCCCGACGACCGCGATGCGATCACCGATCAGCGGCGCCGCGTCCCACAGCGCGTTGACCGCGGTCTCCACCGTCCCGGCGAGCACCGCGCGCTGCGGCGGAACTTCCGGCGGGACGACCGAGACCGCCGCGGCCGGTACCACGTAGCGGGTTTGGTGCGGGTAGAGGCAGAACACCTCGCGACCCTCGAGTTCGGCCGGTCCGCGTTCGACCACGCCCACGTTGAGGTAGCCGTACTTCACCGGCCACGGGAAGTCGCCTTCCTGGAACGGCGCCCGCATCCGCGCGTGCTGTGACTCGGGTATCCGGCCGCGCAGCACCAGCTCTTCCGTTCCCCGGCTGACCGCCGACCACAGCGTGCGCACCTGCACCTGATCCGGCGAAGGCTCGGGCAGCGCGGCGGGTCGAATCCCGCATTCTCCGGCCGAGGTGACCCACAATGCCCGTGTCGCGAGTGCCATCTACAACCTCCGAGGAGCACCAGGGTGGCGATGATCGAACTGCGCCGCAACACCGCGGAACACCTGGTGTGGGGCGGTCTCCAGGTCGTCGAGCTGGGGGTGCTCGCGGGCACCGCCGGGCTGGGAGCGCTGGGCTGGCTCGCCGGGATCGCGCACGCGCTGGCCACCGGTGTTCTGCTGCGGCGCGCGATGCAGCGCCATCGCAGGACCGCCCTGGGGCCGGCCGATCGGGTCACGCTGGCCCGCAACGTGCTGATCGGCGGCATCACGGCGCTGGTGGCCGAGCACGCGGGGACGGCGGCGCCGATCGTCGTCGCCCTCGGGGTCGTGGCGCTGCTCGGCGATTTCCTGGACGGCAGGGTCGCCCGGCGCACCGGCTCGGTCTCCGCGTTCGGCGCGCGGCTGGACATGGAGGTCGACGCCTTCCTCATCCTGGTGCTCAGCGTGCACGTCGCCTTCGCCTTCGGTCCGTGGGTGCTGATGATCGGGGCGCTGCGGTACGCGTTCGTCGCCGCGTCGTGGGTGCTGCCGCGGCTTCGCGGTGAGCTGCCGCCGAGCTTCGCCCGCAAGGCCGTGGCAGCGCTGCAGGGGATCGCGCTGGTGGTGGCCGCGTCCGGGCTCGTGCCGCACGCCCGGATGCTGGTCGCGCTCGCGCTGGCCGCCCTGGTGTGGTCGTTCGGCCGCGATGTCGCGTGGCTCAGCCGCTCGCGGACGTAGTCTTCGGGAAGTAGCGCAGCACGGCGACATCGCCGAGCCTGGTCACCTCTTCCAGGTGGAATCGGCGCTCGGGGCCGCCCGGGAAGTCGGCCGGGTTGAGGAAGCGCGGAGCCGCCGCCTGCCCGATCAGCAGCGGTGCGATGGCCATCCGGACCTCGTCGGCCAGTCCCGCTCGCAGGAACTCGGTGTGGATCTGCCCGCCGCCCTCCACCATGAGCCGCTCGACGCCGCGGCTCGCGAGGTCCTCCAGCAGCTCCCCGAAGACGACCTCGGTTCCCAGGTCGACGACCTCGGCCAGTCCGCCCAGCCTCGCCGAGACGACCCGGCTGCCCGCGCTGGTCGTGTAGACCAGCTTGTCCGCGCGGTCGTGCCAGATCCGCAACGAGGGGTCGAGATCGCCCGTTCCGGTCACGGTGACCTTCAGCGGGTGTTCCGGCAGGCCGCGCGCGACTCGTGCGCAGCACCGCCGGTCGCTGCGCACGAGCAGGCGCGGATCGTCCCGGCGCACCGTCCCGGCACCCAGCAGGATCGCGTCCGACTCGGCGCGCACCTGGTCGACGTGGTCGAAGTCCGCTTCGTTGGACAGCGGAAACCGTTGCGAGCTCGCGTCATCGATGTAGCCATCGGCGCTGACGGCAACGCTGAGGAGAACGTACGGCCGCGTCACGCCTGCCACCGTACCCAGAGTTGATGAAGAGCGCGGCCCCTCGGTGCGCGCGCTGCGCCCCGGGCGAGTCGCCCAGCGGTGCGTCGAATTCCGGGTGGCTCAGGCGCGGGACTGCTCGGGTTCCGGTGGAGCGCTCCGGTTCGGCGAGCGATCTCCCCGCCCCGCTTGGTGGAACGTGTGGCGGTAGCGCTGCGGCGAGACGCCGACGTGGTCGAGGAAGTGGCGTCGCAGGTTGGTTGCGCTGCCGAGCCCGGACTGGTCGGCGATGTGCTCGACGGGAATGTCCGTCGTCTCCAGCAGGTGCTGCGCGTGGCGGACGCGTTCTCGCTGCAACCAGCGAAGCGGGCTCAGCGCGAGCGCGTCGTGGAAGCGCCGGGCGAGCGTGCGGCGGCTGAGGTGGCTCTGCTGCGCGAAATCGTCGAGGGTCAGCGGCTCGCGCAGGTGCGCGCGAGCCCAGTCCAGCAGCGGCGCGATCCCGGTGTCCTCGGGCGCCGCTGCGGGGAGGCGCACGTACTGGGCCTGACCGCCGTCGCGGTGCGGCGGCACGATCAAGCGCCGCGCCAACGCGTTGACCACGGCGGTTCCGTGATCCCGGCGGACCAGCTCCAAGCACAGATCGATTCCCGCGGCGGTGCCTGCCGAGGTGAACACCCCGCCGTCCTCCAGGTAGAGGACGCTGGGGTCGACCTCGACGGCGGGGTAGCGGTCGGCGAGTTCGTCGGCGTGCATCCAGTGCGTGGTCGCCCGCCGGCCGTCGAGCAGCCCGGCGGCGGCGAGGACGAAACTCCCGGAGCAGATGCTCGCGATGCGCGCGCCCGCCTCGTAAGCGCTGCGCACCGCCTCCACCAGCCGCTGCGGCGGTTCGTGCATGCTGACGCAGGCGGGCACGATCACCGTGTCCGCCTGCGTCAGCTCGGTCATGTCCGCGGCAGTGCCCGCCACGAACCCGGCCGCCACCGTGGTGTCCGGCTCGACGCTGCAGACCCGCATGTCGTACCAGGGGTCGGCAAGCTCGGGCCGGTCGATGCCGAAGATCTCGCACGGCACCGCGAGCTCGAAGAGCGGCGCCCGCTCGGTGACCGCCACCGCGACGCGATGAGCGGTGGCAACATCCGTTCGCATGTTGGCAATCGTGCCACTGTTTTCCTCCGCGCGGAACCCAGATGCTCGGACGCGGAACCGCAAGTGCCGGGCGGCGAGCTCATCGCGAGAGGGGACATGATGCGAACAACAGCGGCTTCCGGGGCGGCCGAGCGGGCGTTGCGCCCGACAATCGGCCTGGGGCATGCCGTGGCGCTCTACGTCGGTGCGGTGCTCGGGGCGGGAGTTCTCGTGCTGCCCGGTCAGGCGGCGAGCCTCGCGGGGCCGGCATCGCTGCTGGCGTGGGCGTTCGTGGGGTTGCTGGGCCTGCCCCTGGCGCTGACCTTCGCCGCGCTGGCCACCCGGTTCCCGGACGCGGGCGGGATCGCCACCTACGCGACTCGTGCCTTCGGCGGCCACCTCGGCGGGATCGCGGGCTGGTGGTACTTCGTGGCGGTCGCGATCGGACACGTCATCGTGCCCCTCACCGGGGGCTACTACGTGGCTGCGGCCCTAGGCGCGGATCAGCGATTCGGCTACGCCTTCGCCGCCGTGATCCTGCTGCTGGCGCTGGCGTCGAACCTCGCGGGATTGCGGCTCAGCGGGCGCGCGCAACTGGCGTTGGCGAGCGGTGTGGCGGTGCTGCTGCTGGTGGCCGCGGTGGCAGCCGTCCCGCACGCCGCGCCCGCGGACTTCACCCCGTTCGCCCCGCACGGGCTCACCGGAATCGGCGGCGCGGCGGTGGTGCTGTTTTTCGCCTTCGCCGGGTGGGAGGCCATCGCGCACCTGGCAGGCGAGTTCCGCGACGTGACGCGCGATCTGCGGCGGGCCACGACGATCACGGTTGCCGTGGTGGTGACGCTGTACCTGGGCGTGGCCTTCGCCGTCGTGGTCACCGGCAGTTACGGGACGCCGCAGCTGGACCGCGTTGCGGTCGGTGGAGTGCTGGGAACCGGACTCGGGGTCAGCGCCTCGACCGCTGCTGGCGCGCTGGCCGTGGTGATCAGCCTCGGCACCACCAACGCGTTCCTGGCGGCCGGTTCCCGGCTGGGCTACGCCCTGGCCCGCGAGCGCTGGATGCCCGCCGCGATGGCGCGGCTGTCCGGCAGGGACGTACCCGCGGTGTCCGCGTGCACCGTCGCCGCGATCGGGGGAGTCGGGCTGCTCGCCGCCGCTCTGGGCGGGTGGGGCACCGAGGACCTCGTGACCGTGCCTTCGACCCTGGTGCTGCTCACCTACCTGGTCGGAATGGCCGCAGGAATCCGCCTGCTGACCGGCCGCACTCGGATCGCCGCCGTCGTCGCGTTCGCGCTGACGGCCGCAGTGGCCCCGTTCGCGGCGTCCTACCTGGTTGTTCCGGTGGTGATTGGCGCGATCGCCCTCGGCTACCGCCGGTCAGCCCGGATGCGGGCCTCGAACGCGGCCGGGCACGGCTGAGCGGCCCGGTTCGCGCTGCACCCGTCCCTACGGGCCGGTCCGCGCCGGAGCGAGGTCGGCCTCGGGTTCGGCCGCGAATCCCAGGAAGTGCGTGAGCGGTCCGTCGTGGGTGAGGTGGAGTTCGTGCATGGCCCTGGTGCAGGCGATGTAGAGCATGCACCGGTCGATGTCGCTGGTGTAGTTGTGCTGGTCGGCCTGCGGGACGATGACGGTGTCGAATTCCAGTCCCTTGGCGATGTGCGCCGAGGTGATGATGACGCCGCTGGCGAAGGTGGTGCTGTCGTAGTCGAGGAAGGTGAGTTCGACCCCGGCGCGCGTGAGGTGGTCGTGGAGTGCTTCGGCTTGGGCGACGGTTTTGCAGATGATGCCCAGCGAGCGCTGGTCGCTGTCGCGGTGCTGCTCGATGAGTTTGAGGATCCGCGCCTGCTGGTCGGCCGGATCGGCGCAGCCGATGACCTGGGGCGGTGGTCCGTGCCGCTCGATCGGGACGAGTTCGTCGTTGCGGGAGATGTTCTGGGCGAACTCGGTGATCTCGGTGGTGGAGCGGTAGCTCTTGCGCAGCTCGAGGCAGTCGGCTTCCGGGAAGATGCTGCGGATGATCGGCAGCGATGAGGAGCTGAACGGGTTCACCGACTGGTTGGCGTCGCCGAGGATGGTCATCGTGCAGGAGAACAGTTCGCGCAGCACCGCGTACTGGACGGGCGTGTAGTCCTGCATCTCGTCGACCAGGAGGTGGCGGATGTGGTTGTAGTTGTCGTGCCGGGCGGTTTTGATCATGGTGTAGATCAGCGGGAAGACGTCGGCGTACTCGATCTTCCTGCGTCCGGCCGGCTGGTACATGCTGCGCCGGGACGGGTCCTGGTAGAACGCCTTGTACAGGGCGAAGGCGTCCTTGTGCGGGAACATGGCGCGGACCTGCTTGCGCACGCCGGAGGTGTCCGAGGCCGCCCACTTGCCGCCGCGGTCGCGGACCTGCTGCTTGAGCACGTGCACCGCGCGGTTGGCCAGGTGGTCGAGTCGGGTGAACAGCGGGAGGTTGCTCGCTTCGGCGAAGGTCTCGGTGACCCAGTCGATCGAGAGGCGGTGGTACTTCTGCTTGATCTCGGCGGGGGAGAAGTCCTCGTCGGCTCGCGAGGTGATCCACTGGTCGAGCTCGGCGACGAATTCGGGGGTCGCCTTGTAGCGGATGCGTGCGGCGAAGGCGTCGTCGACGCGGTCGATGAGCTTGCCGACCTGTTCGCTGAACTGCTCGTAGTCGGTGACCTTGTCCAGGAACGCGCTCGCGATCCGGTCGAAGTCGGTCTCGGCGACCTGCTCCTCGCCCAGTTCCGGGAGGACGTCGGCGATGTAGTCGCCGAAGACCTTGTTCGGGGACAGGATCATGACGTTGTCCGAGGACAGGGTGTCCTTGAAGCGGTAGAGCAGGAAGGCCACCCGGTGCAGCGCGATCGAGGTCTTGCCGGAGCCCGCGACGCCTTGCAGGATCAGCACCTGCGCGGTCTCGTTGCGGATGACGGCGTTCTGCTCGCGCTGGATGGTGGCGACGATGTTCTTCATCCGGTTGTCGGCGGACTGGCTCAGCTCCCGCTGCAGCACGTCGTCGCCGATGTTCAGGGTGCTTTCGAGCATGAACTCCAGCTGCCCGCCCTGGATCTTGTACTGGCGCTTGCCGGTGATCTCGCCGCGGCTGGTGCCGTCGGGGGTTTCGAAGAAGGCTTGCCCGGATTCGAAGTCGTAGAACAGGCTGGAGACCGGGGCGCGCCAGTCGTGGATGAGGATTTCCTGCGTCTGCGGGTCGGAGAAGTTGTGCACGCCGATGTAGTGCCGACCGGGCTGGTCGTCGCCATCGGGGTGGAAGTCGACGCGGCCGAAGTAGGGGGTCTCCAGCAGGCGCGCGACGCGCTTGCGGCGCGTCGCGGCGTGCTCGACCGAGCGCACCGAGTTGTCCACGTCCTGGCGGAAGTTCGCCTTCTCGGCGAAGTCCATGTCCCGCAGGTTGTCCCAGAGGTGCTGCTTGCGCTCGTCGATGGTTCGGGCGGACCTGTCGATGTAGCCGTCCAGCGATTCCAGCTCCGCGCGCAGCCGCTGCACCGTTTCGGCCAGATGCCGGCGCTCCTGTTCCTCGTCGCACGTCTGCACGTCGGACAACGCCACCTCCGCCTCGGACTACCTTCCGCTGAAACGAGCTGGACGGGCCACGCCGAACCGCGACTGCCATCTCGCTCGCGCGGGTCGGGGGCACCTCGCTGCCATTCTACTATTACGTTAGGGAAGGTTTGGGTGGGTGGGGCTCGAGCAGGCCAGATGTGACGAGGGCCGCTCCCCGGCAGTGCAGCGGGGGGAGCGGCCCTCGTCGAACCGTCAGTGGCTGCCCGCGAGTTCGCCGGTGAGGCGGTCGTGCATGGCGGCGCTTCGCGTGTTCAGGCCGATGATCTCGACCTCCTTGCCGCGCGCCTCGTACTTGGTGGTGATCGCGTCGAGGGCGGCCACCGTGGAGGCGTCCCAGATGTGCGCATCGGTGAGGTCGATGACGACCTTGTCCGGGTCGTTGGCGTAGTCGAACTGGTAGACGAGGTCGTTGCTGGAGGCGAAGAACAGCTCGCCGGTGACCTGGTAGACGACCTGGCTGCCGTCGGGGTCGGTGACCGCGGTGACGTCGACCAGGTGGGCCACGCGGCGGGCGAAGATGACCATCGCGGTGATCGAGCCGACGACCACGCCGATCGCCAGGTTGTCGGTGGCCACCACGACGACCACGGTCACGGCCATCACGAGGATCTCACCGGTGGGCATCCGCTTGAGCGTCTTCGGGGCGATGCTGTGCCAGTCGAAGGTGCCGAAGGCGACCAGGACCATCACCGCCACCAGCGCGGCCATCGGGATCTGCGAGACCAGCGGCCCGAAGGAGATGCACAGGATCATCAGGAACACACCGGCCAGGAACGTGGACAGCCGGGTGCGGGATCCGGCCGTCTTCACGTTGATCATGGTCTGGCCGATCATCGCGCAACCGCCCATGCCGCCGAAGAAGCCGGTGACGATGTTGGCGACGCCCTGGCCGATCGACTCGCGGGTCTTGTTCGAGTGGGTGTCGGTGATGTCGTCGACCAGCTTCGCGGTCATCAGCGACTCCATCAGCCCGACCAGCGCGAAGGCCAGCGCGTAGGGCGCGATGGTGGTCAGCGTGTCCACGGTGAAGGGCACGTCCGGGATGCCCGGCACCGGCAGCGAGGAGGGCAGCGTGCCCTTGTCGCCGACGGTCGGCACGGCGATGCCCGCGGCGATGGTCACCGCGGTCAGGGCGACGATGGACACCAGCGGAGCCGGGACGACCTTGGTCAGCTTCGGGAACAGCACCATGATGACCAGACCCGCCGCGAACAGCGGGTAGACCATCCACGGCACGTCGATGAGCTCGGGGACCTGGGCCATGAAGATCATGATGGCCAGCGCGTTGACGAAGCCGACCATGACGCTGCGCGGCACGAACCGCATCAGCTTGGCCACGCCCAGCGCCCCCAGGACGGCCTGGAAGATCCCGCCCAGGATGACCGCGGCGATTAGGTAGCCCAGGCCGTACTGGTGCGAGAGCGGAGCCACGACGAGCGCGATCGCACCGGTCGCGGCGGAGATCATGGCGGCACGGCCGCCGACGATGGAGATGACCACGGCCATCGTGAACGAGGCGAACAGGCCCACGCTGGGATCGACGCCGGCGATGATGGAGAACGAGATCGCCTCCGGGATCAACGCCAGCGCGACGACCAGGCCACCGAGGATCTCGGTGCGGGCCACCTTCGGCGACAGCCACGCCGGTCGGCGCAGCGGGAGTGAATCAAGCACAGATCAACCAGACATGCTCGGGCGCCGCAGCACGGCGCAGGGCGATCGCCGCGTGGCGCGGCGGTGCACAGCAAAGGGGGCGGGGCGCGTCGCGTCCCGGGAGGAGCCGTCGACGGTGGCGGCTCGCCTAGATCGGGTTGGTCACCACATCCCGTGCGACAGACAAGGGCGCTCCTCGGCTCAGGGTGCAAGCCGGGGGCGTCGGTGACCCCGGGGCCGACCGGCGGTGGGTGCACCGCGGCGGCCGCAACTCTCTCCTTACGTTAGACGAGGGAGTGGGTCGCGACCGAATCGCGCGGCGAAGATGAGTCCGGGATCACTTCCGGTTCGCCGACCGGCGCTCGGGCGAGTCGAGGTGGTCGCGCAGCATGGCGGCGAACTCCTCGGCGATGCCCAGCTTCTTGCGCAGGTCCGCGCACGCCTGCTCGGCGGTGTCGCTGAACTCGACCAGCCGCTGCTCGGGATCGTCGATCTCCGGGCTGTCCGGGGTGGGGTCGAGGATGGCCAGCAGGTCGCGCATCGCGTCGAGCTGGAAGCCCAGCGGCTTCATCCGCTTGATCAGCTGCAGCCGCTCGACGTCGGGCTCGGTGTAGAGCCGGAAACCGCCCTGGCTGCGCGCGCTCGGCACGACCAGACCGACTTCTTCGTAGTAGCGGATCGTGCGCAGCGACAGCCCTGTGCGCTCGGCAACCTCACCGATCTGCATCCGCTCGCCCACGCCGAAACCACTCCTTGATCGCACTGCCGCCGGGCGCGCTCGCGTGCGCCCTGGATGGCATCACGATACGCAAAGTGAGGGGTCGCCCGACCGTCCGGCCGCGCGCAGCGGGGGTGGACGGCCGGGTTCGGGTGCCCGGCTCGCCGGGGCGGCCCTCCGCGTCCGGCCCGACATTACGCTCACGTTAGTGTCGGGTGCGGCGGCTCTTCCGCGGCGGGCGAGCAGATCTGTTCTCTGGAGGTTCACGACTTGACGGGGCTGGCTTCTCCGGAAGCGCACCAGGACGGAGCGGTGCGGTGAGCGCCGCGTCGACCACCGGCCAGATCGCCGATCCCGTCCGGGAGGCGCACCGGCGCCGGACGTTCGCGGTGATCAGCCACCCGGACGCGGGCAAGTCGACGCTGACCGAGGCGCTCGCGCTGCACGCCAAGGTCATCTCGGAAGCCGGCGCGGTGCACGGCAAGGGCGGACGGCGCGGTGTCGTCTCCGACTGGCTGGAGATGGAGCGCACCCGCGGCATCTCGATCACCTCCGCCGCGCTGCAGTTCGAATACGACGACTGCGTGATCAACCTGCTGGACACCCCGGGTCACTCGGACTTCTCGGAGGACACCTACCGCGTTCTGTCCGCTGTGGACTCCGCGGTGATGCTGCTGGACGCGGCCAAGGGCCTGGAGCCGCAGACGCTGAAGCTCTTCGACGTGTGCAGGCACCGCGGCATCCCGGTGATCACCTTCATCAACAAGTGGGACCGCCCCGGGCGCGAGGCGCTCGAGCTCTGCGACGAGGTGCAGGAGCGGATCGGCTTGCGGCCGATGCCGCTGACCTGGCCGGTCGGCGAGTCCGGCCGGTTCCACGGCGTGCTGGAGCGGTCCTCGGGGGAGTTCGTCGGCTACGAGCGCACCACCCACGGCGCCACGATCGCCGCGGAGAACCGGCTTCCCCCGGACGAGGCGCAGGCCGAGGTCGGGGAGGACTGGGACCGCGCGGTCGAGGAGGCCGAACTGCTGTCGGCCTCCGGTGGCGACTTCGACGCCGAGGCCTTCTACGCCGCGACCGCCACGCCGGTGCTGTTCGGCTCCGCGGTGCGCAACTTCGGCATCGGGCAGCTGCTGCAGCAGCTGGTCGCGCTCGCGCCGCGGCCCGAGCCTCGCGCGGACGTGCGCGGCGAGCCCCGCGAGTTGGACGCGCCGTTCTCGGCGTTCGTGTTCAAGGTGCAGACCGGCATGGACCCGTCGCACCGCGACCGGGTGGCCTTCGCCCGGGTGTGCTCCGGTGCGTTCGAGCGGGGCATGGTCGTCACGCACGCCGCGACGGGCAAGCCGTTCGGGACCAAGTACGCCCAGCACGTCTTCGGCCAGCAGCGCGACACCCTCGACCTGGCCTATCCGGGCGATGTCGTCGGGCTGGTCAACGCGACCGCGCTGCGGGTGGGCGACACGCTCTACACCGGCAAACCCGCGGTCGAGTTCCCGGGCATCCCGAGCTTCGCGCCGGAGCACTTCGCGGTGGTGAGCACGACCGATCCGGGCCGCTCCAAGCAGTTCCGGCGCGGGATCGAGCAGCTCTCGCAGGAGGGCGTCGTGCAGGTGCTGCGCTCGGAGAAGCGCGGCGAGTCCGCGCCCGTGCTCGCCGCTGTCGGCCCGATGCAGTTCGAGGTGGCGATGCACCGGATGGAGAACGAGTTCCGCGCTCCGGTCCGGATGGAGCGGTTGTCCTACAGCGTCGTCCGGGTCCTGGGAGACGACTCGCAACGATCGATGGCCGACAGCCGACGCAGCGAGGTCCTCGACCGCGACGACGGCACTCCGCTCGTCCTGTTCGCCAACGAGCACGAGATGCGAACCATGCAACGCCTCCACCCGGAGCTAGAACTACGCCCAGTAGTGGGCGACGACTCCTGACCTCACGCCTCCGTGGCGGCGCGGGCAGCGGAACCTCGGACGCCCGAAAGCATCCCGAAAACCGCGAGGGGTGTATGTCCTTTTTGTCCGGACAGTTTTAGGCAAAACTGTCGCCGCCCCGCCCTCGCCGGCGCGCGGTGTACGGAGTGGTGGGGTTGGGGGTTCGATGTGGACGTTCCGGCTCTGGCCTTGTGCCGTTCGTTGCTGCAGGCTCTTGCCGAACTCGGTGACGTCGGACACAGCCAGGGAGAGCGATGAGTAACAGCCGGCAGGACGGCTTCGCCCGCACGCTCGGTCGTTGGGACGTGCTCGCGGTCGGATTCGGCGCCATGATCGGTTTCGGCTGGGTGGTCAAGACCGGGGACTTCCTCGAGGCCGCCGGACCGCTCGGCGCCGCCCTGGTGTTCTTGGTCGGCGGGGTGATCGTCGGTCTCGTCGGGCTCACCTACGCCGAGCTGGTCTCCGCCATGCCGCACGCCGGCGGCGAGCACAACTACGTGCTGCGCGCGCTGGGCGGGCGAGCCGCGTTCGTGACGTCCTGGATGCTGTCCCTGGGCTACATCTCGGTGGTGGCCTTCGAGGCCGTTGCGCTGCCGCAGAGCCTGCTCTACATCCTCCCGGACCTGCCCGCGGGAAGGCTGTGGTCGGTCGCCGGTGAGGACGTGTTCGCCAGCGTGGCGGCCGTGGGCATCGCCGGCGCGATCCTGGTGACCGCGCTGAACTACATCGGGGTGCGACCCGCGGCGGTGTTCCAGGCCATCGCGGTGCTGTTCCTGCTCGCCGTCGGTTTCGCCCTGCTGTCCGGCGCTTTCGTCGGCGGGGACGTGGCGAACATGCGCCCGCTGATCTCGGACGCGGGGCTCGGGGGCCTGTTCACCGTGCTGGTCGCGGTGCCCTTCCTGTTCGTCGGGTTCGACGTGATCCCGCAGTCCGCCGAGGAGATCAAGCTCCCGCCCCGGCTGGTCGGCAGGCTGCTGGTGATCGCGGTGGCCATCGCCGCGGTCTGGTACGCGCTGATCATGCTGACGGTGGGTTCCGCGCTTCCTGCCGCGACGCTGGCCGATTCCGAACTCGCGGCGGGCGAGGGCATGGCGGCGCTGTGGAACAGCCGCACGATGGGCAGCGTGCTGGTGCTCGGCGGCATCGCGGGCATCCTGACGAGCTGGAACGGCATGCTCATCGGCGCGAGCCGGCTCATCTACGTCATGTCTGCCTCGGGGATGCTCCCGCGCTGGTTGGGCGAGCTGCACCCGCGGTACAACACGCCGGGCAACGCGATCCTGTTCATCGGCGCGCTGTCGCTGCTCGCCCCGCTGTTCGGCGAGGCGATGCTGACCTGGCTGGTCAACGCCGGAGGACTGGCCATCACGGTGGCCTACCTGATGGTCGCCGCGAGCTTCCTGGTGCTGCGGCGGCGCGAGCCGGACATGCAGCGGCCCTTCCGCGTTCGCTACGGCCGGACGGTCGGGGGTCTGGCCTTCGCGCTGAGCCTCGGGCTGGCCGCGATGTACATGCCGGGCATGCCCAGCAGCCTGACGTGGCCCTACGAGTGGATCATCCTCGGCGGCTGGGTGCTGCTGGGCGTCGCGTTCTTCGTCCGGCTGCCCGCGGTGGCTCCGGGGCCGGATGCCGAGCACCAGCTGCGGTCCGCCACCCGGCGCGTCGACTCCTGATTCGCGGCGCCGCTGGTGGCGGATCGCCTGTTCGTGGGGCGGCGCACGCCGATGCACAGCGATGATCGTCGGCGCCGTCCACTCGAACGGGGAAAGGTCAACTTTTCCGCCGGGGCGGGGTGGCCGAGGTGGAGCACGGCGTGTAGTGTTCAGGGTGGTCGTTGTTTCTGGGTTTGTGTTTCGCACGCTCGCAGGATTTTGAGGCGGGCGAGCTGCTTGTCTTTGGTGATGCTGGAGTAGGCCGCCGTCTGAGATCCCCCGGCCCGGACCACCGCGAAGTGTGGTGGCTCGTTACTTTCTCTGAGCTCCCGAAGGAGACACACATGACTCACGGAACCGTGAAGTGGTTCAACGCCGAAAAGGGCTTCGGCTTCATCGCACCCGACGGTGGCGGACCGGACGTGTTCGTGCACTACTCGGCCATCGATGGCACGGGCTTCCGCACCCTCGAGGAGAACCAGCAGGTCTCCTACGACGTCACGCAGGGCCCGAAGGGCCCGCAGGCGGAGACCGTCCGCGCTCTCTGAGTTGCGCATCGCCGGATGCCTCCGGGGGCCTTGGGGGGCTCTCGGAGGCATCCGGCGCTCAGCTCGGCACCGCTCCCGCCTGTCATGGCAGCCGGTCGAGATGCGCCGAGCGAACCACCACCCGCGTCGCGAAGCAGCGCAGGTGCTTGATCTTCCAGGTGCGCTGGCTCGTTCCCCGCGTGATCCTGGTTCTTCGCCCGGTTGAGCCGAGCCGGTCGCCGATAGTCGGCGCCAGCCGCTCCCGGACAGTTCGCACTACCAGCCCGAGCCGCGACCCATTTGCGTCCGCGCCGGACTGCTCAAACCGAAAAGCATTGGAATCCCATCCTTCCCGATATGATCAACTCTCCTTCGGTGTTCGCAGTGGACAGCGAACTCACCGGACCCGCGGCCGCCGCGCTGGCCGGGCGGCTGTGGCCGGACCTGCTGACCGCGCCGACGGCCACCGTCGTCGACCTCGCCGCGGCCCGGACGATCGACAGCACGGGCGTGGACCTGCTCGCGGCCGCGCACGCCTACGCGCTGCATCGCGGATGCGAGCTGCGTATCGTCAACGCGGCACCCGGCGTGCACCGCGCGCTGCGCGCCGCAGGTGTGCGCTCGTGGCCCGCGAAGACTCGTGGCGCTTCGACGTCGCCGGAGTGCCGGACTGCTGCGTTGGCAGTGATCGCTTGATGCGCAGCAGGTACGTCGCGCGGACGTTGTCCGACGACGCGTGGCAGATCACCGACGGCGAAGGCCAGCTCACGGCGCGGCTCAGCGGCACCGAGATGGACGCCGTCGCCCGCGCTCACCACCAACTTTCCGCCTACGGCGGGGGCAGCGTGCTCGTGACCGACCGCGGCTGAGGCCGGGTCGACCCACAGCACCCCTGCGGTCCCGCAGGCGCCTCCGCGAGCGCTTCATCCGTGAAGCGGTTGCGGAGAACCCGTTTTCTGAAAGGATTTCCAAATGAACGTTGCTACTCCCACCCGCCCCGGCACTCGCCAGCGTCCCGGCGTCGCGGCCGCGGGCAGGCAGATGCGTCACATCCAGTCGGCCGCCGCCGGTCAGCAGCCCGGCCGCTCGGCACCGGTGGACCACGTCGCGTTCGTCGAGCCGCCCACCTCGGAAGAGGCGCCGAGCCCGGTCAGCTTCCACGCGGACCGCAGCGACGACAACATGGATCGGCTGTGCACCCCGTTCGACACGGAAGCCGCCTGATCCTCTCGCTCTCGCCCGGCCCGTTCGCTGGGCCGCTGCTGAGCGGAAGCGAGGCGGGTGAACGCCAAGAACCGCGCGGAGCCGCCGAGGCGACTCCGCGCGGAGTTCGTCGCGGGCTCAGTGCTGCGGTGCCGGGGTGGCTTCCGAGCTGAGATCCCGCTTGTAGGTCTCGGTCAGCAGGTAGGTCGACAAGAACGAGATCAGGCACAGCACCACGACGTAGCCCGCGATCGCGAACGACGTGCCGGTGGCCCCGTACAGCGCGGCGCAGATCATCGGGGCGATGCCGCCGCCGAGGATCGATGCGAGCTGGTAGGCCAGCGAGGCGCCGCTGTAGCGCAGCCGGGTGCTGAACAGCTCCGAGAAGAAGGCCGACTGCGGTCCGTAAACCGCTGTGCGGCAGGCTTGCACGACGATCCCGGCGAGCAGGAACAGCCCGATCATCCCGCTGTCCACCAGCATGATCCAGGGAACCGCGAACAGCGCCAGGGCCGCCATGCCGCCCAGCGACATGCCGCGCCTGCCGATGCGGTCCGACAGCAGGCCGAACGCCATCATCAGCGGGATGTCGATCAGCGCCAGCAGCGCGTTGGCGTTGAGGATCGTGGTCCGCTCGTAGTCCAGCGACTCGGTCGTGTAGGAGACCATCCAGGTGGTGCTGACGTAGAAGGTCGCGTTGGTGGCGAGGAAGGACCCCGCCGCCAGCAGGATCGTCTTCGGGTGCCGCTTGAGCACCTCGACGACCGGGACCCGCTCGGCTCGCTCGTGCTCCTTCTGCTCCATGGCCTTCTCGAAGACCGGGCTCTCGCTGATCTTGAGCCGGATCGCGAAGCCGACCACGATCAGCACCGCGCTGCACAGGAACGGAACCCGCCAGCCCCAGGTGAAGAACGTCTCGTCGGACATGCTCGCGGAGATCGCGGAGAAGGTCAGGTTGCCCAGCAGCAGGCCGGCCGGCACACCCACCTGCGGCCAGCTGCCGTAGAAGCCGCGACGGTTCTTCGGGGCGTGCTCCACGGCCATGAGCGCGGCGCCGCCCCACTCACCCCCGACTCCGAGGCCCTGGGCGAATCGCAGCAGCGTCAGCAGGATCGGCGCCCATACCCCGATCGTGGCGTAGGTGGGCAGCAGGCCCATCAGCAGCGTCGCCACGCCCATGAGCATCAGCGAGGTGATCAGCATGGGCTTGCGGCCGACTCTGTCGCCGAAGTTGGCGAACAGCACGCCTCCGAGCGGGCGGGCGAGGAAGCCGACGGCGAAGGTCGCGAACGCCGCGACGGTACCGACGACCGGGTCGAACTCGGGGAAGAACAGCTGGTTGAACACCAGCGCTGCGGCAGTGCCGTAGATGAAGAAGTCGTACCACTCGATGGTCGTGCCGATGAGGCTGGCGAATGCTACTCGTCGCGCACTTGTCGCGTTAGCGGCCATCTCGGTCGTCCTCCGATGTCCGGAACGGCTGTGGTCCAGATAACTAACGGTGTAAGTTTTAGGGACCGTAGTCATCGGAACGGGACGGGACAAGAGGTGCGTGCGGCCCTTTCGGTTCCGCCTCCGCGGCCCGCGGACCGGTGCTGCCCGCGGTGAAGTTGCGGGCGTTCCGCCGAGGTGTGAACAACGTTCATCCGAACGGGTGTGCGACTGTCATGTAACAGTGTCATATACCGGCCTGGCCCGAGTGGATGCCGGATCGGCACGAGCCAGGAGGCACGCTGCATCGGAAGCTGGGGTTCGGGTCGCTGGCCGAACTGTCCATGTTGGACCCGCGTAGCTACCGCAGCGAGCAGGTTGCCGCGCCGCTGGACCCGGCGATCGGCGGCCACCTGTCGCGCACCATCACCGGCGATGCCCAAATGCGTTGGCTGGCCGCGGTCTCGAGAACTCGCAGGCGCAGTGGAAGTTCGTCGGCAACCCGGTGACGATCGCACCGGTGCGGTTCCCGTCGACGCTGCCGATTCAGCAGCGGGAAGCGCTCGGCGAGCTCGTCTCCTCGGCTGAGCGGGCGTGGCGCGACGAAGCCCGCGCCGCCGATGTCGAGCAACCGCGTGGCCGGCCGCTCGGCTTCAGCGCGCGACTGCGGGTGGTGCACCCGGGCGCTGAGCGCGAAGAGCTCTCCCGCCAAGCCACTGAAAGTTTCGTAGTGCGGCTCCAATTGTGTGACCGTTCGCTCGAAGGCGATCACTAGCGCTTTTCGTGACGAGGATGAAAAGCGCTGGCAAATGCGGTTAATGAAAGCAGCGGTACCGCCATCTGAACGATCCGCGAACGAAACAGTTTCAAAAAGTTGCCGTTGACGCAGTGGTGCGAGCGGAACATACTCGGATTCACCGATCGATCGGTTTCCCCGCCAGCTTTGACGAGAGGAAGCACAGATGAACGACGGTTTCACGCGCCCTGTCGGTCGCCGGGGCGTTCTGCTCGGTACCGCTGCGACCGCCGTTGCCACCGCGGCCTCGGCATTCCTGCCCCGCACCGCGTGGGCGGACCAGACGATCACCGAGAACCAGACCGGAACGCACAACGGCTACTACTACTCGTTCTGGACCGATGCCCCGGGCACCGTGTCGATGACCCTGTCCGCAGGCGGTTCCTACAGCTGCAATTGGTCCGACACGGGCAACTTCGTGCTCGGGAAGGGATGGGCCAACGGTGGACGCCGAACCGTGAGCTACAACGGTTCGTTCCGGCCCTCCGGCAACGGATACCTCTGCCTCTACGGGTGGACCTCGAATCCCCTCGTGGAGTACTACATCGTCGAGGACTTCGGCACATACCGGCCCGAGGGCGAGTACCAGGGAACCCTCGACAGCGACGGCAGCACCTACGACGTCTACAAGACCACCCGCTACGACGCCCCGTCGGTGGAAGGCACGAAGACCTTCGACCAGTACTGGAGCGTCCGGCAGCAGACCCGCACGAGCGGAACCATCACCACGGGCAACCACTTCGACGGGTGGGCTTGGCACGGGCTGCAACTCGGCAGCTTCGACTACTACATGATCATGGCGACGGAGGGGTACCAGAGCAGCGGCAGTTCGAGCATCTCGGTCAGCTGATCCCGGTGGGAGGACGTGCCTCGATGTTCACCCGAACACCACTGCGCCGCTTCGCCATCGCGGTCACCGCGCTGGTGGCCGCGGCGATCGTCCCGGGAGCCGCGACAGCGGCCGCCGCACCGCAGCACCGGGAGTGCTCCGGCTACGTCGGGCTGACGTTCGACGACGGGCCCGGCGAAACGACGCCGCAGCTGCTGAAAGCCCTGCAGGACAACGGGTTGCGCGCCACGATGTTTAACCGGGGCGGGTACGCGGCTGCTGATCCTGTCGGGGTGGAGGCGCAGGTGGCCGCGGGCATGTGGGTGGGCAACCACAGCTACACCCACCCGCACATGACCCAGCTGTCCCGGGAGGAGATGGAAGCGGAGATCTCCCGCACGCAACGGGCGATTTCGTCGGCGGGTGTCCCGGCGCCCGAACTCTTCCGCCCGCCCTACGGCGAGACGAGCGCCGCGCTGCGCTCGGTCGCGCGTTCGCACGGGCTCGGCGAAGTGCTCTGGGACGTCGACTCGCAGGACTGGAACGGTGCCAGCGTCGACGAGATCGTGGCGGCCAGCGGTCGGCTGACCGACGGCCAGATCATCCTCCTGCACGACTGGCCGGCCAACACCCTGGCCGCGATCCCCCGAATCGCGGCGACGCTGGCCGGGAATGGGTTGTGCTCCGGTGCGATCTCGCCGGTGACCGGTCGCGCGGTCGCTCCGCACTAGGCGAGGAGGAGCGCGCTGTGGCGGTGGCGGTGAACGCCACCGCCACACGCGTGTCGCGGGTTCCGCGATGTCGCCTCGGGTTCGCCGGACCCCGCGGGACACCGGTGGAGGCGCTCGGCGCCCGGGCGGTGGGCTACTGCGCGGGCAGGACCGCGACCGGGCAGCTCGCCCGGTTGACGACGCCGTGACTGACCGATCCCAGCAGCATGCGGCGCACCAGGCCCCGGCCGTGGCTGCCGACGACGAGCAGGCAGGCGTTCGCGGCCTCGCCGAGGAGGGTCGAGACGGGTTCGGAGGCGGTGACCGACTGGCGGACCTCGACGTCCGGGTACTGCTCCTGCCAGCCCGCGAGGGACTCGGAGAGCACGACCTGCGACTTCTCGCGGATCTCACCCCACTGCAGCTCCCACTCGTCGAGGTAGTCGAAGGGGTTGAACGGGACGTCGCTCCAGGAGTGCACGGCCACCAGCGGGCGGCCGCGGCTCGAGGCGGCCTCGAAGGCGAACCCGATGGCCCTGCTGCTGACCGAGGAACCGTCCACACCCACGACAACGGGTGCGTCATCGCTCGGGGAGCCGTCGCCGCGGACGACGACGATCGGCACTCCGGAACGCCGGGTCAGCAGCTCCGCCGCGGTGGCGCCCAGCGGGTGGACCTGCGCGCCCACCTTCGGACCGCCGAGCACCAGCAGCTCGGCGTCGGCGGAGAGCTCGGTCAGCGATTTCGCCGGATCGCCGAGCGGCAACTGGACTTCCACCTCGAGGTCCGGATAGGTGTCCTGGAAGCGGCCGCGCAACGCTTCCATCTCGCGCTGGAGCGCACGTTGCAGCGGCTCGGTGACCTTCTCCTCGCCCGGGACCCGCACCGGCAGGAAGTCTTCGAACGGCCAGGACAGCACGTGCAACAACACGAGCGGCCGCTTCCGGCGCGAGGCCTCGTGGGCGGCCCAGTACGCCGCCCGGCGGGAGGGCTCCGACAGGTCGAACCCGGCGACAACGGCGTTGCGGAGCCCATCAGTCATCTGTTCCACCTCACGACGTGTCTTCGAGACTCGCCTCTCGATTACCCGCCGGTGCGCTCGGTCATGCAACCGGAGCCATCGCCCGAACGCGTGGTGGTCGCGGTTGCTCGGAAGCGCGATCGGTGATCAGGCCTGGTGCTTCTCCGAGACGCCGCACCAGGCGAACGGCCGCATCTTCTCGGCCTCCGCTTTCGCATCCGAGTCCGAGATCAGGTCCGGGCGCCAGTCGGGCAGGTGCGCGACACCGGGGTCGAGCAGCTTCCACTGCTCGCCGAGCCCATCGAACCAGCCGGTGATCGTCTCGCGGTCGCGCAGCCACAGCGGGTTGGGGGTGACGTCGCATTCGGTCCGGAACCGCTCCATGGCGACCCGCGCATCGGGGTCGGGCACGTCCGAGGCGAAGTGCGAGACGGCGATCCGGGAGCCCGGGGCGACCCGCCTGCCGTACCTGCGCAGCACCTCGGGGATGTCGCCGTCGGGGCCGATGAACTGCAGGACCGAGATCGCGAGAACGCACACCGGCTGCTCGGGGTCCAGCAGGCGCCGCGTGGTGTCGTGGGTGAGGACCTCGTGCCAGTTCAGCAGGTCGGCCTGGACGATTCCGGCCCAGTCGGTGTCCTGCAGGTTGATCCGGGTGTGGGCTGCGGCGACCGGTTCGGAGTCGACGTAGACGACCCGTGCGGGCTCGTCGATGTGCTGCTCCACGATCTCGTGCACGTTGCCCATGGTCGGGATGCCCGAGCCGAGGTCGAGGAACTGCCGGATGCCGGCGTCGAGCGCGTCGGTGACGACGCGCTGCATGAGCGCGCGGTTCTGCCGCGCCACCCCGGCGATCTGCGGCCACATGCCGAGGAGTCGTTCGCCGAAGACGCGATCGATCGCCCAGTTGGAATCCCCGCCGAGGAACCAGTCGTAGATTCTTCCCGGGTTGGGGCGCTGCACGTCCACCCCAGCGGCCTCGCGGGGAGCTTGCTCGGCCATCTACGTCCCTCTCGTCTCGACTGCGGATCACCCCATGATCTCATCGATGGCGGGTCCCGTGTGAGCGGGAACGGAATTGAGAGAACCGGACGGATGACCGTCGTTCGGGAGCGCCTGGAATGCGTTCGGCGCCGATCGCTTCGCCGAAGCGAGGATTCCGCGCATTCCCGCGCTGCCGTGCGAATCGCGGGTCCCGGTCGCCAGCCCGCCGCATCCGGATGGCCTGGGCTCAGGTTCCGTCCCGCGCCTCTCGGCCGACGGTCTCCTGCTGGTCGTGCTGGAACCGCAGGAGGGCGTCCAGGGTGGCGGTGCGGTGCCTGCGGGCGGCGAGCTCGACGTCGATCGGGTCCGCGCCGCCCTCGATCAGGTCGAGGATGTGATCGTGCTCGTCGACGGACTGGACCGCCCGTCCTGGCACGAAGCTGAAGGTGGAGTCGCGCAGCATCCGCAGCCGGCCCCAGCCGCGCCGCACCAGGTCGGTCATGTGCTCGTTCGGGCAGCGCAGGAACAGCACCGAGTGGAACTCCTCGTTGAGCTCGGTGAAGCGGCGCGGGTCGAAGTGCTCGAGGCTGTCCCGCATCCGCTGGTTCACCGCGCGGGCCTTGGCGAGGTCCTCACCGGCCAGCAGGGGAGCGGAGAAGCCGGTGGCGGCGCCCTCGACGACCGCGAGGGTCTGCATGGTGGTGACGTACTCGCTCTCGTCCACCAACGCGACCTGAGCACCGACGTTCTTCTCGTAGGTGACCAGCCCCTCGGCTTCCAGCCTGCGGATCGCCTCCCGGACTGGGACCGTGCTGACGCCGAGTTCGGCGGCCAGCTGGCTGAGCACCAACCGGTAGCCGGGCGTGAAGCGGTGCGAAACGATCCGGTCGCGAAGCCACTCGTAGGCGAGCTGGGACTTGCTGGTGGTGGCGTCATCGGCAGGCGCGTCGGTGGTCATCGTTCCTCGTTTCGCTGCTGCGGCACTCGATCCTGCCCGAGCCGCGATCCGCTCCCGGATCCGCCGTGCTCGGCGATTGTAATCAGATATGGGATCATATACGATCCAGCGCCATGACGTACGATGCCGTTCGTTCTCCGGCCGAAGGCCTCGCGCACCACCCGCTGGTGGGGCGGCCCGGCAAGGTTCTCGCGCTGCACCTGAACTACCCGTCGCGGATCGCCCAGCGCGGCCGGACGCCCGCGAAACCGTCGTACTTCCTCAAGCCGGTGACCTCGCTGGCCGCCACCGGCGAGACCGTCGAGCGGCCGCCGGGCGCCGAGCTGCTGGCCTTCGAGGGCGAGGTCGCGTTGATCATCGGCAGCCGGGCCCGGCGGATCGCGCCCGAGGACGGGTGGTCGCACGTGGCCGCCGTGACCGCCGCCAACGACCTGGGCGTCTACGACCTGCGGGTCGCGGACAAGGGCTCGAACCTGCGCTCCAAGGGCGGCGACGGCTACACGCCGCTGGGGCCGGCGAGCATTCCGGCCGCCGAGATCGACCCCGCCGTGCTGCGGGTGCGCACCTGGGTCAACGGCGAGCAGGTCCAGGACGATTCGGCGGGCACCGTCGTCTTCCCGTTCGGCGAGCTGATCGCCGACCTCTCCCAGCTGATCACGCTGGAACCCGGCGACGTGGTGCTCACCGGCACGCCCGCCGGGTCCTCGGTGATCGAGCCGGGCGATGTCGTCGAGGTGGAGGTCGACGTGCCCGGCACCGAGCACCGCACCGGCAGGCTGCGCACGTCCGTGGTCGAGGGCACCGAGCCGCTGCCGGAGTACAGCGCTCAGCCCGCGGTCGACGACCGGCAGCGGGCCGAGGCGTGGGGCAGCCGCGAAGCCGCCGGGCTGGAGCCGTCGTTCGAGCTCACCGAGGACCTGATCGCCAAGCTGCACCGGGTCGGGGTCGCCACGTTGTCCGCGCAGCTGCGCAAGCACGGCTACAACCAGTTGTCCATCGACGGCCTGCGCAGCAACAAACCGGGCAGCAAGCTCATCGGGCGGGCCCGCACGCTGCGCTTCGTGCCGCATCGCGAAGACCTCTTCCGCAGTCATGGTGGCGGCTACAACGCCCAGAAGCGCACCTTCGACTCGCTCGGCTCCGGTGATGTGCTGGTGGTCGAGGCGCGCGGCGAGCGCGGCAGCGGCACCGTCGGCGACATCCTGGCGCTGCGCGCGCAGGTGCTGGGCGCGGCGGGCATCGTCACCGACGGCGGTGTGCGCGACTACAGCGCCGTCGGGGAGCTCGACATCCCCACCTTCTCCGGCGGCCCGCACCCGGCTGTGCTCGGTCGCAAGCACGTGCCCTGGGACAGCGACATCACGGTCGGCTGCGGCGGAGCGACCGTGCAACCAGGCGACGTCATCGTCGGCGACGACGACGGCGTGCTGGTCATCCCGCCGGCGCTGCTGGCCGAGGTGCTGGACTCCGCCATCGAGCAGGAGGCCGAGGAGGCCTGGATCGCCGCCCGCGTCGCCGAGGGAGCGGCCGTGGAAGGTCTCTACCCGCTGACCGGTGAGTGGCGCCGCCGCTACGAGGCCGAGCGCGAGGCATGAACCCCGCAGGAAGGATCCACATGACGAACCAATCGGGCGCCTGGCGCACCCGTCCCGAACAGCTCACCGGATCCATCGCCCCGGTTATCACCCCCTTCGCCGAGGACGGGGAGGTCGATCACGAGTCGCTGGCCAACCTGGTGGAGTGGCAGCTCGCGCAGGGATCCGACGGGGTTTCGATCGGCGGGTCGACCGGTGAGCCCAGCGCGCAGACCATCCAGGAGCGGGCGGCGGCGATCCGCACGGTGCTCAAGACCGCAGACGGCCGCGCACCGGTCGTGCCCGGCACCGGATCGGCCAAGCTCGACGAGACCATCGAGCTCACCGGCGCGGCCTACGAGGCGGGCGTGGACGCGGCGCTGATCATCACGCCGTACTACGCGCGGCCGACGCAGGAAGCGCTCTACGTCTGGTACAAGACGGTGGCCGAGGAGTACCCGGAACTGCCGATCATCGCCTACAACGTGCCGAGCCGGACCGCGGTGGAGATCGCCCCGGAGACCGTCGCGCGGTTGCACCGCGACGTGCCGAACTTCGTCGGCATCAAGGAGACCACCAAGGACTTCGAGCACTTCTCGCGCGTGATCAAGGCGGCCGGGCGCGATCTGCTGGTGTGGTCGGGCATCGAGCTGCTGTGCCTGCCACTGCTGGCGCTGGGCGGCACCGGGTTCGTCAGCGCCACGGCCAACATCGCGCCCGGGGCGACCAAGAAGATGTACCAGGCGTTCCGCGAGGGGCGGCTCGAAGACGCCCTGGACATCCACTACGGCCTGCACCCGCTGGTCGATCTGATCTTCGTGGAGACCAACCCGGCGCCGGTCAAGTGGGTGCTGGCCGAGCGCGGGCTGATCCGCTCCGGGCACGTCCGCCCGCCGCTGATCGGGCCGACCGATCCGGGCAAGGAGAAGATCCGCGCACTGCTCGCGGAGGGCTCCGAGCACCTCTCGCCGGTCCGGGAAGAACACACCATCGCCGGAGGGAACCGAGCATGACGATCCAGCACGTGCCCTCAGATCTGCCCAAGCGCATCCAGCACTTCATCGACGGCGAGTTCGTCGACAGCCTCGACGGCGACACCTTCGAGGTCCTGGACCCGGTGTCCAACGAGGCGTACCTGGAGGCCTCGGCGGGCAAGCCCGCCGATGTCGACCGCGCGGTGGCCGCCGCGAAGAGGTCCTTCGACGAGGGCCCGTGGCCCGGAATGCTGCCGCGCGAACGGGCGCGGGTGCTCAACCGCATCGCCGACATCGTCGAGACCCGCAACGAGCGGCTGGCCGAGCTCGAGACCTTCGACACCGGGCTGCCGATCACCCAGGCGCTCGGGCAGGCCAAGCGCGCCGCGGAGAACTTCCGGTTCTTCGCCGACCTGATCGTCGCTCAGTCCGATGACACCTACAAGGTGCCCGGAAAGCAGGTGAACTACGTCAACCGCAAGCCCAAGGGCGTCGCCGGGCTGATCACGCCGTGGAACACGCCGTTCATGCTGGAGAGCTGGAAGCTGGCGCCCGCGCTGGCATCCGGTTGCACGGTGGTGCTCAAACCCGCCGAGTTCACGCCGCTTTCGGCCGGTCTGTGGCCGGAGATCTTCCGCGAGGCCGGAGTTCCCGACGGCGTGTTCAACATCGTCAACGGCATCGGGGAGAGCGCGGGCGACTCGCTGGTCAAGCACGAGGACGTGCGGTTGATCTCGTTCACCGGCGAGTCCGACACCGGAAAGCTGATCTTCGCCAACGCCGCTCCGACGCTCAAGGGCCTGTCGATGGAGCTCGGCGGCAAGAGCCCGGCCGTGGTCTTCGCCGACGCCGATCTGGACGCGGCCATCGACTCCACGGTCTTCGGCGTCTTCTCGCTCAACGGCGAGCGGTGCACCGCGGGCAGCCGGATCCTGGTGGAGCGCAGCATCTACGACGAGTTCGTGCGTCGCTACGTCGAGCGCGCCGACAACGTCAAGGTCGGCAACCCGCACGATCCCGCCACCGAGGTCGGCGCGCTGGTGCACCCGGAGCACCACGAGAAGGTGCTCGGCTACATCGAACTCGGCAAGACCGAGGCGAAACTGGCGGCGGGCGGCGGACGTCCGGACGGCTTGGAATCCGGCAACTACGTGCAGCCGACGGTGTTCGTGGACGTGCCGCCGACGGCGCGGATCTTCCAGGAGGAGATCTTCGGCCCGGTGGTGGCGATCACGCCGTTCGACAGCGACGAGGAAGCGCTGCGGCTGGCCAACGACGTGAAGTACGGCCTGGCGGCCTACGTGTGGACCTCCGACCTGGAACGCGCGCACAACTTCGGCCAGCGCGTCGACGCAGGCATGGTCTGGCTCAACTCGCACAACGTCCGCGACTTGCGCACGCCCTTCGGCGGCGTCAAGGCGTCCGGCCTCGGGCACGAGGGCGGCTACCGCTCGCTGGACTTCTACTCCGATCAGCAGGCGATGCACATCTCGCTCGCCCCCGTGCACACCCCGAAGTTCGGTGCCTGACAAGGCTTTTCCAGCGAAGGAACGTTCAACGATGAGTGCTTCCCGGTCCGCTACCACCCCGCCCGACATCGTGCGCTGCGCCTACCTGGACCTGGTGGTCACCGATCTGGCCGCGGCGCGCGAGTTCTACGTAGACGTGCTCGGCCTGGTGGTCACCGCCGAGGACGACGAAGTGATCTACCTGCGCACCCTCGAGGAGTTCATCCACCACAACCTCGTGCTGCGCAAGGGCCCGGTCGCCGCGGCGGCGGCGTTCGCCTACCGGGTGCGCACCCCGGAGGACGTGGACCGCGCGCAGGAGTGGTTCACCGCGCGCGGTTGCCGCGTCGAACGTCGCGCCGACGGGTTCGCCAGGGGCATCGGCGATTCCGTCCGGGTCACCGATCCGCTGGGCTTCCCGTACGAGTTCTTCTACGAGGTCGAGCACGTGGAGCGGCTCGCATGGCGCTACGACCTCTACACCCCGGGCGCGCTGGTCCGGCTCGACCACTTCAACCAGGTCACCCCGGACGTGCCGAAGGGCCGGGAGTACCTGGAGGACTTGGGCTTCCGCGTCACCGAGGACATCAAGGACGAGGAGGGCACCACCTACGCGGCCTGGTTGCGGCGCAAGGACACCGTGCACGACACCGCCCTGACCGGTGGCGACGGCCCGCGGCTGCACCACATCGCCTTCTCCACCCACGAGAAGCACAACGTGCTCTCCATCTGCGACAAGCTCGGCGCGCTGCGGATGTCGGACGTCATCGAGCGGGGGCCGGGCAGGCACGGCGTGTCCAACGCCTTCTACCTCTACATCCGCGATCCCGACGGGCACCGCATCGAGATCTACACCCAGGACTACTACACCGGTGACCCGGACAACCCCGTCGTGACCTGGGACGTCCACGACAACCAGCGGCGCGATTGGTGGGGCAACCCGGTCGTGCCGTCCTGGTACACCGAGGCCTCGCCGGTGCTCGATCTCGACGGCGAACCGCAGCCGGTGCAGCAGCGCACCGAAGCGGAGGAGATGGCGGTGACCGTCGGCGCGGACGGGTTCTCCTACACCCGCAAGGGCGACGTCGAAAAGGGATTCAAGCTGGGCACCTCGCTCTGAGGCGGGGAACGCGGGCGGGTGCGCATCGGCCCGCCCGCGGCGACCACCGAAACCACGTGCGCAGAACTCACGATGAGGTGAGGAGAGCCCGTTGCAGTTCCACCACCACGGATATGTCTCCGGTGATCCGCGCGTCCAGCCGCCGGCGGGCGTCGGGCTGGACCGTCCCGAGGAGCTTCCCGGCGAGGTCGATGTCCTGATCGTCGGCAGCGGCCCGGCCGGCATGATCGCCGCCGCTCAGCTGGCGCAGTTCCCGAACGTCGTCACCCGCGTGGTCGAGCGCAGGCCGGGCAGGCTCGAGGTCGGGCAGGCCGACGGGATTCAGGCTCGCAGCGTGGAGACCTTCCAGGCGTTCGGCTTCGCGGGCCGCATCACCGAGGAGGCCTACCGGATCACCGAGATGGCCTTCTGGAAACCGGACCCGGAGAACCCGAAGAACATCGTGCGCGCCGCGCGCGCTCCCGACGACCCGACCGGGATCAGCGAGTTCCCGCACCTGATCGTCAACCAGGCGCGCGTGCTCGACTACTTCGCGGAGGCCGCGCGCAACGCGCCCGCCCGTCTGGTGCCGGACTACGGCTACGAGTTCGTCGGCCTCGAGGTCTCCGAGGGCGCCGAACGCCCGGTCGCGGTGACCCTGCGCAGCACCTCGGGTGCCGACGAGGGGGCCGAGCGGACGGTTCGGGCGAAGTACGTGATCGGGTGCGATGGCGCGCGGAGCAAGGTGCGCGAGTCGATCGGGCGCGAGCTCGCGGGAGACCGGGCCAATCACGCGTGGGGCGTGATGGACGTGCTCGCCGAGACCGATTTCCCGGACATCCGCACCAAGTGCGCCATCCAGTCGCACGACGGCGGCAGCATCCTGCACATCCCGCGCGAGGGCAACCACCTGTTCCGGATGTACGTCGACCTGGGCGAGATCTCCGAGGAGGACCACGGCTCGGTGCGCAGCACAACGCAGGAGGAGGTCGAGGCCCGCGCCAACCGGATCCTGCACCCGTACACGCTGACGGTGAAGCACGTGGCCTGGCGCAGCGTCTACGAGGTCGGGCACCGGCTCACCGACAAGTTCGACGACGTGCCCGAGGATCTCGTGGGCGCGCGGACACCGCGGGTGTTCATCACCGGCGACGCCTGCCACACGCACAGCGCGAAGGCGGGGCAGGGCATGAACGTGTCCATGCAGGACGGGTGGAACATCGCCTGGAAGATCGGGCACGTGCTCGACGGACGCGCGGACGAGGCGCTGCTGGACACCTACTCCGCGGAACGCCGGGTGATCGCCCAGGACCTGATCGACTTCGACCGCAAGTGGTCCAGCCTGATGGCGGCCAAGCCCGAAGAGCTCGACGACCCCAGCGAGCTCGAGGACTTCTACGTCAAGACGGCCGAGTTCCCGGCCGGTCTGATGACGCAGTACCAGCCGTCGATGATCACCGGCTCGGACGCGCACCAGGAACGCGCGACGGGATTCCCGGTCGGCAAGCGGTTCAAGTCCAACGCGGTCACCCGGGTCTGCGATGGCAACCCGGTGCACCTCGGGCATCACCACCGAGCCGACGGGCGGTGGCGGATCTACGCGTTCGCCGACCGGCCGCGGGCGGGCGAGCCTTCGAAGGCGACCGACTTCGCGGAGTGGATCGCGGGTTCGCCGGAGTCCCCGGTCGTCGCCCGGACGCCGGAGGACCGCGACATCGACGCGTGGTTCGACGTGAAGGTGATCTACCAGCAGGACCACACCGGTGTTGATCTCGGTTCGGTGCCGCGGGCGTACCTGCCGAAGGTCGGCCCGTACGAGCTGGTCGACTACGAGAAGGTCTACGCGGCCGACCCCGCGGACGACATCTTCGAGGCGCGCGGCATCGACCGCGACGGGGCGATCGTCGTGGTGCGCCCGGACCACTACGTGGCCACCGTGCTGCCGCTGCGGGCCACCGGCGAGCTGGCCGCCTTCTTCGCGGGAGTCTTCACCCCATAACCCCCGACGCCACCGGGTGGGACGCGCACGCACACCCCGAAAAGCCTGGAATTCCGGGTCGCGTTTTCGAGGGTTTTCGGGGTGGTGGACGCCCGCGCGCCGACGCCGCCGGCAAAGCTCAGGTCCGGCGGAGGCGGGTCAGGAACTCGTCGAGCTGGCGGAGTTGGCGCTCCGGCGTGGCCTCGCAGGGGGAGAGCACGCCGAGTATCTGCAGGCCCGTGAGCATCGAGAGCAGCTCGTCGGCGGTGGCGTCGATGGCGACGGAGTCGGCCAGTTCGCCGTCGTGCCGGGCCTCCTCGAGCCGCGTGGTCAGCTCGGATCGCCAGTGGTTGGTGAAGCCCGCGTGCACGGTGGCCTTGTCGTTCGAGTTGAGCGCCTGCTGCCAGAAGGTGATGGCCAGTCGCGCCTCGACCACGCGTTCCTCGTCGAGCGGCATGATCTCCAGGCACAGCGTGCGCATCCCGGCGAGTCCGCGCCGTTCGGGAGCGGCCTCGTCGGCTCGGGCGTTGGTGGCCTCGAAGATGTGCTGGAACGCCGCCGTGAGCACGGCGTCCTTGTTGGGGAAGTAGTACAGCAGCGCTCCGTTGGCGAATCCCGCGGCCTCGGCGATCCGGCGGGTGGTGACCGCCTGGATCCCCTCCTCGGCGATCAGCCGCCACACCACCCGGATGATCTCGCGCCTGCGGGCTTCGTGGTCGACGATTTTGGGCACGGCGGGCACTCCTCTCCTCGCCGACAGAGTAGAGGTCCGCTGCGGTGACCGGAGGAGACCTCGATCCCTTGTTTTTGTACAAGCGCTCAGTAAACTGGTCGGCACGCAACGCCAGGGAGGCCCACGTGGTCAAGCATCCGCTCGAACTCGTTGCCGTTGGAGAGATTCGCGAGGCCCGCAGCATCGCGGCGCAGGCCGGGCTGGTCGCCGAGAGCACCCGCTTCGTCTACGTCGGGCTCGACGAGCCGGACAAGGATCGAGTCCTCGCCCACGCCGGGGGAGCTGCGGTCAACCGCCGGTTCCGGCTCCTGCTGCTGGACCTGGCCACCCGGGTCTCGCGCGACGTGCGCGTGGACGTCACCGAACGGGAAGTGCTCTCGGTCACCGAGATCGACACCGCGGTGGCTGGCCAGCTGCCGGTGCTGGATTCCGAGTTCGGCCTCGTCGAGGAGATCCTGTCCACCGACGAGCGCTGGGTCGCGGCGCTCGAGGCGCGCGGCCTGGACGTCGCGCAGGTCCGGGTCGCGCCCCTGTCCGCGGGCGTCTACGCCGACGAGTACCCGGACGAAGCCGGACGCCGGATCCTGCGCGGTCTGGCCTTCTTCCAGGAGGAGGAGATCGATTCGGCCTGGGCGCACCCGATCGACGGGCTGGTCGCCTACGTGGACACCATGAACCGGGTGGTGGACCGGGTGATCGACACGGGTCCGGTGCCGGTCCCGCGCGAATCCGGCAACTACGACGATCCCGAGGTCACCGGGCCGCAGCGCGGCACCCAGAAGCCGATCGAGATCACCCAGCCCGAAGGCTCCAGCCTGGAGCTCGACGGAAATCTCCTCAGCTGGGAGAAGTGGTCGCTGCGCGTGGGTTTCGACGCTCGCGAAGGCCTGGTGCTGCACCAGATCGGGTTCGACGAGGGTGACGGGGCCCGGCCGATCGTCTACCGCGCGTCGATCGCCGAGATGGTCGTTCCCTACGCCGACCCGTCCCCGGTGCGCTCGTGGCAGAACTACTTCGACACCGGTGAATACCTCGTCGGCCGGTACGCCAACGCGCTCGAGCTGGGCTGCGACTGCCTCGGCGAGATCACCTACCTCGACGCCGTGATCGCCGACGAGAACGGCGAGCCCAGGACGCTGCCCAACGCGGTGTGCATCCACGAGGAGGACTTCGGGGTCCTGTGGAAGCACACCGACCTGTGGTCCGGCTCGGCGCAGACGCGCCGCCAGCGGCGGCTGGTCGTCTCGTTCTTCACCACGATCGGCAACTACGACTACGGCTTCTACTGGTACTTCTACCTCGACGGCACGATCGGCTTCGAGGTCAAGGCCACTGGAGTCGTGTTCACCTCCGCGCACGACGGCGGCGAGCACCCCTACGCCTCGCCGATCGGGCCGGGGCTCGGCGCTCCGCTGCACCAGCACCTGTTCAGCGCCCGCCTGGACATGGACGTGGACGGCACCCGCAACCGGGTCGAGGAGGTCGAGGTGCGACGCGTGCCGATGGGCGAGGGAAACGCCCGGGGCAACGCGTTCACCACGCGCAGCACGGTGCTGGCCTCCGAAGCGGCGGCCCAGCGCGATGCGGATCCGTCCGGCAATCGGGTGTGGCACGTGGTCAACCCCGACCGGCACAACCGGCTCGGACGTCCGGTCGCGTATTCGCTGCTCCCGGAGGGATTGCCCACGCTGCTGGCAGACCCGGGTTCGTCGATCGCCCGCCGAGCGGCCTTCGCGACCCGGCACCTGTGGGTCACCCGGGCCGACCCCGCCGAGCGATACGCCGCGGGCGACCTGGTCAACCAGCACGCCGGCGGTGCCGGGCTGCCCGCCTACGCCGCGCAGGACCGCGCGCTCGACGGCGAGGACGTGGTGCTCTGGCACACCTTCGGGCTCACTCATGTCCCGCGGCCGGAGGACTGGCCGATCATGCCGGTCGACCGCACCGGTTTCACGCTCAAACCGGTCGGGTTCTTCGACCGCAATCCCACGCTCGACGTGCCGCCGCCGTCCGGGCATTGCCACCTTCAGGAAGGAGAGCGGTCATGACTCCACCAGCGGACCTGATCGTGACCGGCGGGCGGATCTGGACGCAGGATCCCGGCAGACCGTGGGCCGAAGCACTGGCCGCACGCGGCGGCGAACTCCTGGCCGTCGGCGCGAACACCGAGGTCGAGGCGCTGGCCGGTCCGGAGACCCGGGTGCACGAGGCCGACGGGGCCATGATCATGCCGGGCCTGGTCGACGGGCACGTGCACCTGCACCTCGGCGGGAGCCAGGCCGCCTTCGAGCTGCCGCTGCTGCCCACCGACGACCTGGACGCGATCCTCGGCAAGGTCGGCGAATGGGCGGCGCGCCTGGAACCCGACGACTGGGTGGTCGGCGGGATCGTGGGCAGCACCGTGATGGACGGTCTCACCGATGCGGACGCGCTCGCGCGCCTGGACGAGGCCGGGGGAGGCCGTCCGGTGCTGCTGCGCGACGACACCATGCACAACCGCTGGGTGAGCTCCCGGGCGCTCGAACTGATGGGCGTGCGCCCGGACAGCCCCGATCCGGACGGCGGCAGGTACGTGCGGGACGCGCGGGGTCGCTTGACCGGGGTGCTGCACGAATCGGCCTCCGGCGCGGCCGAAGCCGCCTTCGCCGGCTCGATCACCGACCCGCGGGCGAGGACGGCCACCTCGGTGGCCACCGCGATCGAGGTGCTCAACTCCTACGGGGTCACCTCGGCGCAGGAGGCGGCCACCATGCTCGACCCGGCCCGGGCGCTCGCCGCGCTGGAGTCCTCCGGAGAGCTCAACGCTCGGGTGGTGCTGTCGCCTCCGGTACGTCCGTTCATCGAGGACGGCGTCGTGGGCGAGGATCTCATCGCGGAGGTGGCCGAGCTGCGCGGTGAGCTGGTCCGGCCGGATTTCGTGAAGATCTTCCTGGACGGCGTCCCGATGACCCGGACATCGGCGCTGCTCAACCCCTACCGGTGCGCGCACGGCGCGGCACCCTTCCGGGGCGAGATGTACTGGGAGTTCGAGGATCTGGTGGCGCAGCTCGAGCGGTGCGCCGAACTCGGGCTCGGTGCTAAGCTGCACGCGACCGGAGATGCCGCCGCGCGCCTCGTTCTCGATGCGGCGGAGCGGATTCGCAACGGCGGCAGCGGAAATCCACTGCAGATCGCGCACGCCGAGTTCATCCACCCCGACGACATCGCCCGCTTCGCGCAGCTCGACGTGGCGGCCGACCTGTCGCCCGGGATCTGGTTCCCGAACGTGATCCAGGACAGCATCGCCGCGCAGGTCGAGCCGGAGCTCGTCGAATCGTCCTGGCCGGTGCGCGATCTCGTCGACAGCGGAGCGGTGGTGGCCGCGGGGTCGGACTGGCCGTGCGCCGTCCCGACCCCGGATCCGTGGACGGGCCTGGAAACGCTGGTGACCCGCCGCAATCCGGACGAGCGCTTCCCGGGAACGCTCAACCCCGGGCAACGGCTCACGCTGGAGGAGGCGATCACCGCGTTCACCACCGGCCCCGCCGAGGCCATCGGCATCGGCGGGGTGGCTGGCAAGCTCGCTCCCGGCTACGCGGCCGACTTCATCGTGCTGGACCGGAACCTCTTCGAGATCGACCCCGGCCAGATCCACGACACGCAGGTGCTGCGCACGTACTTCGCTGGCGAGCTCGTGCGCGAGGGCCGCTGAACGTCCCTTCTCACGTCGTGGCCGCGCGTTGGTCCCGGGCGATCAGCGCCAGGCAGCCGAGGCTGATCAGCGCGACCACGACGAGATAGGCCGTGACCGGGGTGGAGGTGCTGGTGGTGGCGTAGAGCGCGGTCGCCAGGGTGGGCGCGATGCCGCCGCCGAGGATGGAGCCGATCTGGTAGCCCAGCGAGGCGCCGCTGTAGCGCACCCTGGCCGCGAACAGGTCGGAGAACAGCGAGGCCATCGGCCCGTAGGTGACGCCGAGGAAGAACGCCGTGCCCAGCATCCCCACGATGATCAGACCCATGTTCGCGGTGTCCACCAGCGGGAACAGCACGAACATCCAGGCGGCCAGCCCGACCGAGCCCAGCAGTAGCACCCGCTCGCGACCGTGCCGGTCGGCCAGGCGGGACGCCCACGGGATGGCCAACAGCCACGCGGCCGCTCCGATCAGCGTGGTGGTCAGCATGGTGGCCCGGGAGAGCTCCAGCGTCTTGGTGCCGTAGGACAGCAGGTAGGCCATGAAGATGTAGCCGATGGTGTTGTTGCCGAGGAAGGCGCCCGCCGCGAGCAGCACCTGACGGGGATGCTCGCGCAGCACCACGACCAGCGGAAGCCGCTCCTCGGTCCCCTTGTCCTTGACCTCCGTGAACTCGGGGCTCTCGCTGACGCTGACGCGGATGATCAACCCGACCGCCACGAGCAGGGCGCTGAGCAGGAACGGGATTCGCCAGCCCCAATCGGTGAAGGCATCGCCGGGGAACAGCCCGGAGGTGGTCAGGAACACGACGTTGGCCAGCAGCAGACCGCCCGGCACGCCCATCTGCGGGAAGCTGCCGTAGAAGCTGCGCTTCTCCGGCGGTGCGTGCTCGACGGCCATGAGCACGGCGCCACCCCACTCGCCGCCGACGCCGATGCCCTGCACGAACCGCAGCGTGACCAGCAGGATCGGTGCCCACACCCCGATCGTCTCGTAGGTCGGCAGCAGACCCACCCCGGCGGTGGCAATGCCCATCAGCAGCAGCGAGGTCACCAGCATGGACTTGCGGCCGATCTTGTCGCCGAAGTGACCCATCACCACGCCGCCCAGCGGCCGGGCGAGGAACCCGATGGAGAAGGTGGCGAACGCGGCCAGCGTTCCGGCGGTGGAGGAGAAGGCGGGGAAGAACAGCGGGCCGAAGACGATTCCCGCCGCCATTCCGTAGATGAAGTAGTCGTACCACTCGATCGCGGTGCCGACGAAGCTCGCCGAGGCGACCTTCAACGGGCTGATCGGTCGATCCTGTGCGCTGCGTTGGCGCGTCGTTGCTGCCACGCGATGCTCCTGAGGTTTGGGACCGCACGGCCCGTCTGACCGGTGCGTCCGGGTCGAATTGGACTCACTGTGCCACCGGGTCGGCGTGCGGAAAAGAAGTAAAAACCTCGGATCCATCGAAGCTGAGCTGATGAATGGGCAGTCTTCGCGGGGCGTCCTGGGTGGTCATTCGCGCCCGCCGGCGGGCTCCGGGATGGTGATGAAGCCGCCGTCGACGAAGCCCAGGCAGTCGCCGCGGCGGTAGTCGAAGTCCTCGACCCTGCCGAGGAAGAGCGTGTGGTCGCCGCCGTCGTGCTCGGCCCAGGGCGTGCACTCGAACCAGGAGGCCGGCCCGGACAGCCGGGGCGCGTGCGCGCCCTCGACCCATTCCGGTTCCGCGTTCGGCTTGCCCGCGAAGTGCATCGCGAGGTCGCGCTGCTCGGCACCGAGCACGTTCACGGTGAAGGGCCTGCCCGCCAGCAGCGCGTGCGCGCGCACGGACCGCTGGATCGCGACCAGCACCAGCGGCGGGTCCAGCGAAACCGAGGTGAACGAGTTGACCGTCAGGCCGTGCCGCTTTGTGGTGCCGTGGTCGAGGCCGTCGAAGGTGACCACGACGACGCCGGTGGCGAATCGGCCCAGGCAGCCGCGCAGCACCTGCGTCAGCGGCCGGGGAGGGGAGGTGTCGGTGGTCGCCCGGGCGTCGTGGTTCGTGGAGGGTGCGGTCATCGTCGATCGCTCCTGGGGTGTCGTGGCCGCCGACCGTCCGGAAGGGCGCGGCGCCAGGTGGAAGCCGACGTTATGGACCGGCCGGAACCCGCGGCAACGGCCGGAACCGGCGATCCGAGCGCCGTGCGGTGGCTGCACAGAGGCGTGCAGCCGTGGGACAGCGGGCGGTGGCCCGCACCGGTGCCCCGGGTAGCAGGAGCGGAAGCGGAGTTGACAGCCAGTGCAGCGGTCCTGCACCAGAGCGAACACGGGGCGGCCGCGGCTATCCGCGATCGGGCCGGGCGGTTCACGATGACCGTGCCGACGACGTCGGCACGCCGACCGGCACGCCTCAACGAGGAGACGCAGATGCCAGACATCGGGATCATCGGAGCGGGCACCGCGGGCTTGCACCTCGCGCTGCTGCTCCAGCAGGCCGGGGTCCCCACCCGGATCTACACCAACCAGACCGCCGAGCAGATGGCGTCGGGGCCGCCGCAGAACAGCGTCTCGCACCACGCGCCGACGATCGCCCGCGAGAACGCGATGGGGGTGAACTTCTGGCCCGCCGAGGAGTACGGCTACCAGGTGCACTTCCACCACCTCAACGCGCCGGGCGGGCCTCCGGTGTTCCGCGGTGACTTCCTGCGGCCCTCCCGGGTGCTCGACTACCGGATCTACCTGCCGCGGTTGATGGCGGAGTACGAGGAGCGCGGCGGCACCATCGAGCAGCGCGCGATCGAACCGTCCGACTTCGAGCAGCTGGCTCGCAGGCACGACCTCGTCGTGGTCGCCGCCGGGAAGCGCTCGTTCGCCGAGTACTTCGGCGAGCGCCCGGACGTGTCGCCCTACGCCAAGCCGCAGCGGCACCTGGCGGTCGGTTTCTGGGACGGCGTCGCGCAGACCGAGCCGCGCTCGGTGACGATGAGCATCTCGCCGGGGCACGGCGAACTGCTGGACCTGCCGATCACGACCTTCGACGGCTGGGCGAGCGCGCTGCTGTGCGAGAATGTTCCCGGCGGCGATCTGGAAGCGCTGATGACGCAGAAGGAATCCGACGATCCCGAGGCGTACCGCAAGCTGACCCTGCAGAAGCTCAAGGAGCACCACCCGTCGGTCTACGAGCGCATCGACGAGTCCCGGTTCAAGCTGATGCGCCCCGGTGACGTCCTGCAAGGCGCGGTGCGCCCCGTCGTGCGCGAGGACTACCGGCTGCTCGACGACGGAACCGTGGTGCTGGCGCTGGGCGACGCGCACTGCACCGTCGACCCGGTGACCGGCCAGGGCGCCAACTCCGCGTCGTTCGAGGCGCAGGTGGCCGCCGACGCGATCATCGAGGACGGCGTGGTCGACGAGCGCTTCGCGCAGAAGGTCGCGCTGCGCCGCCGGGAGCGCGTGGACGGGCTGAGCACCTGGGTGAACACCATGATCGCCACGCCCACGCCGCCGCACCTGCAGAAGCTGATCGGCGCGATGTCCGAGATGCGCACGCTCTGCGACGAGTTCACCGAGAACTTCAGCTACCCGCACCGCAACGGCGACATGGTGGCCACCCCGGAGCGCGTGGACGCCGCGATCGCCCGGCACGCCGCGATCGGCAACGACCCGACTGACCGGAAGGCCTTCTGATGCACAAGCTCCTGGTCCTGTACCCGCACCCGAGAGACCCGGAGGCGTTCCGGGAGTACTACGAGACCACCCACCTGCCGCTGGCCGCGCAGCTGCCGGGCGTGCTCGCCTGGCGCTACAGCTTCGACGTGCACGGCGAGCCGGAGAGCCCGTACTTCGCGATCTTCGAGGCCGAGTTCGCCGACGCCGAGGCGCTGGCGGCCGCGATGGCCTCACCGGAGGGGAAGGCCGTGCAGGCCGACGTGCCCAACTACGCCACCGGCGGAGCCGTCGTGCTGGACTACCCGCTCGTTACGCGCTGACGGAGTTGGACGACTCGCCGCGCCGCGTCTTTTCCAGCGCGGCGCGGCGAAACGCGCTGGGAGCCATGCCGACCTGCTGGCGGAAGGTCCGCGAGAAGTGCGAGGCGTCCGGATAGCCCCAGCTGGTGGCGATCTCGGCGATGGGCCGGTGCGCGTGCATCGGATCGCCGAGCTCGCGGCGGATGGCCTCGATCCGCTGTTCCCGGATCCAGGCCGAGACCGTGGTGCCCTGCTGGTGGAACAACCCGTGCAGGTGCCGGGTGGAGATGTAGGCGGCGCGCGCGATGTTGTCCGGGTTGAGCTCGCTGTCGCCGAGGTTGTCCAGGATGTGCTCCCGGATCCGCAGCATCAGCGACAGGTGCTCGCGGTCTCCCTCGGTGGTGCGCGAGAGCGCGGCCGTGCTCAGCAGGGCGGAGATGAGCTCCACCGCGGTGCGAACCACCCGCGCGGCGGCGGGCCCCTCCAGCGAGGCGAAGTCGCTGGAGATCTCGGTCAGCAGCGGGGTGACCAGCCTGGTCAGGCATTCCTCCGGGCCCAGCGAGATCGCGGTGATCGCGCGGACGTGGTCGGGGCTGGCGTCGATCAGATCGCGCGGGAACATGATCACCACGGCGTCCACCGGATCGGCGAAGCGCAGGTCGTAGGGCCGCGCGGTGTCGTAGACGCTGATGCTGCCCGGCAGCATCAGCGCCCGGCGGTTGTCCTGCACCAGCTCGCCGGTGCCCTCCAGCATCAGGGTGATCTTGTAGAACAGCCGCTCGGAGGCGTCGATGAGCGCCCGGGTGCGGTGCACCTCGTGCGGGGTGACCCGCAGCCGGGAGAAGAAGACGTCGTCGACGACCCGGCCGCGGATGTTGCCCGCGAACCGCCCGTCGCTGAGATCGTCGACCACCAGCGGGACGAACGAGGAGGACGTCACCCGCTGCCAGGCGAGCACCGACTCGGTCGCGAACGCGACCGGGGGCAGGGCGGTCCCGGCCCGAGGCCCGGAGACCGGTGGTGATGCGGTCATGCGCCCTCCTTCGACCTCGGCGGCGAGAATTGCCCTGCATTAAAACCGCCCGCGCCCGTCCTTGGCCAGTACCGACCCGGGCCGCACCCCCGGCGAGCGGCCCGGGCCCGGACCTCAGCCGCTGATCACCTTCGGCACCGATACCGCCTTGAGCCCTTCGGCGCCGAACTCCAGGCCGTAGCCGGAGCCCTTGATGCCGCCGAACGGAACCATCGGGTGGATCCCGCCGTGCTGGTTGATCCACACGGTGCCCGCAGCCACGCGCTTGGCGACCTGCCTGGCGCGCTCGGGATCGGCCGACCAGACCGAGGCGCCGAGTCCCGCGTCCAGCGCGTTCGCCCGCTCGATCGCCTCGTCGAGATCGGTGTAGCGCACGACGGGCAGCGCGGGCCCGAACTGCTCCTGCACGACCAGCGGCTGCCCCGGGGCGATGTCGGTGACCAGGGTGGTCGGGTAGAAGTTGCCCGGCAGCTCGCGGTCCGGATCGCCGCCGAGCACCACGCGCGCCCCGGCGGCCTTCGCCCGCTCCACCAGGTCGTCGACGATGCCGAACTGCTGCCGGGTGGTCAGCGGTCCGAGCACGTTGCGCTCGTCGATGCCGGGCCCCATCGGAGTCTTGGCTGCGAGGTCGGCCAGCGCCTCCACGACCGCGTCGTGCACGTCGTCGTGGACGTAGAGGCGCTTGAGGCAGGCGCAGGTCTGACCGGTGTTGATGAACGCGCCCCAGAACAGGTCCTCGGCGATGGCCTCCGGTTCGGCATCGGGCAGCACGATGCCGGGATCGTTGCCGCCGAGCTCGAGGGTGAGCCGGGGGAGGTGCTCGGCGCTGCCGCGCACGATCGCTTTCCCGGTGCGGGTGGAACCGGTGAACATGATCTTGCCGAAGGCGGGGTGGGCGGTCAGCGCCTCGCCCATCGCGCGGTCGCCGGACAGCGCGGTGAGCACCCCGGGCGGCAGCACCCGGTTCACGATCTCCACCAGTGCCAGCACCGACAGCGGGGTGTGCTCGGAAGGCTTCATGACCACCGCGTTGCCCATGCGCAGCGCGGGCGCGAACTGCCAGGTGGCGATCATCGCGGGCCAGTTCCACGGGCCGATCGCCCCGACCAGGCCGACCGGTTCGTAGTCGAGGGTCGCGCTGCCGTGCTCGCCGTCCAGCAGCTGCTCGGTCTCCAGCGGTGTCGTGGCCGCCGCGCGCAGCCAGGTCGACACCGCGCCCGCCTCGAAGCGGCTGCCCGGGCCGTTGAGCGGTTTTCCCTGCTCGCGAGTGATGATCCCGGCGAGCGCTTCGGCGGACTCGTCGACGGCGTCGGCGGCCGCGCGCAGCAATCGGGCCCGCTCGTCGTGCCCGAGCGCGGCCCACTCGGGCTGGGCGGCTCGCGCGGTTTCGATCGCGCGGTCCAGGTGGCCGACCCCGTGCTCCGGTGCGTGGCCCACGAGCTCCCCGGTGGCCGGATCGGCGATCGGACGCCCGCGGCTGTCGGTCACCGTCGCGAGCAAGCTGTCGTAGCTGTGCATGTGTTCGCTCCTTCGTTGAACGGGCCGCGATGATTCTGGCCAGTGGCGCGCTTTCGGGCCTTGTCCTGGAACGCACGTGATTGAGCTGTGCGCGCAGACTTGCCCGCTCAGGCGCGGTTGCGCGGGTCGAGCCGGTCGGCGTTGCCGGTCGCGAACTCCACCAGCGCCGCGGCCCGGTCGTTGAGGCGCACGTCGTGCGGCCACATCATCAGCACGTTCGCGGCCGGATCCGGGGGAACGATCTCGCGCAGCGCTAGCGGCAGGCCCTCGTAGGACCGGTTGACCGCGGGCCGCTGGATGAGCACCGAGTAGCCGAAGCCGCGGGCGACCAGCGAACGGGTCAGCTCGAAGTCGGTGGTCCGCTGGACCACCCGCGGTGTTGCCCCGGACTTCGCGAACAGCTGCAGGGTGTGCTGCGCCGCGGGCGGCAGGTCCAGCATCACCATCGGTTCGGCGGCCAGGTCGGTGATCGACACGCTCTCGCCCTGCGCGAGGTGGTGCTCGGCGGGCAGCAGCGCGTAGGGCGGCGCGCTGTAGAGCAGCACCGAGTCCAGCCCTTCCGGCAGCCCGATGTCGTAACCGATGGCCAGGTCGAGCCCGCCGGTGAGCAACCGGTGCGGCAGCTCGGCCTGGCTGCCGGTGACCATCGTCAGCTCCACCCGCGGATGGTTCTCGCGAACCCATTCCATGAGGGTGGGGACCACCGTCGGCGCGACGGTGGAGTAGCAGCCCAGCACCAGCGGCCCGACGAGCTCGTCGCCGCCGCCCGCGGCCGCCAGTTCCAGCTCGTCGGCCTCGTGCAGCAACCCGGCGATCCGCTCGTGCAGGTAGCGCCCGGTCGGCGTGAGCGTGATGCCGTGGGCCTTGCGGCGAACCACGAGCTGGGTGCGCAGCACCCGTTCCAGTTCGGTCAGCGCCGAGGCCACCGCCGTGGGCGTGACGTGCAGGTCGGCCGCGGCCGAGGAGATCGACCTCGCCTCGGCCACGGCGGCGAAGTACTCCAGCTGCCTCAAGGTGTAGGTCGGCATGGATCTGAACCTCGGTTGTGCTTGGTGGAAGGTTATTTGAACTTTACGTGCGGAGGTGGTTCGGATCACTCTGGAGCCATCCGGCGAGGAGGTCAACGATGGCTGCGAACACGACCGAGGCACGGACGATCCCGACCGCGGATTGGGTGGAGATCCCGGCCCTGCACGCCGACCCTTACCCGATCTACCGGCGACTGCGGCAGCAGGCCCCGGTCCACTGGGTCCCGGCCGTCAACCGCTACCTGGTAGTCGGGCACGAGGCCTGCCACACCGTCGAGCAGGACCAGGAGCGGTTCTCCGCCGACGAGAGCGAGTCGTTGATGAAGCGCGCCATGGGGCACAGCATGCTGCGCAAGGATGACCCGGAGCACGATGCCGAGCGCAAGGCCTACGGAGGCGTCCTGCGGCCCAAGGCGATCAAGCAGCAGTGGGAAGCGATCTTCCAGCGCAACCACCGCACGCACGCGGCCCGGTTGCGCGCGGCCGGGCCGGGAGCGGATCTGGTCGCCGAGTACGCGGCGCCCTGCGCGGCCGAGAACCTGCGGATGGTCCTCGGGCTCGCCAACGCGACCCATCGGGATCTGCAGCGCTGGTCGCAGACCATGATCGACGGGACCGGCAACTACGCCGACGACCCGCAGGTGTGGGCCGAGGCCGAGCGCTCCTCGCGCGAGGTCGACGAGGCCATCGACGAGATGCTGCCCGTGCTGCGCGGCGAACCCGACGGCAGCCTGCTGGCTACCCTCGGCGCCTCCGGGATGCCGCTGGAATCGCTGCGCGCCAACTTCAAGATGACCATCGGTGGCGGTCTCAACGAGCCGCGCGACGCCATCGCCACGACGACGTGGGCCCTGCTGTCCCACCCGGAACAACTGGCGAGCGTGCTGGCCGGGCAGCGCTGGTCGGAGGCATTCGAGGAGTCCATCCGCTGGGTGGCCCCGATCGGCATGTACCCGCGCCAGGCGACCCGGGACACCGAGCTGGCCGGTATGGCGGTGCCCCGCGGAGCCCGCCTCGGGGTCGTGGTCGGGGCGGCCAACCGCGATCCCGAGGTCTTCGAGGACGCGGAGTCCTACGACATCGACCGCCCGCGCAAGCCGCACCTGGCCTTCGGCGGCGGCAACCACTTCTGCGCCGGGGCCTGGGTGGCCCGGTCCTCGGTCGTGCGCGTCGCGCTGCCGCGGTTGTTCGCCGAGTTCCCCGGGCTGCGGCTCGACCCCGCGCAGCGACCCGCGGTGGGCGGCTGGGTCTTCCGCGGCGTGCTGAAACTGCCCGTGCACTGGGACTGAACCCAGCCGTGGCCGCTCGAGCCGCGGATCCCGCAGCCCGGCGGCGTCCGAAGTTCCGCTCCCGGCACCGCCACGCAAACCCCGAACTGAAACATCTCCTGGAGGAGCACCGATGCCGAAGGTCACCTTCCACCACGGCGGCAACACGCGCACCGTCGATGTCCAACCGGGCGGTAATGTCATGCGCGCCGCCGTGCAGCACGGCGTCGCGGGGATCGTCGGGGAATGCGGCGGTCAGGCGATGTGCGCGACCTGCCACGTCTACGTCCGCGAGCCCTACCAGGACCTGCTGCCGCCGATCGGGGAGGACGAGGAGGAAATGCTCGAGTGCACCGCCGCGCCTCGCGACGAGGCGCGCAGCCGTCTCGGTTGCCAGCTGCGCCTCGGCGACGGCCTGGAGGAGGTGGCGGTCGATGTCCCCGAGTCCCAGCTCTGAACCCCGGGTGGTGGTCGTCGGTGCCGGGCACGCCGGAGTGCAGGTCGCCGACGCGCTGCGCGGGAACGGGCACACCGGACCCATCACCATCCTCGGCGAGGAACACCACCCGCCCTATCAGCGACCGCCGCTGTCCAAGGAGCAGCTGGCCGCGGAGGAGGTCTCCGACCAGCCGCTGCGCGGGCGGTCGCACTTCGCCGAACACGACATCGAGCTGCGCACCGGCGTGGCCGCCACCGCGCTGGACCGGCGCGAGCGCGCGGTCGCGCTCTCCGACGGCGGCGAGCTCCGCTACGACGCGCTCGTGCTCGCCACCGGAGCGGACAACCGGCGGCTCGACGTCCCGGGCGCGGAACTGGGCGGCGTGCACACCTTGCGCACCCGCACCGACGCCGATTCGCTGCGCGCCGCGCTGCTCGAGGCGAGCTCGGTGCTCGTCCTCGGCGCCGGGTTCATCGGACTGGAGTTCGCCGCGGTGGCGCGCGAGCAGGGCAAGGCCGTGACGGTGCTCGAAGCCGCCGAATTGCCCCTCACCAGGGCGCTCTCCCCGGACGCGGCCTCCCACGTCGCCGCCGCGCACCGCGGCGCGGGAACCGAACTGCGCTGCGGCGAGCCGGTTTCGCGGTTGACCGGCGAGAACGGACGCGTCTCCGGTGCGATCGGCGCGTCCGGAACGCACTACCGCGCGGACCTGGTGCTCGCCGGCATCGGGGTCGCACCGCGCGTGGAACTCGCCGAGCGGGCCGGGCTGGAGGTGGCCGACGGGATCGTCGTGGACGAGAACCTGCGCACCTGCGATCCGGCGATCTACGCGATCGGCGACTGCGCGAACCACCCGAACGCGCAAGCGGGCATCCGCACCCGGCTGGAATCGGTGCAGAACGCCATGGACCAGGCCCGGCACGTCGCCTCGGCCGTCCTCGGGCGGGAGGGCGCCTACCGGGACCTGCCCTGGTTCTGGAGCGTCCAGGGCGACGTCAGGCTGCAGATCGCCGGATTGCGGATGCCCGGAGACGACGACGTCGTCCTGGGCGATCCCGCCGATGGGCGGTTCTCGGTGTGCTGCTTTCGCGACGGCAGGCTCGTCGCGGTGGAATCGGTGAACCGGCCCGCCGATCACGTGGCCGCCCGCCGACTGCTGCCCGCCGATCGTCTGCCGACTCCGGAAGACCTCGACGACCCGGACTTCAGCCTCAAGGGGTTCGCGCGCGAGGTCGCCGCGGCTCGGTGAAACCGGTTCGTGCGAAACCGGTTTCACCGGTGAATCAGCTCGCGAGGAACTCGAGGGCGGCGTCCTTGAAGCGTCGGCTGGACACGGCGTTGAGGTGGTTGCGGCGGCCCAGGGAGACGAACGGCGCGCCCAGCTCGCCCGCGAAGGACTCCGCGTCGTGGGCGATCTCGTCGAGCTCGCCCGCCGCGAACAGCGCGGGTGCGGGCGGTTCGCCCTCCAGTCCGTGACCGGCCACGCCGTCGATGCAGGCGTCGGGCTGGTCGCCGGAGAGGGCCTCTCGCACGCGCAGCATGTTCTCGCGCGCAGCGCGGGAACCGCCGATCCCGCCCAGCACGAGCCTGCCGACGCGGCCGGGGGCCAGCCGGGCCAGCGCCCAGCCCACCAGCCCGCCCATCGAGTAGGTCACCACGTCCACCGGCGGCACCTCGGCGGCCTCGAGCGCGCAGAGCACGTCCCGCGCGAGCGCGTCCGGCGCGTACCCCGACGAGGCCCGCTCGCTGTTGCCGTGCCCGCGCAGGTCGACCAGGACGTGCCCGCGCTCGCCCACCGCGCGCACCCACCCGGTTCGCTCCCACGTCGCCTCGTGCTCGGAGGCGAAACCGTGCAGGAACAGCACCGGGCGCGGACCCGGTGCGCACTCGTACCAGATCTTGGCGCCGTCGGCCGCGGTCGCGAACACGATCAGTCCTCCGGCGGGGTCAGGCGCACGCGGCGCTGCGGCTTCGCGTCCTCGGGCACGGTTCCCACGATCCCGGCCCGGTCCTCCACCTCGAAGGTCACCAGCGGATCGCCCACCGAGAGCTCCTCGCCGTCGCCGACGTGCAGCTTCGCCACGCGCCCGGACCGCGGCGAGGGGATCTCCACCGACGACTTGGTGGTCTCCAGCTCGACCAGCGGTGCGTTGCGCTCCACCCGATCGCCCTCGGCGACGAGCCATTCCAGCACCTGCGCGCTGATCAGGCCCTCGCCGAGGTCGGGGAGCGGAAAGGTCTCTTCAGCCACGGCGGTACTCCAAGGTGGTCTGCACGGCGGTCAGGATGCGGTCGGCGCTGGGCAGGTACTCGTCCTCCAGCGCTCCGGACGGGTAGGGCACGTCGAACCCGGTCGCCCGCTGGACGGGCGCTCGCAGCTCGCCGAAGCAGTGCTCGGTGATCAGCGCGGAGACCTCGGCGCCGAGACCGGCGGTCAGCGGGGCCTCGTGCACGACGACGGCGCGGCGGGTGCGCGCGATGGACTCGGCGAGCCCTGCGGTGTCGATGGGTTTGAGCCACCGCAGGTCGAGCACCTCCAGCTCGACGCCGTCCTCCGCGGCCAGCTCGGCGACCTGCTCGCAGCGCGAGACCATGGCGCCCCAGGCGATGAGCGTGGCGTGCTTGCCGGACCGGACGATCCGGCTGCGGCCGACGGGCGCGGGAGCGACCTCCTCGGTCGGGTCGAACGATTCCCGCTGCCAGTAGCGGGACTTGGGCTCCATGAAGATCACCGGGTCCGGGTCGGCGATCGACTGGCGCAGCAGGTGGTAGCCCTCGGACGGCGTCGACGGGGCGACGACCTTGAGCCCGGGCACGTGCGCGAACAGCGCCTCCAGGCTCTCGCCGTGGTGCTCCGGCGCGCGAATCCCGCCGAAGCTCGGCAACCGCAAGGTGATCGGCATGCTCAGCGCGCCCCGGCTCCGGTAGTGCATGCGCGCCACCTGGTTGACGATCTGATCGATCGCCGGATAGCTGAACCCGTCGAACTGGATCTCCGGAACGGGACGCCAGCCGGCCATAGCGAGCCCGACGGCCGTCCCCATGATGGCCGATTCGGCGAGCGGGGTGTCGAACACGCGTTGCGCGCCGAACTTGTCCTGCAGTCCGTCGGTCACGCGGAACACGCCGCCGAGCGCGCCCACGTCCTGACCGAAGATCAGCACGCGATCGTCGTCCTCGCAGGCGTGACGCAGCGCGGTGTTGAGCGCCTGCTGCAGCGACAGCTCAGGCATCCTGCGACTCCTTCCAGGCGCGCTGCTGCTCGAGCAGGGCGGTCGTCGGCTCGCGGTAGACGAAGGTGAACAGCTCCGCGGCGGGTGGCGCGGGCAGGCCGCGCAGCTTCTCGGCGGTCTCCCGCGCGACCGCGACCGCGTGCTCCTCGGCGGCGGACACGTCCTCGGCGGCGAGCGAGCGCGCGGCGCGCGCGATCGGATCCGCCTCCGCCCAGGAGCTCTCCTCGGCAGCGCTGCGGTAACGGCCGGGATCGTCCGATGTGGAGTGCGGACCCATGCGGTAGGTCATCGCCTCGATGACCGCCGGGCCACCGCCGGTGCGCGCGCGTTCGAGCGCGGCCAGCGTCGCCTCGTGCACGGCCGCGACGTCGTTGCCGTCCACGCGCACGCCTTCGATGCCGTATCCCGCGGCGCGGTCGGCGACGGATCCGCCCGCCACCTGCTCGGTGGTGGGCATCGAGATCGCCCACCCGTTGCTCTGGCAGAAGAACACCACCGGAAGCCGGTAGACACCTGCGAAGTTCATCGCCTCGTGGACGTCGCCCTGCGAACTGGCGCCGTCGCCGAAGTAGGCGAGCGCGGCGCCGCCGGTGTCGTCCAGCTGCGCGCCCATGGCCCAGCCGACCGCGTGGGTCACCGGTCCGCCGACGACGGCGTTGAACGGCGCGAGGCGGGTGGCGCTCGCGTCGTAGAGGCCGCCGTGCCAGATGTTGAGGTGGGTGGCCATGTAGGCGACGAGGTCGACGCCCATCGCGACGGCCGCGCCCAGCTCGCGGTAGGTGGGGAAGGCGAAGTCGCGCGTCAGGTCCAGCGCCGCCGCGCTGCCGACCTGAGCGGCCTCCTGGCCCCTGGCCGGTGCGTACGCGGGCAGCACCCCCTGCCGCTGCAGCGCGGTCGCCTCCTCGTCGAGTCGGCGCGCCACCAGCATCAGGCGAAAGAGCTCGCGGAGGTCTGCGTCGTCCATGCCCAGGAGCGTGCGCACGGGGGACCGATCATGCAACAGTGCCGTTTCGTGCTGGGCACTGTGCCCACTTTGCCGCACCCCGCCGGTCCGGAGCTGGGCAAGTTGTACAGCGCTGGGACGGTGTTCCTCCGTCCGTGGGCGATGCCCCTCCAGTCCGGGCAGCCGGCCACGTCTGGGATCCGAGACGGCGTGCGCGGCTGTGGTGTTCCCCGTCGACGCACCTGCTGCAACGCTTCCTCGCCAACGGAGGTGGTGCACATGGCGAACGAGCAGGGCGACGAATTCGTGGCGGCGTCCGGAACGGAGGTGCCGATGTGGAGGTTCTTCGTCTACAGCCCGTTGGGGGCGTTCGCGTTCTTCGTGCCGCTCGAGATCGGCGGTGAGCGTTCGATTCTCCTCGATCACCTGGTGACGGCGATCGAGTCCGGAGTGCCGAGCGCGCTGCCGTACTACGCGCTCGTCGTGATCCTCGCCGGTGCCGTCCACCCGTTCGTCAGTGGAACGTGGCGGAAATCCCCTGTTTCCGTTGTTTTCTCGCTGTTCAAGGTGATCGGGTTCGTGGTGGGCGCGATGCTCGTGCTGCGCGTCGGACCGGCGTGGCTGCTCGCGGAGAACATGGGCCCGTACCTGTTCGACAAGCTGGTCGTTCCGGTAGGGCTGCTGGTGCCGATCGGCGCGGTCTTCCTCGCGCTGCTGGTCGGCTACGGCCTGCTCGAGTTCGCCGGTGTGCTGCTCCAGCCGGTCATGCGGCCGATCTGGAAAACGCCCGGGCGTTCGGCGATCGATGCGGTCGCCTCGTTCGTCGGCAGCTACTCGCTCGGACTGCTGATCACGAACCGGGTGTACAAGGAGGGGAAGTACTCCGGACGGGAAGCCGCGATCATCGCCACCGGTTTCTCCACGGTCTCGGCGACGTTCGTGGTGGTCGTCGCGAGCACTTTGGACCTCATGGGCAGCTGGAACGTCCTCTTCGGAACATCCCTGGCGGTGACGTTCGCGGTGACCGCGGTGACCGTGCGCATCTGGCCGCTGTCGAGGATGCGCGACGAGTACTTCGCGGGCGCCGTTCCGCGGAGCGAACCGGACGACCGAGGCCGGCGGCTCGCGCGAGCCTGGGCCGAGGCGAGGGCAGCGGTCGCCGCGGCTCCGCCGCTCGGCAGGAACATCGTGCGCAACCTCAAGGACGGGACGCTGATGGCGATGGCGATCCTGCCGTCGATCCTGTCCATCGGTCTGCTTGGCATGGTTCTGGCGACCTACACGCCGGTGTTCGACTGGGTCGGCCACGTCTTCTACCCGATCACCTGGATCACGCAGGCGCCTGAACCGATGCTGGTCGCCAAGGCCGCGGCGGTGGGCGTCGCTGAGATGTTCCTGCCCGCGCTGCTGGTGACCGGGTCGTCGGCGGCGGTGAAGTTCATCGTGGCCGTCGTGTCGGTGTCCCAGATCGTCTTCTTCTCGGCCCTGGTGCCGTGCGTGGTCGCCACCGAGATTCCGATCTCGGTGTTTCGGATGGTGGTGATCTGGTTCGAACGCGTGGCGCTGTCGCTGCTCTTCGCGACCCCGGTGGCCCTGGTGCTGTTCTGACCGGTGCGCGGCATTGCCGTTGGTGCATGTGGGCTCGTATCGTTCTTCTGCTGAACGATCGGTCGGCAGAGGGACGGACGATGATGTCGGTCGGTTCCCAGGAGCAGGTCGAACCGTTCGAGGCATCCGCGTCGGCGTTGTTCGCGCCATTGCGGATCCGGCCGCTGCGGCCCGGTCCGCTCCCGAACTCGCTGCGGGCCACGATCGCGGGCGACGTGGTCGCGACGCGCATCAGGTGCGCGCCCTGCCACGTGCGGCGCTCGCCCCGGTTGATCAGCTCCGGCGACCGCGATCTCGTGAAGATCACCTTGATGACCGCCGGGCGCGCGGAGATCGAGCAGGACGGCCGGCGGAGGGGTTCCGCGGCGATGGGGCGAGCATCTCGTTGACGCGCTGGTGTCCACGGTGCTCACCGAGCTCGTGCCGGAGAAGGGCGCGGACTTCGCGGACCGGGTGCTGGCGCATTGCCTCGCCCGGCTCGACGATTCGGGGCTCACCGTCGAATCGGTCGCGCGGGCGCACCGCGTGTCCGTGCGCTACCTGCACAAGCTGTTCGCCGAGCGGTCGATGACGCCTCTCGGCGTGGATTCGCCGCCAACGGCTGGACCGGATCCGCCGGGAGCTCGTCGATCCGGCGTTCGCCGACCGCACGGCCGCGGCGATCGCCGCGAGGTGGGGCGTCTTCACCCCACGCACCTGGGTCGCGGTCTGAAGGCGGAGTTCGGGCGCACCGCGGCCGAGGTCCGGCGGGAGGGATAGCGCCCCACCCGCCGGAAGCCGCTGCCGGTCAGTCGAAGACGACGACGCCGCGCAGGTTGCGGCCCGCGTGCATGTCGTCGTAGGCCTCGGCGACCTGGTCGAGCGTGTAGGTGCTGGTCACCAGTTCGTCGAGCTTGAGCTGGCCGGCCTGGTACATGCGCAGCAGGTTCGGGATGTCCTTGCGCGGGTTGGACTCGCCGAACAGCGAGCCCTGCAACCGCTTCTGCATCAGCGTCAGGTCGCCGAGCGCGATCGGTGCTCCGACAGCGGTGATGTCGCCGAGCCCGGTGACCACCACGGTGCCCGCCTTGCGGATCGAGGCGAGCGCCTCGCCGATGTGCTCGCCCTCGACCACCCCGACGGTGACGATCGTGGCGTCGGCGCCCTGACCGTTGGTGATCGAGCGCGCGTGCTCGGCAGCCTCCTCGATGGAGGTGCAGAAGTGGGTCGCGCCGAACTGCTTGGCCCAGTCCTCCTTGGTCGCGACCGGGTCCACCGCGATGATCGTCGTCGCGCCCGCGTGCGCGGCGCCCTGCAACGCGTTGACGCCGATGCCGCCGATGCCCATCACGATCGCGGTGTCGCCGGGCTCGAGGTTCGCGGACTTGACCGCCGAGCCCCAGCCGGTCGGCACGCCGCAGCCGATCAGCGCGGCCGAGCGCAGCGGAATGCTCTTGTCGATCTTCACGACGGAGTCGATCGACACGGTCGTGTGCTCGCTGAAGGTGGAGATGCCGCACTGCTGACCGACCGGCTCGCCGTCGAGGTGCATCCGGAAGCTGGACGGATCGTCGGCGCGGGCACCGGTGAGCAGCGACGCGCCGAGGTCGCACAGGTTGGACATGCCGCGCGCGCAGAACTCGCACCTGCCGCAGGCGGGCAGGAAGGAGAACACGACGTGGTCGCCCACCGCGAAACCGGGCGTGCTCGGCCCGACGGCCGTGATGACACCGGAGCCCTCGTGCCCGCCCGCGTACGGGTAGACCCCGACCGGCACGTCACCGGTGGCGACGTGGTCATCGGAGTGGCACAACCCGGAGGCGGCGAGCTTGACGGTGACCTCGCTCTGGCGCGGGTCGTCGAGCTCGACCTCGACGGTCTCGTAGCGGCCGGGCGAGGAGCGGATGATGGACGTACGGGTGGTGATCGGCATTGATACCTCCGTTGAGACCTGCGTCGGCCTCAGTAGAGCCGCGCGGGCCGACCGCGGCAACACCGGTCGGCGGCCGGTGCTCGCCAATTCGTGCACGCGAGCCGCTGTGCTGGGGCGCGGCCCGGGAACCGGATTCGCGCGATCCGCTTCGGGTGCCGTCAGGTGAACAGCTGCAGCGTTGCGAAAGCGGTCGTGCCGATCAGCAGCGTCGAGCACAGGCCAAGCAGGACCGCTCTGCCGCCGGTGCGCACCAGGTCGGGGATGCGCACGGCGGTGCCCAGCGCGAACAGCGCTCCGGTCAGCAGCAGCGTCGTCAGCGTTCCGGCTCCGGCGAGCACCGCCTCCGGCACTTGCCCGGTGCTGCGCGCGGCGATCATGACCAGGAATCCGGCCAGGAACAGCGGGACGATCGGTGGCCGCGCGCCCGCGGTGCCAGGAGCGCGCCGGCGCTGCACGACGCCGACGGCGGCGACCATCGGCGCGAGCAGCACCACGCGGCTGAGCTTCACGGTCACCGCCGTGGCCACGGCTGCCGCGCCTGCGGGGGAGGCGGCGGCGACGACCTGGGCCACCTCGTGCACCGACAATCCGGCCCAGGCCCCCAGCGCGGGTCCGGACAACCCGAGCCGGTCGCCGAGGAACGGAACTGCGGCGATGGTCAGCCCGCCGTAGAGGGTCACCAGGGCGACTCCGGTGGCCACTTCGCGTTCGTCCGGGTCGGCGACTCCTTCCACCGCCGCGATCGCGGACGCGCCGCAGATCGAGAAACCCGTCGCCACCACGAGGTTGAGCCCCCGGGAGACGCCGAGCAGCCCGCCGATCGCGAGGGTGCCGAGGAACGTGACCACCACCGTGGTGACCACCGCCAGCAGCGATCCCGCGCCCAGACCGGTCAATTGCCCGAGGGACAGCTGCAGGCCGAGCAGGACCACCCCGACGCGGAGCAGTTTGCGCATCGCCCAGGTCAGCCCGACCCGAGCGGTGGACGGCAGGAACGGCAGGTGGCTGGTGATGACGCCGAGCACCACGGCCACGATGAGCGCGCTCAGGGCCGGTAGCGCGAGGCTGATCGCGTACGCCGCCGCGACGCCGAGCGCGGTCACTCCGAGACCGGGCGCCAGCCTGGCGAGGGCCGGTGGACGGGGCGGTAATCGTCGCGCGAGCCTCGAGGTGGTGGCGGTCATGCCGGTAAGACTGGTCGGCATGGCCCCGGCGCGGTAGCCGTCGTCCGGCGAGGTGCTCATACCCTGTGGTTATGACCGTTGACGTGGAATCCCTGCGCCTGCTCGTGCTGGTGCGCGATCTGGGCAGCCTCGGGCGAGCCGCCGAGGAGCTGGGCATCGCGCAGCCGTCGGCGAGCAAGCGGATGTCCACCCTGGAGCGTCAGCTCGGGCTGGTGCTGCTGGAACGCACGCGGCGCGGTTCCGAGCTCACCGGCTCCGGGCGGGTGGTGGTCGGCTGGGCTCAGCGGGTGCTCGACGAGCTGGAGGGCCTGCGCACCGGTGCCGAGGCGCTGCGGGCCGAGCGGGACGCCGAACTGCGCGTGGCCGCCAGCATGACCCTCGCCGAGCACTTCGCGCCGGTGTGGGTCGGCGAGCTGCGCCGCCTGCGGCCCGACGTGTACATGGGGTTGCAGGTGAGCAACTCCGAACACGTCGTGGAGCTCGTCACCGCAGGCGAAGTGGATCTCGGATTCATCGAGTCGCCGAGCGTCCCGAAGGGACTGTCCAGCCGGGAGGTGGCCGCGGACCGGCTGGTGGTCGTGGTCTCCCCGCAGCATCCGTGGGCGCGGCGCCGGCGTTCGCTGCGCCCCGCCGAGCTCGCGGCGACGCCGCTGGTGGTGCGCGAGCCCGGGTCGGGCACCCGCGAGACCGTCGAGCTGGCGCTCGCGGCCGCCGGTGCGGGGAGCTTGCAACCGCACGTCGAGCTCGGATCATCAGCCGCGGTGCGCAGCGCGGTGATCGCGGGGACGGGGCCTGCGATCATCAGCGAGCTCGCCGTGGCGACCGACCTGGCGGACGGCAGGCTCGTCCGGGTCCTGGTCGACGGTGTCGATTTCTCCCGGACCTTGCGCGCCGTCTGGCCGGGCGGGCATCGCCTGCTCGGACCTGCCGCCGAGCTGCTGGCGCTGACCACCCGCGATGGGTCCGCGCGAAACGATCCCTGAGCCGCGTCAGCGCAGCAGCGCCACCAGGAAGTTCGAGTCCTCGGCGAAGGGGCGCAGATCCCAGGTGGACAGCAGCAGGTCGGGCTGGAGATCGGCGGCCGCGGCGTCGTCGAGGAACTCGCTGAAACCGTAGTCGCGGTCGGCGCCGAAACCGATGGCGGCGCGGCCGCCTCGGGACAGGTGCGCGCGGAGCCTGCGCAGCACCTCGCGGCGGGTGCTCGGGGCGAGGAAGGGCATCACGTTGCCCGCGCAGACGATCGCGTCGAACGAGCCGGTGATGCCCTGCGCGGGCAGGTCGAGCTCGGCGAGATCGCCGACGAGCCACTGCGGTCCGGGGTGATCCTCCCGGGCGGCCTCGATCAGGGTCGGGTCGACGTCCACCCCGACGACGTCGTGACCGGCCCGGGCGAGCGCCCCGCCGATGCGGCCGGGACCGCAGCCCGCGTCGAGGATGCGGGATCCCCGCGCCACCATGGCGTCCACGAGCCGGGCCTCGCCGACGATGTCCTCGCCCTGGCGCGCCATGGAGCGGAAGCGCTCGACGTACCAGGCGGAGTGGCCCGGGTCGGCCGCGACCTTGCTCATCCAGATGCTCTGCTCAGCCATGCCTCGCATTGTCCTCGACGGGACGGGCGGAACCGACGCGGCCTGCCGCGGACGCGGGGCCTCGCGAATCGCGAGATCGCGTTCGCGCTGTGACAGTGGCGCGAGACGCCAGTGCTGCCACGACCGACGACGTGAGGTGCGAGCTGTGTCCGATCAGCGCGTCGAGTTCTTCTTCGACCCGATCTGCCCGTTCTGCTGGGTGACCGCGCAATGGGTGCGCGGCGTCGCCGCCCAGCGGCCGCTGCGGGTGCGCTGGCGGCCGCTGGCGCTGAAGGTGCTCAACGAGCCGATCGGTTACGAGGGCAAGCCCGCGGCCTACCCGGAGGCGCACGAGCGCGGGCTGGAGATGCTGCGCGTGGTCGCGGCGGCCCGCGCCGAGCACGGCGAGGACGTGGTCGGGGAGCTGTATCGCGCGCTGGGCGAGGCGGTCTGGAACGTCGCGCCGCCGGAGGAGGCGAGCTTCGAGGCGGTGCTGGCCAGCACCGCCGCACCCCGCGACCTGATGGCCGCGCTGGACGCGGCCGGCCTGCCCCGCGGACTCGCCGATGCCGCGCACGACCCGGCGTGGGACACCGGTCTGCGCAGCGAGACCGAGGAGGCCGTGCAGCGAGCCGGGGGCGGCGTGGGAACGCCGATCCTGTCCTTCGACCCGCCGGACGGCCCGGCCCTCTTCGGCCCCGTCATCGACCGCGCGCCGGACGAGGCGGAGGCCGTGCGCCTGTGGGACGCGGTCGAAACGCTCGCCCGCTGGCCCGGATTCGCCGAGCTCAAGCGCAGTCTGCGCAACTTCCCGGACACACCGCTGAGCTCCCGCATCGCGGGGCGGGACACCCAGGTGCGGTGACCCGCTCGCCGAGCGCTACCCACCGGGCCGGAGCTGCTTGGTGAGCAGGTGCGCCTCCTTCAGCAGCAGCGCGCCGAGGTGGGGCCTGCGGTTCGAGCGGAAGCGCGACTCGACACCGGTGATGGTCAGCGCCCAGGAGGGCTTCCCGTGCCGGTCGAACACCGCCGCGGCCATGCCCCAGCTGTCTTCGACGACCAGGCCGGGGTTGACGGAGTAGCCGCTCCGCCGGGTGCGGTCGATCCGCTCCCGGACGGCGTCCTGGGCGTGCTCCTCGCCCCAGCGGGCCGCGAGGTCGGTGCGGGCGAAGTAGGCGTCGATCTCGGCGTCGGTGAGCATGGCGAGCACGACCAGGCCCGCGGAGACCACGCCGAGCGGGAACCGAGCGCCCTCGTGGAGCACGAACGACCGGATCGGGAAGTCGCCGTCCTCGCGGAGCAGGCAGACCGTCTCGTCGCCGCGGTGCGCGGAGAAGAACGCGCTCTCGCCGGTGGCCTCGGCGAGGCGCCGCACGCTGTCGCGGGCCAGTGCCGTGACGTCGTAGCGCTGCGCCGCGACCTCTCCCAGCAGGTACAGCTCCGGTCCCAGGAACCAGCGGCCGTTGGCCCGGTCGCGGTCCACGTACCCCTGGGCGTCGAGCGCGGTGAGCAGGCGGTGCGTGGTGGGGCGCGCGAGCTCGGTCGCGCCCGCGATCTCGGTGGTCGTCGCGCCGCGCTGCTGGAACCCGGACAGCGCTCGCAGCACCGCCGCGATGCGGCCGGTGACGTCTCCGGGAGGCGAATCCATACCGCGAAGCATACGTCCGCTCAGTGAACGCCGTGACCGGTCGCGTTTGAACACCGAGAACTTCCGCGGGCCGAAGTAGCTGCTCGTTGACTGGCAGGTGCGGATCGCATGGACTTCCGGAACTGCTCGTTCAACGGACACCTGGAGGATGATTCGTGCCGGTTCTGCACAGCGGAGCCGTCGCGGCGCTCGCCGGAGCGCTCGCGGACGGCCAGACCATCGCCGTCGGGGGCTTCGGTCTCAGCGGCATCCCGAGCGATCTGATCGAGGCGGTGCGCGACTCCGGCGCGCGGGAGCTGACGATCGTGTCCAACAACATGGGCGTCGACGGCAGCGGTCTGGGGCTGCTCCTGGAGAAGGGGCAGGTGCGCAAGGTCGTGGCGTCCTACGTCGGGGAGAACAAGCTGTTCGCGCGCCAGTACCTCGACGGCGACCTCGAGGTCGAGCTGGTGCCCCAGGGCACGCTCGCCGAGCGGTTGCGCGCGGGTGGTGCGGGCATCGCCGCGTTCTACACCCGCGCGGGGGTGGGCAGCCCGATCGCCGAGGGCAAGCCGCACGCCGAGTTCGACGGGGTCGCCCACGTGCAGGAGCGCGCGATCACGGCGGACGTGGCGCTGGTGCGCGCGCGCACCGCCGATCCGGCGGGCAACCTCACCTACCGCCGCGCGGCGCGCAACTTCAACCCGCTCGTGGCCACCTGCGGCGAGGTGACCGCCGTCGAGGCCGAGCACCTGCTCGACGAGTTCACCGACCCGGATTCCGTGGAGACCCCCGGAGTTTTCGTGGACCACTACGTCGCGGCGCGGCCGCGCGTCAAGGAGATCGAGAAGCGCACGGTACGACCGAAGGCGGAGGTGCGGGCATGAGCTGGTCGCGGGAGGAGATGGCGGCGGTGGCCGCCGCCGAGCTGCGGGACGGCGACTACGTCAACCTCGGCATCGGCATTCCGACCCTGGTCGCCAACCACGTGCCGGACGGCGTCCGGGTGACGCTGCAGAGCGAGAACGGAATCCTGGGCCTCGGCCCGTTCCCGCTGGACGGGGAGGAGGACCCGGATCTGATCAACGCGGGCAAGCAGACCGTCACGGTCAACCCCGGCGGCAGCTTCTTCGACTCGGCGACCTCGTTCGCCATGATCCGCGGCGGGCACATCGACATCGCGCTGCTCGGCGCGCTGCAGGTCGGGGCCAACGGCGACCTCGCGAACTGGAACGTGCCCGGGGCGATGGTCAAGGGCATGGGCGGTGCGATGGATCTGGTCGTCGGCGCCAAGCGCATCGTCGTCATCACCGATCACCTCGCCAAGGACGGCAGCCCCAAGATCGTCGACCGCTGCACGCTCCCGCTGACCGGTTCGGGCGTCGTGGACCGGGTCATCACCGACATCGCCGTTCTGGACGTCACCCCGGAGGGCTTCCGGCTGGTCCGAACCGCTCCGGAGGTCACCGCAGACGACGTGCGCCGCGGCGTCGACGCTCCGGTGCTCCTGCCCGGCGGAGAGCCCGCGGCGCGGTGAGCTCCCGAAGCCCCGGGGACGCGGACCGATGTCGGCGTCCCCGGGGCGGTTCAGGCCGTGGGCAGGTCGGCGAGGCCGGGCAGGATGCCGGTCGGCCGGTGCCGCTCCAGCTCGGCCCGGGTCTGCGCGCCGGTGAGCACGCCGACGACCCGGCCCGCGCTCGCGGCGTGCCCGGCTCGGACGTCGAGCGCGGTGTCGCCGGCGACGAGGACCCGGGCCGGGTCCTGGACGCGGGTCAGCTCCATCGCCCGGTGGATCATGTCCGGGGCGGGACGTCCGGCGCCGACCTCGCAGGCGCAGACCACCGCGTCGAGCTGCAAACCGACGTGCCAGCCCACCTGGGCCAGCAGCAGATCGGTGATCTGCCGGTCGAAGCCGGTGGTCAGCACGACCCGAGCGCCGGTTTCGCGCAGCTCGGCCAGGGTCTGCGCGACGCCGGGGAACGGTGCGGGCGGGTTCTGCGCGTAGGCGGCGCCCAGGCGCGCAACGAACCGGTCGTGCAGCCGCTCCGTGGCCCGGGGGTCGCCGGTGAGCGCGCTCAGCGCGGCGCGCTTGTCCGCACCCATCCAGCGGCGCAGTTCCTCGTCCGAAGGGGCCGGGCCGTGCTCGGCGACGACCTCGGCGAGGACCCGGTAGACGGCACCGCCCTCGTCGATGGTGGTCCCGGCGATGTCCAGTGCGGCCAGAGAGATCACGGTGCGCTCCCGAGAAGTCGGCGGGCGAGGGCGGAGAGCTGGTCCACCGCGACGATCAGCACGAGCACCACGAGGATGTGGGTGAGCATCTCGTCGAACTGGAAGAGCTGGATCGACTGGTTGATCAGGAAGCCGATCCCGCCGGCGCCGACCAGACCGAGCACCAGCGAGGAGCGGACGTTGACGTCGAAGCGGTAGAGCAGCAGCCCGACCAGCTGCGGTTTCACCACCGGCAGCAGCGCCTGGGCGGCGACCTGGATGCGTCCGGCTCCCGCCGAGCGAAGCGCCTGCGCGGGACCGGGATCGGCTTCCTCCAGCGTCTCGGCCCACAGCTTGCCCATCACACCGATGTTGTGGCACAGCAGCGCCAGCACGCCCGGGAACGGGCCGAGCCCGACCGCGGTGACGAAGATCAGCGCGAAGACGACGTCGGGCACCGCGCGCAGGAAGGACAGCAGTCCTCGTGCCGTCTGGTAGATCCAGCCGGGTGCGGTGCCGCGGGTGGCGAGCAGGGCGAACACGAGCGATCCGGGCACCGAAAGGGTCGTGCCCAGCAGGCCGATCCAGAGCGTGACGATCGCGGCCGAGGCGCTCTCGGCGAGGACCTCGGAGCCGAACTCCGGGGGCACGGCTTCGGACAGGAACTCCCCCATCCCCGTGACGCCCTCCAGGAGGGCGCCCATCGACATCTCGGTGGCGTTCCAGGCGGCCACGTGCGCGGCGAGGATCAGCGCGACGACGCTCCAGCCGATGATCCGGGCGCGCAGGCGCGGCGGCTTCGGTGGAACGGGGCTGCGCGCGGGCCGTCGGACGGCGGTGGTCACGATGCGCTCTCCAGAAGTGGGTGCGGGTACAAGGATTCGACCGGCTGGTCCGCGTCGCCGTCGAGCACGACCGCGCCATCGCGCAGGCCGACGATGCGGTCGGCGTAGCGGCGCGCGAGGTCGGGCTGGTGCAGCACCGCCAGCACGGCCAGCCGCTCGGCGTGCGCGAGCTCGGCCAGCAGATCGAGGACCTGCTCGGCGGCCGCCGGGTCCAGCGCGGAGACCGGCTCGTCGGCCAGCACCACCGGCGCCCGCTGGCACAGCGCCCGCGCGATGGCCACGCGCTGCTGCTGACCGCCGGACAGGCCGGCGGCGCGGTCGTGCGCCCGGTCGGCGAGGCCGACGCGTTCCAGGCAGGCCATGGCCTCCTCGCGCAAAGCTCGGGGGAACAGCGCGGGGGTGAGCGAGCGGTGCAGCGGCAGCCTGCCCAGCGCGCCGGTGCAGACGTTGTCCAACGCGCTGCGGCTGCCCACGAGGTGAATTCGCTGGAACACCAAGGCGATGTCCAGCGGTCCGCGACCGCGGCCGTCGACGGTGACCGCGCCCTCCGCCGGGACGAGCCCGGCGGCCGCGCGCAGCATCGTGGACTTGCCCGAGCCGTTGGCGCCGAGCACGGCCAGCAGCTCGCCGGAACCGACGGTCACGTCGACCTCGTGCAGCACCCGGCGGGATCCGTAGTGGACGGTGAGTCCGGTGGCGGAGAGCATCAGGCGTCGCCTTCGGAGAGGTTGAGCGTCTTGGCCAGGTCGAAGAGCGGCTGGTAGGTGGAGCGGTCCACCGGCACCAGCGGTCCGGGCGGCGAAACGTCCAGCAGCGCCCCGATCTCGCCGATGGTGGCCGGGTCCAGGTTCAACAGCGCGTCCCGGACGGCTCGCTTGAAGGCCGGGTCCATGTCGCCGCGGACGGTGATCGGGTCGTTCGGGATCGGCTTCGAAGTCCAGATCTTGCGGTATTCGGCCGGGTCGAAGGTGCCTTCGGCCGTGGCGCTGGCCAGTTGCTGCGAGTTGATCTCCGCGGCGTCCACGGCTCCGTTGGTCAGCGCGAGCAGCGCCTCCGGGTGGCCACCGGCGTAGTCGATCTTGATGTCGTCCTCCGCGACGCCCGCGTTGGCCAGCGCCTGGCGGGGCAGGGCGTCGCCGGAGGTGGAGCCGACCGAACCGAGTGCGAGGGAGCGGTTCCGGAGTTGTGCGACCGAGGTGATGTCCGGTTTCTTCGGCACCCAGATGCCCGCGGTGTAGGTGGAGAGCCTGCGATCGGCATCGGCGAACGAGGCGACCGCTTCGGCATCGGCGCGCTGGCTGGCGAACACGTAGCCGAGCGGGCCGAAGATCGCGATGTCGAGTTCGTCGTTCTGCATCGCCAGGACCTCCGCGGAGTACTCCTGGGTGACCTGGACCTCGACCGGGCAGTCGAGCGACTTCGACAGCGCGTCGCCGAGCTTCTCGGCAGCCGGGGTGAGCCGGGCGGGATCTTCGAAGGGCTCCACGCCGAAGCGGATCTCGCCGTCCGGGCAGGTGGGCGATCCGGCGGCGGAGTCGTCCCCGCTGCCGCAGGCGGTCAGCGAGAGGGCGGCGCTCGCGACGACGGCGAGCGCGACCGGGCGGTGGAACAGGCGACGTAACGACATGGGGTCTCCCGGGATTGTTCAGGCGAGGGAATCGAGAACGCTTGGAGCGAGCCCGAAAGCGGTTGTCATACCGATTCCGGAGGTCACGGCGACGGCGGTGACGCCGGGGGAGATGCGGGTGCGGAGGAACTCGCCCTCGGCGGAGGCGTAAACGCCTTGCCAGCGGCGCACCACGGTGAGGTCGTCGCGACCGAGCAGGTCGCGGGTTTCGGCGAGCAGCAACCGGTCGAGTTCCTCCGACGACCAGGGCTCGGGCGTGCGGGAATAGGTGTGCGTGTCGCCGACGACGAGATCGCCGCCGGGTAGCCGGGTGAGCATGTGGTTGACCGAGGCCTCCAGCAGCTCCGGGCGTTGCTCGCTCCAGCGCTCGCGCAGTGCGCGGGCGCCTTCGGTTCTCGCGAGCGCGGGATAGCGCAGCATCGACGTGCCGGTCAGCAGGGCGGGATCGAGCCGCAGCTCGGGGGCGCGCACCTGCAGCATCTGCAGCACGCAGCGCCGCATCCCGGCGGCATCGGCGGTTTCGGGCAGGATCCGGTCGAGGTCGTGACCGACGCAGAGCACGACGCGCCGGCCGCGCAGCGACCCTCGGCCGGTGCGCACGAGCCCTTCCTCGACGCCCAGTACCGGAGTGGACCAGAGCATGCGCACCCCGGGCTGGGCGGCGAGCCACTCGGCGATCGCCGCGGCAGCGCGCTGCTGGTCGACGCGGAGGTCGCGGGGGAGGAGCGCGGCGCCGTGCAGACCCTCGGCGGACACCGGGGCGGCGGCGGTCGCCTCGGCGGGGGCGAGCAGCCGGACCTGGTCCGGGCCTCGGTCCTCGGAGAGTTCCTCGAGAGCCGCGATCTCCTCGGCGGACCTGGCGGCCACGACCGTGCCGCATTCGGCCACGTCGAAACCGGCTTCGCCGCCGAGCCGCAACCAGGTCTCCCTGGCCTGCTCGGCGAAGCTCAGCGCCTCGCCGGTCTGGGCGGTGATGCAGGCGTGCCCGAAGTTGCGGACCGAAGCGCCGACGGCGCGTTCGTCGCGCTCGACGACCGTGACCGACATTCCGCGCCGCACCGCCTCGACGGCGTGGGCCAGTCCGACGATCCCGGCGCCGACGACGACCAGATCGCTTGCAGTGCTCGAATCGCTCACGGCGAGTACTTTCGCAGCGGCCGGAAAGCCAGGTCAACGACTTGTATGTACAAGTCATCCTGCGTTCATCAAGGCCTTTCCGCTCATACACGTGCCGTCGGCCAGGGCTTGTATAGTCCAGTGCGTGACGACTCCACTGCACCTCGCACTGGCCGGAGAACTGAGGCAGCGGATCCGGGAGGGCCACATCGCCGTCGGCGAGTCGCTTCCCTCGGAAGCGCAGCTGTGCCAGGAGTTCTCGGTGTCCCGCGGCCCGATCAGACAGGCCCTGGCGGCGCTGCGCGACGAGGGCCTGATCGGTGGCGGCAAGGGCAAGCGCCCGGTGGTGCTCGACGCCGTGCCGAGCCAGCCGTTCGAGTCGTTCCTGTCGTTCACCCGGCGCGCCGAGATCACCGGGCACGTTCCGGGCCAGCGGCTGCAGGAAATCGCGCTGCGCCGGCCCGATCCCACCATCGCCGCGGCGCTGCAGCTCGACCCCGACGCCCTGGCCGTCCAGCTGCTGCGGCTGCGCCTGCTCGACGGCAGGCCCGCCATGCTGGAGCGGATGACCTACCGCGAGGAGATCGGCAGGCCGTTGCTGGGCGCCGACCTCGACGCGGGATCGATCTACGCCTACCTCACCGAGCAGGGCGTGGACCTGCACGCCGCGCGGCACACCTTCGACGCGGTGGCCGCCGATCCCACCGACGCCCGGTTGCTGGAGGTCGCCGAGGAATCGCCGCTGCTCCGGGAGCGCCGGGTGACCACGGATTCCGTCGGCACACCGCTGGAGTGCTCCGAGGACCGCTACCGGCCCGACGTCGCCACGGTGACCGTCAGCAACACCCGCAGCTCGCGGGCGGACCTGACCCGCACCGGTTCTGCTTGGACCGGGGAGTTCGCGCCGTCGTCAGCGGCCGAGGTCGCCGGCGCCTGAGCAGTCACGGCACGATGGCCTGCCGGGGCACCTCGCCCCGGCGCGCGGCCGCGAAGGCCGACTCCAGCTCGTCGAGGCGGTAGCGGCCGGCGACCAGCTCGGCGAACGGTCGCGCGCGGTGGTTCTCGGTGCTGAACTCGACCGCCGTCCGCAGGTCGCGCGGGTGGTAGTTGTGCACGCCGACGACCCGGTGCAGACCGCGGACCAGCTGCTCCGGATCCAACCGCGCTGCCGGGCCGGGGGACACCGATCCGGCCAGCACCGCCACTCCGCCCACGGCCAGCGAGTCCACGCAGGACTGCACGGCATCGGGCGCTCCGGAGAGCTCCAGGGCGACGTCCGTTTCGGCGATCGCCGATCCGACGGGTCGCGCCTCGACCGCGCCGAAGCGCAGGGCCTGCTCCCGGCGTCGCGCGTGCGGGTCGATCGCCAGCACCTCCGCGCCGGACGCCGCGAGCATCGCCACGGCGGTCTGCCCGAGCATTCCCGCACCGTTGACCAACGCCCGGGTCCCCGGGCCGATCGGCCCGGCAGCACCCACCACAGCGGCGACCGTGGCCGTCGCGCAGGAGATCGGCGCCGCGACCTCGGCGGGCAGCCCCTCGTCGACGGCAGCGATCGCCGTGCCCGGCAGCAGCAGGCAGTGCGTGGCGAAACCACCGCGCAGCGGGCTCTGCTCGTCCCAGGTCTCGTGGCCGTACTTGCGCAGGTGCAGGCACTTCTGCGGCAGGTCCGCCCGGCACCGGGTGCAGCTCTGGCAGGAGGCGGTCACCGACCAGACCACGCGCAGGCCGGGTGCCACCGGTGTTCCGTCCAGGCATTGCGGCTCGTCCGGCCCGACCTCCACCACGCGCCCGACCTGCTCGTGCCCCAGCACTCCGGGCGACGGGGCGGGCCGGCCGCCGGTGACCGAGTGCAGATCGCTGCCGCACACGGTCGCCATCTCGATCTCGACCAGGACCTCCCCGGTGCGCAGCTGACCCGGTAATGGCGACTCGACGACGGTGAACGGTCCGCCGACTCCCTCCCAGCGGGCGCATCGAGCGGTGCGGCGAGCGGGAGCGGGTGCAGCCATGCCGACCACGTTGCCAACCGCGCGGTTGCCTGTATAGACATGTGGCGAGCTGTTCATCGACAGGTCACGTCCGTTCCACCGCAGGGCGGCCACCGCGGGTTTTCGTCGTAGGGTCGCGGGATGTCCTCGGGAGCGGTTCCGGTGACCCCGGTGCTCGGCGGCGTGGTCGCGCTGCTGCTGGTGACGGCGACGATCGTGGTCCGGCTCGGTGGTTTCGCGCGGTACCGGCGGGTCGCCGTCGCCGGTGTGCGCGGGGCGGTGCAGCTGCTGGCGGTGTCGCTGGTGATCACCTACATCGTGCGATCGCCCTGGCTGGTCGCCCTGTTCATCGTCCTGATGTTCGCGATCGCGGCGCGCACCGCCGGGCGGCGCGTCGTCACCGGCCGCGCGTGGTGGTGGGCGGCGGTGCCGATCGCCGCCGGAGTGGGTCCGGTGGCGGCGCTGGTGCTGGTGACCGGCGCGGTGCCCGCCACCGGACTGGTGCTGATCCCGCTGGTGGGCCAGCTGATCGGCGGTGCGCTCACGGCGACCGCGCTCGCGGGTCGTCGGCTGCTCGACGAACTCGGCCAGCGTCGCGGCGAGGTGGAGGCGGCCCTGGCCCTGGGCCTGACCGAGCGGGACTCCCGGCTCGAGATCGCCCGTCCGGTGGCGGGAACCGCGTTGGTTCCCGCGCTCGATCAGACGCGGACCGTCGGCCTGGTGACCCTGCCCGGCGCGTTCGTCGGCATGTTGCTGGGCGGCGCCGATCCCGTGCAGGCCGGGGTGGTGCAGCTGTTCGTGCTCGTGGCGCTGTTGGCGGTCCAAGCAGTGGCGATCCAGGCCGTTCTGGAGATCGTCTCGCGCGGCCTGCTCGCGGAGCCGGACGCTCAGCGGCGCTGAGCAGCGAGCCGCGGAGCACCTGGTGCGCGACCACCGGGGTTCAGCGCTCGGCGCGGTCCTGCTCCAGCATCGGGTACTCCGCGCCCAGGTCGTCGGCGCTTCGTAAGCGCCCGCGTGCGATGTCTCCGACCTGGCCGGACGTCCGGCACGCGGCCCCGGCCCGCACACGGCGGCGCCGCCGCGCGAGTTTCCCCTAGGGGAGGGGCGGCAGCAGCTCCGGGATTTAACCGGATGTTCGATTTCCGCATGATCCGTAGGGTGTGGTCCGTACCAATTCGGGTCTCAGGACCGGGTCGGGACGTGGTCCGCAGCGTGGGGGCGTCGGGCGCGGCCTGGGGGTGTGTCGACTGGAGGGATCCATGAACGCCAAGGCCGTGGCGGCGGAATATCAAGGCGCGCTCGCCGCGCTGTCGGTGAACGCCTCGCTGGACGAGGTGCTCGAGCAGGCCGAACGGCACGACGCCGCCGCCGCGACGCCCGCCGAGCGCGCGGGCGCGTTGCTGGCCATCGCGGAGGCCTGCAGACGGCTGGGGCGCATCGATCGCGCCGAGCGCTCCTGGCGAGCCGCCTACCGCAACGCGCGGGACGCCGAGGACGCCGCGGCGATGGCGTGGGCGTTGTGGAGCGGCGGCACGCTGGCGCGCCAGCGCGGCCGGTACGCGTTGGCGCGCCGGTTGCTCGGCCGCGCCGCCGACGCGGCCGAGCGCGGTGCCGACCGGATGGCTCGCGGCTACGCCCTCGCCGGGTTGGCCGAAACCGGCCGGGTGCAAGGAGATTTCGCGGGAACGCTGCGATTGCACGAGCAGCTGCTCGCCGAGGCCCGCGCCGACGGGCAGCCGCGGCACGTGGTGTGGGCGCTGGAGGGGATCGCGCAGATCCACCGGCACGCGGGCGACCACGACACCGCCCTGGCCATGTTCACCGAGGCCCGCGACATCGCCACCGAGGGCGACGACCAGCGCGGCCGGGCCTGGGCGCTGCGCGGGATCGCCGACCTCACCTCGTTGCGCGGTGAGCCCGACCGGGCGCTGGGGCTGCTGACCGAGGGGGAGGAGACCTGCCGGGAGATGCGGCTGGAGGCGGCCCTGGCCTACAACCACAAGATGCGCGGCAACGTGCTCTACCGCGCAGGCCGCTACGCCGAGGCCGAACGCGTCTACCGGGCGACGATCGAGGAGTTCACCGAGATCGCCGAGCCGCGCGGGGAAGCGCTGGCCCGCCTCGGTCTGGTCAAGAGCCAAGCCCGCCGAGGCGCTCCGACCGCCCAGGTCGACGAGGAGCTGCGCTCCCTGCACGCCCGCTTCACCGAAGCAGGCCTGCACCACGCAGCGGAAATGGCCCGAACCGCCCGAACCGAGCTGCTCTGACCGCTCCCAGAGCACGCCCCCGACACCCGCTCCCGCAGGGGAGGTGACAGTTTTGCCTTAGGAGACATTTCGGTTTGCCGTGTGCGTGGCGGTGCGGGTGGCGGAACCTGACGCGTCGCGTGGCTGCGGGATCCGCTCCTTGAGTAGCGGCCTACGCGGTATCGCGGCTGTCCTCGCCACACGCCGCGGCAGAACCCGCGGCGGTGCGAGCTGAGTCCCACACCTGAAACAGCGGCTCCGCCGCCTACTGCAAGGACCCCTAAACTGCAAGCCTCCCGCGCCCGAAACATCCGCGCAGTTTTAGGCAAAACTGTCACACGGCCGGCCTTGGGGTGGGTCGCGGCGTCGTTGGGTCGGGCTCGTTGTTGTGGCAGATGGCGTAGTGCGGGCGAGAATTGGACAAAACGCGGCGAAGTCTAGACCAATTGTCCGGATCGGCGTCTACTTCTCATCGGTGTGTTTCCTGCTCTGCGGAAGGGATTTCCGATGCGTCGAAGAGTTGCGCTGGTTCTCGGTGGGGTCGCCACGTTGGCCCTCGGTCTCACCACCACGGTGCCTGCCGGTGCCGCCGAGGCGCAGGCCTCCCCAGGTCTGCTGACGGCGATGCAGCAGGACCTGGGGCTGACCGCCGAACAGACCAAGGCCCGGCTCAGCGAGGAGGAGAAGGCCACCGACGTGCTGCCCGCGGCCAAGCGGGCGGCGGGAGAGGCCTTCGGCGGCGCGTGGTTCGACGCGGAGCGCGGCGAACTCGTCGTCGGGGTGACCGATCCGGCGGTGGAGGCGGAGGTCGAGAAGGCCGGCGCCGAGCCGGTTCCCGCGCGCGTCACGGCGACGGCGCTCGCCGAGGCGAAGAAGTCGCTGGACGGCTCGCTGAGCGAACAGCCCGCACCGGACTCGGTCAGCAGCTGGCGCACCGATTCGCGCACCGGCGCGCTGGTGGTCGCGGTGCAGCCCGGCGCGCAGGGCGCCGAGGTCGAGGCCTTCGTCGATCGGGCGCGGGAGACCGGGGTTCCGGTGGAGATCGAGACGGCCCCGCGGCCGAAGACCACGGCGGCGGGCGTCGTCGGCGGCGATCCGTACTACATCAACGGCAACGTCCGGTGCTCCATCGGATTCTCCGTGCAGGGCGGGTTCGTCAGCGCCGGGCACTGCGGGGCCACCGGCTCGCCGACGACCGGCTGGGACGGCTCGGCACTGGGCACGTTCGCCGGATCCTCGTTCCCCGGTGATGACTACGCCTTCGTCGACATCGAGAACGGTTGGTGGACGGAGCCCGTCGTGCTGGGGTGGGGCACGACGAGCGATCGGATCGTGCGCGGTTCCTCGGTGGCCGTACCGGGCTCGTCGATCTGCCGCTCGGGTTCCACGACGCAGTGGCACTGCGGTGAGGTCCAGGGCCTCAACGAGACGGTCAACTACGAGCAGGGCGCGGTGCACGAGCTGACGCGGACCTCGGTGTGCGCGGAGCCGGGTGACTCGGGCGGCTCGTTCATCTCCGGCGACCAGGCTCAGGGCGTGACCTCGGGTGGCAGCGGTGACTGCACCTCCGGCGGGACGACCTGGTTCCAGCCGGTGAACGAGATCCTCGACGCCTACGGTCTGACGCTCGTCACGGGCTGAGCTCCGGCGGTGCGCGCGAGAGGCCTTGCGGTGCTTCGCAGGGCCTCTCGTGCGGTGACTCTGGAACGCTGATGTGCTGCCGGAGCCCGCGGCCGCCTCGAAGCGCATCATCCGACCTCCAAGGTTGGTGACGCGTCAACTAGCGCGGAAGAGTGCCGAGGTGACGCGATGGCTCGACGAACGGGAGCGCCGCGCCTGGCGCGGATACCTGGCGATGCACGCGCAGCTCAACGCCCGGCTGCACCGCCAGCTGCAGGCCGGTTCGGGCCTGTCGCTGACCGACTTCGACGTGCTGGTCCGGCTCACCGACCAGCCGGAACCGCGGATGCGGATGGGCGAGCTGGCCAAAGCCCTGCAATGGGAGAAGAGCAGGCTCTCGCACCACCTCGCCCGCATGGAGAAGCGCGGGCTGGTGGGGCGCGAGGAATGCGCCGGCGACGCCCGCGGTTCCTACGTCGTGCTGACCGCGCGGGGACGCGAGGTGATCGAGCAGGCGGCGCCCGCGCACGTCGAATCCGTGCAGGAGTACGTCTTCGACCAGCTCAGCGACGAGGAGGTCGACGCGCTGACGGCGATCACCGACCGCGTCCTGCAGCGCCTGCACGACGCGGGATGATTCGCGCGGCGCGCCTGCTGATCGACGCGGGTCCGGCGATCAGCAGCAGGGCACGGCGCGGAACGGGCCGCCCGCGCGCAGGATGTTCTCCAGCACCGCGAGATGGCTCTCGATGACCCGGTAGCGGCTCCAGGTGCCCTTTCGCTCGCGTTCCAGGATCCCCGCGTTGACCAGTATTTTCAGGTGGTGGCTCAGCGAGGGTTGGGGCATGTCGAACTGGTCGGCCAGGTCGCGGAAGCACACTTCCCCGCCGACGGACTGCGCCACGAGCGACAGCAGGCGCACTCGGACCGGTTCGCCGAGGGCTTTGAACAGGCGGGCCGCGCAGGTGGCCCTTTCGTCGCTGACATCGGTCGCGCTGTCCAGCATCGTGCGCAGCTCCGGGTCAAGCGTCGAGGTAGCGGGCTCGTTCACCACTTCAGCACCATCCTCGTCCGGACGGGCGCCGGTCGCTCGTGCCGAACGACCGGCGCCGACTTGCCGAGCAGCGCGGTTGGCTATCCGATCGCCAGTACCGGGGTGAACCGGGCCAGGGCCACGACGGAGAACAGCAGCACGGCCGCGCCGAGCAGGCCGGCGTCGGCCGCGTCGACGCGGCCCAACGTACTGGCGGGACGGCGTTGCGAGAAGGAGAAACCGCGCAACTGCAGGGTGGACATCATGGTCCCGGCGCGGCGGGCCAGGATGATGATGGCGGGCACGAAGAGCTTGGCGGCGTTGCCGACGGCGCGGATCGGTCGCTTCGGACTGAGCTCGATGCCCTTGATCTTCATGGCGTCGACGGTGCGGAAGATGTCCGCCAGGCTGGCGTACATCAGCAGGAACGCGTAGCCGACCAGGAAGCACAACGGTTCCGGGATGCGCAGCCCGCGCATGCCGTCGGTGAGCTTGTCCGGCGACATCGTCGACAGCAGAGCCAAGCTCAGGAAAAGCGCGGCCGACCACGCGAATCCGAGTTTCAGGCCGAAGTCCAGATCGCCGTCGAACGGGGCGAACTGCCCTGCCGCCAGATCGCGCCACAGCGGAACGATGATCAGCCCGATGAAGTTGGGCAGCTGCAGCGCCCACAGGATCAGCAGCGCCAGCGGTGGAACGCGGGCGACGAAGCTCAGGGCCAGCCCGGCGAAGGTGGCGGCGAGCATCCACGGCCAGCTCGGGGCGGTGTAGAGGAAGGCGATCACCAGCGCGAACAGCACCAGCTTGATGCGGGGGTCGCGTCGGTGCAGGACGGTGTCCTTGTCGGTGTGGAACAGGGGGACGCGCACGGTCAGGCCTCCTGGGGGACCGGGTCGAGCTGAGCGGCGAGTTCGGCGACCGAGAACGCCTCGAAGCCCAGGTGGCCGGCGATCTGGGCAGCTCGCGGAGGCAGCAGGGAGGTGCGGGCGAGCGTTTCCGCACCGCGAGAGCCGAAGACCTCCCGGGGACTTCCGCTGGTGAGCACGCGGCCCGCGTCGAGCAGGGTGATCGTGTCGGCGGTCTCGGCGACCAGGTCGAGGTCGTGCTCGACCAAGACGACGGCGGTGCCCTGCGCCCTGAGCTGGTGCAGCAGGTGGCGCAGCGCCGCGCGGGCCGGAGCGTCCAGCGAAACGCGGGGTTCGTCGAGGACGAGGACCGCCGGTTCCAGCGCGAGGGCAGCGGCGATGGCCACGAGTTTGCGGTGCCCCTTGGAGAGCTGCGTGGGGTCGTTTTCCATCAGCTCGCTCGGCAGACCGACCAGGGACCTGGCCCGGTCCACGGCCTCGGCGATGTGCTCGTCGCTGAGCACCTTCTCCCGGCGGAACCAGCCGCTCCGCCGGAACTGGCGCTGGCGCAGCGGAAAGGCGATCTCCTCGTGCACCGTGCGCTCGGTGATCTGCTCGTCGGGGTTCTGCAGCGCGGTGCCGACGACTCGAGCCAGCTCGGCCGGGGAGTGCTCGCGCGTGTCGAGTCCACCGATGACGACTTCGCCGGTGCTCGGGCGAAGCAGTCCGCAGAGCATGCGCAGCAGGGTCGACTTGCCCGCCCCGTTGCCGCCGACGACGGCGTGCACCTGACCGGGTGCCACCCGCATCGAGACGTCGCGCACCGCGGCCGTGCCGTCGCGGTAGCGGAAGTCGGCCCCGCGGATCTCGACGGCCGGTGCGGAGACCGGCTGCGCGGTATCTGCGGCCGAGGCCGCCTCGCCGGACCGATCGCCGGAAACCTCGTCCTCGAGGGGGCGGCTCGCGATCGTGAGCTCGTCCACAGTCAGGGGGCTGCTGCCGATGTCGGCGGCCCTGGCGATCTGGGCGACGGTGGGAGGCTCGACCTGGGCGTCGGTGAGGAGGTCGACATCGCGCAGCAGGTCGTCAGCTCGCCCGTGCGCGTGCACGCCGCCGTCGCGCAGCACCAGGAGCTGGTCTGCGATCCCGACCAGCAGGTCCACGTCGTCCTCGACGACCGCCAGGGTCATCCTGGTGGACAGCTCGCCCGCGAGCCTGCGGATCTCCTCCTTGCCCGCGGGGTCGAGCAGACCCGTCACGTTGTCCAGGATGAGCACCTGCGGGTCGCTGGCCAGCGCTGCGGCGATGGCGACGCGCTGCTGCTGCCCGCCGGAGAGCTCCCAGGTGCGCTTGTGCTCCACGTCCAGGTGGCCGAGTCCGAGCTCGTCGAGCAGCTGCAGGGCGCGCAGGCGGGCCTCGGCGACGGGAGTTCCCTGGTTGATCAGCGGGGCCATCACCTCGGCCACTACGGTGATCTGGGTCAGCTGCGAGGCGTAGTCCTCGAACACGAGGCTGACCCGGCGGGCCACCTCGGTGATCGCGGAATCCCGTGGGTCGAGGTCGACCAGGTTCAGCTCGCCCTCGGAGGAACCGCCGCTGCTGCGGGGCGCGAGCCCGGCCAGCGTCATGCACAGGGAGGTCTTGCCGGCCCCCATCGGGCCGACGACCCCGAGCACGTCGCCTGCGGCGACGTCGAGGGAGACCCCGGTGAACGCGGCGCGCGGCTGGTCGGGGTAGGTGAGTTCGAGGTTCTTGGTGTGGATCACGGCATCTCCTGTGAACGAAAAGCGGCCGTCGCGCGGCCGAAACCGGCCGCGCGACGACCGCCTGACTACCGTGCCGGGCTCACTTCGAGACCGGGGCGAATCCGAGCAGGCGCTCGATGCGTCCGTGCAAGGCGTAGGCCAGCGGCACGGTGACCAGCGCACCCATGACGAGGCCGTGGGTGACCGTGTTGCCCAGGGCGCTGTAGACGGTGACCCCGAGCCCTTCCTCGCCGAAGGCCAGGAAGGCCGAAGCCTCGATGACGGCCTGCACCAACGAGCCCACCAGGCAGGCGACGCTGATCCGGGCCCAGTTCAGCGGCTTCCCGCTCATCAGGTACCCGGCCAGTGCGAAACCGATGAAATATCCGGCGAAACCGAAGGGGTCGTCGACCTCGTAGCCCTCGATGATGTCGCCGATGGCCTCGCCGACGGCCGCGCCCAGCGGGATGGCGATGGTCGGCAGACCGCGCGGCAGCAGCGCCAGGAACACGAACGGGATGAAGAACGGCTTGAAGTCGATGTCGACCGGGATCTCCGGGACCCGCTCGAAGATCAGCAGGCCGAAGAAGAACAGCACGGCGACGAGTGCGGCGACCACCATGGCCTTCGACGTCGTCGGCTGTCCTCCGGAGGGCGCTGCAGTGGCTCTGCCCTGTTCGTTCATCTTTCTGCTTCTCCCAGCGGTCGAGCGGTGAAGTGCGCGTGCTTGCGCGGTTGGACGTTTCGATCCGCAGCTCGCATGCGTGTCTGCGACGGCGCGGCTCCACGTCCCGTGTTCGCGGTACACCTGCATTCAAAATCTTCGATCTAAATGCCGGGTGAACCGAAGGAGTCCGTCGGGAGTTGGATCGAAGACCCTCGATTCAATGCTCATTTCGTCACGCGTCAACCACGGTTGGTGATCAACCCGCTAATGCCTGCGATTTCGAGCGGCTCGCTCATTTCATTTCTGCACCTAAATATTTGCGTCGGAGGTGGCTCCAGGAGAGCGGAGAGGTGCGGTTGCGGCGTCGTCGCCAGGGGAAAGGCGTCCTCGGGGTATTCGCTTGGGAGGCGTTGCGCGACCGCATCTCTGGCCGAGTGCGCGCTGTCGTGTAATCGGATGGCTTCCGACGCTCCGGGCTGCTCGGGGGTCCGGGTTCGGAATTGAGCCGTCCATTTGTAGGCGCGCCCTCGCAGTGGCCTTCCCGTCCGATCGGGTTCGCACCGGAAGCGGAGCATTCACTTCCGCCGAGCGGCAATCGTTCCATTGTTCGCGAATGCTCTCGCGGTGCGAACCTCCGCGCGGGTGGGAATTCGGCCGCGTTCGCGGCTGCATCGGAACTCCGGCGGGATTCTCCCGGCTGCTGATCGGCGAGTTCGGCGAAACGACGTCGCCGCGCGTGGTGGTGCGGTGACCCGGGGTGTCATCGGGGCCCAGGTGCGCGCGTCCGAACCTACGGTTGCGTAGCCTGACGTCGTGGCAGAGATCGTGTACCCGCCTGTCGTGCTGGCGGCCAAGACCATGTTCCGGGTGCTGGACAACCGACTGCAGGTGACGGGAACCGAGCACATCCCGCGCAGCGGCGGGGCGGTGATCGCCTGCAATCACGTCAGCTACCTGGACTTCATCTTCTGCGGCTTGGGCGCGCAGCCCGCCAAGCGGCTGGTGCGGTTCATGGCCAAGAAGGAGATCTTCGACAACCGGATCGCCGGCCCGCTGATGCGCGGCATGCACCACATCCCGGTGGATCGCGCGGCGGGCAAGGGCTCCTACGACGAGGCGGTGCGGCGCTTGCGCGGCGGCGAGGTCGTCGGGGTTTTCCCGGAGGCGACCATCAGCCGGTCGTTCACCGTCAAGCCGATCAAGTCCGGCGCGGTCCGAATGGCCGCCGACGCGGGCGTGCCGGTCGTGCCGATGGCGTTGTGGGGCACTCACCGGTTGTGGACGAAGGGAAGGCCGCGCACGCTCACCAAGCGGCACGTGCCGATCCACATCCACGCTGGCGAGCCGTTCCACCCGGGGCCGGACGACGACCCCGACGTGCTCAGCCGCGACCTCCGCGCGCGCATGTCGACGATCCTCGACGACCTGCAGGCCGGCTATCCCGACCAGCCCGCGAGCGAGGAGGACCGCTGGTGGCTGCCCGTCCACCTCGGCGGCACCGCGCCCACGCCCGAGGAGGCGGCCGCGCTCGACGCCCGCGGCTCCGGCGACTGAACTCCGGCGGGCGGAGGAATCGGCCTGCTCACGTCCAGGCGCGCTGGTGCCAGCGCCACGCCTGGACGGTGAGGAAGTCGTCCAGGGTGCGCGGTGCGCGGCCGAGCAGGTCGGCGAGCTCGTCCGTGATCGGCTGGTTCTTGCCGAGCCGCGTCAGGGTGTAGACGGTCGTCATGAATCCGATGCTGTCCCAGCCCGCACCGCGTTCGCGCAGCCGCGCGGCGAAGCGCAGCGCGCCGGGACGGCTGTAGCGCACCGGGTGGCCCAGGTGCCGGGTCAACGCCGCGGCGACCTCGGACATGGAGAGCGCGGCCGGGCCTGTCAGGTGGTGCACGCGGTCGCGTGCTGGTGCCGGGCGCGCAGCAGCGCGTCGCCCGCGACGGTGGCGACATCGCGGGCGACGATGAAGGTCGTCCTCCCGCGCCCGGCGGGGATGAACAGCTCGCCGCGCTCGGCGATGTCGACGCCGTGGGTGGAGATCTGCCGGTGCAGGTTCTGCATGAAGAAGCCGCACCGCAGCACCGTGGCGGACATCGTCGACGCGAACAGCTGTTGCTCGACCTCGTGGTGCGGGATGAACGCGGCCTTGTCCGCGCCGAACACGGAAACGTAGACCACGTGGCGGCACCCGGCCCGGTCGGCGGCTCGCAGGAACGGCAGCATCGCAGCGCGGGCGGCCCGGTTGCCGGGCAGCGGGAAGAGGAGGAAGAGCTCCCCACGTCAGCCAGCGCGTCCGGCCAGGTGGAGCGGTCGAAGAAGTCAAGTCGGGCGACTCGCCGCCGCGGCCCGCGATGCGTTCGGCCTGGGACTCGGGGTGGCGGCAGGCCACCCGCCACCGACCGGCCGCGCGGTCGGTCAGCTGCTCGACCAACTCGGCGCCGACGTTTCCCGAAGGACCGGTCACGACCAGCATTCCAGCATCCCCGGTTCGCGTCCTCGTGGAGTGGTCGGTGCAGCACATCGTCAGGGCGCTGCGCGGTCCCATCGTCCTACTGAGCTTCGGACGCGACCGCACCCGGACCGCCGAGGTGTGTCCAGCCGGGGATCCATGCCCGCAGCACGGTGGGCGAGCCGGGAGCGGCCGGCGCTGCCCGCAGCACGGACCGCGCCGGGAGCGTGCTGGGATTCGTGCGGGGACTGTTCGGCTCGACGCCCGGCTGGCGCGGGAGGCGGTGCCGAGCAGTACCGCTGAAGCCGCTCCTCCTGGGCCGAATGGGGTATTGCCGCGCTCGCGGCGAGCGGTTCCGGCTGAAAACCCTTGGCGCGGGGTGAGGGGTGTCGTAACCTCCCGGCATTCGTTGGACGTGAACGTCCTTCACATTCACCGGAGGGAGTGCCCTCGCATGCCCGTTGCCAGAAGACGGCTGCTGGCCGCCGCTGCTGCCGCGCCGGTGGTCGGTTCGGTGTGGGGTTCCACAGCGTTCGCCGAGACTCGCGACGGCGGGCGGTTGCTCGTCGGTCGCGGGGTATCCGACGTGACCGGACCAGCGGCCGAGAACGGCATGATGGGCTACTCGATGCCGCAGCAGCAGACCGCGGGCGTCCACCTGCGCACGCTGGCTCGCGCGTTCGTCGTCGACGACGGGTGGCGGCGGCTGGTCTTCGTCACCGCGGAACTGGGAGCGCTGTTCCAATCGGTGCACCTGGAGGTGCTGCGCCGCCTCGCCCGCACCCACGGGGAGCGCTACACCGAGCAGAACGTGCTGCTCAACGCCACGCACACGCACGCGGCCTGCGGCGGTGACTCGCACTACGCCGCTTACGACCTGGCCACCCTGGGGTTCCAGGAGCAGGTCTTCGAAGCGGTGGTCTCCGGCATCGTGGAAGCGATCGACCGGGCGCACGCGGACCTGAAACCCGGCACCGCGGCGGTGGGGCGCGCGGAGCTCACCAACGCCAGCGTGAACCGCTCCCGAGAGGCCTTCGACCGCAATCCCCGCGAGGATCGCGCGCACTTCCCGGACGCCATCGACCCCGGCGTGACGGTGCTGCGCTTCCGCCAGGGCGAGCGCGATGTCGGTGCGATCGCGTGGTTCGCCACCCACGGCACCTCGATGACCAACACCAACCGGCTGATCAGCTCGGACAACAAGGGCTACGCGGCCTACGCCTGGGAGAGCACCGACACCGGCTTCGTGGCCTGCTTCGCGCAGACCAACGCGGGCGACATGTCGCCGAACCTCGCCCTGAGCCCGGGAACCGGCCCCACCGACGACGAGTTCGACAACACCCGCATCATCGGCGAACGTCAGTTCCGGGCCGCCAAGGCGGCTTTCGACGCCGCCACCGAGCCGATGCGCGCCGGGGTGGACCACCGGCTGTGCTATGTGGACATGTCCGATGTCGCCGTGGACGGTCGATTCACCCCGGACGGGAAACGACACCGGACCTGCACGGCCGCGATCGGGGCGTCCATGCTCGCGGGCAGCCGCGAGGACGGTCCGGGCGCTCCGATTCCTGAGGGCATGCGCAACCCGTTGCTGGAATGGCTGGGCGGGGCCAATGTGCCCGTCCCGCCGGAGCTCTCCGACGAGCAGTCACCCAAGCTGGTCGCCGTCCCCTTCGGCGCGATGCGGCCGTACCCGTGGTGCCCGCAGGTCCTACCGGTGCAGCTGGTGCGCATCGGGGAGCTGTACCTGGCGGCCGGACCGGCGGAGTTCACCATCGTCGCCGGGCTGCGAGTCCGCCGCGCGGTGGCCGCCGAGCTCGGCGTGCCGCTGGAGAGCGTGCTGGTGCAGGGCTACGCGAACGGCTACAGCCAGTACGTCACGACGCCCGAGGAATACGACAGCCAGCAGTACGAGGGCGCCTCGACGCTGTTCGGCCGCTACACCCTGCCCGCATACCAGCAGGAGTTCAGCAGGTTGGCCGCCGCGATGCGCTCGGGGCGGCAGGTGGGCATCGGGCAGTTGCCGCCGGACATGTCCGGCACGATGCCCAGCTTCCAGCCGGGCGTGCTCTTCGACGTACCGCCTCCGGGGCGATCCTTCGGCGACGTGCTCGTCCAGCCCCGCGCTCGCTACCGCGCGGGCGAGCGGGTCACCGCGGAGTTCGTCACCGGGCACCCGAAGAACGATCTGCGCCGCGGCGGCACGTTCACGGAGGTCCAGCGACTGCTGGACGGCCGCTGGGTGACCGTCGCCGACGACCGGGACTGGGCGACGAGGTACCACTGGAAGCGCAGCGGCACGGCGTCCTCCACGGCGACGTTGACCTGGGACGTACCGGCCGCCGCGCCGAGCGGCCGGTACCGGCTGGTGCACCACGGAGACTGGAAGGCGGGCAACGCCGTCACGCCCTTCACCGGGGCGACGCGCGAATTCGTCGTCCGAGCGGGAGTCCGGTAGCGGGGATCGGTGCGGCCGGTTCACCGGCTCGGGAACGGCCCCGCTCTGCCGAGCAGCGCGGGCACCTCCTTGCCGAGCCGCTCGCCGATCCAGGCCCCGGTGCGGGAGAGCTCCTCCAGGTCCATGCCGGTGCGAATCCCCATGCCGGACAGCAGGTACTCCAGATCCTCGGTGGCGATGTTGCCGGTCGCGTTCGGCGCGAAGGGGCAACCGCCGATGCCGCCCACGCTCGCGTCCAGTGTGGATACTCCGGCTCGGACGGCGGCGAACGAGTTGGCGTACCCGGTGTTTCGCGTGTTGTGGAAATGGCAACGCAAGCCGGCGTCGGTGACCTCGCGGACTCGGCCGACCAGCTCGTGCACCTGGGTGGGCACGCCCACGCCCACGGTGTCGGCCAGCGCGAGCTCGTAGGGGCCCGAGTCCGCGATGCGGCGGGCCAGCTCGGTGACGTGATCGCTGCTGACCGCGCCCTCGAACGGGCAGCCGAACGCCACCGCGATCGTGGCCACGGGGCGGATTCCGCTGGCGTGCGCGCGTTCGGCGATCTCGGCCCAGACCCGCAGGCCCTCCTCGGTGGTGACGCCCTGGTTGCGCTTGCTGAACTCATCGGTGGCCACCACGACCACGTTGATCTCGCGCAGCCCTGCGGCGAGCGCGCGGTCGAAGCCGCGACCGTTGAGCACCAGGCCCGAGTACTCCACGTCGTCGCGTTGCGGGAGGGCGGCCAGCACCTCCTCGGCGTCGGCCATCTGCGGGACGAGTCTCGGGTGCACGAACGAGGCGGCCTCGATCCGGCGCGCCCCCGCCGCGATGGCCCGCTCGACGAGCTCGACCTTGGTCGCGGTCGGCAGCAACGTGCTCTCGTTCTGCAGGCCGTCGCGCGGTCCGACTTCCACGATTCCGACTTCAGCAGGCAGTCCTGCGGTCACGACGCCTCCTCGTTGTGCACAATCTGGCTCCTTGCGCATCATCGGCTCCCGAAATGGCAGGTGCAAGGTCTGTTCAGCCGAGGGTCGCGCTGCTAGATTGTGCACAATTTTTCGAAGGAGTGGGACATGTCACAAGCCGCCGCGCGGGCTTACCGGGCACTGCGCGAGGACATCCTCAACGGGCTCCGCCCTGCGGGAACCCGGCTGCGCGAGGAGCAGCTAGCGGAGGAGTACGGCCTCAGCCGCACGCCGGTGCGCGAGGCCATCCGGCGGTTGCAGGCCGACGGTCTGGTGCAGGTGGTGCCCAACCGCGGGGCCGAGGTCGTCTCGCTCAGCCCCGAGGACACCGAGGAGATCTTCGGGCTGCGCAGCATGCTGGAGAGCTACGCGGCCCGCAACGCCGCGCTGCGCGGTGCCGACGTGACGCGGCTGCGCGAGCTGTGCGAGGCGATGGAGCAGCAGATCGCGCGCCTCGACGAAGGCGCGGCCGACGAGGCGCACGACGAGATCACGCGGCTGAACATGGAGTTCCACCGGGTCATCCACGAGGCGGGAGGGCGACGGCTGCTGCCGGAGCTGCTTTCCCGGGTGATCGAGGTGCCACTGGTGCGGCGCACCTTCCACCAGTACTCGACCGCCGAGCTCAACCGCAGCTTCACCCAGCACCGCGAGCTGGCCGACGCGATCGCCGCGGGCGACGGCGATTGGGCGCACGCGGTCATGCAGTCGCACGTTCTAGCGGCCCGGGCGACCCTGCTTCGCTCGGAGCCGGACGAGGAGGAGACCCAGTGACGCACACGTCGAGCGGACCGCTCTCGGACATCCGCGTCATCGAGGCGGGCACGCTCATCGCGGGTCCGTTCTGCGGCCAGCTGCTGGCCGACTTCGGCGCGGAAGTGATCAAGGTCGAGGACCCGGGCGTCGGTGACCCCATGCGGGAGTGGGGTCAGCAGAAGCACGAGGGCCGATCGCTGGCCTGGCCGGTCATCGCTCGCAACAAGAAGTCGGTGACGGCCAACCTGCGCGCCGAAGAGGGCCAGCGGATCCTGCGCGAGCTGGTGGCCACGGCCGACGTGCTGGTGGAGAACTTCCGCCCGGGCACCCTGGAGCGCTGGGGCTTGGGCTACGAGCAGCTGCAGGAGATCAACCCGGGGCTGGTGCTGGTCCGGGTGACCGGGTACGGGCAGGACGGCCCGTACGCCTCGCGCGCCGGGTTCGGCGCGATCGGTGAGGCGATGGGCGGCATCCGGCACGTCACCGGTGAGCCGGACCGGCCGCCGAGCCGGGTGGGGGTCAGCCTGGGCGACTCGCTGGCGGCGACGTTCTCCGCGCTGGGCGCGGTGATGGCGTTGCACGCGCGGCAGCGCACCGGTCGAGGCCAGGTCGTCGACACCGCGATCTACGAGGCGGTGCTCGCCTTCATGGAGTCGTTGCTGCCGGAGTGGGAGTTCGCGGGTTATCGGCGGGAGCGGACCGGCTCGGTGCTGCCGAGGATCGCGCCGAGCAACGCCTATCCGACCGCCGACGGCGCCGAGATCATCATCGGGGCGAACCGGGACACCGTGTTCGCGCGGTTGTGCGAGGTCATGGGCGAGCCGGAGCTCTCCTCCGGGGAGCACTACGGCACCCACGACGCGCGGGGCGAGAACCAGGAGGAGCTCGACGAGCGCATCGCCACCTGGACCCGCAAGTTCGACGCCGACGACGTGCTCGGCCGGTTGCACGAGGCGGGCGTGCCCGCCGGGCGGGTCTACACCGCCGAGGACATGATGGCCGACCCGCACTACGCCGCGCGGCAGGCGATCGTGCGGCTGATGCATCCACAACTGGGGGAGTTCCCGATGCAGAACGTGGTGCCCCGGCTGTCCGAGACCCCGGGCGAAGTGCATTCCGTGGGGCCGGAACTCGGGCAGCACAACGAGGAGATCTACGGAGAGGTTTTCGGCGCGGACGCCGAGCAGCTGCGCCGGTGGCGCGAGCAGCAGGTGATCTGACCGGAAGCGGGCGAACCGGCCGACTCGCGCGGTAGCGGTGCGGCGCGGCCGGTTTCGCCATCACGCGGTGGCATCCCAGTGCGGTCCGGCCCGGCAGAAGGGCGGAAGACCGCAACGGACAACTCGATTCGGAGTCCCCCATGGATCAACGACGATCTCAGGACAGCCCAAGACGCGAACCGATCCGCAGCCCGGGGTTGTGGATCGGCATGGCGGTGATCGTGCTGGCGGGCGTGCCGTTCTACCTGCCGGCCGGTTCAGTGCACCCGATGTTGCTCGGCCTTCCCTACTGGATGGCGATCTCGGTGCTGTTCACCGTGCTGTTCGCCGCGTTCGTCAGCTGGATCTGCCTGCGCCGCTGGAACGTCGTCGAGCCCGAGGAGCAGGCGGCCGCGCGCGACGGGGGTGAGATGCGATGACCGGGCTGAGCTTCGGTGGCATCAGCGGCATTCTCGTACTCGTCGCCTACGCGACGGCGATGCTGCTGATCGGCTACTTCGCCGGGCGCGGGCAACCCAAGGGCGAGCAGAAGACCGCGCGCGGCTACTACCTGGGCGGCTCCGGGCTGGGGTTCGTCGCGCTGTTCTTCACCCTCTACGCCTCGCAGTACAGCGGGAACTCGATCGTCGGCTACGCCCCGGAGGCGTACCGCTCCGGGTTCGTCTGGTGGCAGTCGGTTCCGTTCATGATCGCGGTGATCGCGGGGTACCTGCTGTTCGCGCCCCGGCTGTACGCGATCGCCAAGCGCGAGTCGTTCGTGACCCCGACCGACTGGGTGCGCTACCGCTTCCGCTCCTCGGCGGTGTCGTTGCTGGTCGCGCTCCTGATGCTGTGGGGGCTGGCGAACTACCTGCTGGAGCAGCTCGTGGCGATGGGCCAGGGCATCTCGGGACTGACCGGCAACACCGTGCCCTATCAGGTCGGCGTGATCGGGTTCGTCGTGGTGATGCTGGTCTACTCCTGGGCGGGCGGGATGCGCGCGGTGGCGCTCACCGACGTCATGCAGGGGATCGCGCTGCTGCTGGGAGTGGCGGTGCTGCTGGCGGGTGCGCTCTACCTGTCCGGCGGCGGGATCGGGGACCTCACCCGGCACCTGGCCGAGAGCGCGCCGGAGAAGGTCGGCGTGCCCAGCGGTGAGGAGTCGGTCAACTGGCTGTCGATGATCATCATGATCGGCATCGGCGCGGCCGTGTACCCGCATGCCATCCAGCGCATCTACGCCGCGCGCAGCGAGCGAACGCTCAAGCGCTCGCTGGCGACCATGGCCTGGATGCCGCTGGTGACCACCGGCGTCGTGTTCGTGGTGGGGATCGTGGGCATCGAGCTGTTCCCGGGGTTGTCCGAGGACGATTCGGAGCAGCTGGTCGGGATGATCGCCAACGAGGTCGCGGGCATCAACCTGTTCTACTACGCGCTGATGATCCTGCTCTTCGGCGGCGTGGTCGCCGCGATCGTCTCCACCGCGGACTCGGCACTGCTGAGCTTCTCCTCGGTGATCTCGCAGGACCTCTACGCGCGGCACATCGCGCCGAACACCTCCGAGCGCAAGCAGGTGCTGGTCGGCAAGATCGCCGCTGTGGTGGCCGTCGCGATACTGCTCGCGGTGGCCTGGAACCCGCCGAGCACGTTGTTCAACATCTTCGTGCTGAAGTTCGAGCTGATCGTCCAGATCGCGCCCGCGTTCATCCTCGGCCTGTACTGGCGAAGGCTGTCCGCGGGGCCGGTGTTCTGGGGGATGCTCGCAGGCGCGGTGTTCGCCGGAGCGTGGACGGTCTTCGACGTGGACAAGCTCTACGGCATCCCGGCAGGGCTCCTCGGTCTCGCGCTCAACGTGGCGATCTGCCTGGTCGGCTCGCTGCTGATCAGCCGACCCGACGCGGAGGTGCCGAACACCGACCCGCACCTGGCCCCGCGAACCGCAACGACCCGCGACTGACCGACCCGGCCCGCGGCGCCGGCCCGACCCGGCCCGCGGGCGCGGTCGACCTCACCCCGCGCGGGGTGACAGTTTTGCCTAAAACTGTGCGGACACCTCGGGCGCCGAGGGCTGACAGTTCTAGGCAAAACTGTCAGGTTCGGGCAGCATCCAAGCGGCAACCGCCTCGTCCTGCAGGGCCGCACCGTAGGAGGGCACGACAGCGTCGAGATCGGCGACTGCCGGGACAACGAGGTGCGCGGCGGTGCGGTTCCCCGGTGCGGCGAACCGGACCTTCGGTGACTCGGAGCGGCTGTGCCGCCAACCGCGCCATTCACGAATGTCGATTCCGCGAAAGATGTTTTCGGAATTCCGGGCCGCCGTTCGTGATCCCATTCCGGCCCTTCGTGCGGGTTTGGAATCCACTAGTTTGCGAATCATTGTCCAGCGCTGCAGCGGCATGTCATGTTGCTTTCGAACACGCCCATCTGGAGAGAGCCCGCTCCGGGATTCTCGCGGTGCAGGATCCGCGTCCGCTCGGAGTTCGCACGTCGCTCCGGATCTGGATGGCAGCGCGAACCCGCGTCCCGAACACCGCAAAGGAGCGGATTGTGATCGCATCGGATACTGCAACGAGCCATGAAAGACCCGCGCAACCCGAACCCGAACCGACGCCCGGACCGCTGTCCGGAGATCCCGCGCTCATCGGCGTTCCCACGTTCATCGTGGGCTCGATCGCACTCGGTCTGACTCTCGTGGGATTCGTGCCTGCCGCGGCGGTCGGAGCACCGGTGGCGATCATCCTGGCCGCCACCGGGATCGGTCAGCTCGTCGCCGCGCTCTGGGCGGCCGGGATCGGACAGAGCGCGGTCGCGTCGATTTTCGGCACCTTCGCCGGGTTCTGGCTCAGCTACGGCTTTCTCGTGCTGGGTTTGACCCACGGCTGGTTCGGCGTTCCCGCCGAGAGCGCCACCGCCACGCAGGCCCTGTTCCTGACCTCGTGGGCGGTCGTGGTCGGGCTGCTGACCCTGGCGACCCTGCGCCTCCCGGTGGCCTACACCCTGCTGTTCGGGTTGATCGCCACCGCACTCACCGTCGTCCTGTTCGCGACGCTGCAGGACTCGGCGGGATTGCAGACCTTGGGCGGGTACGTGGTCTTCATCTTCGCCGCCCTGGGCTGCTACCTGTTCCTCCACGTGATGTCGCTGGCGACAGGGGGTCGCGGACTGCCGCTCGGTCGTCCGCTGCTGAGCGGGTGACACCCCGGAAGGGTGGGGGCGACCACGATCGCCCCCACCCTTCCGGATCGTTGTCCCGGATTTCCCGCTGATCGCCGATCGGCGGCCGCGGATCGTGGGAGGGCGAAGTATCTCCGCGCTCCGGTGTGTTGAACATCGAGCCAAGGGACCGCGAAATGCGTCTCGTTCTCACCGGGCCCGATCTCGCCCGGTGAATACGTCGTGGACCGTGGAGGCCGAGGAAAATCGGTTGCCGCAGAGCCCTCGGGGTCAGTAGCTTGGCCGCCATGTGCGCGATCGCAGTGACCAGGACCCGCCGCGCCTAGCGGCGGATTCTTCGCGTTCCAGGAGGAAGCCGCCGCCTGAGCTAGCCAGTGCCGGGCGGTCCGTTCGTGCTGCCCGGCTCACCTCGGAGCTGCGGAGTTCTTGTGCACACGCGTCATCCTGGCCGTCATGAACTGGGCCAGAACTTTCTCATCGATCACACCATCATCAACGCGCTGGTCGGCGCCGTCGCCGACACCGCCGGGCCGATCGTCGAGATCGGCGCTGGAGACGGCGCGCTGACCTTCCCCCTGGAGCGGTTGGGCAGACGCTTGACCGGTATCGAAATCGACGAGCGGTGCGCTGAGCGGCTCGCACGCCGCGTCCGTCCGACGACGGAAATCGTGCAGGCGGATTTCCTGGACTTCAGGCTTCCCACGACACCCCATGCGCTGGTGGGCAATCTGCCGTTCCACCAGACCACCGCGATGCTTCGCCGCATCCTCCGTTCCCCGGGTTGGACCGAGGCCGTGCTGCTGGTGCAGTGGGAGGTGGCGCGCCGCCGTGCCGGGGTGGGCGGTGCGACCATGATGACCGCGCAGTGGTGGCCGTGGTTCGACTTCCACCTCGCCACCCGGGTCCCGGCGGCGGCATTCCACCCCCGGCCCGGCGTGGACGGCGGGGTGATGACCATGACCCGTCGGAGAAGCGCTCTGGTCCAGCACGAACACCGCGAGGACTACCAGGCGTTCGTGCACCGGGTTTTCACCGGCAGGGGAAGGGGGTTGGTGGAAGTCCTCACCACCGCCATCCCCGGTTCTTCGCAGCGGCGAGTCCGGCAATGGATGCGTCGGAACCGGGTCGCCGCGAATGCTCTCCCGAAGCACCTCGCCGCGGAACAGTGGGCCGATCTGTATCGGCTCTAGCGCCAAGCGGGGGAAACACCCCGCGCCGCATCGAGGATCGGAATCCTCGCGGTGAAACCGATGTGGCGCGGGGTGTTTCGCGGACGACTCAGTACCCCCGGGCGACCCACTCGTCGAACTGCGGGATGACCTCGCCGACCGTGGTGCTGGGCCCGTGGCCGGGGTGCACGACGGTGCTCTCCGGCAGCTCGAGCAACCGTTCCCGGATCGACCGGACGATCACGTCGAAGTCGGAGAACGAGCGCCCGGTCGCGCCGGGGCCACCGGCGAACAGGGTGTCGCCGGTGAACACCACGCCCAGCTCGCTCGAGTACAGGCACACCGAGCCGGGAGCGTGCCCGGGCGTGTGCAGCGCCCGCAGGCTCACGCCCGCCACGTCGAAGACCTGCTCGTCGGCGAAGTAGCGATCCGGCAGGCGTTCCGGGTGGGTCATCTTCCAGAGCGGGAGCTCGTCCGGGTGCAGGAAGATCGGGGCTCCGACCACGTCGGCCAGCTCGGGTGCCTTGCGCACGTGGTCGTCGTGCGCGTGCGTGGCCAGGACCGCTCGGACGGTGCGCCCGCCGATCAGCTCCCGGATGGCGTCGACATCGTGCGGAGCATCGATGACGGCGCACTCGTTGTCGTCGCCGACGACCCAGGCGTTGTTGTCGACCTCGTGGGTCTGGCCGTCCAGGGAGAACGTGCCGGAAGTCGTCGTGTGGTCGATCCGGGTCGCCATCACATCACCACCACCTTTCGATAGTCAGCATCGCGCCGCTCCATCTCGAACAGCGCTCCTTTCCGCACGCAGGACGATCTCATCGCGGGCTGACCGCTCCACCGGCAGCCGCCCGCTGGGACTCGAACCGACCGACGATCAGCCGCGCGGCAGAGCGGGTGGCGTGCCGGAGTGCTCGTAGTCCGCCAGCTGATCCAGCCTGCGCTGGTGGCGGCCGCCTTCGAACTCCGTGGTGAGGAACGCGTCCACCATGAGCTCGACCTCCTCGACCGGGTGCATTCGAGCACCGATTCCGGCCAGCAGCGCGTTGTTGTGCCGCCGGGACAGCTCGGCGATCTCGACGTTCCACACCAGTGCGGCGCGGACCCCGGGAACCTTGTTCGCCGCGATCTGTTCCCCGTTCCCGGAGCCGCCGAACACCAGTCCGAGGCTGCCCTCGTCGGCGACGACGTGCCGCGCCGCGTGGACGCAGAACGGTGGGTAGTCGTCCTCCGCGTCGTAGACCGCGGGGCCGACGTCGGTCACCTCGTGGCCGAGGTCGGCGAGCCTGGCGGCGAAGTGGTTCTTGAGCTCGAAGCCCGCGTGATCGGAGCCCAGGTAGATGCGCACGGGAAGGTCCTTCGCGGTCGTGGTGCGGATGGTGTCGGGGGCCGGAGCGCCGTCCGCCCGGAGGTCAGTCCGAGCGAGCGGCGCGCAACGCGCGGCGAGCGGCGTCGGTGACCGCCTCCGCGGTGATGCCGAACTCGGTGAACAGCGTCCGGTAATCGGCGGAGGCGCCGAAGTGCTCCAGCGAGACGATCTCGCCCGCGTCCCCGACGAAGCGATGCCACGACTGGGCCACGCCCGCCTCCACGGCGACCCTCGCACGCACCGACGGCGGCAGCACCTCGCGGCGGTAGGCGTCGTCCTGCGCGTCGAACCACTCGACGCACGGCATGGACACCACGCGGGTGGCGACGCCCTCGGCCTCCAGCGCCCGCCTGGCGGCCACGGCCAGCTGCACCTCGGAGCCGGTCGCGATCAGCACCACATCAGGGCTGCCGGACGTAGCCTCGGCGAGGACGTAGCCACCGCGAGCGACTCCCCGCGGGTCCGTGCCCTCCAGCGTCGGGACTCCCTGGCGAGTCAGCGCCAGTCCTGCCGGTCCGTCGGAGTTCTCCAGCACCGCCTTCCACGCCGCGGCGGTCTCGTTGGCATCGGCCGGTCGCACGACCGCGAGGTCCGGGATGGCCCGCAGGCTGGACAGGTGCTCGACCGGTTGGTGCGTCGGACCGTCCTCGCCCAGGCCGATCGAGTCGTGCGTCCAGACGTAGATCACCGGCTGGCGCATCAGCGCGGCCAGCCGCACTGCCGGTCGCATGTAGTCGCTGAAGACCATGAAAGTGCCGCCGTAGGGACGCGTTCCGCCGTGCAGCGCGATGCCGTTGAGGATCGAGCCCATCGCGTGCTCGCGCACGCCGAAGTGCAGGGTGCGGCCGTAGGGCTGGGCGCGCCACGCGTCGGTGGAGATGCCTTCCGGGCCGAACGAGTCCGCGCCCTTCATCGTGGTGTTGTTGCTCTCGGCCAGGTCGGCCGAACCGCCCCACAGCTCCGGAAGCACGTCGGACAGCGATGCCAGGACCTCGGCCGAGGCCTTGCGGGTCGCGACGCCCTTCTCGTCGGGCTCCCAGCTGGGCAGCTCGTCGGCCCACCCGGCGGGCAGCTCGCGGTCCCGCATCCGGGCCAGCAGCGCCTTGCGCCGCGGGTTTTCCGCCGCCCAGGCGTCGAAGGCGATCTGCCACTTCTCGTGCGCGGCCCTGCCGCGCTCGGCGACGGCGCGGGTGTGCTCCAGGACGTCGTCGTCGACCTGGAACGACCGCTCGGGGTCGAAGCCCAGCAGCTTCTTGATCTCGGCGATCTCGTCGGCGCCCAGCGCGGCGCCGTGCGCCTTGCCGGAGTTCATCTTGTTCGGCGCCGGGTAGCCGATGACCGTGCGCAGCACGATCATGCTGGGGCGCGCGGTCTCGGCCCGGGCGGCGTCGAGGGCGCCGAGGATGCCGGTGATGCACTCGCCGCCGTCCACGGTGACCACGTGCCAGCCGTAGGCCTCGTAGCGCTTGGCGGTGTCCTCGGACAGCGCGATCAACGTGTCGTCCTCGATGGAGATGTCGTTGGCGTCGTAGATCACCGTGAGGTTGCCCAGCTGCTGGGTGCCCGCCAGCGAGGACGCCTCGGAGGTCACGCCCTCCTCGATGTCGCCGTCGGAGGCGATCACGTAGATCTGGTGGTCGAAGATGCTTTCACCGGAAGCGGATTCGGGATCCAGCAGACCGCGCTCGCGTCGCGCGGCCATCGCCATGCCGACCGCGTTTGCCAGACCTTGCCCCAGCGGCCCGGTCGTGGTCTCCACTCCCGCGGTGTGGCCGTGCTCGGGGTGTCCCGGCGTCAACGAGCCCCAGCTGCGCAGCTGCCGGAGGTCGTCGAGTTCCAGCCCGTAACCGGCCAGGAACAACTGGACGTAGAGGGTGAGGCTCGAGTGCCCGGCCGAGAGAACGAACCGGTCGCGCCCGATCCAGCTCGCGTCGTTCGGGTCGTGCCGCATGACGTGCTGGAACAGCGCGTATGCGGTGGGCGCCAGGCTCATCGCGGTGCCCGGGTGCCCGCTGCCGCACTGCTCGACCGCGTCCGCGGCCAGCACCCTGGCGGTGTCGATCGCCCGGGTGTCCAGGTCGGTCCAGTCATCGGGAACGTGGGCGGTGGTCAAGCGGTCGATCTGGTCGCTCACGCGGTAGCTGGAGGTGCTTTGGTTCGCGATCATGGACGCGCACTCCTGATGTTCTCGGTTTCCTGTGAGGGTTCTGTCGTCGGGACGCGCCTCGCGGTCCTGGTGTCGCACGGCCGTCGAGCGGGATCACGTCGGCGCTCCTGGTCGTCTGCGGGAGCGGCCGGTCCGCTACGCGGGCCACATCCGCGAGTTCTCGGGATGGTCGTCGTCGATCAGGCGGTGCGCCAGGGCGATCGCCTCGTCTCGATCGAGCTTGTCGAGGGCGGGTTCGGCCCTGGCCAGGCCCTCTAAGATGTTCGCCAACCGTTCCGCCGCCTCCGGGGCCAGGCTGTGGTCGCCGCCGGCCGCGCGCACGTACCGCCGCCGCACCAGCGATGCGGCGTCCAGCAGCAGGGCGCGCTGAGCTTCGTACAGCGCCGTCTTGCAGTTCGGGGCCTTCATGGGATCCTCTCCCTTGCAGTCAGTTTCGGCGCAGGCACCGGAGGTCCTCCCGATCGGCGGCCGCCCTCGGGTGCCGATCGGGGCATCGCCGTGCGAGGCCGGTCGTTCCGCGGGTGGCACCGGAGGGATTCGGCCGATCAGGAAGCGGGCACCGGACTCGTCAGGACGCGGTGGAGCTCGGCCACCGCGGCTCGCTTGCCGTCCGGGTGCGAGAGCACGGCTCTGCCCGCGACGAGCAGCTCGGCTCCCGCGTACCAGGCGGCCCTGGCGGTGCGGGTCGAAATGCCTCCGTCCACCTCGATCTGCACCGGTACCCCGGCGCGCTCGACCAGTGCGCGCACCTCCGAGACCTTCTCCTCCATCGCCGGGATGTACTTCTGCCCGCCGAACCCGGGATTGACGGTCATGACCACTACCTGGTCGAGCCCGCTCAGCACGTGGCGGAGGAATTCGGCCGGTGTGGACGGATTGAGGGCAACACCGGCTCGGGCGCCGAGCTCGCGGATCGCGGACAGCGTGCGCAGCAGGTGCGGACAGGTCTCGGCGTGCACGATGATCGTTTCGCAACCGGCCGCGACGAAGTCGGCGAGCATCGGGTCCGGGTCCCGGACCATGAGGTGGGCTTCGAACGGAACATCGCTGTGCTCGCGGCACGCGCCGACGACGTCCGGCCCGAACGTCATGTTCGGGACGAAGAGCCGATCCATGACGTCCCACTGGATGCGGCCGACTCCTGCGCCGGTGAGGTCGGCGACCTCCGCGCCGAGACGCGCGTAGTCGGCGCCGAGCACGGAGCCCACGACCGCGGGCTCCTTCAGCGACCAGCTCGCCGCGGAATGCTGCGGTTCCTCGTGCGGTGCCTTGCCCGATCCGTCGACCATCGAGCGTTCCTCCAGATCACTAGTGGTTCGGCGTCCCGCGGAGATCGGTGCGCGAATCGGAGCAGCACGCCTGAAATCGCCGTTGCGGATCCCGGACCGCTCCGGGCTCGTGATGGCTCGGCAGGGCAGCGGGACTTCGAGAAGCCGGTCCGCTGGCGAAGAACGGCCGATGCGAGCGCGAATCGCTCCGCGTCCGAACGGATGTCCCACGAGTGGAAGGGGCCACCGAATGACGCCGGCCCCTTCCACCACCTGCCGAATGGTTCGCGGTGGGCTGTCAGCGGATGCGGGTCCGGAGGGCCTTGGCGGCCGCAGCCGGGTCCTTGGCGCTGCGGATCGCCCCGCCTGCCACCGCCACGGTCGCCCCGGCGTTCTGCACCGCGGCGATCGAGTCGCTCGTGACACCACCGGCGATCGAGAACGGAACACCGGCCTGGCGCCCGTCCTCGAGCAGCGTGTCGATCGTGTAGCCGGGCCTGGCCTGCTCGTCGAGACCGGCGTGGATCTCCACGAACGAGACGCCCATCTTGGAGACCTCGCGGATCCGGGGGACCCGGTTCTCCACGATCGTGATCATGTCCGCGACGACGTCCTTGCCGTGCTTCTTGCCCGCGGCGACGGCGCCCTTGACGGTGTCGTCATCAGCCGCGCCCATCACGGTGACCAGGTCGGCTCCGGCGGAGAACGCGAGGTCGGCCTCCAGCTCACCGGCGTCGGCGGTCTTCATGTCCGCGAAGACGAGCTTGTCCGGGTGCGCGGCCTTGATCGCCGTGATCGCGTCCAGCCCTTCGGCCTTGACCAGCGGTGTGCCCAGCTCGAGGATGTCCACGTAGTCCGAGGTCAGACGCGCCAGGGTGAGCGCTTCGTCCAATTTGGCGACGTCCAATGCTACCTGCAGCTTCACTGTTCTCTCCTCATCGGTGATTCCCAGCGGCTTCCGGGATTTGGGGATTTCGGTTCGGGATTTGCGTGGCGGTGCCGGGGGGCGGAACCTCGGACTCCGCCGGGCTGCGGGAGCCGCGACTCGAGCAGCCACCTGCGCAGCGCTGCGGCGTCCTCGCCCCGGCGACGGCCGAGAACCCGCAGCGGTGCTGGCTGAGTTCCACACCGCATGCGGCTGCGCCGCGCACTGCAAGACCCCTCAGGCAGGGATGGCTTGCGTAGCGACCCGCAACGCGACCAGCGGTACAACCGTTCGGATCCGGGTTTCCGTTTCCGGAAGAATGGTTAGTAGATCACGAAGTTGTTCGGCAGGTACCGTTCGTTGATTCCATCGCGCTGCCCGTTGGGGAGTCCTGCGGCAATCCGCGGGATCGGAACGAGCAACGGCCTGTGACACTGCACGGATCTGTACGTCTAGTCAATCTGTGCGGAACGAACGGATGCCGGAGTAGCACGGACGGTTAGAACGCACTTCCAAATGGCATTCTCGAAGAAGTGCCGCAGTGGTGTTGCGATTCTGCTGGACGTCGAAGTACGATCCGTCCTGGCGCTGGCCCGAAGCTGTCCGAACGATAGACGGCAGCAGTCGTGAAGCAGCCGGATCTCGACCGTTGAAGAGCGCGAACGGCGAGTCGGGTCTTGGATTCCCGGTCTTGCGAAATCTCTTCCGATCATCCCCGTTCACCGGGGGAGCGGGCCGACCGTCAGCGGGGAAGCGTCGCAGCTCTCGGCCGCCATCTGCGAGCAGGGTGTTCTGCCGATGGATCCGGCGGCCGTGCGGACCCCTGGGGTCGAGTCAGGACCTCGTGTCGAATCTCGAAAGGAGGTGTGGCCATGGAGTCCGGAACCCCGCAGTGGGAACCGCCGCGATTCGAGGAAATCGGGTGCGCGGCCGAGGTGACGATGTACGTCGCCCAGGTCGAGGACTGAGCCGGCCCGCCGGTCGGCGGACCCGAACGCTCTCGCGGTGACCGCGGGCACCGGGCCTTCCGGTGCCCGCGGTATCGCGCGCACCGGGTTCCGCGTTCGTGCCGGTCGTCGCGCGATCTCGCGCGGGCGAGCGGTGCGACGGACCGCGAGACCCCGGCCGGGTCGTCGCCGCACCGCCGGAGCGCTCCACCGGCGCCGAACCCCGCGAGGTGCGGGACTTCCTGGACCACCTCGCGGCCAAGCGATGTGGAGATCGTTATGACCAGCACTGATGCCCCGGACACGTCGCCGAGCCCGTTAGGCCTGCTGGCCGAGCTGACCTATGCGTGTCCGCTGCACTGCGGCTACTGCTCGAACCCGCTCAACCTCTCCGAGTACCGCGATGAGCTCTGCACCGAGGACTGGTTGCGCGTCGTCGGCGAGGCGCGCGAGCTGGGCGCGCTGCAGCTGCACCTGTCCGGTGGGGAACCGCTGCAGCGCCGCGACGTCGTCGAGATCGTCCGCCACGGCAGCGAGCTCGGGATGTACACGAACCTGATCACCAGCGCGCTCGGGCTGTCCCGCCGCCGCGCCGAGGCACTCCACGCCGCCGGGCTGGACCACGTGCAGATCAGCGTGCAGGCGGACGAGCCGGTCGGCTCGGACCGCACCGCGGGTACGGCCTCCTTCGCGCGCAAGTACGAGGCGGCGCGGATGGTCAAGGAGATGGGCTGGCCCCTGACGGTGAACGTGGTGCTGCATCGGCAGAACATCGACCGGATCCGGGAGATCGTCGAGCTGGCCGAGCAGCTCGGCGCCGACCGGGTCGAGCTCGCGAACACCCAGTACTACGGCTGGGCCTGGCTCAACCGGGATGCGCTGCTGCCGAGCCGCGCGCAGCTGGAACGGGCCGAGCGCATCGTGCGCGAGCGGCGAGAACAGCTGCGCGACACCGACATCATCCACGTGCTCCCGGACTACTACGCCCAGTATCCCAAGGCCTGCATGGGCGGGTGGGCGCAGCGCCAGCTCACCGTCGCGCCGAACGGGGACGCGTTGCCGTGCCCGGCCGCGCAGTCGTTGCCGCTGCCGAGGGCGAGCGTGCGCGAGAGCTCGCTGCCCTGGATCTGGCGGGAGTCCGCGCTGTTCAACGCGTTCCGCGGGGTGGAGTGGATGCCCGAGCCGTGCCGCAGCTGCGATCGCCGGGACGTGGACTTCGGCGGCTGCCGCTGCCAGGCCTTCCAGATGACCGGGGACGCTGCGCGCACCGACCCGGTGTGCCACCTCTCGCCGGACCACGAGCTCGTCGAAGAGGTCGTGCGCCGGGTCGGTGCGACCGAGGACGCCGTGGTCGACGAGCTGGTCCCGCGGCCCCATCCGCGCGACCAGCGGTGACCCGCGCTCACCGCGCGGCCGCGCGGCGAGGCGACTTCGCGGGTCGCGCCCCGTGCGGCACGAGACTGGTGGCGGCCCTGGACGGACGTACGAGCCGGCCGGGCCGCCACCCTTCCAGCCTCGACGACGGCCGGCCGGTCGGGCCTCGCGCTCGCGCCTCGAGGACGAACGAGGCGGCCGCGGGCCGTGTGCGGGTCCGCCCCGGCCCACGCTGACGCACGCCTTTCCGGGTGCGCGACGCCGTGGTTTCGCGCGCACGACAGCTCGTCCCGCGCCAGCGGTTCTCGCGCGATTCTTCCCCGTAACGGGTGGTTTCGGGGTGAGATTCTGCTGTGGGGTGATGCCGAGATGGAGATCGATCGCGTTCTAGCCGGATCGCGATCACGATCGCGGTGATGATTCCCGCAGATCCGTTTGAGCGGATTCCGAAGCCGTTCGTGCCGCGCCCGTGTCATTTCGTGATGGCCATGTTGACTGGACGTACAGATCCGTGCAGTCTCACAACCCGGTACGCGTCCTTGCCGCGGTTGAAAACCGCGGGGTCGAGGAAGGGGCGGCATGGAGCGATCGAGGAACTGCATTCCGATCAGCGCGTGCAACGCGCGCTGTTCGGCAATTGTCTGACCCGAGTCGCCGTCAATCGCGCCGACCAGGTGCGTGCGGGGATTGACCGGTGTGCGTTCGCGAGTTCCTTCGGTGGAATCCGGGCGTTGCTGGTGGAGTCCCGCCAACCGCCTCGGCGGACGTCGAGTTCAAGGATTCGCCCGATGGCCTCGCGTTTTTGCTCGCGGGCCGCACTCGCGAATGATCCGAACGAATAGTGGAGCGTGCTCAAATGACCGACACCGCCAATCCGGAGCTCGGGGAAAAGCTGAATCCGCCCCATTTCAACTACGCCACGCTGGCCATCAGCGGTGAGGTGGACCAGGTCCGCAAGAACGTTCAGCCCGCGGCGTGGGCTCGAGCCGGGGCGCTGCTGCTCAAGGCCCCGACCGTGTTCACCATCGGCACCGGGCGCAGCGGGCTCGCCCTGCAGATGGCCGCGATGCGGTTCATGCACCTCGGGCTGCCCACCCACGTCGTGGGTGAGACGACCGCCCCGGCGATCGGTTCCGGCGACGTCCTGGTGGCGGCTTCGGGATCCGGGTCCACGGCTCGGGTCGTGCGGGCGGCCGAAACCGCGCGCAAGCAGGGCGCGAACGTGGTGGCGCTGACCACCGCCGCGGACTCGGCCCTGGCCAAGACCGCCACCGAAGTTCTCGTGATCCCCGCCGCGGACAAGCAGGATTTCGACGGGACCACCTCCACGCAGTACGCGGGGAGCCTGTTCGAGCAGTCCGTCCTGCTGCTCACCGATGCGCTGTTCCACGCGCTGTGGCGCTCCAGCGGTGCGCAGGCCCGCGAGTTGTGGCGCTTGCACGCGAATCTCGAGTGAGCGACGCACCGGGGAACCCCCGGCGCGATGCGCGAGCGGTGGTCCCGAGTTCATCTCGGGGCTCGCCGATTCCGAAGTCCCGCTGCCGCAACCGAGGCGTAGCGACAAACCCGAGGAGCCCGAGATGCAGACCGGAACCGAGCTCGCGCGGCGAACTCGCACCGATATCAACACCCTGGAGGCCGTGGCGCTGGCAGCCACCCGCAGCGCGGCGCTGGCCAGCCACGCCTGGGTCGGCCGGAACGACAAGAAGGCCGCCGATGCGGCGGCGACCGAGGCGATGCGCCGGGTGCTGGCCGACGCTCCGGGCCGGGGAGCGGTCGTCATCGGCGAGGGCGAGAAGGACGCGGCCCCGATGCTGTACAACGGCGAGGCGGTGGGCAACGGCCTCGGCCCGGATTTCGACATCGCCGTGGACCCGCTCGAGGGGACCTCGTTCTGCGCGAAGAACCTCCCGGGCGCGATGGCCACCATCGCCCTCGCGGAGCCGGGAACGCTGTGGTCTCCCGGGCCGGGCTTCTACATGGACAAGATCGTGGTCCCGCCCGCGGCGAAGGGCGTCATCGATCTGACCGACAGCCCGGAGCGCACCTTGGAGAAGGTCGCCGGGGCGCTCGGCAAGCGAGTCGGCGAGCTGCGCGTGGTCATCATGGACAAGCCGCGTCACCGGGACCTGATCGCGCGGGTGCTGCGGGCGGGCGCGGCCGCGCACACACCGGCGGAGGGCGATGTCGGGGGGAGCCTCGAGGTGCTCCTGCCGACCGGTGATGCGGACCTGCTGCTGGGAACCGGTGGCACGCCGGAGGGGGTGATGACCGCCGCGGCGGTCCGCGGTCTCGGCGGTGACATGCTCGGCCGCCTCGCTCCGCAGTGCGAGGAGGAGGCCGCGGCCATCCGAGCGGCGGGGATGGACCAGGACCGCATCCACACCTGCGACGAGCTGGTGGGCGGCGACGCCCTGTTCGTCGCCACCGGTGTCAGCGGCGGGTCGCTGCTGAGCAGGCCGAGGGAATCCGACGGCACGGTGCTCGCGGACTCCCTGCTGATCTCCAGCGGCGAGGTTCGCCGCGTCACCCACACGACTTTCGGCTCCATGCCTCGGGTTTCCGAGGTCGCGAGCTGATCCCGCATCCAGCGGTGGGCCGGTCGCGTCCCGCCGACGACGTTTCGAGGTACCGCAGAAACCGCTCCGCCGACCACGTCACGCGGACATCACGTTTGAGGAGATTCGGTGACATTGCACCTGGACGATCTGAGCGTTCGCCACCTCGGTGAGTGCCACTACGACTCACCGCTCTCCGAGATGCTCGCCGCCAAGCGGACTTCGCCGCACTACGTCGCGGAGGGCGATCGGGTTCTGCTCGAGGACACCGTGTCCATGCTCGCCGAGCACGACCTGCCGTCCGAGCAGCTCCCGAGCTTCGAGGCCGCCGGCCCGCGGCGAAAGATCTACTTCGACCCGGCGGAGGTCACGGCGGGAATCGTGACCGCGGGCGGGCTGTGCCCGGGGCTCAACGACGTCATCCGCGGCCTGGTCCAGGAGCTCACCGTGCTCTACGACGTGAAGCGGATCCTGGGATTCCGCAACGGTTTCCGCGGCATGACCGCCGAGCACCGCAACGACACCATCGAGCTCACACCCGATCGGGTCCGCGACATCCACAACGCCGGCGGCACCATCCTGGGCAGCTCGCGCGGGGCTCAGGACGCCGACGAGATGGTGGACAGCCTCGTCCTGCGGGACATCAACGTGCTGTTCGTCATCGGCGGTGACGGGGGCATGAAGGCGGCGACCAATCTGGCCGCGGCGATCCAGCGGCGCGGTCACGACATCGCCGTGATCGGCGTCCCGAAGACCATCGACAACGATCTGCCGTACACCGACCAGTCGTTCGGGTTCCAGAGCGCTTTCGCGCAGGCGGCCAACTTCATCTCCTCGGTCTCGGTCGAGGCGGCGGCCAGCCCGGACGGCATCGGAATCGTGAAGCTGATGGGCCGGCATTCCGGATTCATCGCCTGCTACGCGTCGTTGGCCCGCAACGCCGCGGACATCGTCCTGATCCCGGAGGTCCCGTTCGCCCTGGAAGGCGAGGACGGGCTGCTGGCCCGCGTCGAGCAGCACGTTCGGGCCAAGGGGTACGTGGTGATCGTGGTCGCCGAGGGCGCGGGGCAGGACCTCCTCGAGGAGCGCGGCCTGCTCGAGGCCGATGCCACCGACGCCTCCGGCAACGCCAGACTCGGGGACATCGGCGCGCTGCTGCGGGAGAGCATCACCGCGCACCTGACCGAGGTCGGGCTGGCCCCGACCGTGCGCTACATCGATCCGAGCTACGCCATCCGCAGCGTCACCGCGAACGCCTACGACAGCGTCTACTGCCTGCGCCTGGCCCACGCCGCGGTGCACGCGGCGATGGCTGGCCGCACCGAGACGGCGGTCGTGCGCTGGCGACGGCGCTTCGTGCACGTGCCGATGTCGCTCATCACCAGCAGGCGCAATCAGGTCGACCCGGACGGCGACCTGTGGATGTCCGTGCTCGAAGCGACCGGACACCTCGTCCCACCGCCGGCGCGCAGCCCCGGCTCGGCCGAGGTGGTCGACCGCGGCGGCGCGGGCGCGTGTCGGTCGACGAGTTGGGAGGGCGGTGCTGCGACCCGGCGCGGCGTCGAGTTCTCCGGCGGCGGATCGCAGAGGGGGTCGCTGTGCTAGCGAGCGTTCAGTTCGTCCTCGGCGTCGCGCTGCTGGTATACAGCGCGGAGAAGCTGATCGGCCATCTCGTCGGTGTCTCCAGCAGATGGGTGGTCTCGCTGTTCCTGGTGGCGGTGGTGTTCACCGGCATCGAGTTCGACGATCTCGCCTACGGGATCGTGCTGAACGTCGATTCCCTGCAGCACGCCGCCCTGGGCACCGTGATCGGCACGACGATCGCGCTGATGGGAATCGTGCTCGCGCTGGCGGCGCTGATCTCCCCGTGCGCCGTCGACGTTCCCAAGGACTACCTCGTGCTGTTCGTCGCTTCCCCGGCCATCGTGCTCGCCGTGGCCGCGACGGGTGGGCTGACTCAGGTCACTGGTATCGCGCTGGTGGGGCTGTTCGTCGGCTTCGTCGGCTGGATCGGGTACCGCGAGCACGCGGCTCGACGCCCGGTGTTCCGCAACGCCGAGCTCTACGAGCAGCTCGAGAAGGTCGGCGCGATCGGAGGTGGTGCGTCCGCCTCGACCGGCGGCAGCTCCGGTGGCGGCGGGGCGCAAGAACCGCCGGCAGGCGGGCCCGGCAGGTGCGGAGCGTTCGAGCTGCCCGGCGATCTGCGCATCGACCAGGGATTCCTGCGGGCGCGGCAGCACCCCCTGTGGCTGAGCTTTACCTTCGCGGCTCTCGCGCTGGTCGGCCTCATCGCGGGTGCCGCGGTCGCCGGGCAGGGAACCGCCGGGGTGCTCGAGACCTTCGACATCGAGGACACCGTCTTCGGGGTCACGATCGCGACGCTGGCGCTCTCGCTCGAGGACGTCTTCCTGACCGTGGAACCGGCCCGCCGGGGAGCGCCCGAGATCGGTGTCGCCAACGTGATCGGCAGCGTCGTGTTCTCCTTGACCGGCAAGCTGGGGATCATCCTGCTCGTGGGCGGGACCATCGCAGTCGACGACAGCGTGCTCTCCTGGCATCTGCCGGTCCTGCTGGTGCTCACGGCGATCTCGGCGACCTTCCTGGCCACCGGGCGGCTGCGTCGCTGGCACGGTGGTCTCCTGCTCGGCGCCTACGCCGGCTACTTCGCGATCAGCCTGCTCGTCTTCGGCGCGGTTCCGCTCGACGACGACTAGCGCCCGGGGCGCCGTTCCTGCTGTTCGTCAGGTGCTCGCGGGGAGAGGTCGGTTCGCGCCGGTCGGTCTGGCGGGGCGCGGACGTCGCTGCGCGGCGGCCTCGCCATCGCGGGGCGCCTCGACGTGCGCGTTCAGGATCGGCCGGTCCGCGAACGATCTCGTCGACGCAGCGGGATGCGCATCGGCGAGCGCTGCGGTGGTCGCCCGCTGGTTGTCGCGTTGGCGCCGTTCGTGCGCCGTTCGCGAGCGGTCGTCGCGCTGTCCTTGTCCCTCGAATCCCGGACCGCGTAGCTTCCGGCGCGATGTCATGAGCTGGCGCGCGGAAGGCCGCTGATTTCCCGGACGGTTGCCCGCACACCGCGAGTCGTGCGGGCAACCGCTGGGTTTCGCGGCCGTTCCGAGCTCCAGCTCGCGACGAGTTCTCAGCGGTCGAGGAGGCCGCGTGCAACGCCCGAGCGGTGACGCGGTCCGGCCCGATACGTGAAGACATGAGCTGTTGCGATCACCGGACGTGCGGTCCGGGTGGTTGAGGAGTTGTTGCAGTGTGCCGTGTGCGTGGCGGTGCGGGTGGCGGGTTCTGACGCGCAGCGTGGCTGCGGGATCCGCTCCTTGAGCCGTCCTGCGCGGCGTCGCGGCCGTCCTCGCCGCACGGCGCGGCAGAACCCGCGGCGGCGCGAGTTGAGTCCCGCACCGCGTGCGGCTCCGCCGCATTCCGCAAGGAACCCGAAGACCAGAGGCGGTCTCAGATGGCAGATGTGCACCGGATGGAGCAGGCATCCCGGAAACCCAAGTCGACGGTGCACGGGGCGTGGGAACGCTTCGTGCGGGGCGAGGACGACATCCGCGGCGTTCGGCCCGAGGTCGCCCTCTCCTGGCAGCGGTGTCGCGATCAGTACCGCGTCGACCCCTATCTGTCGGAAGCGCCGGTGGCGATCACCGACGTCGATCACACGCTCGAGCACGACGTCGTGTTCGCCGAGCTCGGCTTCCGCGCGGCTTCGGTCGTCGACGAGGTGAGCAACGCGGGCGGCGTCGTGACCGTCACCGACGCCACCGGCCGCGTGCTGGCCGAGTGGGGCGACAAGGCGACCCGCGATTACGCGGCCAAGGCGAACTTGGCGCCGTGGTTCTGCTGGGCGGAGGGCGCGACCGGGACGAACGGCATGGGCACGGCGCTGGAGTCGCACTCGCCGGTGGTGATCCGCGGTGCCGAGCACTGGTGCCAGGCCTTCCACGACTGGAACTGCGCGGGTGTGGCGGTGCGCGACGTGGTGACCAAGGAGCCGGTCGCGGTGCTCAACATCTCCTGCTGGCGCAGCGAGCTCCCGGTCTCCGCGGGAGCCTGGCTCAGCAACGCCGCCAGCAGGACCCAGTTCATGCTCAGACGGCGCGCTCGGGACGCCGGGGCCGAGCTCATCGCGGCCTACAACCACGCGCGCTCGCGCGCTGGGGTGTCGCTGGCGGCCGTGGACCCGGCCGGCAGGGTCGTGATCGCCGACGACGCGGCGAGCGTGCTGCTGGGCGTGCCCGGTTCGACGCCCGCTCCGGACCCCGCCGTGCGCTGGAACCCCGGCCTTCCGGAACTCGCTCGCGCCGCCCGGTACGCCGCCAAGCAGGCCGCGCACAACCCATCCTGGGTGGGGTCCACGCAGATCTTCACCCACCTGGCCGATGAACCGACGCCGGTGAGCATCCGGCCGGTGTTCCTGTCCGGGCACCTGGCGGGAAATCTCCTGTCGTTCGGGGTTTCCGAGGGCGAGCAGTTGCCGCGGGCCGACGGCGGTGCGGGTTCCGGGCAGGATCGCGGTCCGGCTTCGCGGATCGTGGCGACGCGGGAGAACCGGATGGTGCTGCTGCGGCAGCCCGAGGTCTGCTTCGCCGAGTCCGAGGGGAACGACGTGTGGCTGTCCACCGACCAGGGACGCCTGCGAGCGGCTTCGCCGGCGCTCGACAAGCTCGAGAAGGAGTTGGGCGATACCGGCTTTCTCCGGGTGCACCGGCAGTACGTGGTCAACCTCGGTCGCATTCGGGAGGTGGAGCGCGGTTTCAAGGGCGAACTGGCCCTGGTGATGGACGACGACGCGAACACGATGGTGCCGGTCTCCCGGCGCAACGCTCCGGCGGTGCGCCGGGCCCTGGGCATCTGAGGATGCCGGGAGTCATCGGAAGGAGCTTCCATGCCCGAGAACCCCGACGCCGTGGCGATCACCAAGAACTACGACCAGAGCGTGCGGACTGGCCGTGCGAGCGATCGTGGTCGGAGTCATCCGGTGGCTGGTGGGGATAATTGTGATTGGTGGCCTGGCCGGTTGAGTCTGCGGATCTTGGCCAAGCATCATCCGGCGA